>JAGWRO010000019.1 GCA_028876495.1 Bacteroidota bacterium
GAATTCGATTCCGTTGATCATCCTCGACCGCCCCAATCCAAACGGCTTTTATGTAGACGGACCGGTATTACAGGAAAAGTATAAAAGTTTTGTAGGCATGCAGCCTATTCCGATTGTTTACGGACTTACCTTAGGCGAATATGCGAAGATGCTGGCAGGAGAAAAATGGTTAAGCGATTCGGCCAATAAAAAATATGCTTATTACCGGCACGCAAAAAAAACTGTTGACAGCCCTTTTCATTTTATGGTCGTAAAATGTTTAAATTATGACCACAACAGCAAATACGTTTTACCCGTAAAACCCTCGCCTAATTTGCCGGATATTCAATCGGTTTATTTATATCCTTCCACCTGCTTTTTTGAAGGCACTACTTTAAGCGAAGGACGTGGAACTGCTACTCCGTTCCAGGTTTTTGGAGCGCCATCGTTACCCAAAAATTTGTATTCTTTTACACCTCATCCGACAGAAGGTGCGAAAAGCAGTAAACATTACGGAGAAACATGTTATGGCTGGAATTTATCCGGAACCCCTAAAGAAGTTTTACATACAGTAAACCGACAAATTCAGTTGAAATATATTTTAGAGGCTTATCGCTTGTTCCCGGATAAAGACCATTTTTTCATTGTACCCAAATCCGGCAACATGGAAAATTCTTTTTTTGACAAACTCGCCGGCAACAATGAACTGTGGCAACAAATAAAAAACGGCGTTTCAGAAAAGGAGATCAGGAAAAGCTGGGAGCCTGCACTAAGCCAATATAAAAAGATCAGGAAAAAATATTTATTGTATAAGGATTTTAAATAGAGTACTGAATGGAAAAAAATGCAAGATGGAAAGAAAGATTTCAAAGTTATTGCAAAGCTCTTTTGCAACTTGAAACTGCTTTACAACAAAAACATTTTTCTGTATTGGAAAAAGATGGCGTAATTAAGCGTTTTGAATTCACATTTGAACTGGCATGGAAAACTTTGCAGGATAAATTCTATCACCAGGGATATATTGATATTAAAGGGCCCAAACCAGTGATTAAACAGGCATTCCATGACGGCATTATTATAGATGGACAGGGTTGGATAGACATGTTAACAGACCGTAATAATTCAACTCATTTATATGATGAAACAGCATCACTTCATATCTTTGATAAGATACAAATAACGTATTACAAATTATTAAAGGAGTTACAATTAAATCTCGAAGAATGAGTAATGCTGATGCTGATACTATCCGGTATGGTTTAAACAAAAAGCAACTTAAATTAATTTTGGAGTTGATTGACTCTTTTCCTGAAATAGAAAGGGTTTTTCTTTTTGGCTCACGGGCTGACGGAACCAACAAGGTTGGTTCTGATATAGACTTAGCGATAATTGGCCATCAAATTACGCCGGAGATTCTTAACAGGTTCTCTTCTGGCTTAGACGACCTTCCCCTCCCCTTTATGTTTGATGTCATAGATTACAATAAAATTTTAAACAATTATCTGAAAAAGAATATAGACTCAAAAGGAAAACTCCTGTTTGAAAGAAAATTAAATTCTGTATAAGAGAATGAAGCCACTTCGCATCGTTTTTATGGGAACCCCCGAATTTGCAGTGCCGTCACTGGATGTATTGTACAAAGCAGGATATAATATAGTGGGGGTAGTAACGGCCCCGGATAAGCCCGCAGGAAGAGGAATGAAATTATCAGAAAGCGCTGTAAAAAAATATGCCCTTGAAAAAAAGATACGGATTCTTCAACCCGAAAAATTAAAAGATCCGGATTTTATTAAAGAATTACAATCGCTGAAAGCCGATGTTCAGGTCGTAGTGGCTTTCAGAATGTTGCCTGAATTAGTCTGGAATATGCCTCCACTCGGAACGATCAATCTTCATGGTTCTTTATTGCCGCAGTACCGTGGAGCAGCCCCGATCAACTGGGCCATCATCAACGGGGAAAAAGAAACCGGTGTTACTACCTTTAAACTGCAACATGAAATAGACACGGGCGATATTTTATTACAGGAAAAGATTGAAATTGCGGAGGATGAAACCGCCGGCAGCCTGCACGATAAGATGATGAATACCGGCGCAGACCTTCTTTTAAAAACCATCAACGCATTAGAAAAAGGAACGCTTAAAGAAGTTCCGCAAAATTCACCGTTCACCATTCACCCTGTACCACCTCACCATGCACCTAAAATCTTCACCGAAACTTGCGAAATACACTGGAATAAAGACGTGAATGAAATCTATAATCTCATTCGTGGCTTATCTCCCTACCCTGCAGCATTTACTTTTTTAAAAGGGAAGAAATTAAAGATCTTTTCAGCCGAAAAAGAATTAACTCAAGTTGAAGAAAAACCCGGGCATGTTCTGACCGACCATAAAACCTATTTAAAATTTGCCGCAAAAGATGGATTTATTTCCGTCAAAGACGTACAGCTCGAAGGCAAAAAAAGGATGTCGATTGATGATTTTCTACGCGGCTGGAGGGGAGTGATGGGGAAAACCGATAACGGATTCTAAATTGAAATCCTAAGATACCCGATTCAAAAGACAGCAAATACTATAGTATCGAAATCCCAGTATCCAGCATCCCCTCTCACAGCACATTCTTCGGACAATCCCACTCAGAATTTTTACCCGATCCACCTCCATTTCCAAACAAACTATTACCAAGCCTGAATGACAAAGTCAACCCGGTAAAATAATATTGGTCTTTTGAAGAAGGATTACCTCTCTGGCCACCTACAGGGTAAACTGTTGAACCTGTTTTTAGTTCGCCTCCCCTGTAAGAAAGTTCCACCGCTTTAGCGCCGCGCCTGGCAAGCAATAGGTTGGGATCCACATAAGTTTTGCTTACATCATCCAGGTAATCGGTGAACAATTTTCTATACCCTATTTCAAAACCCACATTAATATTTTCGCTTAAAGGCATTTTTACACCTGCGCCAAAGGGAATAGAAAACTGGGTAAGACTATAATTATTCCTGCCCGAAATAAATCC
>JAGWRO010000004.1 GCA_028876495.1 Bacteroidota bacterium
AGATCATCTACAAAACAATAAATTGATATAATTTTATCTTCATTGAGCATCGGTAAAATAATTTTAAGTGGGTAACTCAAAATTATTCTTTATTCCGATGCTCTTTTTAACTGGCAACTTGAGTTAATTAGACAATTGGCTACCCAGTTAATTAACCTTTATCTAAAGATAAAAATAAATTAATTTTGCGCCCTCATCCGGTAAAACGATTCTCATGGCTGAAGAAGAAATTTTAGTTCAGGAGCAATACGAAGATGTTTTAAACTCAGGAAATGAAGACGCGATCAGCGAGTTTTTGAATGAACAAAATATCAGTGACGTTGCTGAACTTATAGATGAAAACGAAGACAGGGAAATAGATATTTTCGTGCGGCTCACCATGAACCGTGCTACCGGTGTGTTTAAAATACTGGATCATCCTACTCAAAAGAGAATCATAAAAAGCCTTCCACCGACCAAAAGTGCTGAGTTGCTCAATAAAATGGAACCGGATGACCGGACTTCATTTTTTGAAGATCTTCCCAATGAAGTAGTGCGCGAACTGGTAAAAACATTGGTGCCCGAAGAAAGAAAGATTACACTTTCGCTGCTTGGCTACCCCGAAAACAGCGTTGGCCGGTTGATGACGCCTGATTATGTTTATGTTTATGAGTACCAAACAGTTGCAGAAGTTTTGAATATCATTCGCAATGTTGGGAAAAATACTGAAACGATCGATGTGGTTTATGTGATCAATAAGCACGGAGAATTGTTGGATGACCTTAGGATCAGGGAATTTATTCTCGCTTCTCCGGAAACCAAAGTAAGTGAAATGATGGATGGGCGGTTTATTGAATTAAATGTGAATGACGACCAGGAGACAGCGAACGAAGTATTTAAAATGAATAATCGTGTAGCCCTTCCCGTTGTAGACGATTATAATGTATTGCTCGGTATTGTTACCATTGATGACGTACTATGGGTTACCAATGAAGAATTTAGTGAAGACATCCAAAAGATTGGTGGTGCCGAAGCCCTTGATATGCCCTACCTGGAAACACCTTTTTTCGGTTTGGTAAAGAAAAGGGTTGGCTGGTTGACCATTTTGTTTTTTGGAGAAATGCTTACCGCTACTGCAATGGCTTTATATAATGATGAAATGAAGGCTGCCATAATCCTAACCAATTTCATTCCTTTGATTATAAGTACCGGAGGTAACAGTGGTACGCAGGCGTCTACCTTGATTATCCAGGCAATGGCACTCGGGGAATTGGGCGTTGGCGATTGGTGGCGCGTAATGCGACGCGAAATTTTATCCGGATTAATGCTGGGAGTTATTTTGGGAAGTATCGGTTTTTTACGAATTACCATCTGGAGTTTCTTGATGCATCATGGTGTAATGCATGATATTTACGGCCTTCATTGGATGTTGATAGGATTCACTGTCTTCTTCTCTTTAATTGGCGTAGTTCTGTGGGGTTCATTAATAGGAAGTATGCTTCCGCTGCTTTTGAAAAAATTAGGCGCTGATCCTGCTTCTTCTTCCGCTCCGTTTGTAGCGACTCTTGTGGATGTTACCGGTTTAATTATCTTTTTTAATATAGCATTATGGGTTCTCAGTGGAACTTTACTTTAACGCGCCTGAATGTATAATCCTTAAAAATAACTTTTACCGACAACTGGCTTCCATTCACCGAAAACTGATCTTCTTTTAAAAAATATTTCAGTTTACTTTGTATTTAAAAATTTTAAACTTTTATAACATAAGAATAATTTTTTTCTTATCGAAAAAACGGTGAATGAAGTCACAGAAACAAAAACAAAAAAAGCCAAATATTTTCAAAATCCTGAAACCTTATTCAGGTATGATCAGTGCGTTATTGTTTTTTGCCTTATTAAGCAATGGACTTAACCTCGTTATTCCGAAAATTATCCAGTTTGGTATCGATGATTTTTCAAAAGGCACGTTCAGCATGAAGAGGATCATTACCTGGTTTTCTGTTGCTGCTGCTTTAATTTTTATTTTTACCTACATCCAGAGTATTCTTCAAACATTTGCTTCCGAAAGAGTAGCGCGGGATATGCGCAATAAACTGGCTTCCAAAATTTCACAACAGGATTACGTGTATATACAGGATGTTACGCCAGGCAAACTTCTTACCAATCTCACTTCCGACGTTGATGCCATAAAAATGTTTGTTTCACAAGCGATCGTTTCCATCGTTTCGTCTTTAATATTGATTATAGGCGCCAGTATTTTATTATTAAATATTAACTGGAGATTAGGACTGGCAGTGCTTTTGATCATCCCTATCATCGCCACCACTTTTTATTTGGTTTTAAAAAAAGTAAGAATATTATTTAAAAAATCACAGGAAGTAATTGACTGGCTTAATAAAGTAATCAATGAAAGCATTCTCGGCGCAGCACTTATTCGCGTATTGAACGCACAATTTACCGAGTACAATAAATTTATGGACGCCAATACCGAAGCCAAGAATTTGGGGTTGTCTATTTTACGTTTGTTTGCCACGCTGATTCCTATCATCATATTAACGGCAAACCTCGCAAGACTTACCGTACTTGCTTTAGGCGGACATTTTGTGATTTCCGGCAGTATGACATTAGGAGAATTTGCCGCTTTCAATAGTTACATTGCTATTTTAATTTTCCCGATCATCATGATTGGTTTTATGAGCAGCGTGATCGCGCGTGCTTCAGCCTCTTATCAGCGTATTCATAATACACTTGAAACACCTGAATTTATTGACAAAGGAACCGTTACAAAAAACCTTGATGGAAATATAGAATTGGAAAACATTAGTGTTTATTATGGCGAAAATCCTGCTCTGAAAAATGTTTCATTTACTGTTGAAGGCGGCACAAGAACAGCGATCATCGGACCGACAGCGGCCGGAAAAACACAGCTACTTTATTTATTAACTACTTTAATAAAACCCAAAGAAGGCGCCATTTTTTATGACGACATCAATATCGCAGAATACAACCGTGATTCATTGCTGAGCCAGATAGGTTTGGTTTTCCAGGACAGCATCATTTTTAATTTAACCCTTCGGGAAAACATTGCTTTCAATGCTGAAGTGACAGAAGAAGATTTACAAAAAGCTATTAACACCGCCGAACTAAATGATTTTATTAATACGCTTCCAAACGGGTTGGAAACGATTGTTTCTGAACGTGGCTCCAGCCTTTCTGGTGGACAAAAACAACGTATCATGCTCGCGCGGGCTTTGGCGATCAACCCAAAAATTTTATTGCTCGATGATTTTACCGCAAGAGTGGATTCGCTCACCGAAGAGAAAATTTCAGAAAATGTAAAAGAAAATTATCCGGATATAACGCTGGTATCAGTTACACAAAAAATTGATCCGGTAAAAGATTATGATCAAATAATTGTGTTGATGGAAGGTGAATTAATTGCAAAAGGCAAGCATGAATACCTGATGCAAAACTCACCTGAGTATGTTCAGATCTATCAGTCGCAAAAAAGCACTACTGATTTAACGGTTTAAAAAAAATGGATTACAATCTTAATATAAAACACGAAACTTCAACCAGGACAGCCTTAAAAAAAATGCTGCACTTTATGAAGGAAGAGAAGCGAAACCTGTATATCGCTTTTATGGTAATGGCATTGAATTCAGGCATCGCAATGCTGACTCCCTACCTGATTGGCTATACCATTGATCATTATATACAAACAAAATTATACCGCGGGCTTGTTATATTTTCCGGCATTTTACTTGGGCTTTTTATCATCTCTGCTGTTACCGATTATTTGCAAACGAAAATCATGGGCAGCATCGGTCAACGAATGTTGTATAGCTTACGCAACGCCGTTTTCTATAAAATTCAAAGTCTGCCGATTGCTTTTTTTAATCAAAATAAAGCGGGCGATTTAATCTCCAGGATCAACAATGATACAGACAGGGTAAACCAGTTTTTTTCTCAATCACTTCTTCAATTTGTAGATAGCATTTTTACCATGACAGGTGCCGCCATTTTTCTTTTGGTGATCCATGCTGATTTGGGCGCAGCCGCACTATTGCCTGCCGTTTTTATTTTAGTTTTTGTAAAACTGATTTCACCTCTTGTGAAGAAAAGAAATGCAGCCAGTTTAAAAAGCACGGGGGGCCTGAGCGCTGAAATACAGGAAAGCCTTGGCAACTTTAAAACCATCGTTGCTTTTAACCGAAGGGATTATTTCAGAAAAAAGTTTAATAGTGCAAATGTGATTAACTATAAAGCTGCTGTGGGCGCAGGTTTGGTAAACACGATTTTTGTACCGGTCTTCACTTTATTTTCAAACATTGCACAACTGATTGTTCTTGCTTTTGGAATTTATTTGATTTCTATCGGCAATTTTACAATTGGCCTGTTGATCAGTTTTATTGCTTATGTGCAATATTTTTATCAACCTCTGCGCCAACTGGCTACACTTTGGGCAAGCTTTCAAACCGCAATGGCTGCGTGGGACAGAATTTCGATTATCTTAAATTTAGAATCGGATCTTTCTCAAAAAACAGGTTCATCTAATTTTCAAATTCCAGGAGCTCCTTTATTAATTTTTAAAAAGGTTTCTTTTAAATACCCGGATGGCAAAGAAGTTTTACACGGTATAAGCTTTAATCTGGAGCAGGGAAAAACCTACGCTTTTGTTGGCCCGACGGGTGGAGGAAAAACAACCACCGCGTCTTTAATTTCAAGATTGCACGATCCTACTGAAGGCGAAGTTTTTTTAAACGGCAAAGACCTGAGAAGTTACCAGCCGGAAGAACTCAGTAAAAAAATAGGTTTCATTTTACAGGAACCCTTTTTATTTAATGGCACTGTGAGGGATAATATTTTATACGGAAATGAAGCCTACAGACTTTTTGATGAAAACCAACTGAACCTGGTGCTGAAAGATGAAGGCGTTGAAAGTTTGGTAGGCAGATTTGAAAATGGATTAGACACTAAAATAATTTCAGGCGGCGATTCTATGAGTCTTGGAGAAAAACAGCTCATTGCCTTTGTCAGGGCGGTTTTGCGCAAACCTGATCTTTTGATTTTAGATGAAGCCACTGCTAATATTGATACCATCACCGAAAAATTATTGGAAGAGATTTTAGAGAAACTACCTCGTTCTACTACCAAAGTGATCATTGCGCATCGTTTGAATACCATTGAAAATGCCGATGAAATTTTCTTTGTAAACTCCGGTAAAGTTACTGCTGCCGGTGATTTTGATCACGCACTAAAATTATTGCTTGAAGGGAAAAGGGAGAGTTAGATGGTTATTGGTTTTCTGGTTAATTAGTAAACAAAAAAATAATCTAAATTTTTATTTTCTTCCTAACCAAAGGAGCGCATTAATGATCAGTCTGTCCTGCATTTTACTTGAAAACGTAGAAGACAACGTTCTGTTGGTTGTATCATATTTATGTTCGTAATCCATATCGTTATGACCCATATTAAGATAGATCATTTTATATTTTTTATTCGTCCATACTACCGGGTAATAACCGCTGTGCCATATTTCGCTTTGCTTTGGGCCTGTACCTAACGGAAAGCTGCTTGAATCAATGGCTACCAAAATATCAATGTCCGGATTTTTCCTTAAATCATTTTGCCACCGGTACCATTCGTTCGGTGCAGATGTGAAAGTATGAGGTAAATTTTTTGTTGCCGGATGATTGGGATCTTCCACACGTAAAATTGCAGAAGTTGGCCGCCAGGTATTGCTCACGTAAGAGCCGGAACCCAAAAATTGATTATGATACCAATCCCAGTTTATAGGAAAATCCGAAGGCGTGAGGGCAAAAGCGGAAAAATGAAATCCCATCCATGCGCCACCATTTTTCATGTAATTTTCAAATGCCAATCTTTGTAATGAGTCCTCCGGACGTGTGTCTAAAAAAATAACTACCTGGTAATGCGACAGAAAATCGGCATTAAGATTGCTCCAGTTATTGGTGGAGTCATAGGTAAATTGATATTTCTTTCCCATTTTTGGAAACCATTGGTTGGCTTCATGAACAAAGCTAATGTGAGCCAAATCGTTCTTTGCAGTGAAAAAGGCAATTACTTTAAACTTGACATGTGTATTTTGAGCTGCCAGATTAGAGGTTAAAAGCAAACAAATTAAAGCACTAACAAAAGCTTTTGAAATTTTATGAAAACAAACCATCATATTTAAAAATAAGAATTACAAGATATTTTAAAGAGATTAGTTTTTTAAGATCAAAAGTTAGAAATTTTTAAAGACCAGTAAACCAGCTTTATTTAACATTTCTATTTTTCTTGCTGCAGTGCCGTAAACAATAACTGCGCACTTTTTCGTTATTTTGTGTCAAACAAAAAAATAAAATAATATGTGTGGAATTGTTGGATATGTTGGCCCCAGAGATGCGTACCCTATCATCATCACAGGGCTTAAAAGGCAGGAATACAGAGGTTATGATAGTACTGGTGTGGCTTTGATAAATGATACCGGCCTTCATGTTTTTAAGAAAAAAGGAAAAGTAGCTGAGTTGGAACAATCATTGCTCGGCAAACCTGTTAACGGAAATATTGGTATCGGGCACACTCGTTGGGCAACTCACGGGGAACCGAGCGATGTAAATGCACATCCTCATCAAAGCAACAACGGAAAGTTGGCTATGATCCATAATGGCATTATTGAAAATTACGCGCAGCTAAAATCTGAGCTTACCAAAAAGGGTTACTCTTTTAAAAGTGAAACTGACACAGAAGTCCTATTGAATTTTATAGAAGACATTCAAAAAAATACACAATCACCATTGGAAGAAGCAGTGCGTATTGCACTAAAAAGAGTTTCAGGTGCTTATGTGATTTTACTACTGGACCAGGATAATCCCGACACGATTATCGCCGCCCGTAAAGGAAGCCCGTTGGTAATTGGTATCGGAAAGGGCGAGCATTTTCTTGGCTCGGATGCCACACCCATGCTGGAATACACGAAAGAAGTAGTATATGTAAATGATTACGAAATAGCGATTATAAAAGCGGGAGAATTAATTCTCAAAAATCTCGGTAATGAAAGGCAAATGCCCTATATATCAAGCCTCGATCTGGAACTGGCGGCTATTGAAAAAGGAGGTTTCGATCATTTTATGCTGAAAGAAATTTACGAGCAACCTTCAACCATTTACGATTGCTTACGGGGACGATTAGACGCAGAAAAAGGAACGATCACAATGAAGGGAATCCAGGATAATATTGAAGCACTCATTAATGCACCCCGTTACATTATTATTGCCTGCGGAACGAGCTGGCATGCAGCTTTGGAAGCTGAATATATTATCGAAGAGCTTTGCCGTATTCCTGTTGAAGTTGAGTATGCATCGGAGTTTCGTTATAGAAACCCTATCGTTAATAAAGGTGATGTAATTATTGCCATTTCACAAAGCGGCGAAACTGCAGACACATTAGTTGCCATTGAAAAAGCAAAAGAACAAGGTGCTTTTATTTTCGGAATTGTAAACGTAGTAGGTTCTTCCATTTCACGTGCCTCACATGCAGGTGCCTACACACATGCCGGCCCTGAAATTGGCGTAGCTTCTACCAAAGCTTTCACAGCGCAATTAACCGTGTTGATGATGATAGCCCTGAAGATTGCAAAGGAAAAAGGAACGATCGAACAATCAAGATATATTGAACTTTTGGTGGAATTAGAAAATATTCCTGAAAAAGTAGATGCTATTTTAAAGAACGGCGATTTATTAAAACCAATTGCCCAAAAATATAAAGACGCTATCAATGCACTTTATCTCGGCAGAGGTTACAATTTTCCTATTGCTCTCGAAGGCGCTTTAAAACTGAAAGAAATTTCTTACATCCACGCAGAAGGATACCCGGCTGCCGAAATGAAACACGGACCAATTGCTTTGGTAGATACAAATCTTCCCGTCGTTTTCGTGGCAACCAAAGATGAATATCACGCAAAGATAGTAAGCAACATCCAGGAAATAAAAGCGCGAAAAGGGAAAGTGATTGCCATCATTACCGAAGGCGATGATATTATTCCGGCAATGGCCGATGATGTATTTTTTGTTCCGCCGGCAAACGAAGTGGTGGCGCCGCTTTTAAGCGTCATCCCTTTACAATTACTGTCTTATTATATCGGGGTTTTAAAAGGTTGCGATGTAGATAAACCGAGAAATTTGGCGAAGTCGGTTACAGTGGAATGATCGAGACCGCTCTTGTCCAATTTGTGTCATTCATAATTTAAAATTCATCATTCATAATTCTCTTAATGAACATAATTACAAAACATCCCATAGATAATTTAGGATATAATTTTATTGACTCTAAATACATTCCAAAAGGGGAAAATGAATATTATTTAAGAAACCAACAGAATAATAATGGCATTGATTACCGTCGTTTGTCCGGTTCTGAAATAGAAATTCTTATCCGTAATGGTAATACTTCAGACGATTGGGGAAAGATCTATGTTTCAAAAGAATTTGATCCGGCGCTGGTTAAAAATTCCAAATTTCACGGGTTGATACGGATTGGCAAACTGGAACCTTTTTACCTGGAGTTTCACAATCTGCGCATGCCCGTAGGAATTTACAACAGCCATATCATCAGTTGCGATTTTGGCGATAATGTTTGTATTGATAATGCCGGGTATTTAAGTCATTACATCATCGGTAACGAAGTAATGATCACCAACGTAAATGAACTGGCCACAACGGATTATTCAAAATTCGGAAACGGAATTTTAAAAGATGGCGAAAAGGAAAGCTCCCGCGTTTGGATTGAAGTACGCAATGAAAACGGTGGCAGGCGCATTGCTCCGTTTGATGGAATGCTTGCCGGAGATGCTTATATCTGGAGCAACCATCCTGAAGATGCAGAACTTCAAAAAAGATTTTTAGAGCTCACACAAAAAGAATTTAATTCTAAAAGAGGATATTACGGAACCATCGGCGATCGTTGTGTAATTAAAGATTGCGATATCATCAAAGATGTTATTATCGGAACCGATGCTTATCTAAAAGGAGCCAATAAATTAAAAAACCTTACGATCAACAGTGATGCAGAAAGAACTTCACAAATTGGTGAAGGTTGCGAAATGGTGAATGGAATTGTTGGTTATGGATGCAGAATATTTTACGGGGTAAAAGCAGTACGATTTATTATGGCTGCGCATTCACAATTAAAATATGGCGCAAGGCTGATTAATTCTTATCTCGGAAATAATTCAACTATTTCGTGCTGCGAGGTATTAAATACGCTCATTTTTCCAAGCCATGAACAGCACCACAACAATTCATTTTTATGTGCCTCGCTGGTGATGGGACAAAGTAATATTGCCGCAGGAGCTACTATTGGCAGTAACCATAACAGTCGCGCTGCAGATGGCGAAATTATTGCCGGACGTGGGTTCTGGCCGGGATTGTGTGTAAGCCTGAAACACAATTCCAAATTTGCTTCTTTTTGTATTTTGGCTAAAGGAGATTATCCATTCGAGATGAACATCTCACTTCCTTTTTGTTTGGTAAGCAATGATGTGGCCAACGACAAATTGGTTTTAATGCCCGGATATTTTTTCCTTTATAACATGTATGCCCTGGAGCGAAATGCATGGAAATTTGGAGACCGTGATAAAAGGACAGAAAAAATTCAAAAAATCGAATACAGTTATTTAGCGCCCGACACCATCAACGAACTATTTACAGCCATTGAAATTTTATCAAACTCAAAAGTAGATGAAAACGGAAATGCAGAAATGCAGGGAGTGGAAAACAGCACCCGAAAAACAGAAGTAGTAAAAGTAAAACAAGTGCTGGCATTGTTTAAAGAACTCATCTCCTATTACGGAACCGTTCAACTCATTAAGCATATCAATGAGAATCAATTTGCTTCCTTTGAAGAATTCAAAAAAAGTGTCCCTGTAAAGATTTCCAGGAATGAATGGAAGAATATCGGCGGCCAGTTGATTCCTTCTGCCGATGTGGAAAAATTGAAAAATAAAATCAAGAGCAACCATATCGATTCGTGGGATGAGGTGCATGATTTTTATCGCCAATGCGGAGAAGACTATGAAAAGAACAAGTTGATTCATGCCTACACTTCATTGTTGGAAATTGAAAACATTACTTCCAAACAATTTACACCTGCGTATTTTAAACAATTGCTTCAACGCTCAGTTGAAACCAAAACCTGGGCCAGCAAAGCGATCTATGAATCGCGTGCCAAAGATTACACCAACCCTTTTCGCCAAATGATTTACGAAAACACCGATGAAATGAATACGGTCATAGGCAAACTGGAAGACAACCAATTCATACAAGACCAGTTTAAAGACCTTGAAGTTTACAAAAAAATGGTGAAGGGTTTGGTGAAGAAATATGGAGCGTGATTTCTAAAAAGATCAGTAAACAAACTAATAATTCAAATTTCTGCTTTTCAAATAATTTCCTATTGTTATGGTATTCCGCGTTATTGTCAAAGTGGGGTTTCACTTCCTATGGCTTTTATTTCCTTTCAGCATTTTCTTTTCTTCGCCTTGCAATTTTCGCTGCAACTTTTTTACATCTTCTGCAGGAGGAAGATTTTCAGGTACGATACCTCTTTTAGTAAGCATTTCTCTTACGGCCTTGCTGTTATCTATATGCTCATTTTCAATCGGGTTTTGTCCTTTCAAATCTTTGCTTTGTGTATTAATGCTGGTCATTTCAGCAGCAAGGTCTTTGGCTTTAATGCTGATCGTGGGCAGAAAATCTGCAACAGGTCTGTTACCAGGCACTCCCATTTTTCTCTTCAACTGCGGAGTAGATAATCTGAAAAGCGCCTGATCTCCTTTAGAGCGTATAACAGCAAAACCCTGGTTATCTATACCCCGTTCGTATAAAATACCTGATAGGTTTTTTTCAGTTTGGATTAACTTTTCTCTTGCTTTTACTCTTTCGTATTCCAGGAGTCGCTTTTCAACCAGTTCCGATCTCCTGGTTTGTACGGCAAAGTAATTTTGAGCAAAAGATATTTCCTCCTTACGGCTGTCGCCATTTTGCGCAATAAGATAACAGGCATAGCGTGTAAGCAGAATATCATCAATTTCCTTTTCGGCTCCTTTAGGCATGGGGATCGTTTTCCTGACGTCAGGAAAATGATTGCTTACTTCTTCTCCGGCATTTCTGCAGGATTGCTTTGCTTTTTTAATTACATTTTCAAAATTTTCCCATTTACTGTACCCCAGCAAAGGCTGCATTTCCCTCGCGCTCCAGCATTCCACACCTTCTATATTTGACGCCGTAGCTTCAAACCGCCTGAAAAGTTCTTTTATTTGTTCTTTTTTCATTTATGTGAACAAGTTGCCAAAGTAAGAAAATGTTTTAATTATTGTTTTACTGTTATTCAAATTTCTATTTCTTTACTCCACCACGGGAAACGAGGAAATCCTTAACCTTGCAGCGCCCATTGGTATTAATTCTATTGGCTGTTCTTTGGTAGTAACGTTTACCGGGCTTTGAGGCAAAACGCCACACAAGCCATATTGATCGGTTGTCCAGTAGGGAATCAATTTTCCTTTAGCTTTGATAATGATCGGAACATCTTTTTGGGTAAACGGAAAATCATCAGAAGGCCACGGCCTTTTTATCACTTCAAATTGTTGGTTCACCGGCTCTTTGGTAAGGTACAATCCATAATTCCACATACTTGCCGGGTAAATTTCATAAGCCGGCCATTTCGACTGGTCGGCCGTAGGTTGCCACTTTGAATCTTTTTCAGCAGCGTCTTTGGCATCCATTTTTTTATAATATTCTTTGATCTTTAAAGAAAAAGTAAGAGGACCATAATTGACGCTTACACTGTTTTTATTTTTAGTCCATTGCTGAAGAACTACCTGCATTGGCAATGTCAATTCTACTACATCGCCTTTCTTCCAGTTGTTTTCCAAACGAATGTAAGAGCCTGCTTTTGCTTCAACATTTACGCTTTTACCATTTACTGAAACAGTGGCGTTATTACACCAACCGGGCACACGCAGGTACAAAGGAAACTGAACTGATTTATCCGTATTTACTTCAATTTTTATATGCTCATCAAAAGGATAATTAGTAATTTGTTTCAATGTAACGGTATGGCCTGCACGATTTCCAACTTTTGCGGTTACTTCACTGCGGTTGTATAAAAGAGCTGCGATACCATTATCAGGTGTAGCCATCCACAAATGTTCTTCATAATAAGGCCATCCTTGCGAATGATTGTGCTGGCAACAACGGCTGCTGAAAGGATTCATTGTTAAAAACGGACCTGCATTTTCTATTCCCGGCGCATGGTCTTTACTGTCGCTGACCACCATATTTGGAGCTGTTAAATAACGTAATCCTCTGAAGTCGGGCATCACCGCAGCAGGATAAGTATTAAATGCCACATCTTCGCAATTATCGGCCCACATCGGATCGCCGGTAATGCCGGTTAATATTTCATCAGAAGACATTTGTTCTACCATGCCACAGGTTTCTACTGCCTGCCGCGGATCGGTATAACCTTTCCGTGCATCTTCATCAGCGCCAAACATTCCACCGGGCACCTGGCCATAAATATTTCTAATCAAATAAAAATCATTGTAAGTGGCCTTTAACGAACTGCTGTCTTTGTTTTGCATAAAATAAGTAGCGGGCTCACGAAAAGATTGCGCCACGTTTACATTATGCCAGTTGGGAAGATTATCTGCCTGCGACCAATTGGCCGTATTCCTGTAAATTTTATTGGCCACATCCAGCAACCATTTTTCGCCGGTATGATCATAGAGCCAGTAAACGCTGTAAAGATTATCACCACCCCGGCTGTGTTCCCAATAGGTTTTCAACAATAAACTATCAGGCACTTTATTTTCCCATTTAAAATATTTGGTCATGAAAGGAATTACACGTGCATCATTACTATATTCGTAATAAGATTGCACACACCAAAGCATGAGCATATTAGGCCACAGATCAGGAATCTTCACAATGTTATTTTGTTTATCGTACACCACTTCACCAGGTCCAAAAAACCCATCCGGATGCTGGCTTTGAAATACTTTTTCCAACCACGATTTGGTTTCTTCTATCATGCTTTTATCGTTTAAAATATAACCCAAATCTCCATAACCCTTTAACCAATAAGGCACTTCTTCCCAACCATGATCGCCTTTGCCGGTTCCGCTAAACCATGCATTGTTCTTCTTTTCGAGCCATGCGCTTATTGTACCTAACTGTCCTGTCAATCCATCCCGCTGCAACTCTAAATATTTTAATATCCATCCTTCCGGTTTTATCGCTCCAACCGGGAGCTTAATAAAATTTAATGGCTGCAAAGGCGCTTTGTTGCTTAAATAATAATCGTTGCTTCCCTTTTGAGGGCGACTTACAGCAGTAGCCGATAGAGAAGTTTTTTGCGTGTATGCATTCTGGTTAAGCGTGAAGAATAAAGCTATACAATAAACAAATATTTTCTTCATTTTTTAATTTCTAAAATTAGATTTTAAATAAAGTTGATAATCGGCAACTTTTTGAGGTTTAAAGCGGCAATAAAGATAACCAATTCAGTTTCAAAGATGTTGATCTTACATTGTTTGTTTAAAAATATTTTCAACCATCCGGGCTTTTGAAAATTCAGATCACTTCATTCTGTAATTTTGTTTATAGCAAAGAGAAAAATATGAAAACACTTTTAGTTCCTGTAGATTTTACATCCACCTCTGATAATGCCGTGAACTTCTCTGTTGAATGGGCGAAAAAATATTTGTATGAGCGCATCATTTTATTAAGGTCATTTTATAGTTCGATGTATGAAAACATGATTATGTCGGCTGATTTTTCAAGCGTGAATGAAGAATATCTTAATAAAAAAAGGGAAGATGAAAAAAAGATATTGAATGACTTGTGCAAGGATCTCGCTGAAAAAACAGGAGAAGGTATCCGGGTGCAAACGGCAGTAAGTGAATTGCCTTTGGTAAGAAGTATTATCCAGGTGATTAAATCTGAAAACCCGGAAATGATTTTATTAGGTAGTGATACAACTCATGCCAACAACGAAGCTTTTGTTGCCGGAAACGCAATAGCGATTGCGAGAATAAGCCCGGTGCGGGTTTTGATCGTTCCTGAAAGTTATCAATACCAACCGGTTGAAAAGGCGCTTGTTCCGGTAGATTATAAAACAGTCAGTTCTCTTAATAAAATAAACAGGCTTGGGACTTCGCCACGATGGCATGATGTGGAATTGTTGGTACTGAATGTAGATGCTATGCAACGCCATTTAAATCCTGATGAAAAATTTAAGGAGGCAGAAAATAATCTACACGATTACCTCAAAAATTTCAAACATGAAATTTATTATGAAGCCGAAAAAAATGTGATCGATGGGATTTTGAACTTTAAAAAGATAAAGGAAGCACAACTGATGATTGCGCTGCCCGGTGTTCACAGCTTTTTGTACTCGCTCACCCATAAAAGCGTTTCAGAAGCTTTGTATAGAAAATGCCAGTTGCCGGTAATGATCCTGAAATAAAAAGTATAGTAAACAAAGAAATAAACGGGATTTTTATTTTGACATATCCCAAACCTTCAAAGATTTTATTAATGTTAACCCACCAAAAGAAAAAGCACTTAATAAATTAGCCTCTTTACCAGGATAAATGTAGGTTGTCAAAACTTTTTCACCATCATTTACAAAAACTTCCAGGGAAGATTTATCAAAAAGTATTTCAAATTTTATTTTTCCACCTGTTGAATTTACATTCATCGACTGGGTTAACTTTTTGTAATTGATTTTTTCATTACCCGAACGACTCCGGTCAACATACACTTCATTTTTTGAAGCGTCAAAACCTACTACGGTTTCGGCTATAACATTTCCTTTTTTATCTTTTTGCTGCGCGATCTTAAACCCGGCCATTGTATTTTCGGGAACTTGCAATTCAGCTTCCAGCCAGTAGGAATTACCGGTAATATGTTTGTCTTTTAAAATATCATCCAGGGTGCCTTTCACTTCCAGGTTTTCGCCATGAACCATCTTCGCAGATAGTTGAGGAAGATTATCTTTTATCACTTTCGCAGGATTTTGAAAAAGCCGTATTCCATCTTTGGTTTCTCTCAAACTTAAATCACGCGGGATAGACATTTGTCCTCTCCACGGATAGGTTTCCTGTTCTTCAGGAACCATCCAGCCGATGTAAGTATGCTGCCCCGCCGGCAAATTATTCCACGGAATAGAAGCATACAATGCATTCCCGTGATCTACCAATAAAGCCTTGTCTGCAGGGTTATCATTGGTAAAAGTTTTCCCATCAAAATCTCCCACATAATATTCTTCCATGTCATTTCCGGTAGTATCCTGGAATGAATTTACCAAAACCCATTTCGATTTTCCGACAACTCCTTCAACAGGTAGCTTTATAAAAAACGGGCATTCCCATATTCCGCCCTGCAAACCTGCATGTCCAAATTCGCTCAGCAAGTCCCAGTTTTTCAAATCAGGCGAAGAATAAAACTGTACTTCATTTTCATGTGGCAAAGCAACTACCATCAGCCATTTATTGATTTGATCATCCCACTGCACATTAGGATCGCGAAAATCTTTTTTATGCAAATCAATCACGGGATTGTTGCTGTAATTGGTAAAAGTCATTCCACCATCATTGCTGTAGGCAATGTATTGCGATTCTTTTTTGATATGCGGTTGATCAGCGGTGTAGATAGCCACAATGCAGCCTCCATTATTACACAAACCGCTGGTATTATTTTTATCCCACACTGCAGAGCCAGAAAATCTCCACGTGGTGTCTTCACCATTTATTCCTTCAGGCATGGCAAGATCGTAATGTTTCCAATGGACAAGATCAGTACTGGTGGCATGTCCCCAGCTCATGTGTCCCCATTTATTTTCATACGGGTTTTGCTGATTATACAATTCATAAACACCGTTTAAATACAGCAAACCGTTTGGATCGTTCGTCCAGTTTTTTACAGGCGTAAAATGATAAACCGGCCGCCATTGGGGCGTAGCAATTTCAGTATCTTGGGCAAATAAAACAGTGCTAAAAAAGAGTGCGGCAACACCCATCAGAAATCTTTTCATTGTAATTTTTTTAATCACGTAATTTTTTTAAAAATTTATTGAATCTCCTGCTTCTTTACTTTCCATTAAAGCAATAACATCACTTATTTCATAACCAGGGCAGGCGCCGGTACGCGAAGCCACAAATGCCCCGAGTGCGCTTGCAAAATCAAGTGCTTCTGCCGGAGAAGTCCTATCCATCAGTTTTGACAGAATCGCCGCCAGGAAAGAATCTCCGCTGCCTATCGTATCCGCCACTTTAACGATATAGCCGGGATGATAAAAAAATGCTCCGTTCATAAAAAGCATCGCGCCATCGCCACCTTTGGTAACGATAATTGTTTTAAGGTTGAATTTTTTTTGCAAAAGATTTACCATTTCTTCGTCGCTGTTGAGATCAGCAAACCAACCCGAAATAAGATGCAACTCTGATAAATTTAATTTAAGTATATCCGCATGTTCCATTAATTGCGTCACAATTTCTTTGGTAAAATGAGGCGGCCTTAAATTAATATCCAGCACTTTGATTTTTGCGAATTCAAGACAGTGAAGCAAGGAATTCCGTGATTTTTCATTTCGCGATGCCAGGCTTCCAAAAACAAAATAATCTGCTGCAGCAACCAGTTGTTCCACTTCTTTATTGCATTCAATAAAATCCCACGCCACGGGTTGTACAATTTCATATTCCACCTCGTTATCTTCTTTGATGGTTGCAAAAACTTTTCCTGTCGAATGTTCTTCATCTACCTGGAAAAAACGGGTATCGATATTTTTCGATTTATAAACTTCTTTCAATTCTTTGCCGAGTTCATCATCGCCTATACGTGTTACCACCGCAGGATTTTTGCCAAGTTGTTTTAAATGATAAGCCACATTTACCGGCGCGCCACCGGGAAGTTTTCCTTCGGGCAAAAAATCCCAAAGCGTTTCACCAAAACATACTACTGAAAAGTGTGAATTATTTGAGGTCATTTCAATTTTTTTTGGCCTCAATATAAGCAATCTTAAAGGAAATTATTTTGCAGATCATGTCGTAGCAATCGAAGGTTCTTAAAAAAATTAAAAAAATAAATGTAGGGGAATTTTTGGAATATCTCACGTGATTACCAACAAAACAGTAAACCAACAAGAGTTTTCCGAAAACAGAACAACAGAAACGGTTAGCTAAAATAAAACAGGCCGTCCATTTTACGACAGCCTGCTTATCACCGCAACTCTATTTGTGTCTTATAATCCGCCATCTACCATCCACACTTTATTCGAATTGTCGTTACGTAATGCCAGCTTCCCTCTTCTAATAGTACCATCTTTTAATTTAATTTCATAAGGAATAAATTCGCCAGGATAATTACCAGACTTAAATGATTCTCCAATTTTTATTACCTGCAATCCGCCATATTTACTTTCAATTATTTTTTTAGTAATAAAATTAAATTGTTCCCAAACCTCTTTATTAGAATCAAAATCATTTCTTGCCATGGCAGCAAAAATTAATTCAGCAGCCCTTTTGCTGGTAATGTTGCTAAAATTTTCATTGGTTACAGCCATGCCAAGTTCTTTCCATTCAACACCGGCTGGCAATGTAATGGCAAATACAGAAGGATCTATTGCAACATCATAATCAATGTTCTCAATATTTAAAATCAATGTTTCTTTCTTCTTATCCAAAAGATAAATCTTCAATCCTTTCAGCAATTTTGTTTTATTATCAAAAACATATTCCCGCCTGTTATCTGATTCATTGATTGATTTATTCTTCATGTAATCATTCAAAAAATTCCCTTGCGCCTTTGAAGTAATTGTAACATAAAGTTTGCCCTTTGATTCTTTCATGGTAATTTTTGAACTGTTACTTTTTGCTTCTGCTTCTTCTTTCCATAATATGCTTGATGGATCTAAAAGAATTTTCATCCAATCAATAAAACCTGCATTTTTAGGGCCTTTAACAGCTTCCTTAATTTCCGGGATCCATAAATACTGGTTGTTGCCATCAAACAAAACTATTCGTCCTGGTTTCTCAACACGCCATTTTTCGGGTTTATCAAAAGATTTAATAATGGTATGTTCCACCATATTATATTCCGTACCAATTAATTCAAAATTGTCATTAGGTTCTGTACGAACACTAAACTTAATGATCATATTTTTAACGAGATCATTGGCTAAAATGGAATTTTCAAAAAAAGATGAGGCAGCCTTTGCCGTATTTCCAGAAGTATCTTTTTTATCGAAGAAAAAAATGCTGATGGCAATTGCCATAATAACAGCTGCAACAGCCATTACTCTTTTAATGAACGGAGAAAACTGCATATGTTTTACCTTACCTTCTTTCACATTAATATTGTTTTTACCCAAATCATTAAAAATGTTTTGCTTAAGCAACAAAGGCGCATTTATTTCTATTTCAGGATGAAGTGTGGTTAATACATTTTGCATTTCATCAAATTCTGCAGAACAGGATTGACAATCTTCTATATGATTTTTTAAAGAAGCTATCAAAGATTTGTCAGCACTCTCATCGAAGAGTTCGTGCATATCATTTTTACAATCATTACAATTCATACAATTTGTTTTTAGGATGAAGAACCAATTTTAATTTGTCTATTCCATACTTAAATCTCGATTTAACGGTAGTAACCGGCTGGGCAAGTAATTCAGCTATTTCAACAAAACTTAAATTGTCCAAAACACGTAACCTGATTATTTCAGCCTGCTCATCCGGAACTTTTTTCAAAATGTTTTCAATGCGTTGAAATTCTTCTATCATAAGTAAATGATGTGAAGCATCTGTTTCCCGGAGGAGTATTGAATCGCTTATTTTTTCAATTGATTCAAAATGATTTTTCTTTTTTCTTTGATAGTCGGTACACGCATTTGAAATACTTCTGAACAGGTAATGTTTAACGTTATGTACGGTTGATGTGGGTTTCTGATTCTTAAAAAAATTCACAAAAACATCCTGTACAATATCTTGCGAATCCGCAAGTGACCCTGTTCGAAAAAAAGCAAATCTGAATAGCTGATCCTGAAATTCGGTTATTACTTTTTCCAGTTCATCAAATATGTTTCGGTCGTAAGTTTCTTCCATTATCGGGATTTTAAGCATGTCTTACTATTAAAGACGTAAAGAGATAGATAAAAGACGTAAAAAGGATATTTTATTTCGAAACCAATGTTTCTTTAAAAGCCAGATTGCTATAAATTAAAATGCAGCCATAGTTAAGCCAATCTCCAGTTGTGTATATTACAAGACTTGAAATAAAGCATAACAAACGGCCGCCAGAGAGTAAGCGGATTATATTATACAATCCAAATTATTTTAATCACATAGCCTTAAATTTATTCAGATCAACAAAACAGTAAATCAACAAAAACCAAACATTCTTATTTTCTGCATCACTACCATTTCCAGTTTCTTACCTCAGGCAGATCTCGTCCGTTTTCGCGGATATAATTTTTATGCTCTACCAGTTTATCTTCCATCGCCTGTTTCAGATAAGCACCTCTGTCTTTTAATTGAGGCAACCTGTCAATCGTGTCCATCACCAGTGTAAAGCGATCCATCTGGTTAAGCACTGTCATATCAAAAGGAGTGGTGATCGTTCCTTCTTCTTTATAACCGCGCACATGAATGTTATCGTGATTGGTTCTGCGATAAGTAAGCCTGTGAATAAGCCATGGATAAGCATGGAAAGCAAAAATCACCGGTTTGTCTTTCGTAAATAACGTATCAAAATCTGCATCACTCAAACCGTGAGGATGTTCTGATTTCGGTTGTAATTTCATCAGGTCAACCACATTCACTACCCGTATTTTAAGTTGGGGAAATTCGTCACGCAAAATTGTAACAGCCGCTAATATCTCAAGAGTAGGCACATCGCCGGCGCAAGCCATAACCACATCCGGTTCCTCACCTTCATCATTGCTGGCCCATTTCCAAATGCCAATTCCTTCTGTGCAATGAATAACGGCTTCCTCCATAGAAAGCCATTGCGGCGCAGGATGTTTGCCGGCGACAATCACATTTACATATTGGCGACTTTTTAAACAGTGATCCGTAACCGATAAAAGGCAATTGGCATCGGGTGGCAAATAGACGCGCACGACTTCTGATTTTTTATTTACCACCAGATCAAGAAATCCCGGGTCCTGGTGAGTGAACCCGTTATGATCCTGCCGCCATACATGAGAAGTTAACAGGATATTCAAAGAAGCGATTTTTCTTCTCCAGGGAATCTGCCCGGAAACTTTAAGCCATTTTGCATGCTGGTTGAACATAGAATCAATGATATGAATGAACGCTTCATAACAATTAAAAAGTCCATGCCTTCCGGTAAGAAGATAACCTTCGAGCCAGCCTTCACATTGATGCTCGCTCAGCATTTCCATTACCCTTCCTTCTTTTTTAAGAAAATCATCTGTGTCAATTACAGGTGCTTCCCATTGGCGGTTGGTTATTTCAAAAACCGCATTTAATTTATTGGAAATGGTTTCATCAGGGCCAAACAACCTGAAATTTTTTTGTTCCTGATTCAATTTAATTACATCACGGATAAACTTGCCTAAAACGAATGTATCGCCGGGACCGGTAATACCCCGAAATTTCAGATCAATTCCATATTCTTTGAAATCAGGCATGCGAAGATCGTGAAGCAATAATCCTCCGTTCGCATGTGGATTGGCACTCATGCGGTGTTCACCTTTGGGCGCCAATGCCGAAAGTTCAGGAATTAGCCTTCCATTCTTATCAAAAAGCTCTTCGGGCTTATAGCTTTTCATCCAGTTTTCAAGTTGCTTCAGGTGTTCAGGATTTTCTTTTGGATCAGTGAGCGGAACCTGGTGAGCGCGGAAGGTACCTTCTACCGCCAACCCATTTACAAATTTCGGCCCTGTCCATCCTTTTGGAGTTTTTAAAATGATCATCGGCCAGCACGGCATGGTTACATTTTTTTGATTGGCCGCGCTTTCTTTTATCTCTTTTATTTCTGCATACACTTCATCAAGAAGGTTCGCCATTTTTTGATGCATTACCATCGGGTCATCTCCTTCAATTAAATGCGGATTCCATCCATAACCCTCAAATAGTTTTAGAAGATCTTCATTGCCAATGCGCGCAAGAACGGTGGGGTTTGAAATTTTATATCCATTCAAATGCAAAATGGGCAACACCACTCCGTCATTTACAGGATTCAAAAATTTATTGGAATGCCATGACGTTGCCAGCGGGCCTGTTTCCGCTTCGCCATCACCTACCACACACGAAACAATAAGGTCGGGATTATCAAAAGCAGCACCAAAAGCATGACTTAAAGAATAACCCAACTCGCCGCCTTCATGAATAGAACCGGGGCATTCAGGAGAAACATGACTGGGAATGCCGCCGGGAAAGGAAAATTGGGTAAACAATTTTTTCAATCCTTCTTCGTCCTGCGAAATATTTGGATACACTTCTGAATAGGTTCCTTCCAAATACACATTACTAACAATCGCGGGAGCGCCATGACCCGGACCTGCGATATAGATCATGTTTAAATTATGCTCTTTAATAAGCCGGTTCAGGTGCACGTATATAAAACTTTGCCCTGGCGTAGTTCCCCAATGGCCGAGTAGCATTGCTTTAATATCTTCCGGCTTCAAAGGTTCGCGTAAAAGTGGATTATTACGTAAATAAATCTGGCCCACCGCAAGGTAGTTAGCAGCGCACCAGTAGGCATTTATCTTATTTAAAAGCCCGGTTGTTAAAGGCTTTTTTTCTTTTTCAATTGTTTCTGTTTCCATGGCTGTTTATTTTAAAGTTCATTTATAAAAATTATTTAAATACTCACTTAAAATCTTCTCTCAAAAAAATCAGCGTTGCCAGCAAATCAACCCGTTTTCCAAAGGAACCGAAATACCGAGATAATGAGGAACAACACGCGCTGTATAATCATTAGCCAACCTGACCGTCGTTACCTCTGCTGCATAGAATGCTTTTTCTTCCCCGTTTTTTTCTTTAGGTTCCATGATTATTATTTCTGCTGGCTTTTCATCAATTCCGTCTGCATAAAGCTGAACCTGCACATTCCCGGGATCAATATTATTTAAGAACACAGATACTTCATAAGTAAACCCCTTTTCATTCCTTATTATTTCTGTTTTATCAAATTTGATTCCAGCCCATTTAGAGGCAAGTTCTTTAGTCAGATCAACTATTTGCTTTCCAACAGCCGCCTTGTCAGACGATCTCTTTAAAAAGCCGGAAGCTGCGGGCAGGTAATATTTTTCAGTGTATTCGCGAACGGTACGGTTTGCTGAAAACCGGGGCGTTAATTTCCCCATGCTGTTTCTCATTTTTTCGATCCATTTCTCCGGAATGCCTCTTTCATTTCTGTTATAGAAATCAGGAACGACTTGCTTCTCAAGGATCTCATACAAATTATCCGCCTCAATGCGGTCCCATTCAGGATCATTTCCATGTTGCTGCATATCGCCCAAAGCCCAGCCAACTTCCGGGGAATATGCTTCTGCCCACCATCCGTCAAGTTCAGATAAATTAATGCCCCCGTTTACCAGCACTTTCATCCCGCTCGTTCCGCAGGCTTCCCACGGGCGCCTCGGTGTATTTACCCACACATCCGCTCCCTGCACCATATTTTCAGTAAGGAACATATCATAATCACTTAAAAAAACAATGTGTTTATGTAAATTATTTTGCTCAATAAATTTGATCCATTCCCTTATTAATGCTTTTCCTGATTCATCAAAAGGAGGTGCTTTACCCGCAATTAAAAGTTGTACCGGGTGTTGTTGGTTGGTAAGAATATTGATAAACCTTGCTGGATCAGACAGCAACAGGTTCGGCCTTTTATAAGGAACGAAACGCCGTGCGAAACCCAGTGTTAGCGTTTCAGGATCTAAAATAGATTTTGCTATTTTAAGTTGGTCTGCTGTTACGCCGGAAACCTGTAATTGATTTTCAAAGCGGTTTCGGGCAATATCCACCAGGTCTTTTCGGGAAACGCATCTCATGTTCCAGAGTTCTTCATCAGTCAATGCAGAAATATCCTGTTCCAGGCTTTCAAGATCTCCGCGCCAGCGATCTTTACCTGCGGCTTCTGTCCACAATTTATCGGCAATTTCAGAATCCCAGCTTGGCATATGTACCCCGTTGGTAACATGCCCGACAGGAACCTCATCAACCGGCCACCGCGGAAAGAGGCTTTTAAAAAGAGTTTGGCTCACTTTTCCATGCAACTCACTAACACCATTTACCGCTCCACTGCAACGGAGCGCCAGGTAAGCCATATTAAAACTTTCAGAAGAATCATATGGATTTTGCCGGCCAAGAGCCATAAATTCTTTCATCTCAATTTTCAAATCATCTCTTACATAACTTCCAAGAAATTTTTCCATTAATTCCGGGTTGAAATGATCAAATCCGGCAGGAACTGCCGTATGCGTGGTAAATAAATTTCCCTTCCTGATTACCGCCAAAGCTTCTTCAAATGAAACATGGTTCTCATCCATATAATCATGGGCTCTTTCCAGCACAAGAAAGGCCGAATGACCTTCATTCATATGGCAAACTTCAGGCTTTATCCCAATCGCCTTTAGTAATCGCCATCCCCCGATTCCCAACAAAATTTCCTGCTGAATTCGCATATTTGATCCGCCACCATACAATTCATTAGTAATGCCACGGTAAACCGGAAGATTGGCCGCATCGTTGCTGTCTAACAGGTACAATTTTAATCTGCCTACCTGAACCTGCCACGTACGTAGCCAAACAGGAAAGCCGGGAAAGTTAATTTTAATCCTAAGCCATTCGCCATTTTTCAATCTTAGAGGAGTAATAGGCAATTGCCCGGGATCATTGTAAGGGAAAAGCGCCAATTGGTTATCCGACTTATCGATAACCTGGTGAAAATATCCTTGCTGATAAAGTAACCCAACCCCTACCACCGGAACGCCCAGGTCGCTTGCAGATTTTAGTTGATCGCCGGCTACATTTCCCAATCCGCCCGAATAGATAGGGAGCGCCTCGCTCAACATAAATTCCATACTGAAATACGCAATGTTGGTAAGTTCCGAATCGGGATGTTTTTGTTGAAACCAGGCCGCACTTGAAGCGGCAGCCTCTTTCAGTTTCATCAACTCATTTATCTTGTCCCTGAAAGCAGGAAGCGCCATCTTTAGCGCGAGCTGGTCATGAGAAACAGTTTGCAAAACAATCCATGGGTTGCGGGTAAGTTCCCATAAATCCGGGTCCAGTTCTTTAAACAATTTATCCGCAGAGTGGTTCCACGACCATCGCATATTGAGTGCGAGTTCCATCAATGAATCAATTCCTTCAATATCTGCAGGCCACAAGCCATATACCTGGTTTTGTTTAATTGGTTCCATTATTAATTTTTAAAAATGTTCCTGTTCATCCTTTAAAGCTTCAAATCCTGATACCACATCAAATAATTCTTCATCGATAGTTTCCTGGCGCAAGCGGTGAAAAGTGCAGTTGAGATCCTCCAGCATATCATCAATATTTTTTTTACCCTTTCCATTGCTGCAAGCCTGCTTGCGTTTTCACTTGCAAGCGATTCAGCGCAGGCTATTTCACAGGGTATGTTCGCGCTGTTGCCCACGACTTTTCAATAATTTATTGAGAAGTATTCAATTCCATTCGTGTAAATTTCCCGGTGATAAGCCACAGAAAGAATGCCAGCGGTCATTATAAAAAATGATTTGTGTCAGTAGAAAGTGAAGAAGTACAAAATAGGTCTTATGTATGAGTAAAGATGCATTGCTCTTTTTAATTTTAAGAGTAAAACTTCATTCATCATAAAACTCTTCAACATGAATAAAATTAAGCCATTAGATTTTACAGGTGATACAATTTTCTGTGGACTGGATGTTCACAAACTTAGCTGGCGGGTAAATATTCGCGACAAAGATATGGAACTGAAAGATTTTACTCAGCCGCCAGATGCGGTTATTTTGTATAAACACCTTTCTAAAAATTATCCGGGCGCACACTATAAGGTAGCATATGAAGCCGGGTTTTGCGGCTTCGGCATACAGCGTGAACTTGCCGCATTGGGTATTGAATGCCTGGTACTAAATGCCGCAGATATACCTAAAGGTGATAAAGACCGCAAGCAAAAGAATGATAAGCGAGATGCCCGTAGCATCAGTCAGCACTTAAGTAATAAGAGAGATCTAAAGACACTTTATATTCCAGCGACCCAATGGGAACATGCCCGCACGCTGGTTCGTAATCGGCAACAGCAAATTAGCGACAGCACCCGTTGCAAATGCCGCATTTGGCAATTTCTTTATTTTAGTTCCTTACCCATTCCTGATAAAGCAGAAACAGGTCAGTACTGGAGCGGTAAGTTCATCACAAAACTCCAGCAAATGGATTGTAATAACAGTTTTGAACTAAAGGCCGCTTTAGATATAAAACTTCAGGACTACCTTCATAAAAGAAAACTGCTATTGGAAAGCACCCGGGCTATTCGAAAAATGTACAGGCAATCTTCTTTCTGGCCTCTCATGAAGCTGATACTAACTATACCCGGAATTGGCGAAATAAACGCTGCCATTATCTTATTTGAACTTCAGGATATTTTCCGTTTTAAAACTTTTGACAACCTGTGCAGCTATGTAGGCCTGATACCTGATACTGACGATAGTGGCGATACCAGGAGGAACAAGGGTCTTACGCACCGGCGTAACAACTTCCTGAGAGAAGCAATTATTGAAAGCAGTTGGGTGCTCGTTAAAAAAGATCCTGCCATGCTCATGAAGTACAAAGATTATTGCAAACGAATGCATAAAAATAAAGCTATAATTAAAATAGCCAGGCATTTACTGGCACGCATTAATTATGTGCTAAGAAAACAAACGCCTTACGTAAGTGGCCTGGTAGCCGGATAGACTCCATGCGTTTTGAAAGGCATTGTTCTCCGGATTTTATTCCCCTGCAAAAAAGAGAGACTGATAAAATATCAGCCTCTTTCATCGAACAGGAAAAAATCCGTCGAAACTGGCTTATCCCTCGCAAAGTTGCACGCCTGCATTGCTTTGCTCTGTTTGGGCCAGTAAATTAAAATTAAATAAAACTGATGTAAAAAATAAGAAAAGATTAAATGGCACACCCACCGCTTGACCGAATTTGCAGCTTATCCTTAATCGGATGATGTCTGCTCCTTGCATAGGATGCAGGTGTGCTTTATTAAAATTTAAAAGAGACCGTGTAGCACCCTTGTGGAAGTCTACTTATAGAAGTGTGCTTTTCCTATTTACCTCAGTTAGCTAAATATATATTTTTATGTAAAGGCAAAAAAATATTAAAACAGATGCAGCGAAAACTCATCATAGAAGAATTCTATCTTTTTTATTTGTTTACTGTAGCTATTCATCCGTAAAAATCCCCACATGCCCGCCGGATGACCCGGTCGGGGAAATGACGAAGTTGGGCAGGTGGTGCAATCTTGCTGCTGTATTATGGCAGGTAAGAATTCAGCTCCTTAAAAATTACGTCTTTCCCATGTTTTGTTACTATATTTAGCCACGTTTTTGTTCTTTGAATTACTTGATTTAGAAAGTTGCACGCAAACGCATTATTATCCCTTCGGCTTGACTATGGCGGGGATAAGTGATAAGGCGGCAGGTGGAATTGAAAATAAATATAAGTATAACGGAAAGGAATTACAGCACGGGGAGTTTAGTGATGGTAGTGGTTTGGAGGTGTATGACTATGGTGCAAGGATGCAGGATCCGCAGTTGGGTGTTTGGCATAGCGTTGATCCTTTGGCCGATAAGAGCAGAAGCTGGAGTCCATATACATACGTGATGAATAATCCTTTAAGACTTGTTGACCCTGATGGAATGGATACTTCAAAGCCAGCGTTTGAAATAAATCATACTGATTTAGCAAATATGAATCGATCAAGTTCTGACAATGCTCAGGCAAAAGTTTACAATTGCAAAAAATGTCAGTTAGAAAAATCAAAAACGGGAGGAATCCCATTTGTATCTAAATCAGGTCAAGGAACTCCAGATCATGCAACTAATCCAGATAACCCTGTGCATATAGACAATCTATTAGATTTGTTCAGTATGTCTGGAAAAGCAAAAGAGCATCCGTTGAAGCCGGATTTATCGAATGCGGATGATGCGTTAAGTCTAACAAATGATATTTTGCAAAATACAGGAAAGCCTAACAATAATGATAAAAGTATAAAAAATAATTATACAAGTCCAGTTTTTAAAAAGTTTCAACACGAAAAATTTGAACCTAATTCAATTGTGGATCCCAGAGGGATTCCTTCAGGGGATTACCAAAGAGGATCTGCCTTTGATACAGGTTTTCATCCTGAGAGAACCTATCAAACTCCAATGTGGTTGACAGATAGTAGTGGTAATTCAACAAAAGTTGTAATGCAACATGGAAATACACAAAGTTCAGATACAGTTAATATAAATAATTAATTTTATGCAGTTTCAATATTTTAATTATCGAGTTTTATTTTTGATTATCGTATTGTTAGGTTGTCAGAACAAACATTTATCAAAAATTGAATATTTTTCAAATGGAAAAATCAAGAAAATCATCTCATCTACAAATAAAAATAATGAGAAGGTAGAGTTGAAATTTTATGAAAATGGCAACTTAAAAGATATCTCACATTTCGTCAATGATTCATTAAATGGGGAACAATTAAATTTTTATGAAAATGGTCGATTGGCAAGTAAATTTTTAATTGAAGATAGTCTTCCTAATGGAACAGCCTACTGGTTTTATAAGAGTGGCTCTTTAAGGTCTTCACGATTTTTTTTAAATGGGGAGGAAAATGATGTAGGGTTTGATTATTGGGATAATAAATTTATAATAAATAAGGCACTACTCAGATTTAATAGGGGTAGAATTTATTACAAATTGAATTTTGATTCTGGTGGCCGACCAACTACTCAGGAAGGAGATTCTTTGCATTCTGATGTTTTGTCCCCTGATGCAGTTAAAGGAAAATAATCATACTTCCTTGCGGGTGTCTTCCCCCTAGTTGGCGCGAGGTTGCCTTTCGTTCATTAGCGCAAGCGTCCGTGCCTGTTGCACAACTAACATTATGTGGATAAAGATAGTTGCAAATGGGCATTGCAGAATCGTATCTTAAAGCATGCAAGGAAAAAAACTGTATTCAGAACAATTATTCAAATCATTCCAGCTCTCACAGCGGGTGCCG
>JAGWRO010000020.1 GCA_028876495.1 Bacteroidota bacterium
AATTTTTCTCATGTTTTTAACTGGTATAACATCGGCACAAGAAATTCCTGTGCTTCAAATAAAATGGAAACGCGCTGCAACATTGCCCCCCTCTAACGGCAATTCAAAATCGCCTGGTTTTGCGGGTGCAATTAATGGTGTTAGTAGCAATGTTTTTATAGTAGCAGGGGGGGCTAATTTTCCGAATGGCCTGCCCTGGGACGGTGGTAAAAAATATTATTCGAATGAAATTCATGTTCTGCAAAGAAAAAGCAATCAATTTTTTTGGAATAGGAAAGTAAAATCCGTTTTGCCCGAACCTATTGCTTATTGCGGAGTTACCTCTACCCAAATTGGGATTGTATATGCAGGGGGAGAAAATGAAAATGGAATTTCCGCTAAGGCATATATTATAAAATGGGAGAAAAAGAAAATGGGAATTGCCATTAAACCTTTGCCTGCTATGCCTTTGGCATTAACCAATGTTGCACTAACCCATATTGGCCATATTGTCTTTGCAGCAGGAGGCGATGAAAAAAATAATTCTTCACAAAAGTTTTTTTCATTGGATTTAGAGAATGAAGATGCGGGATGGAAATCATTGCCTGATTTACCAATAGCCGTTGCAAATGCAACTTTAATTGCACAAAATGAAGGTTCAGAAAAAAAAATATATTTAATTGGTGGAAGAACGAAAACCGCATCTGGAATCAGCGAATTGCATCACACCACTTTTTCGTTTGATATAAACAAAAATGAGTGGAGAAAGTGTGCTGATATTTCTGACGGGAAAAATATTTCTAATCTTTCTGCCGCTGCCGGAATTGCCATCGGTAAAAATTATATTCTAATGATAGGAGGTGATAACGGTATCATTTTTCATAAAATAGAAACGTATATTTCTCAAATTGCAAAAACCAGTTCTGAAGAAGAAAAAGAAAAATTATCCAAAGAAAAAAATGTGTTAAGTATTGATCATAAGGGATTTTACAGAGGATTACTCATGTACAATACCGTAAACAATCAATGGATAAAAATTGGCGAATATCCTTACCCCGCACAGGTTACCACCATTGCAGTAAAATGGGGAAATGATATTGTGGTTTCTAATGGAGAAATCAAACCGGGAATAAGAACTCCGGATGTCATAACCGGAAGCGTGAAATAAATGTAGGGCAGCAAAAGTCGTACACCAGACACCTATGCAGCATAAAAAAAATTATAAATGGATTCTTGTCGCACTACTTTGGGTAGTAGCACTTTTAAACTACATGGACAGGCAGATGCTTTCCACCATGAGGCCTTCTATGCAAACAGATATTCATCAGTTGCAGTCAGCCACGAACTTTGGTTACCTGATGGGCATCTTTTTATGGGTGTATGGATTTATGAGTCCTGTGTCAGGAATTATCGCTGATAAATTCAACAGGAAATGGCTGATCGTCGGGAGCCTGTTTGTATGGTCAGGGGTTACCTTTGCAATGGGATATGCAACATCTTTTCATCAGCTTTACTGGTTGCGGGCCATCATGGGAATCAGCGAAGCCTTATATATACCTGCCGGTTTATCCTTAATTGCAGATTTTCATTCTGATAAAACAAGATCGCTGGCAATAGGCATTCATATGACAGGATTGTATGTGGGCCAGGCGCTTGGTGGCTTTGGCGCTACGGTGGCAGCGGCTTTCACCTGGCATACTACTTTTCATTGGTTTGGAATTTCCGGTATTATTTATTCGATTATTCTCATTCTTTTTTTAAGAGAGAAGAATGAGAAGGATTCAGTAGGTCAAACAAAAATGTTGGTGAACGAAAAAATTCCATTGTTTAAGGGATTAGCCATGCTGTTTTCAAACATTGCTTTCTGGGTCATTCTTTTTTATTTTGCGGTACCCAGTTTACCCGGATGGGCCACCAAGAATTGGCTTCCAACTTTGTTTGCGCAAAATCTTCATATTCCTATGTCACAGGCAGGACCTATGTCAACAATCACCATTGCGGCTTCCTCATTTTTAGGGGTTATTTCCGGAGGAATTTTATCCGACAAATGGGTTCAAAGAAATATTCGGGGCAGAATTTATACCAGCGCTATCGGTTTGGGTTTAACCATCCCTTCTTTATTATTAATTGGTTTTGGTCATTCAATATTTAATGTTGTTGGTGCTGCCATATGCTTTGGCGTTGGTTTTGGAATGTTTGATGCCAACAACATGCCGATACTTTGCCAGTTTGTTCCGCAGAAGTTAAGAGCTACCGCCTACGGAATGATGAATATGGTGGGCGTGTTCTTTGGCGCCTTTATTACCGACTTTTTAGGAAGATCTTCTGATGCCGGAAACCTCGGGAAAAGCTTTGCCATGCTGGGTGGAGTGGTGGTCATTGCGGTGATTGTTCAACTTAGCCTTTTACGGCCTAAAAAAGTATCAGAGAGATGGCAGGTTTTTAAAACAGCCAGTTCTATTTCAGACAGTGATTAAAAGTAAAACAGGAATTCGCCCTATTTCTTCGTCTACTGTTAGCGACTTTATTTAAAAAATGAAAAAGTGAAAAAAATATTTCTGCTGTCAATCACTACGTATTTATTTTTTTGTTGCCATCTTTTTGCTCAAAATAAAAAAATTAAAGTAGCGTGCATAGGTAATTCCGTTACTTATGGATATAGATTAAAAAATCCGGCAACTGAATCTTATCCGGCACAATTACAAGATATGCTGGGCGAAAGATATGAAGTAAAAAATTTTGGTCATAGCGGTGCCACTCTTTTACGCAAAGGGCATAATCCTTATTACAAAACAAATGAATTTCGAGAAGCGATTAAATTAGATGCGGATATTGCCATTATTGAGTTGGGGTTAAACGATACCGATCCACGTGACTGGAATAATTACAGCAATGATTTTCTGGGTGATTATTCATGGTTGATTGATACTTTACGAAAGGTGAATCCGGATATGAAAATTTATACCTGTCTGATGACGCCGATATTCCATCGTCATCCCAGATTTCGTTCCGGTACCAGAGATTGGTTTTGGAAGATCCAAAATCTGATTCCAGAGATTGCCAAAGTAAATCATACGGGTTTAATCGACTTGCATGCGCCTTTTTATTTTCATCCGGATTTGTTTGCTGATGCTTTGCATCCAAATAAAGAGGGGGCAATAATTATGGCTAGAACGGTATACAGCTCTATAACCGGTGATTTTGGCGGATTGAAAGTTGACGGCGTTTTTGCAAATGATATGGTTTTGCAACGAAGTAAGCCCATTCCCGTATTTGGTACCGCTAATGCCAATGAGGAAGTAATTGTTAGGTTCAGTAAACAAACCAAAATCACGAGATCCTCACCTGATGGAAAATGGAAGGTGGTTTTTAATGCACT
>JAGWRO010000005.1 GCA_028876495.1 Bacteroidota bacterium
CTTTATATGTTACTGCCGAGGACTTCTATTTTGTAGAAAACCACCTTACCGACCTGGCTGATGCTTTTGTGAAATTAGGAGGGAAATACTTGTTTATAGACGAAATTCATAAATACAAAGAGTGGTCAAAGGAATTAAAGTTGATTTATGATTATCACAAGGAATTGCATGTAATATTTACCGGATCATCGGTATTGGATATTAAAAAAGGAACGTCCGACCTCAGCCGGAGAGCCGTGATTTATAATTTGCAGGGGTTGTCATTCAGAGAATATTTAAGCTTATTTCATCATATCGAAATAAAAAAATACGACCTCGGCGAAATTAGTCAGCACCTGGTAGAAATACCGGAATTACCACATCCGCTTCCCTTCTTTGCTGATTATTTAAAAACCGGCTATTATCCATTTGCCAAAGAAGAAGATTTTGATCTTAGGCTACAGCAAATCATTAATCAAACGTTGGAAACTGACATACCGTTTTATGCGGATATGAATGTATCTACCGGAAGGAAACTGAAACAATTGTTGGCGATCATAGCCCAAAGTGTACCCTTCAAACCCAATATGAGTAAAATCGCAGAAATGCTTGGGGCGAGTCGTAATAACATAGCAGATTATTGCCTTTATATTGAAGAAGCCGGACTGATATCCCAGTTAAGAGACGATACAGGAGGAATCCGGGGGTTGGGGAAAGTCAATAAAATTTACCTGGATAACACGAACCTGGTATATAATATGGCAAGAGATACATCAGAGAAGGGAAATATAAGAGAGACTTTTTTCCTTAACCAGTTGCGGGTAAAACATACTGTTACAGCGTCGCCGGTGGCAGATTTTTTAATAGACGGTAAAACTTTTGAGGTAGGGGGCAGAAAGAAGAAAAATAAACAACTCCGTACTGTTGAGAATGCTTTTGTAGTAAAAGATGATATTGAGCATGGTTACCTAAATACCATTCCCTTGTGGCATTTTGGGTTGATGTATTGAAATGCATTTGTAACAAGAATAAAATGGTTAATATAAAAATTCATGTATCGTTCTTTTTTTAAACCACTACTCGATTTTCTCATCGCCTTTACCGGATTTATTATTTTATTACCCCTCTTTCTGCTTGTTTGGCTTATCCTGCTGATTGCGAATAATGGTAAAGCGTTTTTTCTTCAATCGAGGCCTGGGTTGAATGAAAAGATTTTTAAGGTGATCAAGTTTAAAACCATGAACGATAAAAGGGATAAAGACGGTAATTTGTTACCGGATGCTAAACGCCTGACTGCAGTTGGCGCTTTTATCCGCAAAACTTCTTTAGATGAAATCCCGCAATTACTTAATGTAATAAAAGGAGATATGAGCTTGGTAGGGCCGCGTCCCTTATTGGTAGAGTATCTTCCATTGTATAGTTATCAACAATCAAGACGACATGAGGTAAAGCCTGGTATTACCGGCTGGGCTCAGGTTAATGGTAGAAATGCCATTAGCTGGGAGCAAAAATTTAATTATGATGTTTGGTATGTGGACCATATTTCTTTCCTGGTGGATGTAAAAATATTTTTCCTTACTATAAAAAAAGTTTTTAAAACTGAAGGTATTAGCCAGCAAGGCCACGCAACCATGCCCTTTTTTGAGGGAGATAAATCCAAAATTAGTTCATGAATATTCTTATCACTTCAGCGGGCCAAAGAGTTTCATTGGTAAGAGCTTTTCAAAAAGAGTTGAAAATGGTTTATCCTACGGCAAAAGTTTTTACTACAGATATGAATCCAGGCTTAAGTGCAGCTTGCAATGTTTCTGATGGTTATTTTAAAATAAGAAGGGTTACTGATACTGAATATATTCCTGATTTACTAGCATTATGTAAAAAGGAAAATGTTGGGATGATAATACCTACTATTGATACTGAATTATTGGTTCTTGCGCAAAAAAAGGCTCTTTTTACAGATGCAGGTGTTAACTTAATTATTTCATCAAAAGAATTCGTATCTATTTGCAGGGATAAAAGAAAATCCGCTGAATTTTTTAGAAGTCATTCCATCAACGTTCCTAAAGAAATCGACAAGGATAATCCTTCTTTTCCATTATTTATAAAACCCTTCGATGGAAGCTTAAGTGTTGATACCTTCATAATTGAAACTAAGGAACAATTGACGGAGTATCACTTAACAAACGATAGGTTGTTATTTATGGAATATATACAAAAAGCCGATCATGATGAATTTACAGTGGATATGTATTACGGGAGAGACAATTTAGTGAAATGCATTGTTCCCAGGAAACGTATTTGGGTGCGCGCAGGCGAGGTTAATAAGGCCTTAACTTTTAATAATGTTATAGTTGGTTTTTTAAAAGAAAAATTAGGTAAAATAGAAGGAGCAATAGGGTGCCTGACGGTGCAGGTATTCTTGAATAAGTTATCTGAAAAGATTATAGGAATTGAGATTAACCCAAGATTTGGTGGGGGATATCCGCTTAGCTATAAAGCAGGAGCCAACTTTCCCAAATGGTTAATCCGGGAGTATTATTTTAATGAGTCAATTAATTATACCGATAATTGGGAAAATAATCTTTTGATGCTTAGGTATGATGATGAAGTTTTGGTACATGATTTTATCTCTGAAAAATAAACCTTTCTTTGTTTTTGATTTGGATGATACTCTTTATCCGGAAATTGAATTCCTGGAATCTGCCTATAAGTTTATTGCAAGGGAAATAATGCCTTATACAAAAAGCGATGTCTATGAAGAAATGTTACGGCGATATTATTCAAAAGAAAATGTTTTTGAATGGATTGTTTCTACTTATTCGATGAAAAATAATAAAATCAGCCATTCTCACTTACTACAATTATATAGGAATCATTTACCAGAAATTCAGTTGCCGATACAAACGAGTAATTTTCTTATGAAATTGAAAGAAAGAAATATTCCAGTTGGTTTAATAACTGATGGCCGGAGTATAACTCAAAGAAATAAATTGAAATCATTAGGATTAGACGATTATTTTCAGGATGTTATCATTTCTGAAGAGTTTGGTTCTGAAAAGCCCCATCCAAAGAATTATTTGTTTTTTGAGGATAAGTATCCCGGATATGAATTTTGCTATGTTGCTGATAATACAAACAAGGATTTTGTTGTTCCGAAACAATTAGGATGGAAAATTTATTGCTTAAAAGACCGGGGATTCAACATTCACAAGCAGAATTTGGAGGGATTTGAAATATCGGAGATAATTGATTCATTTCAGGAAATAGAACTATAAAAATCTTGTAGTCCTGTTGCTAATAATAATTCAATAAAATAAAAAAGTCTGTGACTCAACCAAAAATATGACTTTCCTCCCCGCACATGGGAGGGGCAGAAAGAGAATTTGTGATTGAAGCTTTTGATAGCAAATAGCAGTATTTCCAGAGTTTTGTTAATGGATTGCAAATGTACTACTCAAGAGTGCTTTCCAAGGCAAGCCTGCCACGGGAACAAATGATGATTCAATTCCTGTAAAGTTTATATTTTTTTGGATTTAATTCCCGAAAAGTTGAATTTTGTCAAATGATTGAAAGATCTCTTAGTAAAATTATTTCTGAAAAATTATTCAAGAAAAAAGCCATAATCATAATGGGGCCGCGGCAAGTAGGTAAAACCACTTTGCTGAAAGCCATGTTTAACACTGACAGCGACGTGTATTGGTTTAATGGGGATGAGCCTGATATTAGAAGTCTGTTTGAAAATATTTCTGCTGCACGTTTAAAAGCAATAATTGGCCATAAACGGACTGTGATCATTGATGAGGCGCAAAGAATTCCGGATATAGGGATCCGTTTGAAACTTCTTATAGATACATTTCCGGAAATACAAGTTATTGCTACGGGAAGTTCTTCCTTCGATTTGGCTAATAACATTAATGAACCATTGACAGGCAGAAAATGGGAATATAACATGTTTCCGGTTTCGTTTGGAGAAATGGTAAACAATCATGGGTTATTGGAAGAAAAAAGGCTATTGCCGCATAGATTGGTTTATGGATATTATCCGGACGTAGTGAATAATCCGGGTAATGAAAAGGAAATACTGAAGCAACTATCAGATAGTTATTTATATAAAGACATTCTAATGTGGGAACAAATAAAAAAGCCTGATAAGTTAATAAAATTATTGCAAGCCTTAGCACTACAAATAGGTTCGCAGGTGTCTTACTATGAACTTGGCCAAATTACTGGATTAGATAGTAAAACGGTTGAAAAATACATTAATTTACTGGAGCGGGTTTTTGTAGTTTTCCGGTTAGGTTCATTTAGTCGAAATGTAAGGAATGAATTAAAAAGCAGCAAAAAAATCTACTTTTATGACAACGGTATCAGGAATGCTCTAATTGCTAATTTTAACCAGGTGGAATTAAGAGAGGATATAGGTGCATTATGGGAAAATTTTTTGGTTTCTGAACGAATTAAATATATAAATTATTCAGGCAGGTGGGTTAATTATTGGTATTGGAGAACAAAGGATCAAAAAGAAATTGATTTTATAGAAGAGTCTGATGGATTGATCAAGGCATATGAATTTAAATGGAATGCTAAAGCTAAGGTTAAAAGACCGATGAAATTTTTAGAAGCGTATCCATCAAGTGAATTCAAATGTATCGATAAAGACCATTTTGAATCATTTCTGCTCTGAGAGGTATAAATGCCGCAAGAGCAGCATTTAAATATAATATTACAAAAACAAGTGAATAATAAAATATGGCTTTCCTCCCCCCATATGGGAGGGACAGAAAGAGAATTTGTTACAGAAGCTTTTGATAGCAACTGGGTAGCTCCTTTAGGGCCTAATGTAAATGGATTGGAAAAGGACCTGGAAAGTTTTTTAGGAGAAGGAAGTCATGTGGCTGCGCTCAGTTCGGGTACGGCCGCAATTCATCTTGCTTTAATACTTTTAGGTGTTCAGCCCGGTAATGAAGTAATTTGCCAGAGTATGACTTTTTCAGCTTCTGCCAACCCAATAAGATACCAGCATGCTAAACCGGTGTTTGTGGACAGTGAGCCGGAAACGTGGAATATTGATCCGAATGTATTGGAAGAGGCGATTAAAAAGCGAATGGCTGAAGGCAAAAAGCCGAAGGCTATTATTCCTGTTCACCTCTATGGGATGCCGGCTAAGATCAGGGATATACTGGCCATTGCCGCAAAACATGAAATACCGGTGATAGAGGATGCTGCGGAAGCTTTGGGCTCAACGGTGGATGGCCAAAAATGTGGAACGTTCGGGCATTTCGGGATACTTTCCTTTAATGGCAATAAGATCATTACTACTTCAGGTGGAGGGGCATTGGTAGCAAAGGATAAAGCAATGGCAGATAAGGCAACCTTCTTGGCTACGCAGGCACGTGATCCGGCGCCACATTACCAGCATTCGGAGATTGGGTACAATTACAGGATGAGTAATATTTGTGCCGGTATTGGCAGGGGTCAAATGCAAGTGTTGCCGGAGAGGATCAGGCAACGCAGGGCTAATTTTGAATTTTATAAAGAAACATTTAAAGATATTGAAGGAATAAGCTTTTTACCGGAGCGGGATGGATACTTTAGTAACCGCTGGCTAACTACCATCCTCATAAATCCCGGGAAAACCGGAGGTGTGACAAGGGAGGATATTAGATTAGGTTTGGAAAAAGAAAATATTGAATCGAGGCCATTATGGA
>JAGWRO010000006.1 GCA_028876495.1 Bacteroidota bacterium
TCTGGCTGCAGGATGTTTTGCGCCGGATCAGTAATCATCCTATCAATAAAATTGAAGAACTGCTGCCGCCAAACTGGAAACCTCTTGCATAGCAATTTATTTTGAATTAATTTGAATGTAGTTGGCCGGTGGGATACCTTTCTTAAAACTTTTTTAACCAGAGAATAGCGTTTCTTCTTCTTTCTAAATATAAATCTTGATCACAATATATTTTAAGCGTTGAAGATGAAGTTACTATTCTTTAATAAGGCGTTTTTTTTTAAACTATTCATTTATTTAAAGCAAAAATAAAATTAAAAAATCTCGTCAGAAAATTAAATTCCTTCCATTTCTCTTATTTTAAAAGACGTTTACTTTAATGGCATAACAACAAAATAAAAATCTTTAGAATTTATTTGTTTACTGTTGTTTAAAATTCTTTTTTACTCGAAAAGTAAAATGCTTTTGGGAAAGAAAACTAAATGTTACAATAATAACAGTAGCAAATATTTTAGAAACGGTTGGATAGAAATGAAAGTACTCAACCAACAAGTTTAATATAAGATAATTGAGAAACAGGTTTAGCGCTACAATAAGCATATACCTGAATAACTGAATATGGCCACGCAAATAAGAGGAACTAAAAACAATGTATTTATTCAATAAAAAACCAACTGGAAACGTAATGCAAAAGGCCATACCCAGTGCAGCATTGTAAGGCTTGAGAGCTATAAAACCAAGATCAAGAATTTTTTTATGCAGAATAAAATTAAAACTTGTATAAAAAAGAAAGATATCCAGGATCATATTACTTCCGCCACAAACCGCGTAGCGAAAAGTTTGTTCGGGCATTATTCTTTTGAATGGAGGATAAAAAAAATCTATTAATGCAATGATCTTTTTACGCATTTCTCTTTTGAGGTATTATCCTTTAATAATAAAATTCCCGGTAAGTAACCGGGAATTTTATTGTGAACAAACAATTTTTTTAATTATTTAATTACATATCGTAATCCAATTCCTAAAGCCAGGTTAGATCCTGTGTAAGGAGCCAAATAGAAAAAAGGATCAAGGCCAAGGCTGATATCAATAGGTGCATCAGCAAACTTATAATCTACACCACCTGTTAAGCGAAGAGCAAATGTAGTACTGTTATTATATTGATCCCTGTATCTTGGACCGGTACCAAAACCTATCATAGCACCTCCACCAACAAAATATTGCAGCCCTTCAGCACCATTGATTGGCGCCTGGTATTCATATAAACCTTCTAAACCAATTCCGCCATTGAAAAACAAGAGCGATCCTTCCAAAGCTGTATGCATTGCTGTTGAATGACGAATATTAACCCCTCCAATTGAACCATCACCACTATAAAATTTTGCACCAAGTGCTGTTTGGTAAGTCTGTGCATTTGCTGCCGCCACTGCCAAACAAATAAAGGCAAATAATAAGACTGATATTTTTTTCATGAACATAATTTTTGCTTTTGATGAATAATTTTTTCCGTTGCAAAAATATTGATAATATACCTGTACACGCAAATTTTCTTTTATGATTTTAAAACATATTTAACCTTGCAAGTAATTGGTATTGCACCAATAAAAAATTTATAATGCTGACTCAGAAAGGATTTGAAGCATCAATTGAATAATTCTCTTATTTACTTGAGTAATGCAAAACGCGTTGAGGAAAAGGTATGTTAATATTATTTTCAGCAAATAATTCAAATATTCTTGTTCTGATTTTACTCTTAATATTTTCTACCTGCGATACTTCTTCTGACCAAAAATTAAACTGAAAAATTAAGGGAAGAATCTGCAAACTCATTAAATCGTACAAAGGCTTCAGGACTTTTAAGAACTCCTTCCTGCTCATGGGGCTATCTATTTTAATATCTTTTTACAAGATTTATATCAGAAGAAACAATGATTAGCAGAATTAATAACAGTATTGAAGAAACCTTCAATTGATACTTGTCTATTTTAAATAAACTATATTCTAAAAAAAAATTCCAAGCTGATTTCAAACAAAAGTCTAGCCATTCAGTATTAACAAGAGGTTTACAATTAAAAAATAAACAATTATCAGCGAATTGATTGGAGAAGCGGGTGTTAATTGTACAATTCTTCCTGGAGATTTTTTATTCTTTCATCTTCAAGGTATTCATCATAAGTTGAAAGACGATCGATAATTCCTTTAGGCGTTATCTCAATGATACGATTAGCAACAGTTTGCATAAATTGGTGATCATGGGTAGTCATTAAAACAATTCCGGGAAAACTGATCATTCCATCGTTGAAAGCCGTGATACTTTCAAGATCGAGATGGTTGGTTGGTTCATCAAGAATAACAACATTTGGATTCTGCAACATCATTCTGCTGATCATACATCTCACTTTTTCACCACCACTTAGCACGTTCGTTTTCTTATTTATTTCATCGCCGCTAAAAAGCATTTTTCCTAAAAACCCTCTTAAAAAATCTTCGTCTACGTCTGTATAATGACCAGGTACATATTGACGCAGCCAATCTAATAAAGAAAGATTGTTTTCAAAAAATTCTGAATTGTCATTGGGTAAATAAGCGGTGGTGATGGTAGTTCCCCATTCAAATTTTCCATGATCAGGCTTCATCCTGTTATTAATGATCTCAAAAAACGAAGTGAGTGAAACAGGATCGCGACTAAGAAAGGCAATTTTTTGTCCTTTTACTACATCAAAAGTTACCTCTTTAAATAACGTTTTCCCTTCGACTGTTTTTGAAAGTTTTTGAACATTCAGGATTTGATTTCCGGGATCTCTTTCCGGTTTAAAAATAATGCCCGGATATTTTCTGCTGCTTGGTGTAATGTCTTCAAACACCAGTTTATCCAAAGCCTTTTTTCTTGAAGTAGCTTGTTTTGATTTGGATGCATTCGCACTAAATCGCGCAATAAATTCGAGGAGGTCTTTTTTCTTTTCCTCCGTCTTTTTATTCTTGTCAGTTGCCTGGCGTGCCGCAAGCTGACTGCTTTCGTACCAGAAAGTATAGTTGCCGGTGTAGATTTTTATTTTTTGTTTATCAACGTCTGCAACATGTGTACATACTGCATCTAAAAAGTGACGATCGTGACTCACTACTAAAACAATATTTTCATAATCAGCAAGAAAATTTTCTAACCACGAAATGGTGCTAACATCAAGGTTATTGGTAGGCTCATCCAATAATAAGACATCTGGGTTTCCAAAAAGTGCCTGAGCCAGCAAGATTCTTACTTTAATATTTGCCGCCACATCCTTCATCAGCATCTGATGCACCTCATCAGGAACACCCAGTTGATTCAATAAAGTTGCCGCATCGCTTTCTGCTGTATATCCTCCCATTTCACCAAACTCAGCTTCCAGGTGGCCGGCTTTCATTCCATCTTCTTCGCTAAAATCTTCTTTCATGTAAATGGCGTCTTTTTCCAGCATCGTGTTCCACATTTTTTTATGGCCCATCAAAACGGTATTTAAAACCGTTACTTCATCAAACTCAAACTGGTCTTGGCGAAGAACCGCCATACGCTCGCCGGGAGTAATAGAAACTGAACCTTTATTGGGTTCAATTTCACCACTTATAATTTTTATCAGTGTAGATTTTCCGGCACCGTTTGCCCCAATAATTCCGTAACAATTTCCTTTAACAAAATTTAGATTTACTTCATCGAATAAAACCCTTTTGCCATAAGCCAACGTCACATTATTTACACTTATCATTCATTATTTTTTTAGAGGCGCAAAAGTAAGAATTAAAAAGTTGGCTTCCTCGTTTCAATAGATTTTTCTGCAATCAATTAACAAGAAGTCGATTAAAAAAGCCTCACAGCTTTGTAACTGTGAGGCCTGTAATTTATTTTTCTAAAAACAAAAATAAAAATCTATTCTATTTGTTTGTTTACTGAAGATTAAAATCCTCTTTTACTGTCAAAATTTTCTAATTCTTTTGCTACGGCATTTAAGAAAGTGGAACCTAATCCACCATCAATGATACGATGATCGTAGCTTAACGAAAGATACATCATGTGGCGAATGGCAATACTGTCTCCTTGTTCTGTTTCAATAACAACGGGGCGCTTTTTAATAGCGCCTACTGCAAGTATGGCTACCTGCGGTTGATTGATAAGAGGAGTCCCCATAATGCTTCCAAAAGTTCCGACATTGGTAATTGTAAAAGTTCCGTCAATGGTGTCGTCTGGTTTTAATTTATTATTCCTGGCAGCATTAGCAAGTCCGTTTACGCGTTTGGTAAGGCCTGTAAGGTTTAGCTGATCAGCGTTTTTAATAACCGGTACAATTAAATTTCCTGTGGGCATCGCCGTAGCCATTCCGATATTGATATCTTTTTTAATGATAATCCTGTCGCCTTCAACACTACTGTTAATGATTGAATATTTTTTAATGCACTTAATAACAGCTTCTATAAACAAAGGAGTGAATGTAATTTTTTCACCTTCTCTTTTTTCAAATTCTTTCTTATTTTTTTCACGCCACAGTACCAAGTTGGTAACATCGCACTCAGCAAAACTCGTAACATGAGCACTCGTATTCTGACTGTCAATCATATGTTTGGCAATCATTTTGCGCATTCGATCCATTTCGATGATTTCTACATTTCCTGAGTAAACAGTAGGCGTATATTCCTGCTTTTGGGTAGTGGCAGGAACTTCATGGGCTTGAGTAGTTGGTGTTTGTGACTCCTCTCTTTGCTGTGGTGCATTTTTTCTTTTTTCTAGGTAAGCCATAATATCTTTCTTGCTTACTCTCCCATCCTGGCCTGTACCTTCCATATTTTCCAACTCACTCATTGAAATGCCTTCGCTTGAAGCTATGTTCAATACTAAAGGAGAGTAAAACCTTATGCCTGACGAACCATTGCTGGTCAACTTTTTTTCTTCAGGCTGATAAGGAACTTCTTCCATTATCTCCGCCTCTTCATGTTCTGTTGCAGAAGGCTGCTGTTGAGAAGAAATATTTTCAGAATCGATTCCCCCAGTATCAATCCTTGCAATTACTTTCCCGATTGGCACCACATCATTTTCATTATAGAGAATTTCAGAAATGGTTCCTTCAGCAGTTGAAGGCACTTCACTATCTACTTTATCTGTTGCAATGTCGAGCACAGTTTCATCCATTTCTACTTTATCTCCGGGTTTCTTGTGCCATTTTAAAATAGTGGCCTCCATGATGCTTTCACCCAGTTTTGGCATTATCAGATCTACCGTGCTCATAAAAATATTTTAAAATTAAACAGATTGAAATAAGAGCTCCAAAAATAAGGGATAATTAGCTAATAGCAGATTTGCTAATGTACTGATAGGTGAAAACCCATTGGCTAACTTGCTAATTGGCTAATCAGCATATTAACTTACTTTGTCAGAATATTATGCCCCATTTTGTCTCTTTTGGTTAGCAAATATTTTTCATTGTGTTTATTAGGAATAATTTCAATAGGGACAGTATCTACTATTTCAAGACCATAACCCAGCAAACCCGCTCTTTTTTTAGGATTATTGCTAATAAGCCTCAACTTGGAAATATTCAGGTGTCTCAATATTTGAGCACCTACTCCGTAATCTCTTTCATCCATCGAAAAGCCTAATTTCAGATTTGCTTCAACAGTATCCATTCCTTCTTCCTGCAATTTGTAGGCTTTTAATTTATTGAGGAGGCCTATGCCACGTCCTTCCTGATTCATATATAAAACAAGTCCTTTTCCTTCTGCTTCTATCATCCTTAATGCATTGTGTAACTGGTCACCGCAATCACAACGGAGTGAACCAAGAATATCGCCGGTCATGCAACTGGAATGGACCCTCACCAACACAGGCTCATCAATTTCCCAATCCCCTTTTTTAAGGGCCATGTGTACTTCACCGGTGTTCAGTTGCGTAAAAGCGATCAATTCAAAATCTCCATATTTAGTAGGCATTTTAACGCGCACATCTTCTTTTATCAGTGTTTCTTTTTCAAGCCTGTAAGCAATAAGATCTTTTATTGAAACCAATTTTAGGTCATGTTTATCGGCAATTTCCCGAAGTTGCGGCAATCGTGCCATAGTGCCGTCTTCATTCATAATTTCAACTAAAACACCCGCACCTTCATGACCGGCAAGTTTTGCCAAATCAATTGTTGCTTCCGTATGCCCGGTTCTTCTCAAAACACCACCATTTTTGGCACGCAAGGGAAATATATGCCCTGGCCTTCCAAGGTCTTCGGGTTTGGTTTCAGGATTAATAATTGCCTGAACTGTTTTTGCACGATCCTGTGCAGAAATACCGGTAGTACATCCATGTCCCAAAAGATCAACACTTACCGTAAAAGGCGTGGCATGAAGAGCGGTATTTTTATTAACCATCAGGTCAAGTTGTAATTCATCGCACCTTTTTTCAGAAACCGGCATACATATTAAACCTCTCCCGTATTTACTCATAAAATTGATGATTTCAGGAGTAACATTTTTGGCAGAAGTAACAAAATCACCTTCATTTTCGCGATCTTCATCATCTACCACAATTACAAGCTTACCATTCTTTATATCTTCAATCGCATCCTCTATTTTATCGAGCATAATTTTTATTTAATAGGCAAAGATAAATCTTTTAAAAATGCAGATTTTCATTATAAGAAATGGTTAACGGCGCGAATTAAAAATTACGAATTACGGATCTATAATCGGTTCCTTAATTATTCGCAATTCGTAATTCATAATTCACGATTCCTATAGTATTTTATTAAACCTTCCATCGGGCTCCTTAGAAAAGTGCCGGGTTGCAGATCATAATTGAGGCAAAGTTGTTTTACCACTTCTTTAAATCCGTAAGCAATTCCCCCTGTAAAATGTATAGGCAAATTTGAACTTTCCCTGTAGCTGATGATGTGCATATAAAAAAAATCATTGATGCCATCCTCTATAATATTTTCAATCATATAATGGCCACGGTTTTCTGCCAAAAAAGTAGCAAAAGAAGCAAGGTAGCGGTTGGGCAAAGGCTTTTTATAAACCGATTCGATGATCTCTGTTCCTGTTGTTACAAATTTGGCATCAAATCTTGTGCGCAGATCTTCATCAAAAATATTATACAAATAATGTTGTATTACCTTTTTCCCCAAGTAAGCGCCACTTCCTTCATCTCCCAATATGAATCCAAGGCCGGGGCTGTTCTTTACTATTTTTTTCCCATTGTAATAACAAGAGTTCGATCCGGTTCCCAAGATACAGGCAATTCCCTTTTCGTCTCCACATAATGCTTTGGCAGCTCCTGAAAGGTCGTTATCAACTACAATTGCTGCATCGGGAAATAGTTTGCGAAAAATATTTTTAAACATTTTTTTATTCGCAGGATTTTTACATCCGGTTCCATAAAAATATATTTCATCAACTTTCTTTTTTTTAATAAAAGGGAAAACCTCTTTGGTAATGATTTCTTCTATCTGTGTTGTATTTATAAAATAAGGGCTCATGCCCTCGGTGGTAAAAAGAACAGGTTTGTTATTTTTTAAAAGGCACCATTCTGTTTTAGTAGATCCACTGTCAGCTATCAATTTTATGGAAGGTATCATTTTATCACGTTTATTGAGGAAATTTGCACTTCGTAAAAAAATAAAATTAGAACAAACAAAAATATGCGCAATAAAAAATTACAGGTTTGGCTTCCGTTATTACTTAGTTTGTGTATTGTGGCTGGCATGTTTATAGGTTACAGAATTAAAGAAAACATGCCGGATAACGGTATTTTCTTTGTGGAAAAAGAGAAACCCGTAACACAGGTTCTTGATCTGATTAAAAGAAAATATGTGGATAAAGAAAACATAGATTCTTTGGGTAATCTTGCGATACAAACCGTTCTTTCCAAACTTGATCCTCATTCTGTTTATTTGCCGGCACAGGAGTTAAAAGCAGTAAACGAGGACCTGGAAGGCCAGTTTTTTGGAATCGGGATAGAATTTAACATAATAAATGATACCGTAAATGTGGTAAATATTTTACCTAAAGGTCCTTCTGAAAAAGCGGGTTTATTGATCGGAGATCAATTAATTAAAGTAGGCGATTCCCTGGTGGCTGGCATAAATATTACTTCACAAAGATTGAGAAAACTGATAGAAGGTGATGCAGGCCAGCCGGTAACAATTACTGTATTTAGAAACGGTACAGAAAAGTCTGTAACAATTATTCGTGGCCCTGTTCCGCTATACAGCCTCGATGCAGCTTACATGATTGCTGATACGGTTGGTTATATCAGGCTTAATAAATTTTCTGAGACTACTTACCAGGAGTTTATGTATTCCCTGCAATCATTGCAAAAGCAGGGAATGAAAAGTTTGATTCTTGATCTGAGGGATAATGGCGGCGGAATTCTTACACAGGCTACCAATATTGCAGATGAATTTTTGGATGGAAATAAACTGATCACCTATACTGAAGGTGCTCATTCACCCAGGAAGGAATATCGTTGCCAGAAAGATGGGGCTTTTGAAAAAGGAAAACTAATCGTATTGGTGAACGAAGGAACTGCTTCGGCCAGCGAAATATTAACCGGTGCGTTGCAGGATTGGGAACGGGCGACCGTTGTAGGAAGACGGACCTTCGGAAAAGGTCTTGTGCAGGAGCAATACCAACTTAGTGACGGATCAGGATTGAGGCTTACTGTTGCAAGATATTATACACCACTCGGCAGAAGCATTCAAAAATCATATAAGGATGGGATTGAAGCGTATGATCATGATTTGATCAACAGGTTTAAAGATGGTGAAATGACTTCTGCTGATTCTATAAAACATACCAATGAGAAAAAGTATACCACAGCCTCTGGGAAGATATTATATGGTGGCGGCGGTATTACTCCGGATGTTTTTGTTCCTTATGATACCACGATGTTTACAAAAGATGTAATGCATGCGATGATGTACGGAACCCTTACCAGGTTTGTTTATAAAAACTTTTTACGAAATGAAAAAGAATTCCAACAGTATTCTTCTCCTAAACAATTTGATCAAAATTACCAGGTGAATGATGAGACACTGAACCAACTGAAAGCATATGCAAATAATGATTCTGTAAGTTTAAATCTTAAGGATCAGCAGGAAAGATCAATTCTTAAAAGAGAAATAAAAGCGTTGACTGCCCGGGAAATATGGCGTACAGAAGGCTACTATCAAGTGATTAATCAATTTGACCCTACAGTAAATAAAGCTCTGGAACTTATGAAGCCAAATGCGCAGCTTGTTTCTAAAAAATAGACCCAAAAAAGTCATTCTCCTTCTTCAATTTGTGGCATAGTTTTTATGACTTTCTTTAAAAAATAAAAACAATGGCAGCCAGTAAAATCACTAAAAGACCGGAAGACAGGAACACGCATCGTCCCGATATAAGAGATAATCTCGACAGCAGAAAAAATGAAGAGCAGGGTTTTAAGGGTAATGATATTACCCACAACAAAAAAGAAACTGAAGGAGAAAGAAAGAAGAAGAAATAATCTTTCTATGCTATTCTGCATTCCGTAATTTCTAAAGGTCTGCTCTCCCCTAATTTTTTTATCTTAGCAAAAAAATTATGTGGAAGAAGAACATTTTAGAAACGATCGGAAATACGCCTCTTATACAAATAAATAAGATCACCAAAAATCTGCCTTGTACCGTTTTAGCTAAAGTTGAATATTTCAATCCGGGTAATTCAATCAAAGACCGGATGGCTGTAAAAATGCTTGAAGTAGCTGAACAGGAAGGAAAGATTAAACCCGGAGGAACCATTATTGAAGGCACTTCCGGAAATACAGGAATGGGTCTGGCGTTAGCAGCCATCGTAAAAGGCTACAAATGTATCTTCACTACTACCGATAAGCAATCCAAAGAAAAAGCAGATATATTAAAAGCCGTCGGGGCTGAAGTAATCGTTTGTCCAACAAACGTAGAACCCGAAGATCCCCGTTCCTATTATTCGGTATCAAAAAGACTTGCTTCAGAAGTTCCCAATTCGTGGTACGTTAATCAATATGATAATCTTGCCAACCGATTGGCGCATTATGAACAAACCGGCCCGGAGATTTGGGAACAGACCGAAGGAAAAGTTACCCACCTGGTAGTGGCAAGTGGAACAGGTGGAACGATTGTGGGAACAGGCAAATATTTGAAAGAAAAAAATACTGATATAAAAATTTGGGCTATAGATAGTTATGGATCTTTATTAAAAAAGTACTTTGATACAGGCGAGCTGGATGAAACGGAAGTATATCCTTATATCAGCGAAGGTTTTGGTGAAGATTTTGTGCCGGCGAATTACGATATGCAATACATTGATGAGTTTGTAAAAGTAACCGATAAGGATGGTGCTGTAATGGCAAGACGAATTGCAAAAGAAGAAGGATTATTTTGTGGATATAGTGCAGGAAGTTGTTTGCAGGGATTGATGCAATTGAAAGATAAATTGAAGAAAGGCGATGTTGTAGTTTGCATTTTTCATGATCATGGCAGCCGGTATGTAGGAAAAATATATAATGATGAATGGATGATGGAAAGAGGATTTTTGGAGGTAAAGACCTTCAAGGATTTGGTGTCAGGGCGCGGAAACCAGAAATTGATTACCATAAAGCCAGAACAAACAGTTGCAGAAGCCATTGACCTTATGGGTAAATATGATATTGAAAATATTCCGGTATTGAATGGCGAAGGAATTGTAGGATCATTAAGCGAGGGTGGGTTATTCAATAAAATTTTATCTGACCCTGAAATCAAAGAGCAAACCGTTGCTTCTGTGATGGAAAAAGAATACCCGGTTGTTTCATTTGATATGCCTGTTGAAAAACTAAGTAGCCTGATTTCAAAACACAATGGCGCTATATTGAGCAAAGATGAAACAGGCAATTATCACATTGTTACCAAGTACGATATCATTCAAAGCCTTGCCAAATAAGGATTTTATAAAAAATAAATTCTGAGTTCATTTTTCAGTAAATAAAGAAATAATCAGAATTTATATTTTCTTTTTTTTGAAAACAACCAAACAACGTTCGTATTTTTACTATCCTAAAAATAGTAATTGCACTTTTATTAATTTGTGCATCTTACGATTTACACCGTAATTCTATCTGGCTAAAAAAAGGGCAATCTTGCCCTTTTGCAGAAACAAGTAACTTCTATCTTTGTTCCAGAAGTTGATTGGTGTTGCGGCAGGCATTAATCAAAAAAATATCCAAAAATCCAATCAAAGACAGAATCTATCCAAATTCCTTGAAAATCTGAAAAATCCAATATCAGTCAACTTCTATTTTTATCCAATATCATCTCTTTGCAAAAAGTAAAGAGGAAAATAAAACCGATTTGTTTTGAGATGTAAAAATTTTAAAACTACAGAATTCATCCTTATGAAAACCGTCCAAAATCACTGGGAGAACTGAATCTTATCCTTGAAAACCTAAAATTACCGGTCGACTTACCTGGTAATAAATCCCAGGGAAGCTGCTACGAAGCAGTTAAAAAATTTACTTCTGCAGTCGAAAGATTGCAGAAGTTTTTTATTTTAGGGATACCTTCATTGAGTAATTATGATATTGTCTGAAAAAATACCAGGACAACAAAAATATTCCCGCATCATTTCTTTGGTTCCTTCTCAAACAGAATTGCTTGAGGATTTAGGCCTCTTAACGGAAGTGATCGGAATTACAAAATTTTGTGTCCATCCTTCAGAATGGTTTCTCAATAAACCAAGGGTTGGCGGAACAAAGAACCTTGATTTCCAAAAAATCGAAAACCTTTCTCCTGATCTGATCAATGCCAACAAAGAAGAAAATGTAAAAGAGCAAATTGAAGAATTAGCCGGGAAATATGATGTTTGGATCACGGATGTCAACTCTGTTGATGATGCGATAAAGATGATTAACGATATCGGAAAGTTGACAGGTAGAGATATTGAGGCATTTGCGCTGAGCACGAAAATTGAAGAAGGATTTGAAAAATTAAAAAAACTTACTTTTCAAAAAAGAAAAATTGCGGCGGCTTATTTTATTTGGAAAGATCCCTGGATGGTTGCTGCGGACGACACATTTATTAATGACATGATGAAATACGCGGGCCTTGAAAATGTTTTTGCAGATTTGAAACGATACCCGGAGATTTCATTGAGTGACGTAAAAGAAAAAAATACAGAATTGATCCTTCTTTCATCCGAGCCCTACCCTTTTAAAGAAAAGCATAAAAGAGAAATTGAACAACTGTTGCCACAAATAAAAGTTGAGTTAGTTGATGGCGAAATGTTTAGTTGGTATGGAAGCCGATTGCTAAAATCGGTTGATTATTTTCTTTCTTTTATAAAAAATCAGTAAGTAGCTTTTAACGATAACTATTATTTTTTAAACCAAAAACGGGTTAATCGCGTAATTCCCTATTTTTGCCAAAAATTAAAACTTTACTAATGGCATCAAAAAAGATTGCAGAGATTTTAGGCGACAAAGCTGAAGACTTATTAAATTACAAATGTAAAATTGACAAATCAACTCTTACATTACCTTCTCCAACGTACATTGATGATGTTTTTGTACAGAACGACCGTAACAATCGAGTTGTAGGAAGTATGCAACAATTGATGGATCATGGAAGACTTGGAGGAACCGGCTATTGTTCTATTTTTCCGGTTGACCAGGGAATAGAACACAGTGCAGGCGCTTCTTTTGCACCAAACCCTATCTATTTTGATCCTGAAAATATTGTAAAACTGGCGATTGAAGGCGGCTGTAATGGTGTGGCTTCTACCTTCGGAGTATTAGGACTATTGAGCAGAAAATATGCTCATAAAATTCCTTTTATTGTTAAGATCAATCATAACGAACTTTTGAGTTATCCTAATAAATATGACCAGACGATGTTTGGTTCCGTTGAAACTGCTTACAATATGGGAGCTGTTGGCGTAGGCGCTACGGTTTACTGGGGGAGTCATGAAAGCACACGCCAACTGCAGGAAGTAAGTGAAGCATTTGCTTTAGCTCACGAACTGGGAATGTGCACTATTTTGTGGTGCTACCTTCGCAATGATGCATTTAAAGTGGGTAGTACAGATTACTCTACCAGTGCTGACTTAACAGGACAGGCAAATCATTTGGGTGTAACTTTACAAGCTGATATTATTAAACAAAAAATGCCAACCAATAACGGAGGTTATAATGCCGTAAAATTTGGTAAAACATCTCCTTTGGTTTACGAAAATTTAAGCTCAGATCATCCGATAGATCTTTGCCGTTACCAGGTTTTAAACTGTTATACAGGCAAAATCGGGCTGATAAACAGTGGGGGTGCAAGTGCTGGCGCTGCCGATTTAGCTGAAGCGGTAGAAACTGCAGTTGTTAACAAGCGCGCGGGTGGAATGGGGTTGATTTTGGGTAGAAAAGCTTTCCAGAGGCCATTTGAAGAAGGTGTTGAATTGCTGAACGCCACCCAAGATGTTTATCTTGATGAAAGTATTACTGTGGCTTAAATTGGAGTTTAGAAAGTTTAGGTAGTTTAGGTAGTTTAGGTAGCTTTGATGGTTAGCACGAAAGAGAGCTGATACCTGATACCTAAAACCCATAAAAAACAAAATGAAACAAGAAGAAGATTTTGATGCAAATCTTGCAGGTGAAGAAGGTGAAACTGAAGAAACGAAAAGAAGTTGGTTCAGACGAATAAAGAAAGGAATCACCACTTCAACCAAAGATAAAAAGGAAGCTCCTGATGGTTTGTGGACCAAATGCCCGCAATGTCGTTATACGTGTACCGTTTCTGAATTAAGAGAGAATTTATTTGTGTGCCCCAAATGTGAATACCATCACAGGATTGGAAGCGCTGAATATTTTGAAATCGTTTTTGACGACGACAGCTACAAAGAGCTTTTTGCCAATATCAAATCAAAAGATTTCCTTGGTTTTGTAGATCTAAAGCCTTATTCACAAAGACTGGAGGAGACTTATGCAAAATCCACTATTCATGATTCTATAACGGTTGCCCATGGCAAAGTAAACGAGATGGATATTGTGATTGCCTGTATGGATTTTGAATTTATTGGGGGAAGCCTCGGAAGTGTAATGGGAGAAAAGATATCATTGGCATGCGATTATTGTATTAAACATAAATTGCCTTTTATGATTATCAATAAAAGTGGAGGTGCAAGAATGATGGAAAGCGCATTCTCACTAATGCAACTGGCAAAAACTTCTGGCAGATTATCTTTGTTAACCGATGCAAAAATCCCTTATTTTTCTTTGTGCACTGATCCTACTTTTGGTGGAACAACGGCATCCTTTGCCATGCTTGGTGATGTGATAATGGCGGAACCTGGCGCGCTGATTGGTTTTGCCGGTCCACGTGTTATTAAGGAAACTATCAAAAAAGATTTACCGCCGGGTTTTCAAAGAAGTGAGTTTTTATTGGAACATGGTTTTCTTGATTTTATAGTTTCCAGGAAGGATTTGAAAGAAAAGCTGAAACAATTATTGATATTATTTAGTCATTAATTTTAAAAAACGAAACTTTGCAGCAGGAATTCTAAAAATTCCTGCTGTTTTTTTATTATGGATTTGAGCAACAGAAAAGCATATTACGAATACAATATTGAAACAAAATATATTGCAGGCATGGTATTATCCGGCACGGAAATAAAATCGCTACGTGCGGGAAAAGCCAGTTTTAATGATAGTTATTGTATTTTCAATAAAGGAGAATTATACATAAAAAGTCTCCATATTTCTGAATATAATTTTGGAACCCACTATAACCATGAGCCAATGCAGGAGCGTAAATTATTGTTGCATAAAAAAGAATTACGAAAACTGGAAAACAAAATAAAAGAAAAAGGCTACACCATTGTTCCTTTAAAAATATTTTTCTCTGAAAGCGGATTTGCAAAAATTGAAATTGGCTTGGGAAAAGGTAAAAAGATCTACGATAAAAGGGAAACGATCAAAGCAAGAGAAACTGACCGGGATATCAAAAGGAAATATGGTGTGTAAAAAATCAGTTTAAATACCAAATAAAAATCCGGGTAATTTATTCTTTCACTGCCAAACCCTCTAAACTTTCTAAACCCCTAAACTCCCTAAACTTCTTAACTTCCTAAACCTCTAAACGAACTGCCATCTAACACTCACTCAATCCCAACGGTACATTCACTGCCAGCCCCCCATCTGCTGTCTCTTTGTATTTACTGTTCATATCAACTGCGGTATCCCACATGGTTTGGATCACATTATCTAAAGTAACTCTTGCAAAATCAGGTGCACTTTGTAAGGAAAGCTGGCTTGCCGTTATTGCTTTAATTGCTCCCATTGCATTTCTTTCAATACACGGAATTTGTACCAGGCCCGAAATCGGATCACAGCTCATACCCAGGTGGTGTTCCATCGCAATTTCTGCGGCCATCAGAGCCTGCCTTTGAGTGCCGCCCATACATTCGGTTAATGCAGCTGCTGCCATCGAAGAAGAAACACCAATCTCTGCCTGGCAACCGCCCATGGCCGCAGAAATAGTGGCTCCTTTTTTAAAGATGCATCCTACTTCAGAAGCAGTTGATAAAAACTGGATAATTTTATCTTCACTATTCCCATCACAAAAAATTAGGTAGTAAGCAAGTACGGCCGGTATAACGCCCGCAGCTCCGTTGGTAGGTGCTGTAACCACCCTTCCAAAAGCTGCATTTTGTTCGTTCACAGCCAAAGCAAAACAACTCACCCAATCGAGGGTATATTTGAAACTATTTCCTCCCTCTTTAATTGCATTCAACCATGAATCGAAGTCAGAATATTGTTTTCCTGTTAATAATTTTTTATTCAAATTGGCAGCCCGGCGCTTAACGTTCAACCCGCCCGGTAAAATTCCCTGGATATGGCAACCCTGGTAAATACTTTCGCGCATCGTTTTCCAAATCTGTAAAATGCCCGCCCGCGTTTCTTCTTCTGCACGCCACGAATTTTCATTTTCCAATACTATTTCACTAATGTTCATGCCGGTTTGCATGCACCAATGATCGAGGTCATCTGCGTCATTTATCGGGAACGGGAGAACTACCTCTTCATTATTATCAACCTCCTCTCCTTCTTTTTTTACAAAGCCTCCGCCAATAGAATAGTAAGTTTCTGAAATGTGCTCATCATTTTGCAATACCGCAATAAAAGTTAGTGCATTTGGATGATAAGGAAGCGACTCTGTTTTTAAGAATTCTATGTCTTCCGCAGGATGAAAATCAACCGGGTGTGTACCGTTTAGAAAAATCTTTTTTTCAGATTGTATTTGATCAATCTTTTCGGTGATAAGATTTACATCAAAAGTAACAGGATCTTCTCCTGCTAAACCCAGTTGAACAGCAATATCGGTTCCATGCCCCTTGCCTGTTTTGGCAAGTGAACCATATAATAATATTTCTATCGATACTACCTGCTCAAGAATATTTTTTTCAATAAGGTTTTTTAAAAATAATTGTGCAGCCCGCCACGGACCAAGCGTATGGCTGCTTGATGGCCCCACTCCTATTTTAAACATATCAAAAACGGAAATGGCTTCATGTCTCATGGTATCGTTTATAAAGCAAAGATAGATTCTTTAAACTTCTGACAGTTTTATCGCAGAAAGAAATCCACCAATAGTAAACGAAGAAATAAACAGTATTTCTGTTTTACCAGGAAACGAAACTATGGTTGCACATCTGCAACTACAACCCTAAATACTAAATTTGAGTTTGCAGGAATAACCACATGTCCTGATGAATCAGTCACATTTGTTGAACCATAACCCAGCGAAGGAGGAATATATAAAGTAATATCGCCGCCTTTGGAAACCAAAGGCAACCCTTTTTGCCACCCTGGTATTACCTGCCCAAGGTTGAATATTACAGGAACACCGGTTTTGCTGGAATCAAAACCCTGGCCATTTAAAAATCCGCCCCTGTAAAATACAGAATAAGTAGAACAAAGGCTGGTTGCTAATGGGCCTGAGCCTGCTGCATTGATATTATAATAAAATCCTGAGGAATTAAGTGTCGCATTGATTCCGTGGGCCGTCAGGGAATCATGTAATGCCTGCTGTTCAGCAGCTGGAGCTACAACTGTTGAAACGGTATAGCCACAAGAAGAAGTTGTATTTTTTTTGCAACTTGCTAAAAATAATAACGTAAGAATGGAAAGAACAAATAATAATTGTCTCATAGAGTAATTTTCAGTTTGCAAATAAAGAGCATAAAATTTATAATTTCGCTGCATCTTCTGTGCTTTGCTTAAATTTTAACTCTTTATAAATTTGTTCATTTCTGTCCCACTTAAATTGCATACTGAATAAGGTATAAAAAACAGCAATTGCTATTACAGCAATAATAATGATAGTGATTAATGAAGGTGAGATGTACACCATGTTTTTGTACCAGCCATGAAAGATGACTGCAATGAGAATGGGTAGAGCAAATACAAGACCCCATGGAGATCCATATAGAAATTTAGTGAATATTTTCTTGTCTTTTTCCCGGTTTTTTTCCCAATAAAGGATGAAAGATTTTTCGTCGTCTGTGAGCATATTACAAAGGTAGCAAGGAAAAAACTAAAAAAAATTGATCTCCTGGTTTTACTTTCATTTTTTGGTATTAAATTAATAAAATGTAGGTTTGCTTTATTAAAACATCCTCTGTGAAAATTGAGCAAGTACTTGTACATTATTTATTAAAAAACAAACAGCTTACATTAAAGAGTATCGGAACTTTTCATCTTGATGCCTCTATTCCTGATTCTGCAGATGCTGAAAAGCCGATCGTAATTCCCGAAAATGCAATCACCTTTACTTACGACTCCCGTGCTGCTGAAGATGAAGGCCTTGTAGATTTTATAGTTGAGCATACAAAAAAAATAAAACCATTGGCCGCCTCTGACCTTGATTCATTTCTTTCTTTGGGTCGTGAGTTTTTAAATATTGGTAAACCTTTCAATCTTCCTAACATTGGAACCCTTGAAAAATTAAATTCAGGAGTTTTGGCTTTTGTTCCCGGGCAGCTAATTGCACAGCGGATGGAACCAAACCGCATCAGGAATGAAGAAGAAGCCCAGGAACATGAAGAAAGCCTGTTTAATGATTATCAAAAAGAAAGAAAAGCAAACAACGGAGGGAAGATAGTACTAATGCTTTTAGTACTCGTCATACTTGGCTTTGCAGTTTGGGCAGTTTGGCGATACGCTTTTTCCAGGAAAGAAGTTGCAGAAAACCTTACTTCAACAGAAGGTATTGCACCCGTTAAAGATTCTGCTGATAAAGCGGATTCTGCAACTACCACAGAAGCAAAAACAACTCCTCCCGCTTCAGATACTGTTTCATTCAATGTAGTTGTAAGCGAATATCGCACAAAAAATGCTGCTGAATTCAGGTTGAAAGAATTAAAAAGTTATCACCGTAACGTGATCTTATATACCGATGATTCAGCTATTTTTAAAATTGCCGAACCGTTTAATTTACCACTCTCCGATACAACCAAGATTCTGGATTCGTTAAGAGGTTATTACGCGACAACTTATATAGAATTAAAATAAATTATTCGATTTTTATTTTTAAGGCGCTTCTACTGTTTTTTCCTGAGCAAGTTCCGTTTCGTCCGGTATTGATTTTAAATCGCGGTCAATTGAATACAAACTTTCTCCGGTCGCTTTTTCACCACCTGCAATTTTCAATTTATCAAGTATGTTCATAATTAAAGTTTCTTCTTCTGTTTGTTCTTTTACAAACCACTGCAGAAAGTTCCAGGTTGCGCAATCAGATTCATCAAAACTTTGTTTTACGATCTTATAAATTGATTTAGTATTTCCCACTTCCTGTTTAAAAGTTTTTTCAAAACAATCCATTACACTTACAGGAACTTCTCCCGGCCCTGGAATTGCATCAATTTTCACATTTGCTCCGCGTTCCAGAATGTATTCCAGGAATTTCATCATGTGATTGCGTTCTTCATTGGCATGTCGAAATAAAAAATTAGCAATGCCCGTCGTATCCCTGTGAATCAGCCCAGCTTGCATAAGATAAATAAATTTGGGATGCGTGCGCTTCTTTGGTCATTTGATCATTAAGAGCTTCACAAAGACTTTTACTCAACCTGTTTGTATTCATATTTTTTAATTAAATAGTGAAAGATTAAAATATAAATACAGAACCACAAAAAAAGGTCCACAATCTTTTTACAATAAAAACAGGGAAAGCCAAAACATTCAGGTAAAAATTTACCTAAACAAATAAAAAAATGATACGCAGGGTACTATAGGTTGATGGAGATGAGAAATAATATACCTAAAATTTCAAAAATAGTAACCAGTATAATACCTCTAAAGGCCATACTTTCTTCGCTTTTTTCTTTCATTTTATATATTTATGAGTTTAAGGTTGGGCAAAAGTAAAGCGAAAAATCAAAAATAAAAAACCGTTATTGATTTTCTTTTTAAAAATCTTTGAAAGATAATTTCAGACCTGGTTTACTACCTCCACTTTAATAGTCATTAAAGTAAAAATGTAAAATACAATGCCTGAAAAATTGAAAATAAACCGGCAACGATTAAAATAAGAATCCTGTTTTTTTGTTTGATTACTATTGAAATATAAACAGGGTTTATTAAATGCCGATAATAAAATTATTTAATTCTGCAAGGCTGTATCCTTGACTTCTGAAGAATTTCCTGTAAATTCTTTAATGAGCTCTTCAATTGTTTTATCACAATCAAAAAAAGAAACTATTTTTTTTATAACTCCTTCTACCAAGGCATCGGGACAACTTGCACCGCTGGTTAGTAAAATTTTCAGAGGCTTTTTTTCTGGTAGATAAGAAAGAGAAGTTACTTCTTCCTTACGATGAATTTTGTAATGATTGATTTGTTTTGAAGAAATGATTTCAGCTTCTGACCTTATAAAATAAGTGGGCAATTTTGCCTCGCACAATTCTACCAGGTGTGATGTATTAGAGCTGTTATATCCACCTACCACAATGGCCAAATCTGCAGGTGTATCAAGCAAAGAATATACTGCGCTCTGGTTATCATTGGTTGCATAGCAAAGTGTATCTCTCGTGTCGGCAAATCTTTGTTCAATATTTGATTCAGACAGATTATATTTCTGCATGATTACCTGTTTCAAATATTCTGAAATTGCTTGTGTATCGCTGGCCAACATGGTTGTTTGATTTACCACGCCAATTCTTTCGAGATCCGTCTCCACATTAAAACCATCAGAATATTGTCCTTCAAATTCAGTGTAAAAATCTTTCGGATCTTTTTCTCCTAAAATATAGGCTGAAAGTTCGATGGCCTCATTCATGTCTTTTACAACTATGGTTGGTGAATTAACTGCGCTATGGCTAAAAGTTGCGCGCGTTTCTTCATGTTGCGGTTTTCCATGAACTACCACTGAATAATTATTTTTAGCGATAGCCTGGGCACGATTCCAAACTTTTTCAACAAACGGGCAGGTAGTGTTGTATTGCTCAATTTCAACACCTGCATCCAGCAGCTTTTGTTCGATCTGTAAAGTAGTTCCAAAAGCCGGGATTACAACAATGTCCCCGGGATTAATTTTTTCAAAAGGAATAATGGTATTGCCTTTTGTATCCATTAAAAATTCTACGCCCCTGCTTTTTAGATCGTCATTTACCTGCGGATTATGGATCATTTCGCTCAACAGATAAATCTTTTTACCAGGGTTTTCCTTGATAGTTCTGAAAGAGATTTCGATAGCATTTTCAACACCATAACAAAAACCGAAATGGCGCGCCAGAAATATTTGAACTTTTCCGAAATCCAAACAAGTAGGCGCAAAATCTTTCTTTAAATTATCATCAGCTTTGCGCTTATTTTTAATCGCTGTAATCAGTGAACTCCGGTAAAAAACAGGAACATCAAATTTTTTCATATCGGGCTGCTTTCAGCTACAAAGTTACAATCTACATTTCATGCAAATCTTCAGTAAGAATATTTATGATTAATTTTATTTTTTTTAAGTAAGTAAATTATGTCGAATAAAAAATCAAAGAACATGCATCCGAAGTGGAGTTATTCCACCAATATTTATGAAGTAAATGTGCGTCAATATACGCAGGAAGGCACTTTCAGTGCTTTCGCACAACACTTACCACGGTTAAAAGATATGGGCGTAAAGGTTTTGTGGTTTATGCCTGTGCAGCCAATTAGTAAAAAAGGCCGTATTGGTTCGCTCGGTAGTTATTATGCTGCGAATGATTATGCAGCGATAAATCCGGAATTTGGAACGATAGATGATTTTAAGGCGCTGATAAAAGAGGCGCATGAAATGGGGTTTAAATGCATTATGGATTTTGTTGCCGATCACGCCGGTAATGATCATCCGTGGCTTCAGGAACATCCTGAGTATTTTGTAAAGGGAGAAGATAATGAGTTTATACATCCTCATGGATGGTCTGATGTGTGTGAATTCAATTATTCTGTTCCTGAAGTGTGGAAAAGCATGACTGATGTTCTTAAATTTTGGATTACCGAATATGACATTGATGGATTTCGTTGCGATATGGCACACCTTGTTACTTTAGATTTTTGGATTTATGCAAAAAAGAAAGTATCGAAATTAAAAGAAGGCTTGTTTTGGTTAGGCGAATGTGAAGAGCCGGAATATCACCAGGTTTTCGATGCCACTTATACATGGAAATGGATGCATGCTTCAGAAGAGTTTTATCATCATAAAATGAACCTGCAAAGTTTGCTTACTGTATTGTATAAAACGGTTACTGAATTTCCGTGTAATGCGTTCAGACTTTACTTTACCTCCAATCATGATGAAAATAGCTGGAACGGAACTGAGTACGAAAAATACGGGGACGCCGCGAAATTGTTGGCGGTATTTTCATGCACCTGGGATGGAATTCCATTGATCTATTCAGGGCAGGAATTACCGAATAAAAAAAGACTAAAATTTTTTGATAAAGACCAGATTGATTGGAATGGAAAATTTGAGTTACACGACTTCTATAAAACATTGCTTACTTTAAAATCCACTAATAAGGCATTGCGGGCGGGAGATCCTGAGGTACTTACTCAAATTATTTCTCATCCTGAAGATCACCAGGTTTTCGCGTATCTGCGTAAATACAAATCAAGCCAGGTTTTGGTGATTTTAAATTGTTGTGACCAGGGATTAAATTTCCAGGTAAAAAATGTGAAGGGCTTATTTAAAAATTTATTTTGGAATGATGATATTGATTTCGAACTGAAGAGCGAAGTATGGTTAAACCCCTGGGATTATTTGGTGTTTGAAAGGATTCCAATGTTGTCCAGATAAGACCTTCATTCATTAAATACATCATTTTTTACTTAGTTAAAATTAATTGACCAAATAAGCGTTATAGCGTAATACCAAAGTAAAAAGGTATATTTGCGCATTATTCTCCTACTTAGCAGACTGGATCTTCTTTACTAAAAGCTCATCAAGTCATAGGTTTTGAGCATACAAGCAAACAAACTTTCAGAAACCAATTTTTCAGGGAAGTTATCATTTACATTAAAACAATAAAATTGTTATTTAAAGAATTACATTTAATAGCGCCCATATTGAAGGCGCTCGAAACCGAAGGTTATACAGAACCAACCCCCATTCAGGAACAGGCAATTCCTCATGTTCTTCGCGGAAAAGATCTTTTAGGATGTGCACAAACAGGCACTGGTAAAACCGCTGCTTTTGCAATTCCTATTTTGCAAAACCTGATTTTGCAACAAAACGAAGATGGGCACAATAATAATATTAAAGCATTGATCTTAACGCCAACACGTGAATTGGCCATACAAATAGATGAAAGTTTTGAAGCGTACGGCAAACACACCGGCATAACACATGCCGTTATTTATGGTGGTGTTTCCCAGTTTCATCAAACCAATCAATTACGTCGTGGCGTGGATGTTCTTATCGCAACTCCGGGAAGATTACTGGATCTTATTTCACAGAAATTCGTGAATTTAAAAAACCTGAAAATGTTTGTGCTGGATGAAGCAGATCGCATGCTCGATATGGGCTTTATTAACGATGTGCGGAAAATCATTGCTATTATTCCTGAAAAAAGACAGACCTTATTTTTCTCTGCAACTATGCCGCCTGAAATAACCAGGCTTTCTTCTTCAATTTTAAATAATCCTGTAAGAGTAGAAGTAACGCCTGTTTCATCAACTGCTGAAAATGTAGATCAGCATATTTACCTGGTTGAAAAAAATGACAAGCGTCAATTGTTGATCCATCTTTTGAAAACAGGAACTATTCAAAATGCACTTGTATTTACAAGAACAAAATACGGTGCTGATAAAATCGCCAGAGAACTTCATCGTGCCAATATAAAAGCTGATGCGATACACGGCAACAAAACACAAAATGCACGTCAGAAAGCATTAAGCAATTTTAAAGAAGGGAAAATCCGGGTGCTTGTTGCTACGGATATTGCAGCACGAGGAATTGATGTGGATGATCTGAGCCATGTGATCAATTTTGAATTACCGAATATTCCTGAAACCTATGTTCATCGCATCGGCCGTACAGGAAGAGCAGGCAATTCAGGTTCTGCACTTTCATTTTGCGATATGGAAGAAAGAGCTTACTTGCGTGATATTCATAAGCTGATTGAAAAAACGATTCCGGTGGTTGAAGATCATCCTTATGCGAGCAATATGCGTTTTGTACAAACACCGGTTTCTTCAAATAACCTTATGAATCGCAAGCCTGCTTCACACAGTGGTTTCAGAAGAGCAAGAAGCTGGAGCCAGGGTAGATAAGAAATACTTTTATTTTATTATAAAATCTAATGGTAACCTTTTCGGGTTGCCATTTTTTATAGTAAACAAATATTTAATGGAGATTTTTATTTACCAACAAAAATTATTAAAACAGAACTTTAATAAAAAGTCCTGGTAAGCCTTCCGATCATAACACCCTGATGATAGATTTGCATGGCATATTTTCCTTTCTGGAAATTATGAGAATCGATAGAAAATACAAGGCGGTTGCCGTTATCTTTTACATTATCAAAATGCAACAAAGCTGAATAAACTTTACTTCCCGCTTTGGTTTCAAAAGTACCGGATTCCCAGGCAGAATTTAATAAGGTTTTCCCGTTAGGTTGAACTACCACTACATAAATGGCGGTGTTTTTATTGGAAGGTTTTACATTGATTTGAAATGATCCATACAGCCTTTCTGTGTTGGCAGCAATGTTGGTTTCTTTCTTGTCATTACTAACCGATATACCCACAAAGCGTAAATGTGAAACGAGCAAGGGTAAAGTGTAGGCAGAACTTGCCAGGCGTTTGGTGGAATGTGTAGATGAGGTGACCTTGGCAGGAGTTTCTTTTTTCTCTAATAGTTGCTTTACCATTTCATTTAACCGCGCATTTTCTTCAGCTACTTCATTGTTCTGTTTTCTTAATTCTTCAACACTTTGTTGTAACTGCGAAATTTTATCGCTTGCCACCGACATATCTGCCGATGAACTTTTGTTTCTTAATATTTCTGCTATTTCATTTTTTAACTTGTTGAACTCTATTAATTTTAATGCCAGCGTTTTGTCAGCAGATGAATCTAAAGACGCCGAATCATTTGTAGTCCCTAACTCATCAACCGTACTATTTAAAAGGGTTTGCAGTGAATCTCTCATAGAGATTTTATGAACCATCACAGGTTCCTGCTGAATGGTTTGAGCAACAGGTTGTGCCTTGCTTTTTGCAAAATAAAAATGATATCCCCAGATCGAAATTAAAATGAATGAGATGGTGACAACAGTAAGCGAGAAAATAAGCAGGTATAAAGATTTACGATCTTTCATATTAATATCGGTAATGTATTTTCTTGCAAAAATATCTATTTTAAAAAGAATTACTCGCCTATACTTTTATTTACATAAGCCGAAATCCAACCTACCTCACCGTTTTTTATCAAATAAAACTGCTTTCTTTCGTAAAGGCCATCAAACTGGCGCATGATTTTCAATAATAATCCCGAAGCCGCAAGCATCGCCCGTTGATCAAAAACTTTATTGACTGTTTTTATCTCCTGTGCAATTGCAACTTTATCAAGCGTGTTATCATTAATTCGTTTTATCAACTGCTTTTCAGAAAATGCATTGTAGTCTGAGTATAACTTTTCGCTAAACTTCTCTACCTGCTCGTAAGTTACAGGCACTACAGGATCATCATTCAGTTCAGGGAACAATAAGGTAGCAGTAGCCCATGCAGCGCCGCCGCTGAAAGCCACATTATCGCTCATATTGTAAGCGCCGCTTACATTAACAGCATAGGTTATTTCTTTATTTGCATCGCCTTGTAGAACCCGTTGCAGTTGCCTGTAATAATTGTTGATGGAATTGTCTCCATCCAGCCTGTTAATTGCAGCATTGTCAGTGCTTTGCGTGCCCCATGTAAGTTGGAACAATTTAATATGATCCGTATTGTCGTTCGGAAAATAGCCTCCTTTGGTGTTGCCACTACCTATATCAATCAAAAAAGTAGTGAAACGTTTTGATTCAGGAACTATTCCAAGGTGTGAGAGCCTTGCTTCTTCTGCTGCATCTATTACTGCTACCTTACGCGAAGAATCATTGATTCTTATTTTAAAGGAATCTATTAATGTCTGTATCCACGGCATCCTTTTACTTTTTTCTGCCGAAACCTTTACACCGCTGCTGACTACTGTATAAATTCTGGTAGCTGGAATATGGTAAAAATTAAAAGCAGTATTGTAAAGGTAAGAAATGGCCTGCAGGCTGGTTTTAAAAGTAGCAGGTGTAAATGAAATAAAATCAGTATTTATAGCAGTATCAAGAAGAATACTGTAATTAGAGGTTGTTCTTGAATTTTTATTCATCTCTATTAAACTCATTTTTACACCTTTGGATCCTACTTCAATACCTGCGTATATAGTGGAGCGTTTGTATTTTAAATTTAAAGCCTGCTGGGCTGACAATAAAAAACAGCCAAAAAAAATAAAAGCAGATGACAAAAAAAAGCGTTTCAATATAGGGTTTATCATGGTTAACTCAGGTTTATTTAAAAGTACTAAAAAGCAAAACCCAATTTTGTTTTTACGGAAATTGTGGAAAGAATGTTCATAGCGAATGCTTGATTTTAAGGGGATTTACAAAAGAACTTAAGATTTTTACCGGTTGTTTTTCTCTTTTATTTTCGACATCCAATTAATTGATCCCCCTGTTAATTAAATAATAGCAGACAGAGATTTACCAAACATTTTTAATATTGCCTTTTTACCCTATTTTTGCAGCCCTAAAAATTAAGTAATTACCTGATATGGATAATCTGATTTACGTAATACCGGCGATGGGAATTGTTGGTTTGCTCTACACCTTTATTAAGTTTGCCTGGGTTGATAAGCAAGACGCGGGAAATGAAAGAATGAAAGAGATCAGCACCTACATTGCTGATGGCGCGATGGCATTTTTAAAAGCGGAATGGAAGATCCTTTCCTACTTTGTTATTATTGCTGCTATTTTGTTGGGCATAATGGGCTACAGCAGCGCCAACAGCAGTTGGAGCATTGCCATCTCTTTTATTTGCGGTGGTTTTTTTAGTGCGCTTGCCGGTTTTATCGGGATGAAAGTGGCTACCAAAGCAAATGTACGTACTACGCAGGCCGCAAGAACCAGTCTTGCAAAAGCACTAAAGGTTTCTTTTACCGGCGGAAGTGTGATGGGACTTGGCGTTACCGGCTTAGCTGTTTTAGGTTTGGGAGGTTTATTTATTATTTTAAAATTCATTTTTGCTCCTCATGCTTCTGCTGACAGTCTTGAAATGGAAAAAACCATTGAAATTCTTACGGGATTCAGTTTGGGCGCAGAAAGTATCGCATTGTTTGCGCGGGTGGGCGGCGGTATCTATACAAAAGCAGCTGATGTAGGTGCTGACCTGGTTGGAAAAGTAGAAGCCGGAATTCCGGAAGATGATCCACGCAACCCTGCTACCATTGCAGATAACGTAGGTGATAACGTAGGTGATGTGGCCGGAATGGGCGCTGACCTTTTTGGATCGTATGTGGCTACCATTTTAGCTACCATGGTTTTGGGAAGAGAAACTTTTTCACAGGATGCTTTTGGTGGAATGGCTCCTATTCTACTGCCCATGCTTATTGCTTCCATGGGAATTATATTTTCTATCATTGGAACCTTTTTCGTAAAAATTTCTGACAATGCCGGGCTACATACTTCTGTTGTTCAAAAGGCATTGAACCTCGGAAACTGGGGCGCAATCGTTATCACAGCTATTGCAGCTTATTTCCTGGTAATGTGGCTTATGCCGGATACTGATATGATTTTACGAAATTATCACTTTACAAGATATGGCGTTTTTGGTGCGATCATAGTTGGGTTGGTGGTAGGAACGCTCATCAGTTTTATCACTGAATTTTATACAGCGATGGGCAAAAGGCCGGTAATGACGATCGTTCGTCAATCATCTACAGGCCATGCCACTAATATCATTGGCGGACTTGCAGTAGGAATGGAAAGTACTTTGTTCCCGATTTTGGTTCTTGCTTCCGGTATTTACTTATCTTATTATTGTGCAGGTTTATATGGTGTTGCTATCGCTTCTGCAGGTATGATGGCTACTACAGCGATGCAACTGGCTATTGATGCTTTCGGGCCGATAGCTGATAATGCTGGTGGAATTGCAGAAATGTGCGAGTTGCCAAAAGAAGTGCGTGAAAGAACTGATATTTTAGATGCCGTTGGAAACACAACTGCTGCTACCGGTAAAGGATTTGCAATCGCTTCTGCAGCATTGACTTCTCTTGCTTTATTTGCCGCTTTTGTGGGTATCGCAAAAATTGACGGTATTGATATTTATCGTGCAGATGTGCTTGCGGGGTTATTTGTAGGCGCCATGATTCCGTTTATATTTTCTTCTCTGGCCATTCGCGCCGTTGGCGAAGCGGCGATGGCAATGGTGGAGGAAGTACGCCGCCAGTTCCGTACCATTCCCGGTATTATGGAAGGAAAAGGAAAGCCCGAATACGAAAAATGTGTTGCCATTTCTACTAATGCTTCCATCAAAAAAATGATGTTGCCGGGAGCTATTGCATTACTTTCGCCAGTCATCATTGGGTTTATTTTCGGTCCACAGGTTTTGGGAGGTTTTTTAGCTGGTGCTACAGTAAGCGGTGTATTAATGGGAATATTCCAGAACAACGCCGGCGGTGCGTGGGATAACGCAAAGAAATCTTTTGAAAAAGGCGCATTGATCAACAATGAAACTTTTTTCAAAGGCTCTGAGCCGCACAAAGCATCTGTTACAGGTGATACCGTTGGTGATCCCTTTAAAGACACTTCAGGACCAAGTATGAATATTCTTATCAAATTAATGAGTATCGTTTCTTTGGTAATTGCTCCTACCCTCGCCCATAATTTCCGGGCTAAAATTAATGCGGACAGAAAATTAAAAATTGAGAACCTGATCAACCTTGATAAAACAACTTTAAGGGAAGAAAATGCTAATAAAGACCAATGGGCTTTGGTGAAAACACCCGGCCAGGTTGTGGATGCAAAAGAAGTACAAAACTTTATTGACGCATTGGAAGAAGATCATCTCATTACTCAAAATTCTTTTTCTATTGCTGTTGCTAAAGGCGAACTTTATATTGATGGAACAAAGCAACCTACATCCATTCAACAGAAATACAGTACCTATATTGAAAAGACAGGCGATTTTATAAGCAAAGAAACGCCTGTCAAATAAAAGCTTTAATCTTAACCAGGTAAAAAAATGAAGAGTGGAAAAACTCTTCATTTTTTTTGCCCATCCTAAACAAGAATCCTCATTATTTCTTCGTTCACTATATTTTCTCCAAAAAGAATCTTTGCAACTTTTTATTATTTCCTTGGAGATTCTAATTCAGCATGGGCTGCAGCCAACCGGGCTATTGGTACTCGAAAGGGCGAACAGCTTACATAATTCATTCCTATGCGATGGCAGAACTTTACACTTTCCGGATCGCCGCCATGCTCGCCGCAAATACCTACTTTTAATTTTGGCTTTGTTTCCCTGCCTCTTTCTGTACCAAATTTTATCAGCTCTCCTACTCCATCCTGGTCAATGGTTTGAAAAGGATCATCTTTTAAAATTTTAAGATCAAGATAGTTCGGGAGAAATCCGCCAATATCATCGCGGCTGAAACCAAAACTCATTTGAGTAAGATCGTTGGTGCCAAAGCTAAAGAAATCCGCTGCTTCAGCCATTCTGCCGGCTTTGATAGCCGCTCTCGGTGTTTCTATCATGGTGCCGTAGAGGTAAGGAATTTTTTTCAGCTTCGATTTCTCGCATACTTCTTTATAAACCTTATCCACAATCTTTTTCTGGTGAATTAGTTCGTTTACTGTGCACGTTACCGGTATCATTATTTCAGGAAATGCTTTTTTGCCTGATTTCAAAATTTCAGCCGTTGCTTCAAAAATCGCCCTCACCTGCATTTCTGTTATTTCAGGATAACTGATACCCAATCTTACTCCCCTGTGCCCAAGCATCGGGTTATTTTCGTGCAAAGCCAATACGCGTCTTCTTAGCAGGCTCATACTGATGCCGAGTTCTTTGCTGAGCTGGAGCAATTTTTCCTTATCATGCGGAACAAATTCATGTAGCGGCGGATCGAGTAAACGGATGGTTACAGGATAACCATTCATAATTTTCAGGGTGTCTTTCACATCCTTCTTTACATAAGTAAATAACTCATTTAAAGCTGCTTTTCTTTCCTCTATCGTTTTACTTACAATCATCTTGCGCAAAAGAAACAAAGGTTGTTCGCTGCCCTCTCCGTAAAACATATGCTCGGTGCGGAACAGCCCAATTCCTTCGGCACCAAATTTCATAGCTTGAGATGCATCGCCCGGTGTTTCTGCATTGGCACGAACGCCAATCACTTTTATTTTATCCACCAGTTTCATCAGGTCTTTATAAGATTGGTTCTTTTCAAGATTAATGTCTGTTAGTGGCAGGCTTCCTTCGTACGCAACTCCTTTTGTTCCGTTTAAACTTATCCAATCTCCTTCTTTGATGATCACCCCATCTTTTGAATGAAATGTTTTTGCATCAGAGTGAATTTCAATATCGCCGCAACCCACAATGCAGCATTTACCCCATCCCCGGGCCACCAAAGCCGCATGAGAAGTCATTCCACCTTTAGTGGTTAATATCGCCTGAGATTTGTGCATTCCGTCTACGTCCTCGGGCGATGTTTCTTCTCTTACCAAAATCACTTTTTCTCCTTTGGAAGCCCACTCCACGGCATCATCAGAAGTAAATACCACACGGCCTCTTGCACCGCCGGGCCCTGCCGGTAACCCTTTGGCAATGGGCTTATTTAAAAGCTCTGCTTTCGGATCGAGCATAGGAAGTAACAGTTCGATCAATTGATTGGGCGCCACCCTGTGTACCGCAGTTTTGGCATCAATCAATTTAGACTGGTACATCTCTGTGGCCATGCGTACCGCAGCAACACCATTCCTTTTTCCCACACGACACTGAAGCATATACAGTTTTCCTTTTTCGATGGTAAACTCAATATCCTGCATGTCTTTATAATGTTTCTCCAACCTTTGCTGGTAGCTGTATAATTCCTTATAAAGTGCCGGCATCAATTTTTCAAGTGTTTTTAAATGTTTGCTTTGGGCATTCTTTGAATATTCATTCACAGGTCCCGGTGTTCTGATACCGGCAACCACATCTTCTCCTTGCGCGTTCACCAGGTATTCTCCGTAAAATTTATTTTCGCCGCTACCGGGATTTCTGGTAAAAGCCACGCCGGTACAACTATCATTGCCCATATTACCAAACACCATTGCCTGTACATTTACTGCGGTTCCCCACTCGTCCGGTATTTTTTCAATTCTGCGATATTCAAACGCTCTTTTCCCATTCCAGCTACTAAAAACAGCGCCAATGCCGCCCCATAATTGCTTTTCAGCATCATCGGGAAAATCTTTGCCCAATACCTCTTTCACGGTTGTCTTATAATCACTCACTAATTTTTTCAAATCTTCAACGGTGAGATCCGTATCATTTTTGTATCCTTTTTTATGTTTAACCTCTTCCAGCTTTTCGTCCAGGATTTTCCGGATGCCTTTCCCGTTTTTAACTTCTATACCTCCTCCTTTTTCCATCACCACATCTGCATACATCATGATGAGCCGCCGGTAAGCATCGTACGCAAATCTTTCATCATTACTTTGGGCAATAAGCCCCTGTAAGGTTTTTTCAGTCAGTCCTACATTCAGCACTGTTTCCATCATTCCGGGCATACTTTTCCTGGCGCCTGATCGCACAGATACCAGCAATGGATTTTTTTCATCACCGAATTTTTTTCCGGTAAGTTTTTCCATTTTAGCAAGCGCTTCTTCTGTTTTCTCTTTTAATTTTTTGGGATAGGTTTTCTTGTTTTGATAATAGTAATTGCATACTTCGGTAGTAATCGTAAAACCCGGCGGTACCGGCAAACGAAGTTTGGGATGTCCTGCCATTTCAGCAAGGTTAGCCCCTTTGCCTCCTAATAAATTTTTTAAAGATTCGTTGCCATCTGCCTTACCTCCGCCAAAGAAGTAGACATACTTTTCTCCCTTTTTATTTTTTGACATGATATGAATGTTTTTGATAATTAATACAGAGTTACATCTTGCACCCTACAATTTAAAAAACATTCGTCAGCAGAAAAGTTGATTTGTATCAGGTTATAAAAAAGAAAATTAATTTATATTCTTTTTTATAAGCAATTTATTACTATAGTGTATGTTGCTAAAGGCAAACACCTATAAGATTTCAAAAACATCTGTTCCTGTGGTTCGTGTCCTCACCCGACAGCTGAGAACATACAGGATAAAACTTTGATTAACCAGTTTAACCGGATCATTGAACTCTCCGAAGAAAATAAAACCGTGGTATCTAAACTGATTGATGCTTTTCTTTTTCAACAGGAAATGAAACAAAAATTAGCGCAATAAAAATGTCCTGAGGTACAAACATCAGGACAGCAGTGTGGATATAGAAATCAATAAAATGCACCACAAACTTTATTTCTCCTTTCAAAAAATAACTTTATGTAAAAAAATAACTTAAAATAAAAGCAGGGACAATTAGCAAATATTCTGGCTTTTTGATTAAACCAAAAATTAATAACAACAAATCACCTCCAATTGAATAAATTATTACATCACTAATTTCCAATTTAATTTTAAAACCTACATCTTTATGATAATAAACTCCGAGCGGAGTAATGTATGTCTCGGTGATCATTTTACTAATATCCTTATCTATGTGATAATCATAGCTCTCCATCATCTTAAAATATTTTTGTAGCAATTTCATCGCTTCACTTTTTGAAGAACTTAACTTATCGAAATATAAAAGGAAGTTTTGAATAGACTTCAAATTAAATAATCTTTGCTGATCTATAGGCAAATCATCCCGTATTTTGTTTAATTTTTGCTGCAATTCAAGTATTGACTCCATTTCTTATTTAGTTATTGTTTCTTTCACATCCTTATATAAATCTTTTATATGCTCTTTTTCCTCAAATATTTTAATGGCATCTTCGGCTAATTCTGCCGGATCGGTATATTCGCTAGCCCAGTCATTTATCTTTTGCACTAACGCTGGATTTGCACTATTTCCGAGAACTGATATTAAACCTATTGCAATTCTTTCTTTTAAATCACCAATGGTAAATGCAGATTTCATGTAAATTTTTAATTCAGCAGATGATAATTTATCGGTATCCTCACGGCCAACCACCTCTTGCCTTCAAAAGTAAAGAGAGATAGTTTTGCATGAAAAAAAATAAATCATGCGCAATGATCCCGAAGTACGGCAGCAAATGTTTGAGTTCATCAAACAATGGAAACAAAGTGGCCTTTCTCAAAATGCATTCTGTGAGCGGCATTCAATCCGTTTTCATAAGTTTTATTATTGGTATAAATGTTACCGGAGAGTAAATGATATTTCTGATGAAAATAATCGCGGTTTTGCAAA
>JAGWRO010000021.1 GCA_028876495.1 Bacteroidota bacterium
CCAAAATTCTTGAGCAGATCATCTACAAAACAATAAATTGATATAATTTTATCTTCATTGAGCATCGGTAAAATAATTTTAAGTGGGTAACTCAAAATTATTCTTTATTCCGATGCTCTTTTTAACTGGCAACTTGAGTTATTTAGTATTCCCAGCGGGCTAAAAAATGCAATTGAATGGTGTGTTTCAACGACCATATTTTCTGGCAAACCGGTTGGGCTAATTACTGCTTCCCTGGATGGGCAGAAAGGACACGAAGAGCTACAACTCATAATGAAAACGATAATGTCAAAGTTTACAGATGAAACCACCTTGCTTATCCGGGGTATAAAAGGAAAAATAAATGAAAGAGGAGAAATTACAGATAGAAAAACACTGGCCGCTCTTTCAGGATTTATAATGGCTTACAAAACGCTCATGCAAACTACCGGCCACTAAAAATATTTCGCAACAGGGCGGTACGATGAATATTTGCTCAACTTTTTGTTCGCGAACAAAAGACTTTAAATGGCCAGTCGTTCTATGTCAAACCCTGTGTACAGCCTGAAAAGTGTCTGATACAATACGTGGAAAAGTCAAGTTTTGTCCGGTTTACCAAAAACCAACCGCAGCCCCCCGCCATAATGTTGAATCCGCCTCCGGCAAAATACGTTGGGACAACTGCGCCGGATAAAGTATTATCTCTTTCAATCCCCTCCTACCCATTCACCCGGGTTAGGATAATTAATGGAAGGATGTGAATCAAATACAGGTATGACAAAAGAGCTACCCTAACTTCACTAATCATGATTACATAATTTTCATCATTCAAAGGAGAGCTTCTTTGTTAGAATATATTTACCCTTACGAAAGAGTGTACTTTTACTTCCATGGAAGATACGGTTGAGATCCCGGTTACATATAAGGGTAAGGAATTAATACTGAATGCCTCTGTCCTCGTTACGGGGTACACGCACAAATTTACAGTAGAGGTAAACGGCCAGGCGGTCATCTTCGAACCCGATGAGGAAAGGAATTACAGGGCCGTTATTGCCAACGAAGGAACGCCGGTAGACCGGGTATTGCTCGGTGTGATAGCAGAAAGGTTGAAAGAATGGTTTCAATAGCAGTCCATTCTCTATCCTTAAAATAGCGTTTATTCATCATTGTTAGTAACACCCAACTTCCGGTCGGAAAGACGATAAAAGCCCGGCAAACGCTTTTGTGCAATAGCAGCTTGATATTCTTACTTCAGGCAATGGAAAAGAAATTTTACTTGAGGATCGTCTGGGCAGAACGAAGTTTATTGGACGCAAGAGAGGAACCGGATATTTTGATGACCGTAATTTAACATGGGAAACGAAAAATAAGGGTTACCTTATGGGAATAGCAGGATCAGTGTTTCTGGCGGGGACCTTAAAAGTCAGGAGAGGGTTGTGCAATAGTGTAACAATCCAACTAAATTTACTTAAATGAAAAATCCCCTACTTTATCAGGAAATACCCGGTGAGGCAGAAGGCTTTCCAAGGGTTTCGATTATCATTCCATATGAATCTAAAATGGACATACAACGTACGCTCACGGATATGCTGAAAATGGCTGCCGATAAAGTCGAAAAGGAATTATACTCAAAATACACGGAGGAGAGGCTAATGCCGGTAATGAAAAAATTACGTCATTTTATTGAGGGTATCCGCTGCAGGAAAAATAAAAAGAGCTTATGCATTTTGGTTTCGACGGTAACAGAAAAAGTGTATTATTTTACTCCAACAAAAGAATTACTAAACCAATTTCCTCTTTCTTCAAACTAAATTAAAATGGCAAAGGTTAGCAAAGCAGACAGGAAAGCCGGGAGCGACCTCTGAAGCCAAGCTTGTTGAGGTTTAGTACTATCGCCGGACAGTGAACCGCGAAGCGCCAGACATGGCAATAGTTGTACATAGAAAAATTACTACCACTTTTTGGTCAATTTACTACATATCGTGCTTACTATAAGCAGTATTTTTACTGGTGTCCAATTTGCCAGGCCTAAAGACAACTCGCTATGAAAATTATTATTGCTATCCGGCTTTTTCTTTTTTTGCTTACATCACTTATTACCATTACCGTTTTTGGACAGTTATTGCCTGACCCAGGCGGCGATCCTATCCACGCCGTTGATTCAGTATCGCAAATCTCTGACATGAGATCCCCTAATCCAAAACTAAAAGAAGCAAGGAATGGTTCTTTTTCAAAAAGCCACTTACCTCAATCGAAAAAGACTTTACCAGATGCCACTGCTGGTAACCAGGAGAAAAAGCAAGAGCAGGACTTTAAAAAAACATGTTGCGAACTACTCCTGACGGGCGTCGATATTTACAAATTGAACTAACATGCGACAAATTATTTCTTTAGGTAATTGGTCTTCAGCTTCAGCCACCATAATTGTGGCTGCTTATGGCATCCTGCAAATCCTTTTTGGCCTTCATCTTATTCCTCATCCCGGGAATTTGTATTGGTTCCTGGTTCCTTTTTTTTTATTTGCTTTTGTTTTCTTAATCACCATGATTTGTTTCGATCTCCTAACACCAGCTAAATCAAGAAAATGGACGACAATTGCATGGGTGCTTGGTACTGCAAATTGTACGATGATCACCATGGTTTATTTTTCTCAATTAGCACACATAAATCCTTCTCTTTTTAATTGGCAAAGAGAAGATTTGCGTCTCCCCCTTTTTGAACACCATACCGATCTTCAGGTTGTAAAATATACCTGGTACTTTTTAGTAAGTGCTTCTACATTTATTTCGGCCTTTGCTTTTAAAAATCTTAATGCCAGACGCCTTTACCGAAGTCTATTAATTAGCGGAATACTGTTACCCATTTTTATCTTTTCCTGGTTTTATCCTAAATATTCTTTTCTCAATTATGTTTGGATAGCTACCTTTTCCCTTGCAACCTTGCACGCAAGACGGTTTTTTAATAAGGAAAAAAAGGAACTTGAGAAAAAAGAAAAAAGAATGTCACCTTCCGTGGAATGGGCCATACATTAAAATGACTCCCTGACTAAACTACCATAAAGTTTATTGTAAATTTTTAACTACAATACAACCATCAAATTTCTACAATAACCAAATTTTTGAAGTTCTATTTTTACAGGAGGTCAGATAATCCAATCATTTAAATCCATCTTATCCACTGATTGAATTATGACTGATTAAAATATCAAGGCTAACGACTGAAGAAGTCGTTTGTAACTCAAAAAAGAATAAGCCGCCTAAAAATAACAGAGGCGGTTTTTCTTTTAATAACATGCATGAGAGATTAAATTCTTAAATGATTTAACGGGAGGTATTATCGCCCATTAATGAACCGCGAAGCGACATGTAGCGCTGGCTGTTTTGTTCGAGCGGTTGGCAAATTAGATTAGCCCGTGAGTTTGTCTTTTGAAGCGCAGAAATGCAGCGGATGCAGGCGCAAATAATAAGATGCCCAAAAAAAAAATCGCGCCTGCATTGGCTGCATGGTTGGGAATATGAAGTGGATTTTTTTAGCAGCGTATGCCGCCGCAAACAAAAGATGACAACAATGAAAATTCGCGGCGGAATTGGCTGCGTTGGAGATGATGCAGTTTATTGTGGGTCAGATTTAGTTGCGGCTTTAAATATTTGATCAATCGCATTAGGTGGAAGTTGTAAAACAACTACTTTTTCTGTTCCATTTGTTAAGTGTGTTTCTCTATAAAATGCAGCCTTATTATCGAGTGCCATTAACTTACACAATTGAATACAATCCCAAAGAAGCCTATATAGTAACCAGATCTCCACTATGATAGGATTCCCTTCCTTTATTGTAATTGGGCCATTTCGTAGCTTATATTCTAAAGATTCTTTCTTCAGCCAAATTCCGTTTGCGTGGATTGTGTTCCGAAAATTTGTTAGCAATTGTAATGATTCGCCAACTTTTGGATATTTTTTTTTCACTGCATCCAAATATTTCTGCGCTTTGATTTCATGCTCAAACTTTTTGCGAGTAAATTCAAAAGTGGCAACCATCTGGATAATGGAATTGAATGTTATGTTTCTCATTTGGTTATTCAATGCTGCTCCAATTGTACTATCAAGGCGAAAAAGCCTCATTGAGGCACTAATTTCATAAACATACTTTAAGGAATAGCAACTATAACAAATTCCAGATAAAGTTTCTTTAATGTGCTTAAACTGCTCGATCCGGTAATCGATTATATAATTCTCAACTTGTAGCTGTTCCTGTACTTCCTTTAAACATTCATCATTAAGCTTGGCGAGTCGTTCGATCAATCTTAATGAAGTGTTGATATGGCGATCAATTTTGAGAAAATCTTTGCTTGCATGAAAATCAACTTTTCTTATGTATGTTGTCTGTTTTTTCATTTAATGCAACTTATAGTTGAAATTTTTCAATTATGCGGAAGCCCAAATTTACACTACTGCTATTGTACTTCTTTCTCCTTTTGTTTATTTCGGCTTTTTAATTACTCCTTGGGAAAGAATAACAGAAGGGAGTAACCATTTGACAAAATCCAGTAAAAAAATAAATTTTAGAGATTTTTTATTTTTTAGAAGAAAGCAACTTATGCTTTTGCACTTATATTTGTAGCAACTCATAAGCAGTTAGTTTTGGTAACGGCTCCTGTTTTCACAGGAGCCAATTTTTTGCCATTTCCTGAATAACTTTTTTGAATGAGTGGATCTGTGAGCGAAGCGACACGAATCCACGTTAAAGTAAATCAACAAATAATCAATTTTTCTTTTTTACTGCTCTTCATCATATTCCAATTCGGGTAAATTTTCCCACTCATAATATTCATTTTTGGCTTTATCGTCGGGCCTCATCTTAGGGCTGCGGATGGTGTAAACAGGAAGAGCATTCAATTCGCGTGAAGGCATTTCAAAGTCAAGGATTGCTTTATAATCTTCTTCGGTTAAATCTCCATCGAGCCATTTTTTAGATTGTTCAAAGGGAAGCATCAAAGGCATACGCCATTTATTTTCTCCGTCATTATGAATCTGCTTCATAATGCTGTTGGCTTCCCTGGTAATTAAAGTATAGCTCCAATGTTTTATCATCTCGCCTGTTTCTTTATCAACAATTTCGGCAACGGAATATAAGCCGGGCAAAAAGAACATAGGTTGTTCTTTCAACGTAATAAAATAAGGCACTTTATTTTTAAAGCCTGTAACTTTTCTATGCTCGTAAAAACCACTTAAAGGAATCAAACATCTCCTGTTCCTGATCTTGTACCAATAGCTTTTAGTATCTTCTAAAATCCTTTCACTACGGGCATTGAGCATGGTTGCCCGCTGCCTTTTAAATTTGTCAAGGTCTTTTATATAAAAAGGAATACATCCCCATTCCATCATGCGGACGTGTAACTTTTCATCTTCTTTATTCCGGTAAATGATGGGGTGGTTGCCGTAAAGGTGGCCAATGATATGAGTGCCATCAAAATTTATTTCGAGTTGCTCGTCAAAAATCAAATCAGGAAAATAATCTGAAAGCTCTTTGATTTCTACCGTAAATGATATATCGTAACACATAACATTATGCTTTTTCTATATCATCAAATTTAACTCTTAAAGTCTGACTTCCTCTTTTCAAAATGATAAATAACTCACCATAAATTACCTGCAGGCTGGGGCGTATCGCTTCACTGGCGTCAATGCGCCAGGTAGTGTGTTTCATGATGTATCGCCGCATGTTGTTCTTGTATTTTAAATCCAATCTTTTTTTTAATTCATCTGCGCTTTTTACAATTGCCCAAAAGAGGCGGTAGCCTGAATCAGGATGCAGCATTTCCAAAATTTTTTCTTTGTGTTTCGGATTGGTAAGATCAATGATAGAAGCGTATTTATCTTTCTTCACGGCTGACAAATGAATCTGCGCCAGGCCCAACTGATCATAGTCTGTTAATAAAATATCGGTTTTGGTTGCTTCAAAATGATCAAAAGCTTTTTCATACGTTTGAGACACCAAATATTTTTTATCCATCTTAATAAGACGGTTGATGTACTCTGGCTTAAAAAGTTCGAATGGCTGGAACATGATTAAATTTTTACTTTTAGAAGCTGGTTGATGTCGGTTGTAAAATGAGAAGATAAATGTTCAGTTTTCAGCCGGTATCTTTTTTCAAATCCCTGAACGGATAATCGTACCATTTCTTTTCCCAGGCATTTATTTATTTTATCCATTGCTTCCATGGCTGTTTTGTTTTTCTTTCTATCCAGTTTATCAAAAAGGCTTGCCTGAATTCTATCATCCGGAACAATATCCAAAACCATTACGCCACATTTTAAATAATTATATCCTTCCTTAAAAATAATATCAAATCCTTTGGTGGCATAATTAATAATCTCCCCGGTAAAATTGGTGGGCGTTTGAAGGTCGATCGTGATAGACCTGGAATATTGTTTATCCTGTGTACGGTGCAAATTGGTTTGTAAAAAAACATTGATGCTTCTGCAGCAGCTATTTTGATTTCTCAGTTTAAGCGCGCAGGCTGCGGCGTAGTTGCTTACCGCCTCAGCGATTTCTTCTTTTTTGGTTTGCAGTTTTCCGAACGATTTGGAAGTGCAGATATTTTTTTTGGCGGGTGGCTTAAATTCCCAGGCAATTGCCGGAATCCCTTTTAGTTCATTAAATAATCTTTGAACCACTACGGTCATATTTTTTCTTATCCATTCTTCCGGAGCCGAAAGAAGATCCAGCGCTGTATTAAATCCATTTCTTTTTAAAAATAAAGCGTACTGGCGGCCAATTCCCCAAATATCTCCCACTTCTGTAACGGAAAGCATTTCTTTGATTAATTCTTCATTCGCTGCCCAATGAACGCCGATATTTTTGCGGTATTTTTTTGCATACCGGTTGGCCATTTTTGCAAGCGTTTTTGTTGGCGCTATTCCTACGCAAACAGGAATGCCCACATTTTTTTTGACAGCCGTTTTAATTTGCAAACCCAATTCTAACAGATCGGTATAATCCAGATCGTGCATATCCAAAAAGGCTTCATCAATCGAATAAATTTCTAAACGCGGAACAAAGCCGCCAAGCGTTTTCATTACCCGGTCGCTGATATCGCCATACAAAGTATAATTAGAACTAAAAACGGCTACGTTGTTTTTTTCTATGATTTCCCTTGCCATAAAAGCGGGTGTGGCCATCTCGATACCTAAAGCTTTCGCTTCATCGCTCCTGGACACCGCGCAGCCGTCGTTATTGGATAATACAATCACCGGCCTGCCTTCGAGCTTTGGATTAAAAAGCCTTTCGCACGATACATAAAAGTTGTTACAATCTACTAAGGCATACATGATCTTACATCGTTTACGTTGGTAATGATATGGGTAACTACTCCCCAAATTTGCATATCCATTTCAGCAGTAATTTCAGTTTCCTTAAACTTTGAATTGGCGGGAACCAGCCAGCATTTGTATTTGTTTTTCTTTAAAAATTTTATGGTGAATTCACCATTTATAACCGCTAAAACAATGTCACCGTTTTTTGGTGTAATAGATCGGTCAACAATTAAACGTGCCTTTGGTGGAATGAAAGCATTAATCATAGAATAACCTTCAGATTCAATTATGAATGTGGAAAGCGGATGTTGGATAAATTCTTTATTGAGATCAATTCTTTCCTGTAGGTAGTCCATGGCCGGCGAAGGAAAGCCTGCGGGCACTTTACAATCGTAAGATAATATCCCTTTTTCGGTGCTTAAATTATTAGTATCCATTTTGCTAACTATTTTAGCAAAGGTAAAGATATGGTAAATAAAAAAATAACCGGATTTGGTTATTTTTTTAGTACGAAGAATTGAAAAGTAATCTTTATCAGAACTTTTTGGAGAATCTTAGATTAGCCGGTATGTTTATCAATAAGAGGGCCTATAATTTTACTAAGGCCGGTAGGAGCGTATTCTTCCACATCTATCCATTGCCCTTGTTCATTTTTAAGCAGCGCCACTTCGGTATCATCATCAATTTTGCAATAGTAATGCATATCGTTAGCGGTGGTTTGGGCTTCATATACTTCCAGGTGATGGTTTTTATCCTCATCTATAAAATAAGTTTCGAAAAGCATTCCTTCTTCTGGCATAAAAATAATTTTTATAAAGTTAGTAATTCGTCCCGGAAATTTACAACCAGCCGTTATAGTAAGCGCACACTTTATTCATCAGGCACTTTTCACAAAGGGGCTCAGGTTTGCAAATTTCGCGTCCGAGGAAAGACATGGCCATCCCGGCATCCCATTCTTTTTGAGGGAGCGCTTCCATAATTTGCTTTTCCATTTTAGTGGCCTCATCGCCGGTGGCAATTCCTAAACGGGGAGCTACCCTGAGCACATGAATGTCAACGATCACTCCTTCTGCAGGCGCTTTTGCATATCTCAATATTACGTTAGCCGACTTGCGCCCGATACCGGGGAGTTTAGTAAGCTCTGGTAAATTCAGTGGAATGTTAGTGTCTTGCTTAACTTCTTTTGCGATAGCAATTAACCACTTGCCTTTTTTAAGAAAACTTCGTGCTTTGCCTATGAATGGTAATAATGTTTCAACACTTGCGTTTGAAAGTGATTGCATTGTGGGATAAGCATTGAAAAGATCAGGAGCTAATCCGTTTACAATATTGTCTGTTGTTTGCGCCGATAAAACTACCATTACCAGCATCTGGTATAGATTTTCAGCCTCCAGTGGATGCGCTGTGTTTTTGTATTTTTTGAGTAAGGGTTTAATGGCTTCCTGCCAATCGATTTTAGGTTTCTTCATGAAATTAATTAAGGAGGTGAATTTACAGAATTTTGAAAACCTTCTTTTTCTTTTTCCTGACAGTTTTTAAAACAATCGAGTAGGAAGACCACCATTAATTGATGGTCTGTCCTCTCACACCACCGTACGTGCCTTCGGGCATACGGCGGTTTGTCAAAATAATTTCATCTGCTTTTCAGTTTGCCGATGGTAAAGGTCATAAAAACCTACATA
>JAGWRO010000022.1 GCA_028876495.1 Bacteroidota bacterium
ACACCATTAATTGCACCCGCAAAACCAGGCGATTTTGAATTGCCGTTAGAGGGGGGCAATGTTGCAGCGCGTTTCCATTTTATTTGAAGCACAGGAATTTCTTGTGCCGATGTTATACCAGTTAAAAACATGAGAAAAATTAGGATAGAAATTTTTTGTCGAATCATTATATATCAGCTTTTACTACAGACGATTGGCGGGAACAAAAGCTGCTAAAGTTTATTTGTTCTGTATCTTTTTTAAATAATTGAAATTGTTCGTCATTCATATTTTTTACCGGTAACCGGAATTCACCGCAATCCAACTGAATTAATTTCATGTAGGCCTTTCCGGTAGCGATGCCGCCGTACTTTCCAAGCAAACTAATCATTTCAATGGATTGTTGTTGGAGCATTTGTGCTTTTTTTAAATCGTTGTTATTAAATGCATCTATCAAATCATAATAAAGTGGAGCTGCATAATTGAAAGTGCTGCCTACGGCGCCTTTTGCACCTAGTACCAATGCGGAAAGCATGTTTTCATCCCTGCCCCAAAGCATGTCAAATTTACCATTTTGAAAATGCAGGCAGGAAAGGAAATCCATAAAATCTTCGTGGGTATATTTAATTCCCGCAAAGTTGGGAATCTTTCCTGCCACATATTTCAAAAGATTAATCATGGGAAAATCAACTCCGTTTAAAACCGGAATGTGATAATAATAAAATGGCATTTCGGGAACGGCGTCTGCGATCTCTTTACAGCATTCTCCAAGCACTTCAACATTCGAAGGTTTAAAATAAAAGGGTGAGGTAAAAGAAACAGCGTATATCCCCGCCTGTTGGGCATACTTTGCCAACTCTATGCAATCAGTGAGACAAGTTCCACCAACAAGAACCATCACCTTAAACTCTTTATCATTTTTTGTGCAATCAGCCCACGCCTTTACAGTTTCTTTTTTTTCCTGCAGGGTAAGTGAAACTCCTTCTCCTGTAGAGCCGCAGATGAAAGCGCCTGTAACGCCATTGGCTTTAAGCATTTCGTAATAGGGGGAAATTAAAGGGGTATTCAAAGATCCGTCCTTGTGCATGGGAGTAAAGGGAGCTGATATTAAACCTTTTAAATGTTCTGTATGCATCTATCTTCTATTTTAATGAATAAATTAAAAAATACCGGGAATAAAACTACTCCCGGATTTATTACTACCTGTGATTATGAAAAAAGAATATAAACCATGGATATATTGATAATTTCACTGTTAAGCATAATTAATAAGTGCTTGAGAAATTTAAAATGTAGGATAACCGGGGTTTTGTTTCAGCGCCGGATTATTGGTCAAAGTATTCCGATCAATAGGCCATAGCAATTTATAAGCCTGGGAAGAGGGAATAGTAGTATATTCAAAAACATACTTTCCATCCGCATCCATTCTTCTTAAATCATACCAACGTTTTCCTTCAAAGATAAATTCATAAAATCTTTCCTGTAAAATTGCTTCTTTGGGATCAGCATCAATAGCCTGGTTTGGATAGCCCTGAACAGCAGGATTATAATTTGAGCCAAAAGCTCTCGCTCTCACTAAATTGATTTCATTGGAAGGATCCTGACCCAAAATCACTTCGGCTTCTGCTTTTAATAAGAGAAGATCCGCGTAACGATAAATAGGATAATCGTTGGTATAAACCCTGCTGCCCGCATTTTGCTCTCCTTTATATTTACTAACAAATGCGCCGGCGATCTGATAGTTCCCTCCTGCCAAATTATAGGCAGCAGTAACCGATGCCCATTTTCGGCTGTCTTTATCATCAAATTTTCTGAAGGTGGCGATTTTTATTGGAGCCCTCAGCAATCCACCCCAATTATCATCTGTTACATTAAACTGCCTGTTTTGCGCAGAATCATAGTAATTTGCAATTAATCCGGTCTGGGGTTCAAAAGTACCGGCAAATGGAAGGCTCGACTCATTCAATTGATTATGAATAGCCAAAATAATTTCGGCATTTCCTTTATTACCTGAAGCAAATACATCCTCGAAATTGGGCAGTAAATGAAGAGAAGGCACATTCGTTTGAATGTCATCCAATGCATTTAATGCTGTGGTAGCATCCGCTGTCCCTCCTCCCCGGTAACTGGTCCATAGGTATACGTGAGCTTTTAACATCAGGGTGGCAGCTTTAGACCAATATCCTTTTTGATTTCTGAAAGAATAATCGTTACCAAAACTATTAATAGATAAGCCAATATCACTTTTTATAAGAGCTAAAACACTGTCTTCGCCGGAGGCCGGCTTTGCCAGGTTGGCAACATCAATTGCTGTGGTCGGTTCTGTTTGAATAATTACATTACCCCAGGATTTGTACATCTGGAAATAATAGAAAGCGCGCATTCCGTAAGCCATTCCAAGGTAATAATTTTTATTTTCCGGAGTAACAAAATCGAGGGTATTCAATTTAGATATCAACAAATTGATTTGATTAATATTAAAATAGAACCCGCCGAAATTGCTAACCCCGGGATTGTTGCCATCAAGCGTGTTATTCCAAAGATTCTCCACACCTTGTGTTGCTTCACCGGTGAATACCGAACTGGAGCCAGGATCAGTACCGAAAACATCAGCACGTAATTCACCTAAAAGTTCAAATGACATGGTTCCGCTTCTGAAAGCTTGTTCGATACCAGATACAAAAGCATCTACCTGGTCGGGAGTTTTCCAATAACTTGCATCGCTGAGACTGCTGACAGGCGCCAGGTCTAGCTGTTTGGTACATGAATTAATGGCAATCCCAATAATCAATGCGGTTATAATTATAATTATATTTTTTTTCATTTTGATAAGTTTAATCGTTTAAAATGTCACATGTACTCCAAAAACAAAAGATTTGGGTGTTGGATAAGTACCTTGATATATTCCCCCCGGTGGTGGCTCAGGGGTGGGACCGCTAAAGTTGGTGATGTAAAACAGGTTATCGGCACTTACAAAAATCCTTGCTTTTGAAAGCACATTGGTTTTCGAAATTAAACCATCAGGGAAATCATAAGAAAGGGTAATTTCTCTCGAAGCGAGGTAGCTTCCATTTTCATAAAACCTGGAATTATTTCCATTAAGTGCGACATTGGCATTGTTGATTCTCGTATAATTTTTCTTACCAAGTGGCGCAGCTACCTGGTCAGCATAATAGACTTTCGGAATATCGGTATTAGTATTGGTTGGAGACCAGGAGTTTTTCTGCCAGTCAATATAATTGAAGGTTCCCTGGTAATTACCCAAAATGCGCGCCACCTCATCGTTATATATTACATACCCTGTGGCAAATTGGAAACTGGTGAAAAGGTTAAAACCTTTGTAGGCTAAGGTAGCAGTAAAACCACCTGTCCATTTAGGGTTGATATTCCCGATATAAACCTGGTCGCGATTGTCAATTGTATCATTATGATCCACATCCAGCCAGTTTACATCACCAGGAGTGATAAAATTGGTGGCAGAAGTATTAGGTCCCCCAATCTTGGCTACGGCATCATATCGGCTGCCAGCAATTTTACTGATTTCTGACTCATTTTGAAAGATAGAAACCTGTTTGAAAGCATAGACATCGCCTAAAGATTGTCCTTCCTGGTAACCACCTACCCATATTAGCTTTTTCGATTTCGGATCATATATCTGAAAGCCCCCTTGCCGGTTGTTCGGTTGCCCGTTCGGCGGCAATTGCAAAATTTTATTCTTTACAAATGAGGCATTCGCCCCTATATCCAATCTTAAACCATTAGGCTGATTCATAATGTTAGCGTTTAATGCAAACTCATAACCTTTATTTTGGAAAGTTCCAAGATTGGTTCTTACCGAATTAAACCCGGTATAGCTTGGCAATGATAAATTGGTTAAAAGATCACTGGTTCTTCTGTCGTAATAATCAAAAATAAAAGTGATCCGGTTTCCTAATAAACCTAAGTCGGTTCCGAAGTCCAAAGTTTTACTTTTTTCCCATCTTAAATTATTATTGATAATCCCGGTATTCAGGAAACCGGAATTGCCATTATAAAGGCCTTGTAAACTATAACTTCCCTGCACTTCATAATTACTTAATCCTGCTACATTTCCATTAACACCATAACTAATCCTCGGTTTCAAAGTGGAAACAATTTTCGAAATACCGCTATTCTGGAAAAACTTTTCTTTTTGGACATTCCATCCCGCAGACATTCCCGGGAAAACACCAAACCTGTTTCCGGCGGGAAGACTGGAAACACCATCTCTCCTGAAAACAAGAGTTAATAAATAGCGACGGTCATAATCATAATTAAGCCTTCCAAATTGTGAGAAAATCCGGTATTCGGACTGATCACTATAATTGCTGCCGGGATTAAAAACGGTAGAAGCATTTACAGTAGGGATATCATCCGTAGGCGCCTGGCTTCCCAATACCTGCATGTCAAATCCTTTGGTACCAAAATACTCAGTTCCCAGCATCATGTTCAGATTATGCTTATGGAAAGAATGAGTGTAGTTAATAATTCCATTATATTGTTGTTGAAAACTTCTTGAAAAATAAGCATAAGCTGTTCGGCTTGTATTCCCCGGATTTGGCGGGTTTGAAAAAATCTGCGAATAATATTGTGTAGCTTTCTGGAAGGATTGATCCAATTCTTCAAAATAATATCCTGAACCGGTTCCTTTCACGAAAAGCCCCGGAATGATATCCCATTCAACAGAAGCATTTGCCGTAATACGATTAACTTCATCACTTCTGTCCCTTTTATTAAGCCAATATAAGGGATTACCATCATTTATACCTACGCCCGGATTCGGTTGAGTTTTCGCTGAATCAAGCCATGGATTCATAGTTGGCCATAAAGCAAGGTTACGATACATATTATTTACCTCACTTCCATTTACACCTAATTGAGAAGAAGTTGATGCATTCACACCTGAACTCACTTCAACATTTGGTTTTACTTTATAAGAACCATTGATATTGCCGGAAAAGCGTTTATAATTAGAGCCGACTATAACTCCATTTTCATTATAATAATCAAAACTGGAGTAATATTTTCCCTTGTCATTTCCTCCTGTTACATCTATATAATGATCCTGGGTTTGCGTATTTCTGAAAACAATGTTTTGAATTTCGCCGCTATGATCTTTAAAAATTATGGTTCCACCATACGGATCTCCTACTGTATCCCAACCTTTGGTTAAAAGATAGGAAGTTGACGGACTATATTCCCTGATATCGAAGGTAGAAAGATCTGCAGAGTCAGCTAGTAAACCATAGCCACGGCTGTTGTTTACTGCGCTAAGTGATCTACCTGAGTTTAGGTTTCCTAAACGATTGTAATAGATATAATCCCTGGCATCTAAAAAAGTATATCCTTTTCGTGGCGAGTTGAACCCTTGGGTAAATTTATAAGAAATTTCAGCTTTACCAACTTTTCCGCTTTTTGTGGTGATCAAAAGCACTCCGTTATTTGCCCTTGCTCCATAAATTGCGGTTGCGGCTGCATCTTTTAGCAATTGAATTGATTCAATATCTTCCGGAGGAATATCATTATAAGTACGAATAATTCCATCTACCACTACCAACGGGCCACCAGGACTATTTATTGAGGCTCCCCCCCTTAATAACACGGAAGGACCAGCACCGGGCTGGCCGGTAGTGTTGACTACGTTTAAACCCGGAAGTGTTCCCTGTAAAGCACTTCCCAAATTTCCCCTGGGAACATTTTTTAAAACCGCCTGATCCAGTTTTGCAACAGAACTGCTGATGGTAGAACGGTTTTGTGTTCCATAACCCACTACCACTACTTCACCGAGTTTGCCTGCATTTGCATGCATTTCTACTGTGAGATTGGAAGCGCTTCCCACCTTTACATTTTCCTCGTTATACCCGGTATGAGTAAAAGTGAGTACATCATCAGAAGTAGCATCAATGGAAAATTCTCCGTTCGCGTTTGTTTCAGTGCCGACCACTGAATTTTTGATGATAATACTTACAGCGGCTAAAGGTTTTCCATCAAGGTCCGAAATTACCGTGCCGGTTACTTTTTTCTGCTGGGCAAAAACCGTTGCTGAAAGCAGGAAGCAGGTAAATAAAATTCCAATTTTCAAGGAAGAAAATTTCATTTCAGATTGTTTTAGATTTTAAATGTATTATGTTTGACATAATAAAAGTAAAAGGTTAAATTTACATGACCAAATAAATTTTAAATTTTCTTTAAAAGATTTTTTTTTAATAAGGAATGATACATTTACATAAACTTATAATTTGAATTATGGACTCAGCAGTTTTTAAAAGGAAACTAAAGGCAATTGATACCTCTTCTTTAGTAGACAAAGTAGAGAAGAATTTGGTAGAAATATTACAACAGAAGAATTTAAAAGTGGGAGATACTATTCCGAAAGAAATTGATCTGGCAGAAACCCTGGGAGTAAGCCGTACGGTAATCAGGGAGGCTTTATTAAGATTGAGAATGATGGGATTAATTGAATCGAAAAAGAAAAAGGGATCCGTAATCACCAGCCCTGATCTTTTTGGGATCATGAGTAAAAGCATGAACCCGCATATTTTGGACCAGGAAACCTTGAAAGAAATTTTTGAAATCCGCCTGGTGCTGGAAATCGGCATGGCTGATTTTCTTTTTCAGCGCGTAACAAAAGAGGATATAGATGAATTGAAACAAATTGTAAGTAAAGAACCTCCTGTTACAGACCACCATTTATTTAATATCGGCCATGAAGTGGCTTTTCATGGAAAATTATATGAAATAACAGGGAATGAAACTTTAAAAAAATTCCAAAAAATGTTGCTTCCGGTCTTTGATTATGTTCACCATAGCGGATTGCTGGGTAAACAAACGGAACTTAGAAATTTTGTATCACATAAAGGATTAGTAGATGTTCTGGAAAAAGGAACTCCCGAAAAGTTCAGAAACAGTATGCGAAAGCACCTTGAGAATCATTTCGCCAGATTATTTGAATAAGAAAACGTGATAAATAATTATAATTACCCCACATTATCGATTTAGATTTTTTTCTGCATTAGCAGGGCATAAGACCATGAGTTTGGCTTATTATAAAACTTTACAAAAAAAAATTTTCTTTACAGCTAGAGACAACTGCTCCGGATAAAGTATTATGTATTTCAATCCCCCTGCCACCCTCTCAACCCGGGTTAAGATAATTAATGGCAGAATACGAATATAATACCAGGTTATGTCAAAAGAACTACCCTAAATTCGATTAATTCTGATTGCATAATTTTCATCTTTCAAAGGATAGCCTCTTTTTTGTAATAAATTTACTTTTACAAACTACAAAGTTTTTTCAGTACAAGACAAGGCGATGATAAAGCATAGATAAAGCATAGCAAAGGCATAGATGAAGTATGGATAGTGTATGAAAAGGATTTCTTTACTGTTACCCTCAGCCTGTGGAAGGGCAAATAACCCTTAGTGCCCCTGGCGCCTTCGTCGTAAAAACTTTTACGGCCTCACCTCGTACAGATTCTTTTCGCATTTCCGTTGAGCATTTATGGCTTGTTCATTTCCCCGAAATAACCCTTCGTGCCCTTGGTGCCGTGGTAAAAAATTTTCTATCCTTTCCTCTTCCATTCCTGCCACAAGGTTAGAATAATTGTCAGTCTGAGCCTGTCGAAGACTATGATTTCCCCGAAAAAACCCTTCGTGCCCTTAGCGCCTTCGTCGTAAAAACTTTTACGACCTCACCTCGTACAGATTCTTTTCGCATTTCCGTTGAGCATTTATGGCTTGTTCATTTCCCCGAAATAACCCTTCGTGCCCTTGGCGCCTTCGTGGTAAAAACTTTATAGCCTTGTCACGTACAGATTTTTTTCAAATTTCCATTGAGCATTTATTACTTGTTCATTTCCCCGAAATAACCCTTCGTGCCCTTGGCGCCTTCGTGGTAAAAACTTTATATCCTGCCTGTCTCATTTTATCCCTGCTTTAGAAAATTATCATTCAACAGGAGCAGGATGATTTTTGAACATCAAGTTCCGTTCTGTTGAAAATTGTATCTTTCATAAATAGGAATTGATTTCGTTCACCGTACTTTTAGGCTATTTAAAATCGGCACAATGAAAAAAACCGTTGCTTTGGTATTGCTCTTTTTGGGGCTGTTTAGGATGGGATACAGCCAGTCCAAAAGCTGGAAAATAACCGGTAAGGTTCAAAATGAAACCGGCAATCCCTTATCACCTGCAAGTGTTTTTATCAGCAATTCTACCAAAGGGGCACTTACCGACAGCATCGGTAAATTTACCATCAATGGTTTATCCAACGGAAATTACAACCTCATTGTTTCTTTTGTCGGCTACGAAACGCAGATTTACCCGGTTGCTGTAAATGGGAAAAATGACAGTGTATTATTTGTGATGAAAGAAAATGCGAAAGAACTTCAGGATGTCGTTGTCAGTTTAAAAAACGGCAACCGCAATGACCAGTTAAAAACCTTTCGCAAAGCCTTTTTAGGAACAGATAAAAATGCAAAACAGGCTCAAATTCTCAATGAAGACCTGTTAAAAATGCATACCGACCCGGAAGGAAAGCTAACGGCTCACAGTAGCGATATGCTCACCATCGTTAATAAGGCTTTAGGCTACCAGATCAAATATCTCCTGAAAGAATTTTCTTACGACAAAAAAAGCGGCGACCTGCATTATCTCGGTTACCCCTTGTTTGAAGAAATGAAACCCTCTTCCAAATCGCAGCTAAAAGACTGGCAGGAAAACAGGGAGAAAATTTACCAAACATCGCTGTTGCGGTTTTATCGCACCCTTGGCAAAAGAGAATTGATTCAAAAAGGGTATATTGTCGGAGACCTTATGGCACCTGAGGAAGAGAAATTGGCAATCGGTGGCGGTGTAACCAAAAAAATAAATGTACCCTCAAATGGCTTCTTAATAACGCTTGGCAACCATCAATATGTGGATACCCTTTTGTGGCCTGAAATTCCCTATTACCGTTTAATAACTGCGTTGCCCGGCCACAAATACCGGCTTAATTTTTCGGGGATGTTAAGCGTGGATGCCACCAAAGCAACAGGCGGCGTTAAATCAACCGACTATTATAAACCTGGCGCGAAAACCAGTATTATTACTTTAAAACAACCGGTTGAGATCAATGAAAACGGGTTGCCTGATGATCCTTCCAAAGTGATCATTTATGGCTTCTGGATTGATTCCCGCATCGCCGACCTGCTGCCGTTTGATTACCACCCACCGGATGAAAAGTAGTTTTTTACGTAAGAAGCGCAAAGGAAATAAACGGAAAAAGGTTATACAGTACGTTTATCAATATCTTTTCGAGGAAACGAACAAATAACGCTAATTTTTATTGCCGCCCTTTTTCCGCGCCTTTGCGTGAAATGCTTCTTTGCGCCTTTGCATGAAATGCTTCTCCGCGTCTTTGCGTCTGCCTTTCTTCGCGTCTTTGCGTGAAATGCTTCTCCGCGTCTTTGCGTCTGCCTTTCTTCGCGTCTTTGCGTGAAATGCTTCTCCGCGTCTTTGCGTGAAATGCTTCTCCCGCGTCTTTGCGTCTGCCTTTCTTCGCGTCTTTGCGTGAAATGCTTCTCCGCGTCTTTGCGTCTGCCTTTCTTCGCGTCTTTGCGTGAAATGCTTCTCCGCGCCTTTGCATGAAATGCTTCCTGATTCCTTTTTTTGCGTGCTAAAACTTAACTTTGCGCCCTATGATTACCATTCTTGCCATTGAATCCTCATGCGATGAAACCGCCGCTTCGGTTTGCAGAGATAAAGTCATCCTGAGTAATGTAATTTCAAGCCAGAAGATACACGAAAAATACGGTGGCGTAGTCCCTGAACTGGCTTCCCGGGCCCATTTGCAAGCTATTGTGCCTGTTGTAAATGAAGCGCTGGACATTGCCGGCATTGAGTTAAACCAAATAGATGCATTTGCTTTTACCCAGTCACCCGGACTTATCGGCGCATTGCTGGTTGGTGCCGAATTTACAAAATCACTGGCACTGGCATTCGACAAACCTTTGATCGCTGTTCATCACATGCAGGCACACGTGTTGGCCAACCTGATCCAACCCTTAAACACTGAAAACAAGATCCCTTCATTTCCATTCTTGTGCCTAACAGTAAGTGGTGGCCACACTCAAATAGTAGTATGCGAATCGCCACTGCAACAAAGAATAATCGGTCAAACGCTTGACGACGCGGCCGGAGAGGCTTTTGATAAATCAGCAAAAATACTGGGGCTTCCCTATCCGGGAGGACCTTTGATTGATAAGTACGCAAAAACCGGCAACCCGGATAAATACCAATTTCCGGAACCAAAGATTGATGAACTGGATTTCAGCTTCAGTGGTTTAAAAACAGCATTCCTTTATTTTATACGCGACAACCAAATAAAGAACGAAAATTTTGTAGAAGAAAATCTGCCGGATATTTGTGCGTCTATCCAGGCACGGATTGTTTCCATTTTATTAAACAAATTAAAAAAGGCGGCAGAGAAAACGGGCATTAAAGAGGTTTGCATTGCCGGTGGGGTAAGCGCTAACAGTGGTCTCCGAACTGAATTTGAAAAACTTGGAAAGGAAGAAGGCTGGAATACCTTCATTCCAAAATTTGAATATTGTACTGATAATGCAGCTATGATCGCGATAACAGCCTTTTACAAATACCAGGATTCGCAATTTGAAAATTATTCCGTGGTTCCAAGCGCAAGGACTAATTAGCTAATTAGCTAATGTGCCAATGAACTGATTAGCCAATGTCCCATTCACCAATTAACCAATCAACCAATTACCCATTTAACCAATCAACTAATCAACCAATTAACCATTTAACCAATCAACCAATTACCCAATTACCCAATTAACCAATCAACCATTCACCCCCTTGCCCAAGCACTACTTCCAATTCAAACAATTTAAAATCAACCAGGAAAAAAGCAGCATGAAAGTATGTACCGATTCCTGTTTATTGGGCGCATGGATAGCAGATAAAATTGAAAAGAAAATCCTTCAGCCAAAAAACACGTTGGATATCGGTTCGGGTACAGGCCTGTTAAGTTTGATGCTTGCACAAAAATCAAATGCAAAAATTGACGCGGTAGAGATCAATGAAAATTCATTTCTGCAAACAAAAGAAAATTTCAATGA
>JAGWRO010000023.1 GCA_028876495.1 Bacteroidota bacterium
GAAATGCCTAAAGAAAGTTTTGAAAAGTTTACAGGCCATATGTTTTTAAAACAGTTGAAAAAGGCAGCCGGCAAATTAAGTGATTATAAGACTGAACAAAAAGATAGGAATTTTATCTTCAAAGGGATCCTTTGGCAATATTAATAACAAGCAGAAAGATGGCCGGAGAAAAACCAGATTTTATATGCCCGTCCGAATGAGCAGGCCGGGCGGACATTACAATCCTCTTCAACCCCATTGGCAATTGGTCAAAGATCCAACTGAGTCCCGGTTTTCTTCCGCGCGATTTTATGAAACAGGAGAAGATGAATTTAAGATAATAACTCATTATATGGATAAATTATAATTCCCGAATGTCGGGTGGGGACACCCGCCAGGAAAGGGGTTTTAAAGGCATTTCTTGAATTTTATGATACATTATGAGTAAAGCCTGCTAATAAAAATATTGCAAAAACAGGGCTTGAAAATAAAACATCTGTTCCCTGCCTTCGCAAATACTCGAACCTTTACCGGCAACCTTATTGGACACCCTACGCAAATTGACAAACTTCAATAATTTAAATAGCTTGAACAACTACAGCAAAAAAAAATTGTTTATTTTCTCTGGGAATGGGCAGCAACGAAAGGAGACTGTGATAAAAACAAAAATCATAAATATTTGTTCGTTTGCTGATGCTTAAAAGCCAGAAGTTAATCAGCATGTTTCAATAATAATACCGAAATTAGCAATCAACAATAATTACATTTCTTTAAATCAATAAATGAAAAGAAGGCGTTTTCTGAGTTCAGTAGCCATTATTATTCCGGCAGCTATAGTAAGTACAGAAGTTCTTTTCCCGTCCTGTAATACCGGCGTTGAAGAAAATTATTTTTCAGAAGAAAATATAAAGCTCATTGATGAAATTGGAGAAAGTATTATACCTGCCACAGCCACATCGCCCGGCGCCAAAGCCGCACAGATTGGAGAATTCATGAAAGTGTATGTTACCGATTGCTATACTCCGAAAGAGCAAGCTATTTTTTGGGAAGGGATTAATAAGGTCAAACAATTAAGTAAAAATAAATATGGAGATACATTTACAAAACTGGCGGTTTCACAAAAACAGGAGATACTCAGCTCTTTGGAAAATGAATCGAAAAACGCGAACAATACAAATACAAATAACAGCGCCCCTCAATTTTACCCGATGATAAAGGGACTTGTTGGATTTGGATTTTTTTCTTCCCAACCGGGCGCTACCAAAGCCTTGCGTTACATACAAACTCCGGATGGATACCAGGCAAACGTTCCTTACAAAAAAGGGGATAAAGCCTGGGCAACCACTTAAAAGCGAAAGAAACTATTTTAAATATCTAACCAATAATGGGAAACATCAATACCAAAGGAATAAAAGAAAATACATTCGATGCTATTGTGATCGGCTCAGGAATAAGTGGTGGCTGGGCGGCTAAAGAGTTGTGCGAGCATGGCGTAAAAACATTGGTCTTAGAAAGAGGAAGGGACGTAAAACATCTTATTGATTACCCCACCATGGCAAAAGATCCGTGGGATTTTCCTCATCGCAATGATTTGCCCCTAAAAGAAAAAGAAGATAACCCGGTTGCCTCAAAATGTTATGCTTTCAGAGAAGATGCGATGCATTTTTTTGTAAAGGATAAAGAGCATCCTTACATACAGGAGAAACCTTTTGACTGGATACGCGGCTACCAGGTTGGAGGAAAAAGTCTGACATGGGGAAGATGCACCCAACGCTGGAGCAATTTTGAATTTACAGGCCCGCAGCGTTTTGGTTATGGCTGGGACTGGCCCATAAGATATGAAGAGGTGGCGCCGTGGTATTCGCACGTAGAAAAATTTATTGGTATCTGTGGCAGTAAAGATGGTTTGGAAGCAATGCCCGATGGTGAATTTCTTCCACCCTTTGAATTGAATAGTGTTGAACAACATTTAAAAGAAAGCATCTTAAAAAATTACGGCAACCGGTATTTCGTTCATGCAAGATGGGCACATTTAACACAGCCCAATCAAATACATCTTGAACAGGGAAGAGGAAGATGCCACGCGCGAAACTTATGCCAGAGAGGCTGCCCGTTTGGTGGTTATTTCAGTTCTAATTCATCCACGCTTCCATGGGCTGCAAAAACGGGCAACTTAACGATTCGCCCGTTTTCGGTGGTTCATTCCATTATTTACGATGAACAAAAACAGAAAGCAACAGGCGTTAGAGTTATTGATACCAACACAAAGGAAGCAACTGAGTTTTTTGCTAAGGTTATTTTTGTGAACGGCTCGGCTTTAAACAGCAATCTCATCTTATTAAATTCCACATCCAACCGTTTTCCAAATGGTTTGGGAAATGATAGTGGCATACTGGGAAAATATATTTGCCACCATAATTATCGTGGCAATTTAGGCGGAGAAATGGAAGGGTTTACTGACAGTTATTATAATGGCCGCAACCCTACAGATGCAATCATTGCCAACTATAGAAATCTGCATAAAACAGATACCGGTTTTATTGGCGGGTATACCACCTATGCCGGCGCCCGCCGGAATAGAAATAACGGGGAGGCCTACCCTGAGCAAATGGGGGCCGGATATAAAGAATCGATGACAGAACCGGGGCCATGGACGGTGTATGCTTATGTGCAGGGCGAAACCATTCCGAAAGAAAAAAATCATGTGCGTTTAAGTACCGATAAAAAAGATGAATGGGGCATTCCACAATTAATAACTTCTGTTGAATACGATGACAACGATGATAAATTATTGAATGATTTTTTTGTGCAGACGGAAGAAATGTTTACAAAAGCCGGTGTAAAAAATATTCATTATTCAGATAGTAAGCAGGCGCCGGGTTTAGATATACATGAAATGGGAGGATGTAGAATGGGTACCGATCCAAAAACATCTATGCTTGATAAACGGAATGCATTACATCATTGTAAAAATGTTTTTGTAACAGATGGAGCATGTATGGCAAGTACCGGCAATCAAAGCCCGAGTATTTTGTACATGGCTTTAACTGCAAGGGCTTGTAACTATGTTGTGGAAGAAATGAAAAAAGGAAACCTATAAAGGTTGAACGGGACGCCGTATCAGCAAAAAAAATTGATTATGAGAAAATTTATATCACTGCTATTTTTATTTGCCTTCTTTTCTCTTGCAGCAAATTCACAGGCAAATTCTCGGGCTGAAAAAGCAGGCAGGATTACAAGCGGGATAGGTTTTGCAGGTGCTACAAAAAACACCCTGTCAGTAGGTCAATACTTTTGGTTGCAACTCGATTATAAAATTTTCTAAAAATATTTCAATTGCAACCGAGTTTGAAAATATGACTTACCAATTACCAGGTTATTATCCTGCTTTACCTGCAAATTTGAATAAGATAAATGCTGTAGACAATAACTTTTCTTTGTTATTCAAATATCATATCGATACACAGTCGCCATTAAAAGTTGCCGTTACCGTTCAGGAAGTTGTTTTGATATAAATTCTGAAATTGTCATGCTGATTATTTTAAGCTTGCAAAATTCACCTTACTGTTTTCTTAAATTTTTCTATTTGCCTTCTGTGCCTTAGCACATGAACAATGGCGTGCTCCCACATTTGCTCAAGATCATACGTTTGGCCCCAGTGTGTCAAAATCTTGTTGTCGGCAGGTTCCATTATTTCCTCTTCATTAAAAAAGCCGAATGTTTCAATGGTGTATGAAAACATTTGGTTGAGATCGTTGTTATAATCTGCTATAACAGGGCGGTCGGCTTTCTGCCAAAGTTTAAATGGTGCGTTTTTAAATTGGCGAATATAGTTTGCATAAGTATATCCGGCATACACTACATGCGTCAAAACAGATTGGATGGATACACAGTTTTGATCTGCGGTTGTTTTATCTACCGGCAACGCAAGTTCTATTGGAGAAACATCTGAGATCACCTGCTTCAATTCTGAAAGCGCTCTTTCATATTCATCAAGCAAAGCGCCTTTTGCACCTGTTCTTTTATTCATGTATTAAAAATAGTAAAATAAATATCCCGCGGTTTAATTACTGAGGATATTTTTTATCGCTATTGGCGTCCCGCCAAAATCCACAACAGGTGAATTTCTGCAATTTTATCTTTGCCTCAGTTAAAAATAAAAATCTTTATTTTTTGTAGGTTTACTCTAAATAATCGTCAACACCAGCAAAAAAAACAGAGATTTATGCCCGTAACCAAATACCATGTTTACGTTATTGAGCTATCCAAACGGGTGTTTTCAGAAAATGCCCGGTTCCGGACTGCTAACCCTCAATTTAATGGAGTTCTGGAATGCCTTTATGTAGGTATGACTAGTAAAACACCTGCAGAAAGATTTCAACAGCATAAAACAGGCTACAGAAATAAAAAAGGCCATAACCTGTCTTCTTCAATAGTTCGAAAATATGGCGTTTACCTGCGGCCCAGCCTTTATGATTATCTCAATCTACAGCCGATGACACGGCAAGAAGCTTTAAAAATGGAGGAAAAACTGGCAATGGATTTACGAAGGCAAGGCTATGCCGTTTGGTACAATTGAGAAGAACAAAAAAAAACAAAACAGGAATTACCTTTCTTTATCGATTTACTGAAGAATGAGAATTGAGATTAATTGAAATAAGACTCAGGAATTATCTTCCACATATTATGAGCCAGCCTGCCGTTGAGCAATTCATATAATAAATAGATGGGCCAAAAAATGTAATGGATAATTACTAACAGGATAGAGTGGTTGTAATACCAGCTTACCATTATTGAATATAATCCGAGAATAAAATAAAGAATGCTGTTATTTCTCCTGTTCATTTTAAATTATTTAAGGCTTTGTATTCTTTAAAGGTATAAATATAATTCTTATTTAATTGCAGGCAATGCGTTATCAAACAATCTCATCCTGTAAGCATTGATGGCAGTGCGCCCCAGTTTTTTTATTAAGCGGTTATTTACCAGCACGCCTATGGGAGCGCCTATCAACGGTATCATTTGGGCCATCTTCGCTACATCAAGATAATCCCTGTATTCCTGCTGAAAATTTCTCCAGTCGAACTGGTTAATATCTTCCGGTAATTTTTTTTGCTGCTCATCCCAATTAACCATTTGCAGGTAAACTTTCTTCCTGTATACTGCGCTGGAAAAAGCCAACTCAAATATATGCAGCAGATACACTCTTTCTTTATAATCGGTCACATCAAATCCATATAATACTGCAATATCAAACAACAGTTTTATTTTAATAGCGAGTAAAATCGGGAAATCTGCAAGGCCGAGTAAGATGCCACCCGCGCCGGTAATGCCGCCTTCTACAGCCGCCGTTTTCCGGTAAATATTTATTTTCTTTCTAACGGCTTCTTCGCGGGTCAACAGGTCAGTGTTTTGTAAAGGATGTGCTGTGGTATATTTAGCACCGAACAAAACACCACGCACCATTTGTTTTATCGTAACTGTAATGGCACGATGCACTTTTTCAGGAATCCAACTATTGAATTTTGTTTGCAGTTTTTTAGAAAGCTTATCAAATAACGATGGCCTTCGCAGCATTTTCTTTTGCCATGCTTTTAATTCCAGGTTCGCAAATGCGTCGTATGAATTGATCATAATAAACGCTTTTTGCAAAGATACGTTTACTACAAATGATAACGCTTTACTAAAAGACGGGGAACCCCATAAATCCATGAAAATAAAATTTAATTTGTCAAAAATTTTAATATATTTATGGAATCATTTCCTTATACGTTTATCAAAACCTACATTATCATGAAAAAGACGATTGCTTTTTATGCCATTATTTTTATGGTGCTGGCCGCCACTTTTTTTACCGCCTGCAACAACAATGGTTCACAATCAAACAAGAATACTGATTCAGAATCGCAGGCCATCAATACACAAGATTCAATGAAAAAGGTACTCGCATGGGGAGAATACCTGGCCGTTCATGTTGCAGCCTGTATTCACTGTCACAGCCAAAGAGATTTTACCAAATATTCAGGGCCGGTTGTTCCGGGTACTGAAGGAGAAGGCGGACAAAAATTTGATCATAATGAACTGGATGCAATTCCGGGAACAATTTATTCCAAAAACATTACGCCTGATTCTGCAACCGGTATCGGTAGCTGGACAGATGCAGAAATCTTACGGGCCATTACGCAAGGAATTAGAAAAAATGGTGATACACTCTTCCCTCTTATGCCTTATGCCAATTTTAACCACATGGCAAAAAGCGATCTGTTGAGCATCATTGCTTATATAAGAACCCTTAAACCCATTAAAAATGAAGTGCCGGAAAGACAATTAATGATTCCGATAAGTATAGCTTATCCGGCACCTGCATTGCAACCATCTGTGGATGGAAATGTAGCGCCACCGGAAACTGATTCCGTAAAATATGGAGGATACCTGGTTGCTATGGCAGGTTGCAGCGATTGCCATACGCCTTATGCAAAAGGTCAGCCTGATTTTAGCCGCATGATGGCCGGAGGAAACACATTTAATGTGGGAACCTTTAAAGTAACCTCTGCAAATTTAACACCTGATTCTGCTACAGGTATTGGATCATGGACTGAAACAGCTTTCCTGGAGAAATTCTATATCCGGCGGGATGAGAAAGGATATAATTATAACCCGGGCAAACAGAATACAGTCATGCCTGTTCATGATTTTTCAGGTATGACAGACGGGGATCTAAAATCTGTATATGCCTTTTTGGGTACCCTAAAACCAGTTAAAAACCTGGTAGTGAAATATCCTAAATAAAGTGGTGCAATACAAAGGTTTTAAACTAAAAATTAAATCCCGAAGGTCAACAACATATTCCTTCTGATGAATAATAGTTATCGATTTAAATTAACAGTAAGTTATAAAAAGTGATTTAGAATCAATAGCTGTTATTTTTTACTTTGCGGCTGATATTTTTTTATGAAGGATATTTTTACTGACCAGGTAGCCATGCTTTTTAGCACTCCCATTACCTTAACACTGGTATTGCTGGAGATTTTTATAAGTGTACGATACGATAAACAATATTATACGGTAAAGGATACCAAAGCCAACCTGGTACTTGGTTTGGGTTATATGATTACTGATACTTTGAGCCGCGGCGCAGGTTTGTTTCTGCTCGCGGTTTTTTACTTTTATGGATTACACCTTTTTTCTTTTATTTCAGGTCACCTTGTTTTGTACTGGATCTTATTGGTATTGGCAGAAGATTTTACTTACTGGTTTATGCACCTGATGGACCACCGGATCAGGTTTTTATGGGCTGGGCATGTTCACCATCATTCATCCAAAGAGTTTAATTTTTCTGTAGGTCTTCGGTCGGCGGTATTTGAACCCATCGAAAAGTTTTTCTTTTTTATTCCATTGGCTTTTATCGGCTTCCGGCCATTGGATATTGTTTTAATTTATGTGCTTTCGCAGGGCTGGGGCACCTTTGTTCATACCAAAGCCATTAAGAAACTTGGCCCTCTTGAATATATTTTTACCACACCTTCTCACCACCGCGTTCATCATGGGGTTAATATAAAATACCTTGATAAAAATTATGGTATGTTCCTTATTATTTGGGATAAACTTTTCGGAACCTTCAGGGCTGAGGATCCCGCAGAGCCTGTAAAGTATGGCATCTTAAAAAATGTAGACTATAAAAATTACCTGGATATTATATTCAATGAATATAACCAGATCATAAAAGATTACAGGCAAAACATTTCTTTCAAACAGAAACTAAAATATATTTTTGGCCCTCCCGGCTACAGCCACGACGGCAGCCGCCAAACCACCCGTGAATTGCAAAAGGAAGAAATCTTCGATAAGAATTATAAAAGTTGATTATGGCAAAAAGAGCAAAATAAGAATTCCAATTATTTATTCATTTACTGCATAATAAAATTCTTCTCTCACACCTTCCGCAATTTATAACCATTGTGGTATTCCTTCATAAAATATTCTTTGTTCACGGCGTCATCAGTGAATTGCTCTTTAGCAGCATCCCATTCCAATTTCTTTCCGCTGCGGTAGGCGATATTTCCCATTTGTGCAACCGTAGCTACATGAGCGGCGGCCTGAACAGGACAATGTAAATCTTCGAACTTCCTTGATTTTACGACGCTTACAAAATTCTCCCAATGCTTGTCAACACCATTATCGATTGATGGTGCAAAAGGTTTGCTCACTTTATTTTTGCTTCCTTTTTCTTCAATTACTTCCCAACCGCCGCGGTTTAAAATAAGCGTTCCGTTGTTACCGATATAAGCAATGCCGTGGTCGCGGTTATAAGGCCCGTTATCAATTCCCATCGCTGAATCCCAAACCATATTGAAATGATCAAACTCGTATAAAGTGGTGAGTGTGTCCGGGGTTTCTTCGTACAAATCAGGATAGGCAAAACGGCCGCCCAAAGCAGAAATAGATTTAGGAGTAGGAGAGTTCATTCCCATCAATCCATAATCTAACAAATGCACGCCCCAATCGGTCATTAAACCACCGGCATAATCCCAGAACCACCGAAAATTAAAATGAAACCGGCTTGAATTGAATGCACGTGTGGGCGCGGGGCCGAGCCACATTTTATAATCCACGCCTGCGGGTGGCGCAGAATCAGGAACTACCGGCCCGGGCTTCATCCATCCCTGGTAACACCAAACTTTTACCGTTCTTATATTTCCGAGTACGCCGGTTTGCACATAATCAACTGCATCTTTAAAATGCTGCTGGCTGCGTTGCCATTGACCCACCTGCACTGCCTTATTATAACGCTTTTGCGCCTGCACCATCGCCCGGCATTCGCCGATAGAATTGCCAACGGGCTTTTCGCAATACACATCTTTTCCTGCAGCACACGCATCCATCATTATTAGTGCATGCCAGTGATCAGGAGTGCCAATCACCACAGCATCTACGTCTTTGTTATCGAGTAACTGACGGTAATCGCCGTAGGTTTTTATTTTAGAAGTATCTACATTCTTTTTTGTAAGTTCATCCAGGCGCCGGTTAATCACATTCTGATCTACATCACAAATGGCGACAAGATTTACTCCGGGAATTTTTAAAGCAGAGGTAGTATCTGCCCACCCCATTCCATTTACGCCAATCGCACCGATATTTAGTTGATCGCTTGGTGCAATCCTGTTTTTAAAAATTGCAAAAGCATGGTTGTCTAATGCAGAAGCCAATAACGTGCCGCCGGTTATCATAGCGGAATTCTGTAAAAACTTTCTACGGGAAGTCATAGTATTTATTTTAAGTGAAGACGAAAGCAGGGAATAAAATCAATCAAACAATGGTATAAATATATAACTTCATCAGTAAATAATGTCGGAAATAATGAAAATTCATTGCGTGTTTTTTTAACGTATAAGTTGTATTTTACATTTTAAATTTTAAACACTAAAACAAAAAGTATGAATAAAATATTTTTAACACTGCTGATCGCCATGATCATTTATTCTGCGGATGCACAACTCTCCAACACCAAATGGAAAGGCACCCTTAACGTTGAAGGCGGAATGGATGTTTTATTCAATTTTAGTAATGATACACTTGACGTACAAAACGCAGCGGATAATTCAAGTCTCGAAACGATGACTTACACCAATACAGATTCTGTACTTACTTTAGTAAAACTCTATGGTCAAAGCCAATGCGATACTACAGCGGGCAAGTATAAATATGTAATTGTAAATAATGAGATGACGCTTAGCGTACTTTCAGACAGTTGTGTCGACAGGGCAGGGGCTATTGGAACCATGAAATTGGAGAAGGAAGAAGTAAGTCAGTAAGAAGTTGGCAAACTGCCAGCAGACAGACAAATAATCAAAATTTTAATTTAAAAAAAACTTATAACGTTTATGCACAAACGTAAATAAGTTTTTTTAACCCCTCCGTTTCAAAAATTATAACCCGTAAAATGAAACTCAAAATTTACCAGGTGGACGCTTTCACTTCTGAACTGTTTGGAGGAAACCCGGCCGCTGTTTGCCCTCTTAAATCATGGATTGCAGATGAGCTGATGCAAAAAATAGCAATGGAAAACAATCTTGCTGAAACAGCTTTTTATGTAAAGAACAACAATGGTTATAACATTCGTTGGTTTACGCCCACTGTTGAAGTAGACCTTTGCGGACACGCGACACTGGCATCTGCATTTGTATTGTTTAATTATGAAGGACATCAAAATGATGAAATTATTTTTAGCAGTTTGCGAAGCGGAACTTTAAAAGTAAAAAAGCACGATGACTTGTTGACGCTTGATTTTCCAACAGATAAAATTGAAAGCGCCGATCTCGCTCCTGAACTTTTGAAATGCTTTAACGCAAATCCTGTAAAAGCTTTTAAAGGTAAGACGGATTACATGTTGGTATTTAATAATGAAGAAGAAATAAAAAACCTGCAGCCTGATCTTGCTGCCATCTCAAAGTTGAAAGCGCGTGGTGTAATCGCTACTGCAAAAGGTGATGAAGTGGATTTCGTCTCAAGATTTTTTGGCCCTCAATCAGGCGTTAATGAAGATCCTGTAACCGGATCTGCACATACCACATTAATTCCCTACTGGGCAAATAAAACAGGAAAGAATAATCTATCCGCCATACAGCTTTCTACCAGGAAAGGATTTTTAAAATGTAAATATGCAGGAGACAGAGTTGAAATTAGCGGACAGTGCAGGCTTTATTTGACAGGAGAAATTCTTACAAAATAGTAACGAATTAAAGAGAGATTTGCTGTTTTATGATTGCATTCACTTAAAAACCGCTTCAACAGCTAATCAGATTATCTGAAAGTAACTATTAAAAATGTAGCTGATTAACTCCCAAGCAGTGGAAAGGAGTAAAATTCCTGATTTTTGTCATGATTATTGCTTGAACTAATGGTATACATTAATTTTAAACGATTTACTCTTTTTTATGAGAAGGAATTTAATATTTATTCTTCTGATTTTTTGCCTTTCCTGCAAGGAAGAGAAGGTGATTGAAGTGCCTTTAAATAACCACAATATTTCTGTTCTCACACAACACAATGATAATTACCGAAGCGGGCTTAATAATCATGAAACAAAACTTAATACTTCAAATGTAAATTCAAAGCAATTTGGAAAGTTGTTCAGTTTACCTGTTGACGACCAGGTTTATGCGCAGCCACTGGTAGTGTCAAATGTAAACATCTCTAATAACTATCGTAACGTGGTTTATATCGCAACTGTCAATAACACTATTTATGCATTTGATGCAGATAGTGCCCGGCTTTATTGGAAAAATAATTTTACTCAACCCGGAATGAGGCCGCCTAAAAATACAGATATGACGGGCGCATGCAGTGGGAATTACCAGGATTTCTCAGGAAATATAGGAATTGTCGGCACACCTGTTATTGATTCTCTTTCTCATACCATGTATTTTGTGGCGAGAAGCTTGGCAAATAATAATTTTGTTGATTACCTACATGCAATTGATATCATTACAGGAGGTGAAATGGCAGGAAGCCCGGTAAAAATAACAGCTACTTACAATGGAGGAGGAGCAGGCAATGTAAACAATGTTCTCAATTTTGACGGCCAGAAAGAAAATCAAAGACAGGGGTTAACACTTGTAAATGGTATGGTGTATATAACTTTTGCGGGTCATTGCGATTGGGAACCTTATCACGGATGGATTTTGGGTTACGATAAACAAACGCTGCAACAGAAAATTGTTTACAATGATACTCCGGAAGGAACTGATGGAGGGTTATGGGAAAGTGGAATGGGAATGGCAGCCGATAAAGAAGGCAACCTTTATGTGGCTGTTGGCAATGGAACAGTTGGCTTAAATGGCGATCCAACTAATTTAATCAATCGCGGAGAAAGTGCTTTGAAACTTACCCCGTCTGGAAATACGCTCAAAATTCTTAGTTATTTTACTCCCTATAATTTTCAATACCTGGAAGATAACGATTTTGATTATGGAGGTATGGGTGCCTTATTAATACCGAATTCCAATTATTTTCTAACTGGAGGTAAAGACGGAAATCTCTATTTGTTGAATAAAGATAATATGGGCGGTTATTCTCTCAATGTAAACCATGTACAACAAAATATCAATCTTGGATCGAATGCGATGTTGCATTCCCAGGCTGCTTATTATAAAGGAACTACAACTGAGTATGTATATGTTTGGTCGGAAAATGACCAGCTAAGGTCTTTTTCGTTTAACCGGAGCAGTAATATGCTTGATGTATCAAACCAAAAAGCCTCCTCAGTAGCCGGGCCTGTTGGCGAGAGCGGGGCAATATTGTCTACCTCATCAAATGAAGATCTTCCTGGAACTGGAATTGTCTGGGCTTCTCATCCTGTTTCAGGAGATGCTAACGTTCAAACCCGACCCGGAATTTTGCGTGCGTTTGATGCTGAAGATGTTACAAAAGAACTTTGGAATAATAGCGAAAACCCAAATGATGCCACAGGAAATTACGCCAAATTTTGTTCGCCGACTATAGCCAATGGGCATGTTTATCTCGCTACCTTCTCAAACCAGGTTGTAGTTTACGGACTTAAATAATTTTTCAAATTCCAGTTATCAATTTACTAAAACGGAATTCAATTTTATTTGTTTGTTTACTGTAAATAAAAAAACCGGCGTTTCCACCGGCTCAAGAAAAACTATACATTATATTCCGCTTTATTTAGGTAACAGTACTTTATTTACCACATGTATTACACCATTACTTTGGTTAACATCAGCTATAGTTACCAGGGCTGTTTTTCCGTTTTCATCAGTAATCATAAGGTGTTTCCCTTTTATGCTTACATATAAACTTCCGCCTTCCACTGTTTTTAAAGAGGCTTTTCCGTTATGCATTTTTACCATTTTCTTAAGGTCCTCAGAAGATAATTTTCCGGGTACGACGTGATAGGTAAGAATAGAAGTAAGCTTTGCTTTGTTTTCGGGTTTAAGGAGCGTTGATACTGTGCCTGCCGGTAATACGTCAAATGCTTCATTGGTTGGAGCGAAAACGGTAAACGGGCCTGCGCTTTCTAATGTGGGGACCAATCCGGCAGCTTTTACTGCAGCCACTAAAGTGGTGTGATCTTTTGAGTTAACGGCATTCTCCACAATGTTTTTGGTCGGGTACATGGCAGCGCCGCCTACCATTTTTATTTGAGCAAATGTGTTTCCTGATACGATTGCAGTAAGGATCAATAATCCTAAAAATTTAATTGTTTTCATTTTTTAATTTTTTATTGGTGATTTGTTTCAACCATGTACGCACTTACTTAAAGGATGGTTTTAGTTTTTTAAAAAAAATAAAAAAAATACTAACGTAAATGGATAGCCGCATTTAAAAAATTTATTACCAGCTTACCGGCAATAGTTATCCCCAAAAAAATAAAAGAAGGAACGAAAAGGAAAATTACATTTTGGCGCTTACGATCATTTGATCCATAGTGGGAGTGGGGCTTCCCCCGGCTTTTTCCAGTGTGATGGCAAATGCATCCACTTTTCCGAAAGATTTCATCTTCTGAATATGGTAAATACCTTTTGAAGTTTCAATCATTCCGCCACTTACCGGTTTTCCATCAACAATGCCCCAAAGCTGGTATTGCATACCTGAAGGCACTTTGGGAAGGTTGGATGGATCGATATAAACCTGGCCGGTATTTTTCATCCAGAATATTTTGGCCAATGCATCCGGAGCGTGTGGTGTTCCGTTTAAAACAACCGGCATCGCATATTTATTGGTTACTACACTGAGGTCGTGAGTCATGGCCGCATTCGATTTTTCTTTCTGCTGAAGTTGTTGTTGTGCTAAATCAAGCGCATCCTGGGCTTTGTGGTATTTATTGAAGTAACTGTAATTTAATACCATACTTCCTATTAATAATATAAAGACAGCGGCTGCAATTGATTTGTAAAACAAGGGGACAAAGGATTTTTTAGTCATTGAAACTACCGGCGCCATGTTCAGCGGATTCTTTTCATCACCGGAAAACAACTGGTTGAATAACTTTTCTTTTACTGAAGGGGCAGGTTGTGTGGAATTGGACAAAGCATAATTCTCAAGCGCTATTTCTGTCTCTTTCAATTCCTGTTTTAATTCAGGGAACCGGTCAAGATGCTCCTGCACTATTTGCGTTTCTTCGGGAGAAGAAATGCCCATAGCGTAAAGCTCAAGCAAACCTGATAATATGAATTCTTCTTTTGTCAATTTTATGCTTGTAATATTTTTTTTAATACTGAAATGGCCGTTCTCATCCTGGTTTTTACCGTTCCCAGTGGTATGTCAAGTTTTTTGGAGATCTCTTCCTGGGTAAGCCCCTCAAAATAAGCAAGATCAATCACCCTCTTCTGGTCTTCCTTAAGTAACATCGTTTGTTTTCTTATACCCAAAGCATCAAATTTATCATTTTCGTTGATATTACTACTTGTATAAGTTACGGCATTTTCTGTCTTTTGGATTTTTGCCTGCTTCTTAAAACTTTTACTTCTGATAGTATCAATGGTGAGATTCCTGGTGATATTTAACATCCAGGTAAAAAGACGCCCTTTAGATGATTCATAGGTAGAGAAGTTGTTCCATATTTTTACAAAAGCCTCCTGCAATATATCTTCCGCCAATTGCTGATCGCTTATCAGTTTTAAAATAACAGTATTTAATGCGCCCGAATAATGATCGTATAAATATTCAAAAGCCGATTGATCACCGCTTTGCAGTAACTGTACCAGTTCTTCTTCACTGTATTTTATAGTCTCAGGCAAAAAAATGATTATAAGATGGGTTCCGAATAAAAATAAAGATAGAAACTTTTATTTAAAAGATTGTAAACGTTTCTAGTAAAGGTTAAAGGTTTTATGGTTTTCCGGTAAACCGGCAAATAACCTCATATATTATTTTGCATTTCCAGAATCCGTTCGGCCAATTCTTATTAAATTGCTAAACTTCAATATTGAAATTTTCAAACATTCAAAATCTCTTTTTTTAAATATAAATTTGATTTTATTTTATTCATGGCACAAAACACTTCGCCTCATATTTTAAGTACCTCCACCAATCTTTTGGGTTTTTGCCTTTTCGTAATTACTTCGTTGCACGTAACCAACCATGCCCAGGGCAGTCATATAGACGAGTTTACTTCTATCATTGCATTTTTCCTGATTTTATCCAGTGGCTTTTCTTTTTTTTCAATAAGAGCCCCAAATCCATCAAAACAAAAAAAAATAGAAACAATCGCCGATTATATGTTCATTATTTCGCTCGCGGGAATACTTTTAATCATTTTTTTTCTGGCGATAAATTTTATTAAATAAGAGGAAAAATTAATGCCAATTAACTTATACAGGGCAAAATTATTTCCAACCGGCATAGGCTATCACAAATAGTAAAAGCAAAAGAAAAATCAATAAAATTCCTGTACCAAACCCGAGCCAAACCGATTTTTTAATTACTTTATCCTGCCTGGTTATGTATGCTGTTGCTACAGGAGCCAAGGCAATAATTAAAAAAAGAATCAGGCTTCCGGTAAAGAGGCCAAATATGGGCGCTGCTAATCCTATGATAAACCAAAGAAAGTTGAACCGGCCAGCTTTTTCTGATCCTTTGTGATAATCCGTTATCTTAAGATCGGGATTCTTTTTAAGGTCATGTTTTAACCGCAATTTCGCAATCTGAAAAGATACTCTTTGAAATAAATTTAATTTTTTCCCCGTTAGTTTACTAAAATCATGGGCAGATAATTTTACAAATTCCGCCGCATTTAAATATTTTGTTGATAAATTATTTTGAACATTTGAATTAGGGGTTACGGGAACAATAACTGAAAATCCATAAGATTTATTCTCTGGAAAAAAAACAGCCAATACTATTAGTACAGCTATCAATACTTTATTAATTTGAGTCATTAGCTTTGGTATTTTCGGTAAAATAAAGGTTAATTTTTAATAGTAGAAACGGATTTATAAATTTTGTTACATTTTTTCTTTTATTCCATTTTTTGCCAGCCACCAGTTTACACAACCTATGATTTTACTACTTTATAAATCACACCCTTATCTCCATTTTTATTTACAAGGTATCCCATCACATAAATCTGGTTGTTAGCATCTATCGCAGAACCGCAAATAAAAAAAGAATCAGAAGGTTTGTTAACTATTTTCAGCGGAAGAGCGTTCCATTTATCATGTTGATCTTTGCCGAGGGCAAATAGGCATCCTTTCCAATCGGCAAAAACATATTTGTTGGTAAGTTGGGGCAAATCTTTTCCATAATAAAAGTTACCGCCAATCACACAAATGCCTTTAACATGGGTATACGTATAAATAGGCGAAGTGAATGGCGTACCGGATTTCAGATCATTCTTTTCAAAAATACTATCGCCTTCTTTTTCGGGCCAGCCATAATTTCCGCCTTTGGTAACCACATCTATTTCCTCTTCCATGTTCTCACCCACATCGCCACCAAAAAGTTGGTGCGAAACCGGGTCGAATGAGTAGCGCCATAATTTTCTAAAACCATAGGCCCAAATTTCCGGCCTTGCATTTTTAACCTGTTTGAATGGATTGTCCGCAGGAATAGTATAAGGAAGATTGTCTACATCAATTCTTAATAGCTTACCATTTAAGTACCGCAGATCCTGCGCCCTATATTTATACGAACTATCATTTGCTTTATCGTCGCCGATAGAAATATAGAGGTAACCATCGGGCCCAAAGCGAATTTGTGCACCATTAAAAGCTACATTTGAACCTTCAACCTCTAGCACTTTTTTTTCAGATTTCAAATCAGATATTTCAGGATTTTTTTCATCCGAAGTAAATTGTGATATAACCAGTTTTCCTGATTTTTTATATCTCGATGAAGGCGCTGCATAACAAACGTAAAATTTATGATTTAACAAATATTGAGGATGGAACGCAACGCTGTATAACCTGCCGATTGAGGAGCCTGGCGAACCTTTATACAAATTTCCATACCGGTCGAAAAATGGTTTTGCCAACATAGAATCTTTATGGAGAATCCAGATCTTGCCGGTAATATCCGTTACAAACAAATTTCCACCCGGGGAGGGTTCGTTCATTTCAACAGGAAGTTCGGCAATATCAGAAACCGGTTCAAATTTTACAGTTATGGAGTCGGAAATGGCTATTGCAGATTTTTCTTTTGGATTTTTAGTCACCGTGTTACTTGTGAAATTACATGCAGTGGCTGCAAAAGTGCAAAACGAATAAAAGACGATTTTAAAGCCTTTGGTATCCATAAATTTATTAAATAAAAAGGAAAGATTATTTGAATACAAAATAGTCTTTAAAATTTAAAACTGCATTTTTTATGTCAAAAATAAAATCTTCAAAATTTATTCGTTTGCTATGAATGCACTTTCATTTTCACAGAAATTATTATTTCTAAATCTTTATCCTTACTTTCATTTATCAAAACTTTAAAAACTAAAAATCATTTCCACGATGAAGTATTTTCAAATGTTCTGTTTTGCATTTTTTGTATTTTTTTCTTCTTCATTAAAAGCACAGGAAGATTCTGTAACAGCACGATTAAATCAAAGCAACGACTGGCCACAGTTACGGCGTTACCGTGATCAAAATATAAAAGCGGGATTACCTGCGGCCAATGAAAAGCGTGTAGTGTTTATGGGTAACTCGATTACTGATGCATGGATAAATACAGATCCTGATTTTTTTAATGGCAAACCTTATCTTGATCGTGGCATCAGCGGACAAACGACACCTCAAATGTTAGTCAGGTTCAGGCAGGATGTGATCGATCTGAAACCTAAAACGGTGGCCATTTTAGCCGGAATCAATGATATTGCAGAAAATACAGGACCTTCAAGTTTGCAGATGATCGAAAATAATTTAATGTCGATGGCGCAACTCGCAAAGGCTAACGGCATTAAAGTGGTTTTTTGTTCAGTACTGCCGGCGCGCGCCTTTCCATGGCGCCCGGGAATTGATCCTGTTCAAAGTATTACTGAGTTGAATAAGTGGATTAAAAATTACGCTCAGAAAAACGATTTTGTGTACGTTGACTATTATGATGCAATGGTTGATTCACAAAAAGGTTTGCCTGCTAACTTATCAAAAGATGGGGTTCATCCTACGCTTGAAGGATATAGAATAATGGAGCCTCTTGTTGTAAAGGGAATTGAAAAAGCTTTGAAACACAAGTAGGATAAGTCTTTTACCGCTCATCAAAAAGAAAAATTATACTTTGTAACAAAAATTATCTTTGACAGAGTCTTGACTGCGGCCCTATTTTTTTCTTTTTCATCGTCAACTAAAATCAGGTTCATAAACTAACATAGATGAAGCATTTTCTTTTTCTCTTTTCCTCATTATTTTTTCTAAACCCGATTTTTTCACAAAGCTTGAAAAAAGGTTCTATCGCAGATCTGCAGGTTAAAAATGCAATTGAGGTTTACGATCATTATACTGCAGATAATGCGCCCATTTATAATGGAATGGAATATTTATTTTATACTTTTAAAATGGAAGGTGATCCTTTTTTCGGAACAGGCATCTATGGGGATGGATCAGTAAATTTTGTGGAGGGATGGGTAAGTTATAATGGAAGAAAATATGGTTTGGTTCCTCTGTTGTTTGATCTTGTCAGGGATCAGTTAGTGGTTTTATCACCAGACCGCAAAACACCGATCGTAATGCACAATGAATTTGTTGACAGTTTTTCTTTATTTGGACACACTTTCATTGCCTTAAACGAGGACCATAAACAAAATCTTTATAACACAGGATTTTATGATCTTTTATATAACGGACAGCGTGTTCAATTTTTGGAAAGACATATAAAATTGTTAAACCCAAGAATACAAGGTACCACCATGACGACTATTTTTCAATCGAAAAATCGTTTTTATATTCATAAGAATGGACTTTATTACCTGGTTAGCGGCAAGAAGGATATGTTTAGGGTATTTAGTGACCATCTCCGTGAATTGAAAAAAGTGATGCGACAAAATCATCTGAAATTACGGCATAAGAATTTTGAAACTGCCGCTGTAAAAGCAACCGCATTTTATGACCAACTAACTCATTAATATGAAAAGGGGAATCTCTTTATTTTTTTCGATTTTCTTATTGCTTTTATCATTCAATGGTTATTCGCAACAAAACGATAATCTTGTTACAGGCAATTTTCAAAATGTAACCTTCAACGAATTTGTGCAAAAAGTAGAAGCGCAAACATCCTACCATTTTTACTATGAGCCATCACAATTTGATAGCATTACGATTACGATTTCTGTAAAAGATGCTCATCTTCCTTCAATACTTGATAAGATTTTTAGCAACACCCGGTTACATTATACGATAGATAAAGACAATAATATTTTTATTACCAAAGGATATTCGCTGGCAACAAATCTTCCCTACGGCTTTTTTAATGGTGCAACAGATACAGCAACGGCTGAGGCAAAAAGGGAACTACAGGTTGCCGGTTACATCAATCAGAAAAAAAATGTAAAACAGGAAATTTCTGTTGAAAATAAGCTGTTTGATATTGGCATAAAACGAAACGGCACCCCAAAAGGAAAAGTAAATATTGCAGGTTACATCCGAGATGCACAAACTGGCGAAGCGATTTCCGGCGCTCTGATTTATCTTGATCATCCTTCTGTGCAGGTAAGAAGTGATCAGTTTGGATATTACTCTATCATTCTTCCAGCCGGTCGCCACATTTTGAATATTATAGCTCCCGGCATGTTTGATACAAAAAGACAGGTAATGCTTTATTCTGATGGAAAATTTGATATTGACCTGGATGAAAAAGTGTTTCGCCTGAAAGAAGTGCTGGTAGAAGCTGGAAAGGAAAAAAATGTACGCAGCACTACAATGGGAATGGATAAACTTTCCATGACCGCAATTAAACAAATACCTGCGGTAATGGGAGAGGTGGATGTATTAAGGGCTGTACTTACTTTGCCTGGTGTAAAATCGGTAGGTGAAGCCAGTACCGGATTAAATGTACGAGGTGGCGCTACCGATCAGAACCTTATCCTGTTCAATGGTGAAAACATTTATAACCCATCCCATCTTTTTGGTTTCTTTTCAGCTTTTGACCCCGATGTAATAAAAGATGTAACGTTGTATAAAAGCAGCATCCCGGCAAAATACGGTGGTAGAATTTCATCGGTACTTGATATTACTTCCCTTGACGGAAACGATAAAAAAGTATCCGGCTCTGCAGGAATTGGGCCGCTCACCAGCAAGTTTACGCTTGAAGGGCCAATCGTTAAAAATAAAACCACTTTTGTTCTGGGAGCCAGAACCACTTATTCAGACTGGCTTTTCAAAATTTTACCCAAAGATTATAATAAAAGCCATGCTTCTTTCCAGGATGGCACGATTCATATTAACCAAAAAATAAACAGCAAGAACAATGTGTATGTAAATGGTTATATCAGCGGCGATAAATTCAACCTTAACAGTGATACCACTTACCAATATCATAATAAAAATGCAAACATCAACTGGAAACATATTTTCAATAACCAATTCTATGGTGTGTTTACCGCAGGTATAGATCATTATGATTACCAGGTAGCTTTTAATGGCGATTCGGTAAATGCGTATAAACTGGCATTTAATATCAATCAATATAAATTCAATGCAGACTTCAGTTACTTCTTAAGCAATAAACATACCTTATCCTTTGGCTTAAATAGCCTTCTTTATGATGTACATTCTGGCTCTGTTACTCCAACGTCAAAAACATCTTTGATCCTGCCGGATACTTTGGAAGCAGAGCATGGATTAGAAAGCGCTTTGTATTTATCTGATCATTTTGATGTTTCTAACGACCTTTCACTTGATGGTGGAATCAGGTTTTCCATGTTTAATTATTTAGGGCCAAAGCATGTAAATACTTATGCTCCAGGTTTACCAATCGATCTGAATAATGTGATAGCAACCAACTATTATCCATCAGGAAAAATTATTAAAACCTATATGGGGCCGGAGTTCAGGCTTTCGGCGAGGTATTCATTATCGGACAATACCTCTATTAAAGCATCTGCCAACAGTTTGAGGCAGTACATTCATATGCTTACGAACACTACCACCATCTCACCGACTGATGTATGGAAATTAAGCGATCCTAATATTAAACCTCAACTTGGAACCCAGGTAGCGCTTGGTTTGTATAAGAATTTTAAAAATAATACCATCGAGACCTCAGTTGAATTTTATTACAAATGGTTTAGCCATTACCTGGATTACAAAAGTGGAGCAGTGCTGGTTATGAATCATAATATTGAAACGGATGTGATCAACACAAAAGGTACTGCTTATGGTGTTGAATTACTTTTGAAAAAAGCTACAGGAAAGATAAATGGCTGGCTTACGTATACGTATTCACGATCACTGTTGCAACAGAACGATCCGTATGCTGCAGAAAAAATAAATAACGGTGATCAGTATCCCAGTAATTTTGATCAGCCTCACAATGTAAGTTTCTCGGGAAATTATCGGTTTACTCATCGCTTTAGTATTTCTTTAAACGCTACCTACAGTACAGGACGCCCTATTACTTTACCCATAGCAGAATATGATTATGCGGGTTCTGTAAGGGTTTTATATTCACAAAGAAATGCTTATCGTATTCCTGATTATTTCCGAACTGATCTTTCGATGAGCCTTGAGGGAAATCACAAAATCCATCAGCTAACGCACAACTCATGGACAATTGGTGTATATAATCTCACCGGAAGAAAAAATGCGTATTCTGTTTATTTTATTTCTGAGAATGGCGGTATCAAAGGATATAAATTATCAATATTCGGAACAGCCATTCCATTTATAACTTATAATATTCGATTCTAAAAAAATTATACCAATAGTGAAAAATACTCCAAAGCCAAGTTATAAGCTAAAAGGTTTTTTAGCAGTGAAAAGTATCTGTATTGACAGTGCTTTGAGCGACACCAACCCAAAACTTTCTATTATCCATAAAAAACTTGTGCATTAATCATTTGTAAATGAAAAATAGAATTTTAAATATCAACTACTTTTTTTTCGTCGGCTTTATAACTTCTCTGATTTTTGCAAGTTGTAAAGTACCCTACGATCCCCCGATAAAAACTTCAGGAGCACATTATTTGGTAGTGGAGGGGTACATCAACTCGAACGATGTACCTACTGATATTAAATTGAGCCGCACCAGAAGTATTACATGGGGAGATACCGCTTCCTATATCAATGAAACTGGGGCGCATGTGGAAATTGAAGATAACCAGAATAATACCTATCCTTTATATGAAACCGGCGGAGGCAATTATAGCGGCACTTATAATTTAAATACTTCCGGTAAATACAGGCTGCATATTACCACAACTGATCATAAAGAATATTTGTCAGATTTTGTTGCCTGCAAAGAATCTCCTCCAATTGACAACGTAGGCTGGAAATTTAACGGCAGCGATGTTCAGGTTTTTGTCAATACACATGACCCTTCAAATCAAACCAAATTTTATCGTTGGGATTATACTGAAACATGGGAATTTCATTCAGAATACAACTCAATTTTGCAGTACAATTCTGATACCTCTGTCAGCCCGAGATCATCACAGGTGTATGTTTGCTATCAAACCCGTAAGGCTTCTAATATTTCAGTAGGTTCATCTGAAAAATTAGCAGAAGATGTGATCCATGAGGCGCCGATCACATTAATACCTTACCACGATAAAAGATTAAGCGTTTTATACAGTACACTGGTAACCCAATTTGCGCTGGATTCAAACGCTTATAACTATTGGAACGCGATGAAAGGTAACACAGAAAATGTGGGGTCGATATTTGGCACACAACCCAACCAGGTAAAAGGCAACATTCATTGCGTTAGCGATAATACTGAAACGGTAATTGGATATATTGGCGCAGGAAGCACTCAACAGGCACGTATATTTATTGCCAATACCTCCATGCCTGCTGATTGGAACCAAAAGGGTAATTGTGATTACATTGAAGTGCCGCCTATCAAAGATAGCCTTGCCTTTTATTTTGGTGTGCAGGGTTTTGTTCCGATAACACCACATCTTAATGGAATTATTGTATTAGGGTATTATTCATCAGAAGGTCCGTGCGTGGATTGCACGCTTAATGGAAGCCCGGTTAAACCAAGTTTTTGGCCTTAAAAAATTATAAGATGAATCGATTTAAGTTCAATAAAAAATTAGTTTGCTTTTCTGCATTTTTTGTTTGTCTACTGTGTTGCAACTCTTCCATTGCGCAAACAAAACTGGACAATATGGTTAGCAGTATTACGGAGTATAACAGCCGCCATCTTGAAGAAAAAGTGTACCTGCACACCGATCGTTCTTATTATTTGTGCGGAGAGATTTTATGGTTCAAAGCTTATGTGGAAGATGCAAAAAACAACGAACCGCTTTCGGTAAGCAAAGTGGTATATGTTGAACTTTTAAATTCATCACATGACCCGGTATTGCAGGCAAAAATTGCAGTTCAAAACGGCAATGGCAGTGGATCTTTTTCACTTCCGGTATCACTTGCTTCAGGCAATTATGAATTGAGAGCTTATACTAATTGGATGAAAAATGATTCTGCTTTTCATTTTTTCAGAAAAGTTATAACTATTGTAAATACAACTCAAAACCTGGATCCGTCTCTCGTCACCAACGTAACTAAATATGATGCACAGTTTTTCCCGGAAGGAGGAAACCTCGTAAGTGGCTTAAAAAGTCTCGTAGCCTTTAAAATAAATGATAATTCAGGAAATGGAGTAGCTGCACAAGGCGTGATCGTTGATCAGTCGAATGATACTGTTACCCATTTTGAAACCACTCATTTTGGAATGGGCAATTTTTATTTTACGCCCGAAAATGGAAAACATTATTCTGCAATAATCTCTTTAAAAGATGGCACTGGCTTTAGAAAAGGTTTGCCGGATGCCTATGACAAGGGTTATGTAATGCATTTGGATGATGAAGGCAATACTATCAAAATTTTGATTACTTCTTCCGGCCAGCCTTCTTCAGATCTATATGTAATTGCTGAAACCAACAGGAGTATTGATTTTTCACGGGCATTAAAGTTAGATAATGGCAATGCCTTTTTTGCTATCAGCAAAAATGAGTTGAAAGATGGCGTTGCTGAAATTACTTTGTTCAACGAAAATCGCCAGCCGGTGTGCGAACGCCTTTATTTTAAAAGGCCTAAAACAGAATTACTGATCAACGCTAAAGCAGATAAGCAAACTTATAGTAAACGCAACCTGGTAAATATTGATCTTTCTACTTCTGATCAGTCAGGAAAAGTTTTACCAGGAAACCTATCCGCTTCAGTTTTCCGGCTAGATGATTTGTATCAACCGCAACAGGGAAATATTTTTACTTATTTATGGTTGTCTTCCGATTTAAAAGGTTTCATCCAGGATCCGGATTATTATTTTAAAAATGTCAATGCGGCCACCAGTGAAGCGCTGGATAACCTGTTGCTAACACAAGGCTGGCGTACGTTTGACTGGAATCAAATATCTGATCAATCTTCTTCTTTTACTTATGTTCCCGAAAATCAGGGCCACCTGATAACCGGAAAAGTTACCAACGAAGAAACCGGGCAACCGGCACCAAATGTGCTGGTTTATCTTTCAATTCCGGGAAGACGGGTGCAGTTGTATGGGGATGTAAGCAATGCAGAAGGCCTTGTTCATTTTGACATGCATGATTTTTATGGTGCAAACCAGATCGTTTTACAAACCAATTCTACCAAAGACAGTATTTATCACTTGCAGATATTTACTCCATTTTCAGATCAATTCGCGGATGCTGCCATTCCTCATTTAACGGTTGCAGAAAATGACAGGGGAAGCCTGGAAACAGGCAACCTTCATATGGAAATCGCTAATGCTTACCATGAAAATGATCTACAAAAATTAATGCCGCTGAATATTGATACGCTTCCCTTTTATCAACATCCTTACAAGACGTATTTACTCGACAACTATACACGCTTTACCACCATGGAAGAAGTAATGAGGGAATATGTGCTGGAAGTGAATGTGAGTAAGAAGGAGAAACATTATCATTTCAGCACATTCAATGCGCCCGGTTATGCATTACTCAATATGCAGCCGTCGCAAAGAATGTTTGATAAAGACCCGTTGATATTACTGGATGGAGTTCCCATTTTTGATGTAGACAATATCGTGGCTTACGATCCGCTTAAAGTGCAGAAGCTTGAAATAGTGGCTTCAAAGTATATCTGGGGCCCGATTGTGGCTAATGGAATTGTAAGTTATACTACTTACAAAGGAGATTTGCCCGGTTACTCCCTTAATCCGCATGATGTTATTTTGGATTATGATGGTTTGCAAAAACAAAGAATATTCTATTCGCCTGATTATTCTACACAAAAGGCATTGCAAAGCCGCCTGCCCGATTTCAGGGACGTTTTATATTGGTCACCTGATGTAAATACTGACGCAAAAGGCAAAGGGCAAATTTCTTTTTATACCGGCGATGTTCCCGGAAAATACTTAGTGGAACTACAAGGAATTTCCCGAAATGGAGATGCAGGAAGCAACAGCTTTATTTTGAATGTTGAGAAATAATAATTAAAAATTCGATTTTACAGTAGACGAAATAATAAAACAGATTTTTGTTTTGTTCCGGAACCATTTGTCAATAAGGAAAAATCCAGGCAATGAGAAGTGAATAATTTTATTGCTATTTCTTTTGCTTTATTAATATATATGCTATTTTAGCGCAAACACTAAAACTAATGAGACCAACCAACAAACTGATTGCTGCTTTTATTTTTCTTACCTTTTTTTACAGATAAACAGATCTTTCGCTTCATCTCTCTTGTTGTTCCTCTTACAGCAAAGCCAGAAGCCGGCACCGCCTTATCTGCAAAGTATTTTAAAGTAAGTGAATTTGTAAAACTATCTCCTCAAGAATTCAGTAAGCTAACAGGCAAAAAGTTAAATGTTTTTCAAAAGCTTTCATTTCAACTCATGAAATTGAAAATGAAGCATGATTTAAAAAGAAATCCTGATATGCTAATCACCGATTACAAGAAAGCGCCGGGAAGGGGAAGTGGATTTAACATCATGTGGTTTTTACTTGGTATAGCCGGGCCCATACTTGGCCTGTTTATGCCATATCTTGCATTATTCCTGCTGTTTTCCTTTCTACCGGTGATTATTGCATATACAACCCACCAGAATAAGGAAAGTATAAAATCAGTATGGATGGGATTTGGAGTCGGAATGCTTTTAATACTTCTGCTAATAGTTTTGATAATTGTGGCAATATCCAGCAGAAAAATTTAAAAATTTGGATACTTATTTCCTCTTCAAATTGTTGATTTTTAAACTTCGGTAGCAGTAAACAGACTATATCTGCGAATTTTTATTTTGCCTTGGAGATTTAACTAAAATATATTGTACAAAACTTCTCCGCCAACAATCGCGGATTGAATATTAATGTTTTCATCAAAAATTACGATGTCCGCGTCCTTGCCAACAGCAATTGATCCTTTTTGATTTTGCTTTTTCATAATGCGCGCCGGTGTTAACGTCATCATTCTTATTACCTCCACCAAAGGTATTTCTGCAATTTGAGTCATTGTTCTTACAAGCCGGTCTGTAGTGGCCACACTTCCGGCAAATGAGCTGCGATCGGGTAATTTGGCTACGCCGTCTTCAATCAGCACTTTCATCCCATTCTTTTTGGATCCGAGAATACTTTCAGTTGTATTGACGGCGGCCGCTCTCATTGCATCTGTTATCAGAGCAATTCTGTCTGGCCCTTTTATTTTGTAAATCAATTTCAATAACGGTGACGGCAAATGAACCCCATCTGCAATGATCTCCACATCGATCGCATCCATCAAATAAACACTTTCTATCACACCTGCGTAACGGTATGCGTTACGACGTGTAACGCCAGACATGGCAGAATAAAAATGAGTCGCTAGCGAATATCCGTTTTCAAAAGCCTTTACCACATCTTCATAAACCGCATCTGTATGTGCAATTGCAGGAAGAATATTATTTGCCGTAAGATAGCTTCCAAATTCCTGTGCACCTTCCAGTTCGGGAGCAGCGCTCCATCGAACGATAACATCTCCGGCCTTTTTAATGATATCACTATATTCTCTTTTATCAGGTTTGCGGATGTAGCGTGCATCCTGTGCGCCCTTTTGGTTTATAGCAAAATAAGGACCTTCAATATGCATTCCGAGAAACTGTGCACCTCGTTTATTTTTCGTGTATGCTTGCCTGTAGACTGACAAAATAACAAGTAAATCTTCCTTTTCTGCGGTGAGTGTGGTGGGAACCATTGAAGTAGTTCCATGTTGTAAATGTGTTTCTGCTATCCTGAGAAAATCTTTTACTTTTCCATCCATAAAATCGCTCCCGCCGCCACCGTGAATATGGATGTCGATAAATCCGGGAGAAACGTAATTTCCCTGTGCATCAAGTGTAACGTCTGCTTTGGTACTTATCTTTTTTTCACTAACCTCTTTGATAATTCCATCATCGATCAATACGCTTGCATTATCAATTATCCTATGTGGAAGAATAACATTGCCGGTAATTATTTTTAATTTCTTGCCCATAATCATTCTATACATTTTAGCTTAAGCGCCCGGCGAAATATAGTTTTCTTTGTTTTTTAAAAAGGAAGCAGATGAATTGTCAAGATATAAATAACAATCTGAATGTTGTTGTAAAATGCTTGCCGGCCACAAATTGCTCACGTCCTCTTCCAGCGTGTGTTGTATGGCTTTGGCTTTTCTTCTCCCGGGAACAGTACAAATAATATGTTGCGACAACATGATTTGTTTTATCGACATGCTGATCGCTTGTTTGGGAACTTCTTCTATTGAGTTGAACCAGCCTTCATTCACCTGTTGCTGTCTGCATTCCTCATCAAGATTGACGATCAAATAAGATTGATCAGTTTCAAAGTCGGCAGGAGGATCATTGAAAGCCAAATGCCCGTTTTCGCCGATTCCAACAAGCGCAACATCTACGGGCAACTGATCGATCAATTTTCCAAGGCGTTCACATTCGTTTTGCGCATGTGCCTCACCGTTAATAAAGTTTACCGCTTTAAGTTTTGGCACTTTTTCAACAAACCTTTCCTGCAGATATTTTCTAAAACTTGCTTTATGCGAAACAGGAAGCCCAATGTACTCATCCAAATGGAACATCGTAACCTTGCTCCAATCAATATCTTTCTCGCTGGTTAATTGTTTCAAGGTTTCAAACTGGCTGGAGCCGGTCGCGAGAATAATATTTGCACTTCCTTTTGACTGAATGGCTTCACGAATGAAAGCCGCGGCTTTTTTTCCTGCTGCTTTGCCAGCCTCTTTTTCGTCTTTTTTTAAACTAACAACCATCTACACTTTTTAAAGATTTAAAGTTACAAATAAATAACTTCAGGAAACAGGAGAGAAGTGCGATAGTAAAGAAACAAAGAAACCGGATTATCATTTTACCGGCTCTTTCTTTTCATATGATTTGTCTTGTGCAAAATGAAAAGTATATTTGATACAACAAAAGTTAAAACCAAAATGGAAAATACACTGAAACTTAAACTGCTGTCTCCATATTTCAAATTTATTGGCCTCGGCTTGATCATTGCTGCTTTTGCTCCTATGGTAATTATTAAATTAAGTCACATACAAATTCAAAAAACAGGAAAAGAACTGGTAGAATTATCTGCCAAAGCGTTAATTGTCTTAGGCCTGGCTTTTATAGCATGGTCAAAAGAACGGAATGAATACGAAGGATTGATGGATGTAAGAATAAAGTCATTCCTTTACGCTTTTTTTATGGGGGGATTTTTGGTGATCTTACAACCAATTGGTGATCTGTTGTTGTTCGGAAAGGAGGATCATATTTCGGGCCCCGCGATCGTTGCCGAAATGCTTCTCTTCTACCTTATGTATTTCTATTGGGAAAAATTCGCAGGAAGCAGGAAGCGAAAAATTGTATTTAGACCCAAAGAAACAAAATGATTCAAGCAAATTCCCCAGGCAATTTCCTCAAAAAATGAACCTCCCTCCGAATGAAACCTGCGTGAATATTTCTGTTATTGTGCCATAGCCGTCACTGTATGTGTAAGGCCCAATACCGTTAAATTCAATTGCGATTGCATGCAACCCCGCAGCAAATGTATAGCCGGTTCGTATAGCCAAAGTTGCTGTACTTCGTTTATCATTCCACGAACCGAAAGGGCCTTGAAATCTGTCAGCATAACGTTGCAAAGCCAATCCAAAGCCTATAAAAAAACCTTTGTACCAGCCAGCACCTGCATTTAGCTGGAGAAGCAATGCCCATGTAAAAGTTCTTAATCTGCCTTTTTCAATCAGGCCATCAGTCCTGTTATTTACTCCAACATAGAAATAGTGGAAATAAGTTCCAAGAGCCAGGTGTTTAGTCAAAGTAACATCTGATCCCACTTCAAAAGATGGACCCAGGTAATACATTTCCGCGTCGCTGGATAAGTGCAGCCCGGCGTATGGATGCCAAAGACGCTTATGTTGATTACTGATAAGAAGACTATCATCGGCACTTTTATATCGTGAGTTTCCAGATTGGGCCTTTATAGCAGGAGGATTGCTAAAAATGAAAGCGAATAAAAAGATTGCAGTTAGTGGCGCTTTTTTGAACAAAATTTAATGGTAGTTTTGATTTTGTTCAAGATACAATTAAAAAATAAATTTTACCAATGCAGACCAGTAAACCAGGAAATTTACGGAAATTTTTATTTTGCTACAGGTGAAACTCCTCCGATTATCCCGGCTTGTTTTGTCGCGTTTTCTGCATTAGATTTGTTATCAAAATCAACACTGCTTATGAGATTGCGTATCACTGTTATTTTTTCACTCTCACGTTTTTTTCTTCTCAGGTTCATGCTCAATCTATAATCGCACTTTCCTCCGGAATAGCTACTGATTTAAATAATGAAAAACCTTTTTACATGATTCCGGTTATTTTCCGTTGGGAGCCGTTTAAACGTTCGGCATTTTTTGTAGAAGCAATTAAATCTTTTGTAATTAACACGCGGTTGCCGGCAGATGCCTACACTACAAACTCGCAGTTGCCAGAGCATGTAGCATTAACTGAGAAAATAGAATTAAAAGACTTTGCATTAGGTCTTGGAGGAGCTTTTGTAGTTTATACCAATAAAAAGAATAACCAGTTTACCGTTAATGTTTCTTCTGGAATTTGTGATGAAAACTTTATAGTTGATTACACAAAATATGATGAAGCAAATTATGAAGTGCTAAATCCCGACGTCGCCGCGAATTATAGTGGCCTGTATGCTGCAGTCGCCGCATTATATAATTTTCATAAAAGAAAACAGGATATGTTTATCATGCTTCGTTTACAAACTGCTTCATCAGCGGCAAAGCACGACCATTATACATTATCGTATAATAAAACATCGCCTTTGCAATTAACTTTTGGTTATAAACTTTTTTACGCGAAAAATAAAAAGAAATGAAATCTTTAAAAGCTTTACGAATCTCACTTTTCCCAATATTTTTTCTTACTACATGTCATGGTATATGGAATTTTTATCCTGACACGAATGATCCGGGGTTAAGCAGATTTACGTCACGAGGCTATAATATCGCATCGTGCTATATAAAAGGAAAGGCACATGTGAATAACGGTTCATTTTATCCCGTTCTGCAGAAAGATTCAAGTGTAAATTCAATTGATACTCTTCAATTCAAGTGGCCACTTTTTGTGCATGACACAGCTAACATATTTACCGCCTATACTGATATTGCTTTTTTATTGCCCGTTCCGAAATCCTTCGACAAAACAAATTTGTTGGAATTTAACGGACAGCGGTTTTTGAATTCAGTACCAGTTACTTTGACCGACACTTCGCAAAAAAAGTTTTCGGGTGTTGCAACTTTATACTTTGTAACTGTTACTGAAGCTCTGGAACGTTCCAACCGTAAATACATCAAAATGTCGGGACTGTTTGATGGCCATATCGGAGACTCTATTGTTATTGCAAAGGGACGATTTGATTTTGAAATATATGAAGGTAGTTTGAATTTTTAGCCAACGTTAGTTAGAAGTGATTTAAAACACGCAAGCTTGCACGAAAACCCCTTGCAGCATAATAAGATTCCGCGCCATTATGATAAACAAAAACCGTGTCGTAGCGACGGTCACAAAAAAGGGCGCCGCCAAGTTTCCTGATTTTTTCGGGAGTTTGTATCCAGCTTGAGGTTTTCAAATCGAACTCACCAAGTTGCTGCAGTTGCCGGTATTGTTCTTCTGATAATAATTCAACACCCATTTCTTCTGCCATATCCAATACGCTATTTGCCGGTTTGTATTCCTTTCTTGAATTCAGTGCTTCGCGATCGTAACACAAACTTCTGCGACCTTTCGGGCTTTCTGCAGAACAATCGAAAAAAATAAATTCGCCCGTTTCTTTCTCATAGCTCACTACATCCGGTTCTCCACCAGTTTCTTCCATTTCACTGAGTGACCAAAGTTTTTGCGGATTGGATTTCATCGTTTCTTCCACTTTAGCCCATTGAATATTTTTATGGCGATGTATGTTCTTTTCAAATCTACTCTTAAGTATGCCAATGAGTTCTTCCGACTGCTGAGCAGATAATTTTTGTTTTGTTGTATTCAACACGCTTCTGTTTTTTAAATGAGGAATACCGCCCTAATCATTCAATCCTTTTCCTTTCAAAATGTCGGGAATACATTTTTCAATTCTCGCCTCGCGCGTTTTGGATTGTTTCGCCTGTGAAAAATAAAAAAGATAACTCCTTTGCCGTCCCGGGGTCAAGGCTTTAAAGGCGGCTTTCAATGTTTTGTCTTCGTTTAATTTTTTTTGAAACTCTGCAGCAACTTCGTAGTCGGAAGTCTTTTTTTGCTTCACTTTTAAGCCGGCTTTCTCTACTTCAATAGCTTCATAAATGTAAGCCTTCAACGTTTTTTCAAGCTTTATAATTTCCTTTACACTGGTGAAACGCGCCTGCCGTGGCGATTGTACGTGTTCGGTTTGCTGAATAAGAATGTGCTTATCATCCTTTAATAACGTGCCTTTAAAAAAAAGATAAGCGCAATAATCTTTAAAACCATGTATCAACAAAATGTTTTTCCCATTTAAAGAATAACAGGGCTGGCCCCATTTTAATTCTTCGTTCAGTCCACAATCGAGAACTATCTCTCTCAATTGCTTATATTCTTTTTGCCATTTCGACTCTTTTTCGAAGAAGAAGTCAATCTTGTGATTTATGTTAACCATGTAGTAAAAATAATCGAAATTAGCTTTTGTTTTGAAGGCCGGAGATAAATATTTTTTTTAAAATAAACCAGTCATTTTACAACCAAAAACAATTATTTTTTTTTTGAATTTTAATCGAATGTCAAAATTCCTGTTCCTAAAAAATTAAATGTAGACAACCGTCAAATGCTCTTTATTTTAATCACTATTTTAAGGTCAGTCTTATTGCCACCGGTAGTTATATTTGGCCTGTGGGCTGTTCCGGGAAAGAAAAGAAAAAAAGTGCCGGGCTTTGCATCGTATAATTTACCGGGGCCGGTGTAATGCGCTACATCTTTTTGCTCGTTGTAAGGTTCGGTAACTGTCAATCCTTTGGCGCCGGGATCAACACCAATTTTTTCTTCTCCTGAAATTACATATTGGAGGTCGGTATATTTTTTATGAGATTCCCATTTTGAGACATCAAAATCTTTGGTAGGATCATTTGTTACAGTGGCGTACACATTATCGCCATCTATCGGGTATTTTCCAACAGCCAGTTTGGAGAGATCGTGATTTTTTAAGAAGGCAAAAGCTTCGTCCCAATATTTTTTATTAGCATGATATTGACGGGCGAATTCCTGCATATCGGTCGAAGAATGGGGTTGCAGTTTTAAACCGCCAAGCCATTCCTGTTTCTTAAACCAGATTTCATTTTCTTTTTTCGTTTGTGCATTTACGTTAATAGCGAAGGCCAGGCAAATAAACGCAGAGAGGACGAACAGCAATTTCTTTTTCATGTAGATCAGTTATATTATAAACTTTCAGCTTTAAAAGTAGCTATTATTTATAAAAGAAAAACAGGAAATATCAATTGCTTTCCAGCGGCGGAAAAGAAATTAATTTGCAGGTTGCAGTCAGATAATATTCCATGTCTTATCACCGGACAAAATTTTACTTAAAGGAATTTTTCCTTTTTTTGTTTCCACTTCTTCAATCTGGTGTTCCATATTCTCTTCATAAACCGGCCGTTCTTCTGCGTATATAACACCAAAGGGACGCGGAAAATAAGTACCATTAAAACTTGTATCAAAAAAGCGGGAAATCAAATTAGCTTTCGTCTTGTCTTTTTCATCATGTATCCAAAGATCATCGACAGAATACCCGTTGCTGTTAAGATCAACGAGCACAGGTGTTAAGCCATCCAGCCTGATTCCTTTATCGTCGTTGTTGCCAAAGATCAATGGCTTAGCGTTTTCCAGAAACAAGGCTGCTTCCTTTTTGGTTTCTTTGTCAGAATACGCAAAAAAAGTTCCGTCGTTAAAAACAGGACAGTTTTGGTACACTTCCACAAAAGAAGTTCCTTTATGCTGATGCGCTCTTTTTAAAATGCTTTGCATGTGTTTGGGGTCACGGTCAAGTGTACGCGAAACAAAAGAAGCCTTTGCGCCGAGCGCCAGTTCAGAAGGATTAAAAGGTTCTTCAATAGTTCCGAAAGGAGAAGATTTGGTGATCTTTCCACGTTCGGAAGTAGGAGAATATTGCCCTTTGGTAAGACTGTAAATCTGGTTATTAAAAACCAGGTAGTTAACATTAAAATTCTTTCGCATCAAATGGATGAAATGATTGCCGCCGATAGAAAATGCATCTCCGTCGCCTGAAACGATCCAGACATCCAAATCGGGATTAGCGGCTTTTACGCCAGAAGCGATCGCTGCTGCACGCCCGTGGATACTATGAATTCCATAAGTATCCATGTAATAGGTAAAGCGCGATGAGCAACCAATTCCTGAAATAAAAACGAATTTTTCCTTTTCAACTCCCAAATCAGGAAAGATCGTTTGTACCTGTTTTAGAATGGAGTAATCGCCACAACCGGGGCACCATTTTACATCCATCCCTGAAGAAAAATCTTTGGGGTTCAGTTTTTCATTATCTAAAATAAGTGTTTCCATTTTTTAATCTTTAAGACATCCTGATGATTCTTTCTTTTATTTCGGCAGTAGTAAAAGGTAAACCCTGCACTTTTGACAAACCAGTAGCCGGAATTAAAAACTCTCCTCTTATTAATTGTAGCAATTGCCCGGAATTCATTTCAGGAATTAAAACTTTTTCAAATCTAAATAACAACCATCCCAAATTTTTGGGCAGCGGATTGATATAACGGAGATGAATATGCGCAACATCAAAACCTTCATCGATCGCTTCTTTTACTGCTGTTTTAATAGCTCCATAAGTAGAACCCCAGCCCAGCACCAGCAGTTTGCCTCTTTCATTACCATTATCAACTTTTGCAGGCGGAATAAAGTTTTGAATATGCTTTACTTTGTCTGCGCGCAATTTGGTCATTATTTCATGATTCTTTGCATTGTAAGAAACATTGCCTGTTTCATTTTCTTTTTCCAACCCGCCGATGCGGTGTTCTAAACTTTTTGTTCCGGGTTTTATCCACGGTCTTACGAAATTTTCATCACGTTTATAGGGCAATACTTTTCCATCCGGCCCATTCGCCTCATTTAAGAATTTGACATTAATGGAGGCAAGATCTTTCTCTGCCGGAAAACGCCATGGCTCTGATCCGTTGGCAATATATCCGTCACTTAAAACAATCACAGGAGTCATGTGTTCAACTGCAATTTTACAGGCTTCATAAACCGTTTCAAAACAATCGGAAGGAGAGGATGTGGCCAATACAGGCAAAGGTGCTTCTCCGTGTCTTCCGTGCATCGCCATCAAAAGGTCTGATTGTTCGGTTTTTGTTGGCAAGCCTGTCGAAGGCCCGCCACGCTGCACATCAATCACCACCAAAGGTGTTTCGAGCATTGCTGCAAGTCCTAACGCTTCTGTCTTTAAAGACATTCCAGGTCCTGACGTAGTAGTAACGGCAAGGCTTCCCGTATAAGAAGCCCCAATGGACGAACAAATAGCGGCAATTTCATCTTCAGCCTGGAAAGTTTTTACGCCATTGCTTTTATATTTTGAAAGATCATGAAGAATATCTGTAGCAGGCGTGATAGGATAGGAGCCGAGAAACAAAGGCAATCCTGATTTTTCTGAAGCGGCGATCAAACCAATTGCTGCTGCATGATTGCCGGTGATATTCCTGTAAGTTCCCGAAGGAAGTTTGGCAGGTGCAATTTTAAACTGTGTAGTAAATATTTCAGCGCTGTCGCCATAGTTCCAGCCGGCTTTTAATACTTTAATATTTGCATCAGCGATTTCAGGCTTTTTCGAAAATTTTTCCTTAATGAACTGAATGGTATTATCGAGGGTTTTATCAAACTTCCAGAAAAGCAGACCAAGGACAAACATGTTTTTACTACGTTCGATGTCTTTGATTCCCAAACCACTATCTGCAAGGCATTCTTTGGTATGTTTGGTAATATCTACTTCATGGACAATATAATTTTCCAACGAATTATCTTCCAAAGGATTTACTCCCTCCGGATATTGAGCAAGCATCAGATTTTTTTTATCAAATCCCTGTAGATTGGCAATGATAATGCCGCCCTTTTTTAAACGGGGAAGATCCACCTTAAGTGCTGCGGCGTTCATAGCCACCAACACATCAAAACTATCGCCTGCAGTATAAATCTCTGTACTACCGAAGTGAACCTGGAAACCGGAAACACCGGCAACCGTTCCAATCGGAGCACGTATTTCAGAAGGATAATCCGGAAACGTACTTATATCATTTCCGGCCAAAGCAGCCGTATCAGTGAACTGCATACCGGTAAGCTGCATTCCGTCACCGGAGTCGCCGGAGAAACGAACAACAATCTTATCTACGTTTTTTATCGTCCTTATCTTTTCCGGCAGTTTTTTTAATATTTCCATAGTTGGTTAAGATATAAATTAACTATGCAACAATTCTTTTCTTGCAAGCAGTTGTTCGGCAGATTCCACATGGTCTTCGTCCGGCACACAACAATCAACCGGGCAAACAGAGGCACACTGAGGCTCTTCATGAAAACCCTGGCACTCTGTACATTTGTTGGGAGTGATATAATAAATATCTGATGAAAGTGCCGGAAAGCGTTCATTAGCATCCACCACTGTACCATCAATCAATACATAACTGCCTGTAACAGATGTTCCGTCTGCAATGCTCCACCCGGCGCCGCCTTCATAAATAGCATTATTAGGACATTCAGGTTCACATGCACCGCAATTGATACATTCTTCTGTGATTTTGATAGCCATAGATCAATAATTTTTAAAGGGGTTTTGTAATTAAAATAAAGTGTAAAGGAATAATAATTGTGATGTTGATTTTCTGATGCAACTCATTGAGCGATATGATTTGCATCATGCCTGATTTGAATTGAAAACTTAATTATCAATTCAATGTAATTTTTAGTATTATTTTATGGAAACAATACCTTTTTTAAGTTAACAAAAAGGCAGCTTGCAAAATAGTTACTATATTTATTTTTTAAATTGATTAAACTCATTTTTTTGTTCCGGACTTAAAAGGGTTAAAAATTTTGGGTCAGTTTCGATTGAAATTGCCCGAATACCTTTGCTGTAGTAAGGTTGCAGAAAATGAGAAAAGGTTAAAATGATTTTGCTTTGTGCAGTATGATGAAAATCATATCACGTAAAGATTTGAATCATGTTAAAGAAAAGTATTTGAAAAAGTTTCATCACTACTTTGCACTCTGATTGACACAAACTAATAGAATTATAGTATGGGAGCCTCATCAATGATCGTTTTGATTTTAGCCGCACTCGCATTTTCTTCCATTGCCATACTCATCGCTAAAATTCTTACAAAATCGACTACCAATCCGCAAAAGGGAGAACCTTATGAAAGTGGAATTCCAACAAAAGGACAAACCTGGATACAATTAAATGTGGGTTATTATTTATTCGCGCTCATCTTTTTAATATTTGATGTGGAGTTGGTTTTTCTTTACCCCTGGGCGGTGGTAGCGAAACATGTCGGATGGTTTGCATTAATAGAAATTGTTATTTTCTTTTTTATATTATTCACCGGATTTTTATATGCGCATAAAAAAGGTGCCTTAAAATGGATGTAAGTAAAATAATTCATAATGAGTCTTACTTTAAATAAAGAACAGTCTTCAAAAGTCCCCTCTTATGGAAGGGATTTAGGGGAGGCCAATTTTCCCGGCCAGATACACGAAACACCCGGCGGTGGAATTGTGCTGAGCAAACTGGATGACATCATCAACTGGGCTCGTTCCAATTCTTTATGGCCATTAACTTTTGCTACCAGTTGCTGCGGCATTGAAATGATGTCGGTAGCTGCAGCAAAATACGATTTCTCACGCTTTGGATTTGAAGTGGCTAGAGCTTCTCCAAGGCAGGCAGATGTGATCATCATTGCCGGGACGATCGTAAATAAAATGGCACCGGTTTTAAAAAGATTATACGATCAGATGGCGGATCCCAAATATGTAATTGCAATGGGAGCCTGCGCCATCAGCGGTGGCCCGTTTTTTTACAATACTTATTCAGTGGTAAAAGGAGCCGATCATGTAATTCCTGTAGATGTATACGTGGCCGGTTGTCCGCCACGGCCGGAAGCATTATTGAATGCATTAATAACGCTTCAGCAAAAAATAACAAGCGGGTTAACAAGAGAACAAATAAAAGTGCCGAAACCGGCGAAATAAATAATCAAATGTCGGGCGAAGAATTAAAAATAAAGATCATCCAACTATTACCTTCTGCCACTTTTGAAGAAGGAGGAGAGTTTTTAAATATCAATGTAGAGGCAAAAGACTGGCTGGCATTTGCAAAACAATTGCGAAATGAGGAAGCCTTGTTTTTTGATTATCTTTTTTGCCTCACTTGCATCGACTGGAACACCCATCTCACCATGGTTTACCATCTTACCTCTACAAAATTCAGGCATAATATTGTGGTGAAAATAAAACTCGACAGAAACAATCCTGAAATAGAAAGTGTAAGCCAAATATGGCGCACGGCAGATTTTCATGAAAGAGAAGTGTATGAAATGTTTGGAGTTAATTTTTTGAATCATCCTGATTTGCGTTTGCTGATACTTCCTGACGGGTGGGAGGGAAAAAACCCGATGAGAAAAGATTTTGAAGATCCGGTTAATATGATAAAACTGTAACGTTTGAATCTCCGCAAGGGAGAAAACAAAACAAGAAATGTATAGAGAAAATGAAATAATGGATGGTATCGCCGACGAAAAAGCGCGTCGTGAAGCGGATGAAACGGGCGATCTTATCATTAACATGGGGCCGCAGCATCCCGCCACTCATGGTGTGTTGCACCTGGTAGTTACGCTAAATGGAGAAACGATTAAAAAAGTAGAACCGCATCTCGGTTACATTCATCGCTCTATTGAAAAAATGTGCGAAAGCCTTACGTACCGCCAATTTATATATGTGACCAGTCGCATGGATTATCTTTCTGCGCATATAAATAACCACGCTTGCGCCTTGTGTGTTGAGAAAGGTTTGCAGCTAGAAATTCCTGAAAGAGCGCAGGTGATCAGGGTGTTGATGGATGAGTTGACAAGGATTGCGTCCCACGAATTATGGTGGGGAGCGATGGCGATGGATCTCGGCGCCTTTACTCCATTCTTTCATGCGTTTAGGGAGCGCGAAACCATCAATGATATTATGGAAGAAACCTGCGGAGCCAGGTTAACAATGAACTACATGGTTCCCGGTGGAGTGATGGCAGATATTCACCCCAACTTTCAAAAAAGAGTAAAAGATTTTTTGATTTTATATAAAAGGAAAATTAAAGAATATGACGAGCTGGTGACCGGCAATATCATTTTTCAAAATCGAATGAAAGGCGTTGGTTATTTATCGGCAGAAGATGCAATTTCTTATGGTTGCACTGGACCGACAGCGAGAGGCAGCGGCGTAAGTTGCGATATAAGAAAGTTATATCCTTATGAAGTGTATAATAAGCTTTCCTTCGATGAAATATTGGAGACCGAAGGTGATTCCTTCGCAAGATATATGGTGCGCTTACGCGAAATGAATGAATCGATAAAAATTATTGAACAACTGATCGATAATATTCCCGAAGGTGATTTCCAGGCAAAAACTAAAGCAGTTTTGAAATTACCAAAAGGAGAATTTTATACCAGAGTTGAAACAGCAAGAGGAGAGTTAGGAGTATATATAGTAAGCGAAGGAGGAATGACGCCTTACAGGATCAAATTCCGGTCGCCTGGTTTTTCAAATCTTTCGGCTTTGGATCATATGGCAAGAGGAAGCAAATTGGGCGATTTGGTGGCGATGATGGGAACATTGGATTTGGTGATACCGGATATTGACAGGTAAACGAAAAATTATTGAAGGTGTCAAAACTTCGATATTCAATATTCCTTGTTCGATATTCATTATTTATTGATTGGTGAATATCGAACACTGAACAAGGAATACAGAATGAAGAAGTAAAAAACAGAACTATCTTATTTAAATAACATGTGGAGCTTTCATAACATAGCAAATTTTGTAAACGACTGGCTAAGTCAAACATTCAACCCAACCTTGGTTACTATTATTGAAATGGTAATTGTTGGTGTTTGTGTAATTGGGTTGTTTGCTGTACTGGGATTGGTTTTGGTAATTATGGAAAGAAAAGTTTCGGCCTGGATTCAAATACGGCTCGGGCCAAACCGCGTGGGTCCAAAAGGAATGTTTCAATCACTTGCCGATACTTTAAAACTCCTGGTAAAAGAAGGAATGACACCTTCGGGAGCAGATAAATTTTTATTCAACCTTGCGCCTTACATCGCTATGATGGTGGCCATGTTGCTGATGGCTCCGCTGGCTTTTGCAAAGAATTTTCAAATGTGGGATATGAACATCGGTGTATTGTATATTACCGCTATTTCTTCCGTTTCTGTTATCAGTGTTTTAATTGCAGGCTGGTCGAGCAACAACAAATATTCTTTGATGGGCGCAATGCGTGCGGGCGCACAAATCGTGAGTTATGAATTGTCTGCAGGACTTTCTATTCTTTCTGTAATCGTATTAACCGGTAGTTTGAACATCAATAAAATCGTTTTATCGCAGGCAGACGGATGGTGGATTTTCAAAGGACATATCCCCGTCATTATTGCTTTTGTAATTTTTATTATCGCTGTAACCGCTGAAACAAATCGCGCACCTTTTGATCTGGCAGAAGCAGAATCCGAATTAACAGCAGGTTTTCATACAGAATACTCAGGGATGAAGTTTGCTTTGTTCTTTTTGGCCGAATATGTAAATGTATTTATTGTTTGTGCTATTGGAGCAACCTTATTTCTGGGTGGATGGATGCCGTTCCACATTGGCAACTGGCAAGGGTTTAATCATGTGATGGATTTTATTCCTTCAAGCATTTGGTTTTTTGGGAAAACGTTCTTTTTAATATTCCTGATCATGTGGTTCAGGTGGACGTTTCCAAGGTTGCGTATCGATCAGTTGTTAAACCTTGAATGGAAATATTTATTGCCCATAAGCATGTTCAATATTTTATTGATAACAGCAATGGCAATTGGAGGATGGTATTTTTAATAAATGAAATAATGAATAACGAACAAGGAATATCAAATGTTGAAGTTTAAAAACAGCCCATTCACTTCTTTATTTATTATTTCTTGTTCAATATTCGATATTTATAAATCATGTTTATAATCAATTATTTAAAAGAAGTTTTTGGTGCAGTCAAATCTCTTGCAACCGGCTTGAGGCGTACCATGTATTATTTTACACATCACAAAGAGATCATCACCCAACAATATCCTGACAACAGGGAAACACTGAATTTTCCTGAAAGATTTAAAGGTGAAGTGGTGATGCCGCATGATGAAAACAATGAGCATCGCTGTACCGGTTGTACGGCCTGCGAGCTGGCCTGCCCCAATGGAAGTCTAAAAGTTATTACTCAATTTAATGTCACCGCTGAAGGCAAAAAGAAAAAAGCAATAGATAAATTGGTTTACCATCTCGAACTGTGCACGATGTGTAATTTATGTATTGTCGCCTGCCCATCGGATGCAATAAAAATGGCTCAAACCTTTGAACACAGTGTGTATGACAGAAGCGAGTTAACTAAAATTCTAAACAAACCCGGTTCAAAAATTATGGAGGGCGTCGAATAATGGAAGGATCAACTATCATATTTTACCTGCTTGCAGCGCTTACTTTGGTGAGTGGAATTTTAGCTGTTTCCACCAGGCAAATTTTCAGAGCCGCTATATTCCTGTTGTTTTCCCTGATAGGAATTGCAGGGTTGTATTTCTGGATGCAGTTTCAATTTATTGCTGCGGTTCAGATTGTCGTGTATGTCGGTGGCATTACTGTACTGATCATCTTTTCCATTTTTTTAACCCAAAAGGCCGGAGAAAAAATGCCGAAGCAAAAGATCGGCCGACAAATTTTTTCAGCATTGGCAGCATTTTGTGGATTTGCTTTGGTGATGGTGCAGGTTTATCAATATACTTTTTCTTCAAACATAAACGAAGCTGTATCGCCAACGGTAGAAAATATAGGTAACCGAATGTTGAGTGTGGGTGAAGGAGGATTTGCGCTGCCTTTTGAAGTGGTTAGTATGTTGTTGCTGGCAGCATTGGTAGGTTGTATTGTGATAGCGATGCGAAGCCCGACAGAAACAGTAAACGAAGAAAAAACAGAGATTTTGATTGAGGAAGAAATTGATGTGATTGTATAAGGGTTTTTACCCTTCGATATTCTTTATTCCTTGTTCAATATTCGATATTAAAACATGAAAAAATAATAAATAACGAACAAGGAATATTGAATGTTGAAGTTTTGAAATTCACAACTGATGAACAATGAATAATGAAAGGAAATACGATTTGGAAGACAGGCTGGTAGATTTCGCCGTGATGATCATTAGAATTACAGAAAGCCTGATAAATACAAAAGCAGGTAACTACATTGGAGGACAATTAGTGCGATCAGGCACTTCACCTGCTTTACATTATGGTGAGGCGCAAAGTGCAGAGTCAAGAAATGATTTCATTCATAAACTAAAAGTGTTATTAAAGGAACTAAGAGAATCGAGAAGTTCAATGAAAATTATAAAGAAAGCTCCTTTAATTGAAAATATGGAAATGATTGACAAAGGAATGATTGAATGCAATGAACTTATTTCAATTTTTGTAAAAAGCATTGAAACAGCAAAAAAGAATTTAGGAAATAAAAATTCGAAAACAGCATTAACTTAAAGAAGTAGTGGAATAAAGGGGCGTAAACTTCAACATTCATTATTCCTTGTTCGGTGTTCGATATTAAAAGAAAAAGTGCGAAATAATGAATATCGAACAAGGAATGTAGAATAATGAAGTTATTAAACATCTGAACAATTTTTAATTTATGTTACAACCAGGATTATATCATATTTTATTTATCAGTACAGCGCTTTTCTTTATTGGCGTTTACGGATTCTTTACAAGGAGAAACCTAATTACTGTTTTGATGAGTGTGGAACTGGTCCTCAATAGCGTGAACCTGAATTTTATTGCCTTCAATAAATATTTGTGGGCGGATAAATTAGATGGATTGTTCTTTACCATTTTTATAATTGCCATAGCGGCCGCTGAAGCAGCGGTAGCCATTGCGATCATCATTAATTTATACCGGAGCCATCATTCAATAGATGTGGAAAGAGCAGAGGAGATGAAATTTTAATTTATTAAACTGACTGAGCAAAAATGCTTAACAACACTTACTTAATGCTGATCCCTTTACTTCCTCTTGCAGGATTTGTATTGCTGGGATTGTTTGGAAGAAAATATTTTAAAAACTCTTCAGGAATTATCGGAACAATATTATTACTCGCTTCTGCGCTATTGGCTATTTACACGGCTTATCAATATTTTTTTCAGGTTGGAAAAGTAAATGGATTTTATCAAAAAATAATTCCTTTTCAATATACATGGTTGCAATTCAGCGAGGGTGTTTCGATCAATATGGGCGCTTTGATTGACCCAATCAGTGTAATGATGCTGGTCGTAATCACTTTCGTTTCTTTGATGGTTCATATCTACAGCCTCGGCTACATGAAAGGCGAAGAAAGATTTTCCACGTATTACTCTTTTCTCGGCTTATTTACCTTTTCCATGTTGGGTTTGGTCATGTCTTCCAACATTTTTCAGATTTATATTTTTTGGGAACTGGTGGGTATTTCTTCTTTCTTATTAATTGGTTTTTATTACGAAAAACCAAGTGCGGTGGCGGCTTGTAAAAAAGCGTTTATTGTTACCCGTTTTGCTGATCTTGGTTTTTTGATTGGGATATTAATTCTTTCATTTTATTCAGGAACATTAGATTTTAATACACTCATTGAAAGATTGACTTCTCCTGATTCTTCACAATTTCAAGCTGCAATAGCTTCTTCCTTTCTCGGAATGTCAGCTTTGACCTGGGGAATGGTTTTGGTTTTCATGGGCGGGGCAGGAAAAAGTGCGATGCTTCCTTTGCATATCTGGCTACCCGACGCGATGGAAGGCCCAACACCGGTTTCAGCGTTGATACATGCTGCAACTATGGTGGTGGCCGGCGTTTATTTGGTAGCAAGATTATTTCCTGTTTTTGCTTTGTCGGCTCCTGAAGCATTGACGTTGGTTGCTTATGTAGGTGCTATCACTGCCTTGTTTGCCGCTGTGATTGCGTGTACGCAAACGGATATAAAAAGAGTGTTGGCTTTTTCAACCATTTCGCAGATCGGTTACATGATGTTTGCATTAGGGGTTGCAGGCTATGGGGGAGAAGCAGGTTTGGGCTTCACTGCTTCTATGTTTCATTTGTTTACTCATGCCATGTTCAAAGCGTTGTTGTTCCTGGGCGCCGGCTCGGTTATTCATTTTATTCATAGCAATGAAATGAAAGACATGGGCGGACTTAGAAAATATTTACCCGTTACTCACATTACCTTTTTAGTTGCCTGCCTGGCCATTTCAGGCATACCGCCATTTGCAGGCTTTTTTAGTAAAGAAGAAATATTATTTGCAGCATCACAACACAACCAGGCTGTTTACTGGATCGGTTTAATCACCTCAGGACTAACTGCTTTTTATATGTTCCGTTTGTACTTCAGTATTTTTTGGAATAAGGCTCCTTCTACTTTGGAGAGGGCGCGAGGTGAGGCTGGCGAAGGCGGATTTGTGATGATCCTTCCTTTGATCTTATTAGCCATTGGCGCAGCTTTCGCAGGCTTCATTCCTTTTGGAAATTTTGTAACCTCAGATGGAAAATCATTCGAGCCGGTATCTCACTGGCAATTCTCAGTCCTTCCCGTTGCATTAGGATTGATCGGCATTTTCATTGCCTGGCGGATGTACAAAAAAGAAAACAACCTTCCTGATAAAATATCAGCTTCATTTGGCGGATTTTATAAAGCAGCTTATAACAAATTTTATTTTGATGAACTCTATTTATTCATCACTAAAAAAATTGTGTTCAACTTGATCGGAAGGCCGGCAGCGTGGTTTGATAGAAATGTAGTAAACGGCCTTGTGAATGCAACAGGCAACACAACAGAAAAGGTTTCAACAAAAATAAAAGGAATTCAATCGGGTAAAGTACAACAGTATGGCCTGTACTTTTTAGTCGCGACAATTACCATGGCCGTATTGTTTATCTATTGGTGGAAATAAAAATAAATCAGGAAGAAGAATGAACTTATCAATACTCATATTAGTTCCATTGATTACTGCGGTTGCCGTATTATTGACGCGCACCAGGCAACAAGTAAGGTGGGTATCTCTCATCGGCGCAGCCATACAGATTATACTTTCGCTTTTATTGTTTGTTTACTATCGAAATGAAGTGGCAGCAGGTAATACAGCGCAGATGCTGTTTCAACAAAATTATGAATGGTTTCCCGCATTGCATATCGGTTTTCATTTGGGGGTAGATGGTATTTCTGTCGCATTGATCATGCTTACTGCTTTTGTAGTAATTGCAGGAATCCTTGTTTCGTGGAATATTGAAAAGATGACGAAAGAATTTTATTTTCTTCTTCTCTTATTAAGCGTTGGAGCGTATGGCTTCTTCATGTCGCTCGATCTTTTTATGCTTTTCTTCTTTTTGGAAATTGCGGTGATTCCCAAATATTTATTGATCGGTATCTGGGGAAGCGGCAATAAAGAATACAGCGCCAACAAACTCGCGTTGATGCTGATGGGCGGCTCAGCATTGGTTTTGGTAGGATTGCTCGGACTATATTTTACAAACCCTGAAAGAACTTTTGATTTACTGAAATTATCCACCACTCATATTCCTCACAACATTCAGATGATATGTTTTCCGTTGCTATTTATTGGCTTTGGTGTATTCAGTGGATTATTTCCTTTTCATACCTGGGTTCCCGACGGGCACTCTTCGGCACCAACTGCAGGTTCTATGTTTTTAGCAGGCATCTCAATGAAACTGGGTGGTTATGGTTGTTTGCGCGTAGCCGTTTACCTTTTACCAGAAGGCGCCAAAGAGTATGCGAACCTTATCATCGTACTTTCTGTAATCGGGATTTTATATGGTGCATTCGTAACCATGATGCAGAAAGACCTTAAATACATCAATGCTTATTCTTCGGTAAGCCATTGCGGTTTTGTGTTGCTGGGTATTGGTATGCTCACGAAAACTGCTATCACAGGCGCTGTTATTCAAATGGTGAGCCATGGTTTAATGACGGCTCTTTTCTTCGCTGTTATAGGAATGATCTACCAACGAACACACACAAGAATGATTGATGAAATGGGCGGACTTCTTAAAAAACTTCCTTTCATTATTACCGTATTATTTATCGTAGGATTTTGTTCTTTAGGATTACCCGGACTGAGTGGCTTTGTTGCTGAAATGACGATTTTCATGGGCTCCTGGCAACATCCAGATATGCTTCATCGTATTGTTACCATACTTGCTTGTATGAGTATTGTGGTAACGGCAGTCTATATTTTAAGAGCGATAAGTAAAGTGGCCATGGGCCCGATGAAGGCAACTTATAGCCATTTAAAAGATGCCGCATGGAACGAAAAATTAGCTGCCGTTATTCTTCTTTTTGGAATAATAGCCATTGGTGTTGCGCCTTTTTGGTTGAATGACCTGGTAAGGCCGGGCGCTGAAATTATCATGCAAAAAATTACAGGAGGATAATAAAATAACCGGAATGAATGAATTTATATCATTAATGAAACCTGAGCTGATAGTAACTTTTATCATCTTTGTGTTGTTGTTTACCAAATTAGGCAAAGGAGTAAAGAATTCTTCTTTATTAAACCTTATCCAGGTTTTATTGTTATTGAATTTTGCGGCCGGCTTCTTTTTCAACAAGGAAGGAAGTTTGTTTGGTGGCATGTATCATACCGATACTTTAATAGCGGTACAGAAAAATATTTTAAGCCTTGGGGTTTATTTGATTTCATTGTTATTTGCCGACTGGTTTAAGAAGACGGAGCATCTTTCTGAATTTTTTATTTTGCTTTTATCCGCTTTGCTCGGGATGTTTTTCCTGATCTCAAGCGGCAATTTTTTAATGTTCTTTTTATCGCTGGAGCTGGCTACGATACCCGTAGCCGCGATGGCTAATTTTGATCTTCATAAAAAAATATCCTCCGAGGGAGCCATGAAGTTCATTTTATCCTCCGCTTTTTCTTCGGGTATTTTGTTGTTTGGCATTTCGTTGATCTATGGCGCTACCGGTACGATAAGTTTTACAGAACTTCCTGCGCTCATCACCGCTAGCCCTTTTCAGATATTGGCTTTCGTATTTTTATTTACCGCCTTTGCTTTTAAAATGTCTATTGTTCCTTTTCACTTATGGACAGCAGATGTTTACGAAGGTTCGCCGATGGCCACCACTTCTTTTTTATCAGTAATTTCCAAAGGCGCTGTTGCTTTTATTTTCATAACCGTATTGTATAAAGTATTTCAGCCGATGCAGGAAGTTTGGTACAATATGATCATGCTGCTGTCCATTATCACCATGATCACCGGAAATCTTTTTGCGTTGCGGCAACAAAACATCAAACGGTTTCTTGCTTTTTCTTCCATTGCTCAGGTAGGTTTTATTTTGGTGGGCATCAGCGGCAATTCGCCGGAAGGGCTTACTTCCGTTGTGTATTTTGTTTTGATCTATGTCTTTTCAAACCTCGCCGCATTTGGTGTGGCAGCCACTATTTCATCGAATACCGGCAAAGAAAACATCAGCGACTACAAAGGATTTTATCAAACTAATCCTTTCTTAACCTGGATCATGGCGCTGGCCTTATTTTCGCTGGCGGGCATTCCGCCGACAGCAGGATTTTTTGGTAAATTATTTTTGCTAAAATCCGGCGCTGCTAATGCCAATTATCTGTTCATCACGATAGCTGCGCTAAACCTGATCGTTTCACTGTATTATTATTTAAGAGTGATCCGGTCGATGTTTATGGATAAAAATGAAGAACCTATAGGGAAAATAAAAGTGCAGCTTTCCACCAAATTCGGCATGTACCTCTGTGCGGCAGGTATTGTTTTCGCGGGTATATTTAGTTGGGTTTACGATTACATTCAATCACTAATGTGATTAAATAAAATATTTAAAAAATGGCCATCAATAAAAATCATTTATTTGAAGAGCTCGATGGAATTAAATGCGGCATTGTTGAAAAAGAAGTTTCTCCGGAACGTGTTGAGTTCTTAAAAAAGTTGTTGGAATACAATGGTTTTACCGTTGTTGTTGTTCCTTCACCGGCCCCAAAGGTTGTTGCCAAACCTGTTGTAAAAAAAGAAGGAGAGGAGCCCGCCCCTCCGCCGCCTGAAGAACCCCAACTTCCTGGAACCTTTACGGTTGGCGTTACCGACTATACTTTCAATCCCATCAATGCCATTTTTGGAAGGCTTTTAAAAACGCCCAACGGACATGTGGTTACGCTTGCTTACTGGGAGCAAAAAGAAAACGAGAGCCATGATGAGATTCCGTATTATGAACACGAGTAAGATTTGTGGAGGACAGTAAACCAACTTTTAAAAAGAGATTTTTATTTTGTGGTGGATTTTTCAGCAATTGTTCCAAAATAAATATTAACTGCTAATATCGTACTTCCGTTTCATTTGCCATGAACCCAGAGTATAGTTTCAGCAGACGAACAAAAAATCGTCTTTTTGTATTTACATTGCAGACCTGCAAACAATCAGCACTGAAAAAAAGGAACCTGGTTTATAACTCTTTTTCGGTATTTTGATTTTACAATTCCGATATACTTATATAATTGATATTGATGTTTACAACTTTACTCATTGGTATAATAAATACATCGCCGGGGATTAAGGTAGGAATACCGGCAGAATGTTCCGGGTTTTCGTCTTTGCCTTCCTTTTCGAAACTTCTTTTATAGGTAGAACCTAAAATTATATTTTGTAATTCATCTTTTGAAGCTGAATAATTGAAGTCCAACAAAATACCGCTATAGATAATATTTGAATTAGTAAGAATATCCAACACAATCAAATCTGTTTCAGCTTTCGTTCCCTGAACTCCATTGGTGTCTAAATATCTGCCACTAAATACGTAGGACCAATAATTGGTATTTTTTAATGAAAAGAAGTTTATATCAAAATTCCTTCTTCTTACCCAGGATTTAAAGCCTTTGGCCATAAACCACGCTATAAGAGAGATTAAAATATTATACCAAATGAATTCAATAAAATAACTTGAGAGGTACGAATCTGAAGCATAAATATCTTTACCTGCCAGAATTTCGAATAGAAGATTAAAGCTAAATGTAGAATTGCAAAGATGAATTACAGATATAGCAATGGCATGTAAAAAAATTGAAATCAGAATTCCCTTAAAAAGTAAATCGCTAAAAGGAATTGCAATACCTGATTCTTTATCTTTAAATGAAGTATAATACGCTCTTATTGCCACAGCACCCGGAAGCAATAAAATAATTAATATAATAGCACTTAGAGCTAAATTCATTTAAATGAGAAGATTATTTAGAGTCTTTTACAGTAGTTACCAACTTAACACCAATATTACGACCTTTGATATGCACTAATTTTCCTTCTTCAAGTTGCTGTTGGTTGTTTACAACAGTTAAAACCACTTCGGAAGCTAATTTTTTGTCATTAATAACACTTCTTCCTTTCTTACTTATTTTGACATGCATAAAGGAATTTTTGAAATTGAATAATCAAACTTACAATTAAAAATGATTATAAAGATCTTTATATCGTTTCTTTATCTCTATCCCGGCTGTAGCGCAAGAATGAGGAGCAGAAAAAGAGGGAGGGCTTTTGTGTTGATTTCAAACAGTGAACCAACTTTTAATATAAATTTTTATTTTGTTGTAATCACTTCAAATTAAATCATATTTCCCCTAAAATTGAATTCAAAAAGTTGCGGTACCGGTAAAGAGAAGAAAGAATAACAATAATCAGTAAATTATGAATTTGCAAAGGTTCGGCAGTCAGAAATTCGATTTTTCCGGCCTGTCCATTGTAAGTAATTTTATATGAAACATCCCAACTAAAAACCCACACAATTTATTTTCGATGAATTTAAAAAACTTTATTCAACGGAATCCTGTCACCTGTTATTTTATTGCAACGTTTTCAATCTCATGGCTGGGTGCCTTTATTTTGGTTTCACCAAAGTTATTTAGCGGTCAACCTATTCCTAAGTTGGATGGACTTCTTATGTTTCCAATAATGCTTATCGGACCAGTTACAACAAGTTTTACTTTGACCTACCTTACTGAAGGGAAAACCGGTATTAGAAATTTCTTTTCACGAATGGGGAAATGGAAAGCTCCGCTTAAATGGTATGTAGTCGCTTTTATTATTCCACTGTCTTTAATTTTGATAACTCTTTTTATTCTGCAAAGATTTGTTTCACCGGTGTTCAAACCCAACTTTTTTCTCCTGGGATTTTTGTTTGGAATCCCCGCCGGTTTCCTTGAAGAACTTGGATGGACAGGGTTTGCCTATAAAAAATTACGATTAAAATTTTCTGTTTTTAAATCAGCTTTAATTTTGGGAATATTTTGGGGACTTTGGCATTTGCCGGTAATTGATTTTCTTGGGGCAGCGAGCCCTCATAAACAATTTTTAATACCCTTTTTTATAGCCTTTATTGCAATTCTTGTTTCGATGCGACTTCTTATGATGTGGATTTATTCTAAAACAAATAGCATCGTAATTGTGCAATTTATGCATATTATATCTACAGGCTGCCTTGTTACATTTGGTCCTTTTAATATTACACCCGGACAGGAAACTTTATGGTATGCCGCGTATGCCATTGTATTGGCTATTTCTACCTTATTCATTTTCAAATTATCCAAAACAATAATGAAATGAAACCCGTTTTGCCGCAAGAAAGAGGAGCAGGAAAAGAGCGAAGGCTTCTTGTGCCGGTTTTAGACAGTAAACAAACTTTTATTTCAAATTTTTATTTTGCCCTAATTATCCAGCAAATGAATTTATACTTTCTCTAAAACCGAATGCAAAAACTGAGCGCCTACTTCAGAAAATTTTATCACCGGTGCGGGATTAGCATCATAATCATTTAATGTCAATTGCCACCAACTCACCGTGTGCCACCGGCCCAATTTGTAACCAATATTTTTATAATCAGTCAACCATGTAAATCCATTTTTTTCGTGAAACCTTACGCTTTTATCATTCGGTAGCGTAATGACGGCAAACACATTCCTGCATCCCTGGTATTTTAAAATGGGAAATAATTTTTCGTACAAAGACATCGCAATTCCTTTTTGATGAAAATGATCACGAACGTATACGGAGCTTTCCACACACCATTGATAAGCCGATCTTTCGCGGTGTTTGGTAGCGTAGGCATAGCCGGCGATAACACCATCACTTTCATAAACCAGCCACGGCCAGTCTTGCTGATAAGTGATAATTCTTTGCGCAAAATTTTCTGCAGAAGGGACTTCTGTTTCAAAAGTAGCGGCCGTATTTAAAATGTAAGGCGCATAAATTTCCAAAAGAGCAGGCGCGTCTGAAGGAACAGCAGTGCGGATGATATCCATAAATGAGGAAATTTAGTTAGATAAAGTTATGCATTTTCATCACTTTGAAACCTTACTTCCCAGCCATGCTTTCCTGAATTGGTTTATCGCTTCGGTAACGGGTTTTCCTTCTTCTTCATAAGTCACCACTTTTAGTGAAGGATCTTCCTGTAAAGTAATTTCCGCTTCATTCGGCACTTCACGGTGAATATATTTTACCTCAATCTTATCGCCGGGCTGATGAGCTGCCAATATAGATTGGATGTCTTCCGCACTTGAAATAGATTTGCCGTCCAGTTCAGTGATCACATCATCGTAATCAAGGCCTGCATTGTAGATGGGTTGATCTTTTAATGTATTGGTGGAAATTTGTAAACCATTGTCAGCAGCTTCTGTTCTGAAATTTCCCATCCATGCTTTGCCGGGATTGGCTTTTACCAAATCCAAACCGGCATTTTTCAATTGCGTTTTATAATCACTCTTTTGAGTGCCATAAATGTATTTATTAAAGAAGCTTTTAGCAAACGAAGGATCTTTGGTTACTTCTGCAAGTACTTTTTCCAATCCTTCATTCGTATAAGGAATGTAAGGCTTGCCAAATTTTTTCCAAACCGCTTGCATATAGTCATCCAGCGTTAAATGATAATCATTACGCAGTCTGAAATCAAGTGCCAGCGCGGTAACTGCGCCATAATAATAATAAGTAGTAAAAATATTCGGATAATTGGTGCGGTCAATAGAAACACCGGCATCAGTAAAAACTGCCTGGTTGCTCATGGTAACTTCTGAAAACTCTTTCGAGCCCGGACTGTTCAAAACGTAATTCAACATACCGCCAAGAATACCGCAATACTCATTCAAATCTTTAAACCCTGCACGCTGCAAAACGAGCTCGCCATAATATTGCGTAAAACCTTCGGCAAACCAAAGGCTGCTGCTCATATCCGCTTCTTTAAAATCAAAAGGTTCGATATCTCGCGGACGAATACACTTTACATTCCAGCAATGAAAAAATTCGTGGGAGGATGTGCTAAGGACATTCATCACATTATCAACCAACTGTCCGCGATAAGTAATAAATGTAGAATTCCGGTGTTCCATTCCGTCGCCATGCACAAAAGGATTTACATTCTCAATAAAAGTGTACGTGCCGTAATCATAATCAGGTAGTTCACCAAAAACCGCTTCTTCTTCTTTTACCACTTTTTGTTCCATTGCTGTATATGCGTTCATCAAGCTGTCTGATGCTTTGGCGTGCATTACCAATCGCATTACTTCGTTTTTACCATCCGGATTTTTTACGGTCCATGTGCGCAAATGAAAATCACTCAGCTCTGTCGGCGAATCCATCATGTATTGAAAATTGCGTGCATAGTAGGTGTTAGTTGCAGGCATTGGTTTCAGTTGAGTAGCCACTTTCCAGTGAAGCGATTGAGGCATGTCGAATTCAAAAGTGATCGGTTCCTGGTCGTGCCCTTCGATCCACATAAACGTGGCAGGCATATTCAAATGCGCTTCAGAAGAATCAATGTCATCATAAGTTCCGTCTCCATAATCGCCATATAAAGTGTAGGTGATTTTTACGGTGGATGGATGATGCGCCACTTTATAAATATCACCTGAAACTCTTTCTATTGTCAAAGGCTTATCATTGTTGTCGAACGCTTTTACGTTATACACATTCTTCCCAAATTCAGCGGTAGCATATCTTCCCGCAGAAGAACGGCTCATGCGAAAAGTTGCCGGAGCGCTGCTGAGTTTGTTAACCACCAATTGTACCTGTGCCTCATGATGGCGGTAATTGGCAAAAGAAATTTTATAATGAATGTTTTCCTGGGCAGAACTACGTGTAGCCGTAAACGTGATAACGACTAAAAGAGCAAGAATTTTTTTCATAGCAATGATTAAAAAGTTTGAGCGTAAAAATAATGCATTGAAGAGAATTTTCTCTTTTTTGAAAATCGAATAAAAATTTATTTAATAAAGTTTAAACCGGGGGCTGTAAATTCAACCGCATCAAAAAACCATTTTAGCAATTTGTAATAAGCGATCCTTTCGCAGTAAACCAATAAAAAATAATCCTTTTTATTTGGTTATTTATCAATGCGAAATGAAAAGCGATTTATTTAAAATTTCTCTTTAAATTTATTCACGAAACCGTATTGCATTTTTCAAACCGTCTTCTTAATCTATCATCACAAAATCTACTAATCATGAAACTAACCAGGAGAAAATTTCTCGTCAACAGTTCTATCGCACTTGCAGGAACTATGTTACTGCCCGACTTTATTCTTGCCAATAAAAAAGCCAGCGATCATATTCTCGGCATACAGTTATATTCGGTGCGCGACGACATGCAGAAAGATCCGCTGGGGACGCTGAAACAGTTGGCTGCTATGGGTTATAAGAATGTAGAACATGCCAACTATATTGACAGAAAATTTTATGGCTATTCTGCTGCAGATTTTAAAAAAGTATTGGATGATCTTGGCCTGTATATGCCGAGCGGCCATACCGTTATGTCGGCTAAAGACTGGAATACCAGCACCAAAGATTTTACAGATGTATGGAAACAAACCGTTGAAGACGCCGCGATAGTAGGAGAGATGTATGTCATCAGTCCGTGGCTTGATGAGAGCCTTCGTCAAAATTATGATGACCTGTTGGCGTTTTTGGATGTATTCAATAAATCGGGTGAACTATGCAAAAAATCAGGATTAAAATTTGGTTACCATAATCATGATTTTGAATTTAAATATTCATTGAATGGCAAGCTGATTTATGATATTATTTTAGACAAAACCGATCCTGACCTGGTGTTGCAACAAATTGACATCGGCAATATGTACGGCGCCGGAGGAAGAGCCTTGGAAATCGTTCAAAAACATCCCGGAAGATTCCAAAGTATGCACGTAAAAGATGAGATCAAAGCGCCGGGCAAAGGCGAGATGGGCGACAATTACGAAAGCACTGTTCTGGGCAAAGGCATCCTACCCGTAAAAGAAATTGTTGATGTCTTCAAAGCAAAGGGCGGCACTACAGAATTTATTATCGAGCAGGAATCTTACCAGGGCAAATCACCGCTTGATTGTTCAAAAGAAGATTTAGCAGTGATGAAGAGCTGGGGATTTTAAGTGGGAAAGTTTTCCTGGTTGGTCAACTTTCAAAAAGTTCAAAATCTCAGTAAACAAATAAATAATCCGGATTTATATTTTTAATTATTTGCTATTCCCAACGGGATGATTTTTTTCTCCACATTCCATCCGCTTACTGCCAATTGAGTTTTGCCGATTGCAATTTTAGCATTCGGAATACTTACTGTAACCGTTGTGCTTTCGTTTGGCGACAATGAAAAATAATTATCTGACCAAAAAGATGGCAATATCTCTTTCCCATTTTCGATGATCTGCGGATTAATAAAGAAGGCTAATCCTTTGTTAGTATTGGAGATTTGCAATGTCCATTTTGTTTCGTTTTTCAGCTTTTCGGTTTTAATCACTTTTACTTTTACCTCAGCGGCAGGCATTTCTTTTAATACTTTAAAATTATGATCGGGAGCAAACCAATAAGTATTCTGCGAAATGGTTTTTCCTGTTGCATTTTTAAGAGATAAAACCACAAACGAAACTCCGTTTTCTTTTGCCAAAACGTTTTGCAGCGATATAGATTCTTTTACATCACTTGCTTTTAAACTCATCGCTTTATTTTGGCTGAATAATAATTTACTGTTCAGATCGTACACCTTAACTTCTGCTTTTAAACCAACTTGTGATTTATAAGATCGGTTAACAATTGCAACTACCGAATCATCGAGGTTCAATTGAATATGCACCGGCTCACAGGCTCTTTTCATAAAATAATATCCCGCATTCGGGTTCAGATACCAATCATACACCTGCCAGATCACACTTGGAAGAGCCGCATTTAATTTCCACAACATTACGCCACCGGTTTCATTTAATTTATGTCCAGCAGCTTCAAAAATTCCCCTATAACCATCGGCATTAACCAGTTGCATTTTATCTGAAAAGTCTTTCATGCTTTCAGGCGCTCCGTATCTTTCAGCCATGGCATTGTAATAGGTATCATAATGGCCGTTGCCCACACACGCATCATGATAACCCCAGGTATTATTTAAAGGAAAAGGTAGGGTAGAGTCAGGAACAAGGTTATTAATAATTGCCGGTAAAGTTTCGTAAGGCGGCTGGGAAGGAATGCCGGTTTCATCTTTAAAAACCCAGTCTCTTCCCGCATCAGCGAGTTTGTAATAATGAGCCGCATCCTGCCATGAATAAGGGCCGCCGCTATAAACACCTGAAGGCTGGTCATCAGGCCATGAACCTTTCCAGCCAGTGGGCAATTTTGCAAAACCTGATGAACTCGGAATAAATGGCCTTGTGCCATCAAGTGTGGCTACATCATTTCGCATCGCATCATACAATTCTTTTCTTGCATGGCCTTCATTTCCTCCTGTCCAAAGTAATAAACTGGCATGATTTCTAATCCTGTAAATAGTGCTTTCCATATTCCTGATAAAAACATTTCCTTCTAAAGGCCAGTCGGGTGAGCCTTTAAATTCGCCCTGTGTATCACCTGTTACCCAGAAATCCTGCCAAACCAATAATCCGTATTTGTCGGCCATGTCAAAGAAAATATCCGGCGGTGCAATGCCGCCGCCCCAGATACGAACCAAATTGATATTTGCATTTCTGCACAAGTGCAGTTCATAATCATAACGGGCTGAATCCCTGTTGAGCATCATATCAGGAACCCACGCGCCACCATCTAAATGAATCCTTTCCGCATTCACATAAAAATCTCTTCGTGCCCAACCGTTCACCATTACCACTTTCGAACTCACCGTCCTGATTCCTAAGACAAATGACGTATCATCAGAAATTTGGTTGCCGTTTTGATATTGCAACCGGATGCGGTATAAATTCGGCTGTCCATAGCCGTTAGGCCACCATAAATGTGGTTTTTGAATAGTAAACTGTTTAACGTTTTGAGGGCTTAAATGAACATCAGCAGAACCATTTGCATCGATTGAAATTTTTTGATTTACGGTAAAAGATGGCCCACTAAAGTTTTCAGGGCTGATCGTAATTTTTAAATTTCCATTTTGTTTTTCTGCACCATAATTGTTTAAAGAAAGATCGAGCGATAGATGGGCAATATTGGTATCAGGAAGATTAGGAAGCTCTGTTTTGATATGTGGATTTTGAATTACCACCTGCCCTGAAGTGCGTAAATAAACCGGTTGCCAGATTCCCATATTTCTGTCACGAACTGCCGGCATCCAGTCCCAGCCTACAGAACAAAGCATCGTTACATTTTTTCCTATATCACCGGTTGGGCCTCCGTTCGCAAAGAAATCCCCCAGCGCTTTTAATTGTGGTGTAGCGGGTAATCCCGGGTAATCCAACGGATAAATTTTTACGGCAAGAACATTGGTTTCTCCGGCATGAATTGTATTAGTCACGTCAAGGCTGTACTGAGCGAACATGCCGGCCATTTGAGAAGAATCTGCGATCTGCTTTCCGTTTACCCAAACGGCGGCGCGATAATTAATTCCTTTAAAAATCAGTTGAAAATGTTTACCCTTATCACTTTTAGGAACTGTAAAAGTGGTTCGATACCAATAAGGTTTTTTCCAGGGGTTGGGTTCATTGGGAAGATAGCTATACTGCTCCAGGTTGTACTGGTGATTAAAAGAATCGGAAGCATCAGGAATGAGCATGTTGTTCATGCCGATATAAGGATCGGGATACACTTTATTGGCAACCAAACCGGTTAGAACTGTTGAAGGAACCTTCACCGGAAACCAATATACACGCGAATTATAGGCCGAAGTGGAAAGTTCTTTTCCCGTTTCAGTAATTACATAAGAAGATTGCAGGTTAAAATTTGTAAGAGCTATTTGTTTTACATCATGGCTTTGTGCGGTTAGAAAGGAAGGAGCACAAAAAAGTAAACCCAAAAGAAGAAAATGAACTTTCATATTTCGCATGATACGTTTCAATTTAATGAACCATAAAATTAGCCATACTTTTCAATTTGTTTGCCGGTAACAAAGCAATTGCACATTTATATTATAAAGAAGATAAAAATGTACCTGTTGTATCTCTTTCAAATTTGTTGACAAGTGAAAGCACTCAGTGCACTGAAAAAGTTCTGTTTCAAATTAGCCGGTATTCGATATTTCTTTTTCAATTCATCTTCAACGCGATCAACAACCCAAATAAAATTCTCCTTATTTGTTGGTTCACTGTATCAGAATATAGGGAGAAAACCATTTTTAATAGTTCCTCTATAATTTTTATTTTTTAAAACCTGATCGGTATCATGTAAAAATCTGATTTGAAACAGCTTTTCAGGGTTTTTGTTCCAATAATTTTATTTCAAATAACTGCCATGAAAAAAAATCCAATAAACGATACCTCCTTAAAAAGGAATTTAATCGTTAGCAGAAGCTTGTATTTGTTTTCATCAGCCTGATTGTATGGTTATTAATTATACCTCTTAAGACCTGCATAATCTAGAAATCCCCGGTTTTATCAATATTCAGGTTGTATGTATTGCTTGTATAATTAAATACCTGGCAGAAAAACAGCCATTTCTTACTTATCAGATATAACATCCGCTGTATTTAATTAAAAATAAAAACACTTATTTATTATGGAGTTGCATAAACAAAAATGGCATAGCCGGCTAACCATTTGGGTAGTCGGGCTTTTGCTCTTTGAATTGATTTCCGGTTTAATAATATACCTGGGTTCTTTCAGTTTAACTACCCAGGCCCTTGTTGTTATACATACAGCCCTCGGGCTTGTAGTAGTTATACCCTATATCATTTATCAAATACGACATTGGTTGTCGTACCGTAAGAACCACCTTACTCAGCATAAACTGATAGGTTATATTGCAATGGGTACTGCGGCCGTAGCTGCTATAACCGGTCTTCTGTTAACCTACGAAGCTGTATTCCAAACCCGTATAAATTATTTATGGGATCAGATCCATATTGTTGCAACATTTGCCTTTTTGTTATCAATAGTACCTCATATAGGGTTATTAATTATCCGCGATTATAAAGCCAATAAGGAGAAGAAAACTCTTTCACTCATAAAAGCTGAAAGAACATTTGGATACCGTGTTTTTTTTGTGCTTACCATATTAATAGCTTTCGTGGCTCTTTTCGTTTATGCTTATAATCCGATTCATTTTAATAATAAATTTCCGGCTAATTACCAGTTTATGTATGGTAAGAATAAGCCATTTGAGCCGAGCCTTGCCACCACCATAAACGGGCATGCTATCGATGCCCGGCTTTTGGGTAATTCAAAATCCTGTATGAGTAGTGGTTGTCATACCAATATAGGCCATGAATGGGAAGCCAATGCTCATCGCTATTCTGCCATGGATCCGGCTTTTCGTGTAGTTCAGCATGCTATGGCCGTTGAAAAAGGTCCTGCATCGACACGATATTGCGGAGGTTGCCACGATCCGATTTCTCTTTTATCCGGTTCCAAGAATCTGGATGATACTAAACTCACAAATCCGATGGGATTGGATGAAGGAATATCCTGTGTAAGTTGCCATTCTATAACAAAAGTCGATGTAATGGGGAATGCCCAGTACCAGATTACAAAACGGGTACCCTATATGTATGAAATAGAAAAAGGAAAAGCAGCCAAGTTTTTGAGTGATTTTTTAATTCGCGCTTATCCACAGTACCATGTTGCGAGTTTTAACAAAACAATTTTAAAGACGCCGGAATTCTGTGGTTCATGTCATAAACAATTTATTGATAAACAAGTAAACGGTGTAGGAACGGTACAGTTGCAGAATCAATATGACAGTTGGCGAAAAAGTCACTGGAATCATCCTGGGGTGGCTACGAAATCGATTGAGTGCCGCGAATGCCATATGCCGCTGGATTCTTCATTTGATCCGGCTAACGGAGATCCGTCGGATTATAACAGAACACCCAATGATAATATGCACCGAAGCCACCGATTCCTTGGTGGCAATCAGTTCATGCCAACCTTATTGAAACTTCCGGGTGGTAAAAAACAAGTAGAATTAGTGGAAAAATGGCTGAAGGGAGAAATACAGATTCCGGAAATTAAAAATAAATGGCATAATGGTGCGGTTCTTCCTATCCAGGTAGAAACTCCTGACACTATTAGTGCCGGACAAGGAGTAGGGATAGATGTGACTGTCACAAACAATAAATCCGGGCATCACTTTCCTACTGGTCCTCTCGATTTGATACAAGCTTGGATTGAGGTAACCGTAAAAGACAGTTATGGTAATATAGTTTATTCTTCCGGTGTTCTGGATCAGCATCACTTCATTCCGCCAGGATCAGTTATCTATCGTGCTCAGCCCGTTGATCAGTTTGGGAGCGATGTAGACAAACATAATTTGTGGAACCTGGTTGGTATAAAGTTCAGCCGGGCGCTTTACCCCGGATTCAGTGATCAGTTAAAATATAATTTTATTTATAAACCGGGGATACAAGGTAATACTCATACTAACGATACGCTGTATGTTAATGCTAAATTGTGTTATAGAAAATTCAACCAGTTTGTACTTAACACTTTTTTTTCTGACAATGGCAAAATTGATATCACTGCTCCGGTTACTGTTTTATCCAGTGATTCTAAGAAGATAATTGTCAAAAGATCAAACCACACCCATTCGTAATACTTATGTCTGTATCCAGAAGAAAACGGTCCATCTTTGTAACAAGCCTTATAGCAACTGTATTTGCATTGGTATTAGCTCTCTTTTTTTTCAGGAAGCAAAAGGTAAACCTTTATAGTCCCGGAGAAACGGTGAAAGGCGTTACGGCGGAACTATATAAGCCGGTTCCGAAGAATCATCCGGATGTAGTCTTTACGGATATTACAAAGAGAGCCGGTATCAATTTCACACACTTCTATGGAAAACGTAGCACTCAATTACCTGAAGATATGGGATCCGGTGCAGCATGGATTGATTATGACCAGGACGGCTTTGATGACTTATTAGTGGTGAATGAAGCAGGTCCTTTGACGATGACTCCGGAGGAAGTTAAAAAATCCCCTGCCTATACCAGGCTTTATCATAACAATGGTAACGGAACATTTACAGATGTAACCACACAGTCAGGAATAAACTTTCATGGTTGCGGAATGGGAGTAGCGGTTGGAGATGTTGATAATGATGGTTATCCCGATATTTTTATTAGCGCTTATGGTAAAAATGTATATTATCATAATAACGGAAATGGCACTTTTGCAGATGAAACCAGTAAAGCCGGATTTGGAGGAAAGGAAGGCTTTTGGACGGGCGCCAGCTGGGCCGATTATGACAGAGACGGCTTTTTGGATTTGTATGTTTGTGGTTATGTAAAGTACAGTCAATTGGATAAACAGCCAGTATCAACCAGGGATAATAATGAAGAACCAGCCGGTATTAATCCTTTGTCTTTTCCTCCGCAACGTAACTTATTATATCATAACAACAGAAATGGAACTTTCACAGAAGTAGCCATTCCTGCAGGAGTTGCCGATCCTAAAGGAAAGAGTCTTTCTGCATCCTGGTGTGATTTTAATAATGATGGTTGGCCTGATTTGTATGTCGCTAATGATGTGTCTGATAATGTGCTGTATCTAAATAACGGGGATGGAACATTTAATGAAATTAGTCACCTGGCACACGTGGCTGATTATCGTGGTGCCATGGGTCTTGCTGTCGGAGATTGGGACAATGACGGAGATATGGATTTATTTGTAACCCATTGGCTTGCCGAAGAAAATGGTTTTTATATTAATAAGCTTAATACAATAGGTAAAATACCGGGTACACTACATGCCCTTCAATTTCAGGATGAGGCAGAAAAATATGGCCTTGGCCAGGTTTCATTAGATGATGTGGCATGGGGCACTTCATTTTTTGATTATGACAATGATACCCGCCTTGATTTATTGGTGATTAACGGTAGTACCAACCAGCAAGAAGATCATCCAGAATATTTAGTTCCAATGAAAGACCGTCTCTTTTGGAATGAAGGGCCTGAAAAAGGGTTTGCCGAAGTAACACCAGTTAGTGGTGAAGCATTATCCTATGAAAATGTAGGCAGGGGAGCAGCGTTTGGAGATTATGATAATGACGGGGATGTTGATGTGTTTATAGTAAATAATTGTGGCGAGGGGGTGCTATTGAGAAATGACGGCGGGAATAAAAATAACTGGTTGGAATTAAAATTGGTGGGTACCAAAAGTAATCGGTCGGCGATCGGGGCCAGAATAAGGATAGTAAGTGGCAAAGTATCTCAAATTCGCGAAGTAAATAATCAGAGTTCATACTTATCACAAAATAGTCTGACGCAACATTTTGGTTTAGCAAAATATACGAAAGTAGATACGCTTAAAATTCAGTGGCCGAGCGGTCTTAATCAGCAATTTCTGAATATTCCGATAAATGAACGTATAGAAATAACCGAAGGAGTAAATAGGATTAAAAATTTAAAGAATCTTCATAATTGATGAGACCTTATGATACATAAAAAATTTATTTTTATAGTAGTTATCTTCCTCCTCATTGCATTTGCGGGCATCACAATAGTTAAGTATTTGGGACATTCTGATCATAGTGGCTCTGTAAATGAAGTTGTAAAATCCGATTCAATACAAACTTTCTGGTCTTATTACAATCGTGCCACCGAATACCGGTTGCAGGGTAAAGAAGACTCATCTATTATAGATTATCAGGAAGCCCTCAAATTGAATCCGGCTCATGAAGATGCGCTGTATTATATTGGAAATATGTATATGAAGTTGGATAAATTTGATCAGGCTCAAAACAGATGGGAAAAATTAATTAAGCTGAATCCGCAAAGTGAACGGGCTTATAATCAATTAGGCAATCTTTATTTTTGTATGAAGCATCCGGATTATTTTCATCCGGAGAAGTCGAAGTGGTATTTCAAACGTGCCGCCGACTTAAACAAAGAAACATTAAATCCAAATTTACGACTGGGTGAAATTGCTTTGTTCCAGGATAGTACAAATGAGGCATTTGATATTTTCAATAAACTATCACTGATGGATCAAAAAAACGCGGAAATTTTTTTTATAGTCGGTTATCTCAATTGGAAATCAGGGAAGGAGCAAGATGCCACCAAAGATTTAGAGCGGACTTTTGAACAGGGAATAACGACTATTTTTATTAATGAACAGGGGGGTACAGCTATATCGGCTAAAAACGCATCAATCGGTAAAAACAAGGAATGTGATCTTTTTATGGATTGGTTAACCAGAAATCTAACGGTACCTAAGAAATATGATATCAGAGTTGAAATGCCTAAAGTGTACAAAAAATTTGATGAATATTTAATGAAGATGCGTGAGCAATTAAATCATGATTGACCATTTTTGATTCTGGATAAATTACAATGAACCGATAATTAATGCTGTTTTTTATTTTATTCAAATGATGGATGAATGGCAAATACGTTTTTTCAAATAACCTTAACTTTGGGCCAAAACAATATTCATGAAGAAATTTATTTTGATTCTTTCTGCGATTTTATTTTTATATTTTCATACCAAAGCCCAGGATTCAACTTATGTTATTAATGGAAATCTTGAGAAAATAAAAAGCGGAACGATCTTTCTGAATATTTATAAACAAGGCGTCACCTTTAAAGATTCTGCAATCATTAAAGAAGGTAAATTTAAATTCACCGGTTTTGTTTCTTCACCCTATTTTGCTTCGCTCACCATGCCCGAAAGGCACAACGATTATTTTACTTTTTATGTAGAACCTACTTCCATGCAGATTCTTGGGCGCGGAGATTCATTAAAATTATTAAGCGTAAAAGGTTCAGTAGTGAATTCCGATGATAAATTATTAAAGGAAAGAATGAGGTTCGTTACTAAATGGGAAGCAGCAGACAGCAAATTGTATGAACAGGCTTATAAAGATAAAAACCGCAAAGTAATGGACAGCCTCGACCAGGTTGACTTTGCCATTTTAGCCGCAAAAAGAAAAATCGTTTCCTCTTATGTAAAAGAAAATCCAAAGTCAATGCGCGGCGCTATGGCTATCCTCGAAAATTATTCTTATTATGCCGATGCAAGGGAGGTAGCACCTTTGTATCACGAATTGGATCCTTCTTTACAAAATTCTTTAAAAGGTAAAGAGATCAAAAAAATGTTGGATACTTACGAAAAAGTAGCCATAGGAAAACCGGCTCCTGATTTTACGCAAGACACACCTGATAGCACGCAACTCAGTTTGTCTTCTTTAAAAGGTAAATATGTTTTGATTGATTTTTGGGCAAGTTGGTGCGGTCCTTGTCGTCGCGAGAACCCCAATGTGGTGGCTGCTTACAACAAATTTAAAGATAAAGGATTTACTATTCTGGGTGTTTCTTACGACACCAAAAAAGATCGTTGGGTGAAAGCCATTGCTGACGATCATCTTGACTGGAACCAGGTTTCTGATTTGAAGGGTTGGCAAAATTCAACCTCTGATGAATATGGTATAAAAGCAATTCCTTCCAATGTTTTGGTTGATACAAACGGGGTAATCATCGCCAAAAATATTTTTGGTGATAAGCTTACAGAAAAGCTAAATGAAGTTTTAAACTAAAATGATATTTCACGAAGATTTTCGGGAAGAGGGTACACCACAGACTTTCGCAGACAAGAAAATGTAATTTGAAAAAGAGAGTTGGTCAAAGGTTGAAATCTTTGCTCACTTGTGGGAATCCCAATTAATTTTAACTTAAAAATTGATTATTCAAAACTCTTATAAATCAATTATTATTTTTAGTTTTTTTGCACACGTTCAAAATAGGGGTAATCTCCTTAAAAATTTTCATATCAAACCCCTATCTTTGCGACCTTCTAAAAATTAAATCAAGTTATGAAACTGAAAGGTTTAGTGTGGTTTTTTGCCATTATGCTTATTCTCATTTCTGTGTATCAGCTTTCCTTTACCTGGGTAGTTAACGCCCATGAGAATAAAATGAAAGAAAAGGCCATACAATTTGTAACCCGGAGCCATCCTGGCGTTACCGGTGATGAGAAAGACCATCTTGTACAGGCTACTTTTCATCATTACCTGGATAGTACCAGGGATGATAAAATCTATCCGCTGTTAGGAACCACGTACCAGAAATCGAAAGAAAATGAGCTGAGCCTCGGGCTTGACTTGCAGGGTGGTATGGCGGTTACATTAAATGTAAGCCTTGATGGTTTATTAAAATCCCTTAGTAACAATCCTAAAGATCCGCGGTTATTACAGGCGTTAGCCACTGCCAACGCCCAAAAAATTACAAGTGATGAGGATTTTATTACTTTATTCGGGCAAGACTTCAAACAACAAAATCCGGGAGTAAATCTTTCAAGCATTTTTGCAGGTGCTGGTAAAACAATTAAGATTACTGATAACGACCAGCAAGTTTTAGACCAGTTGCAGGCAACTGCAAAAACTGCGATCAACCAAACCTATAAAGTACTTTTAAAACGTATTGACCAGTTTGGTGTGGCTTCTCCTTCAATTAATCTTGATGCAAACAAAGGAATTATTAATGTGGAACTGGCCGGTGTTCAGGATGCTGAAAGGGTAAGAAATTTGTTGCAGGCTTCTGCACACTTACAATTCTGGGAAGTTTATAATATTGGTGAAATAGGAAAAAACATTGATGATGCTGATAAAGCATTGGCTGATTACCTGAGCGGTGTTTCTGATACCGTTAAAACCTCTGCCCAGTCTACAGCAGATTCTGCAAGATTGCTGGCTAACCAACATCCATTGGGAAGCGTTATTCATTTTATTCCGCCACAAACAGGAAGCGACGGAAAGCCTCAATATTATTCTGCCATTGCAACTGTTGAAGCTAAAGATACATCACTGGCCAATAAATACCTTGACATGGATGTGGTGCGGAATAATTTTCCTCCCAACATCAAATTCCTTTATGGACTTGAACAAAAGAATGAAAAATCTGGACAGAGATATTTTGAATTATATGCGATAAAAACAATTCCGGGAACCGACAAAGCCAAACTGGAAGGCGAGGGAGTTGAAGATTCACGGGCTGATTATGATGAACACGGGAGGCCGGCGATTAAGATGACGATGACGCCAACGGGCAGTCGCATTTGGGCAAAAATGACTACCGATAATGTGAACAGGCCTATCGCGATTGTACTGGATGATATTGTGTACAGTGCACCAAACGTAAATGGCCCGATTGAAGGTGGAAATTCTGAGATCAGCGGAAACTTTACGGTTCAGCAGGCACAGGACCTTGCCAGCATTTTACGCATTGGTAAAATTGATGCGCCTGCCAAAATTGTTCAGGAACAAATTGTAGGCCCCACACTTGGCCAGGCTGCGGTACATGGAGGAATGCTGGCATTCATCATTTCATTTATTGTGATCTTCATTTTAATGTTGGTTTACTACAATACTGCCGGCTGGATCGCCAACATTGCATTAATATTAAACCTTCTCTTTACCATTGGTATTTTAAGCGCGTTGGGCGCTACTTTAACCGCTGCAGGTATTGCCGGTTTGGTACTTACCATTGGTATGGCGGTAGATACCAACGTAATTATTTTTGAAAGAATTAAAGAAGAGCTTGCACGTGGAAAGAGCCACCAACAAGCCGTTAAAGATGGTTACAACCGTTCTTATGCACCGGTTATTGATGCGCACGTTACGGTATTTTTAACTGCGGCCATCTTATTCTATTTTGGATTAGGTCCGGTACTTGGTTTTGCAACCACCCAGATGCTTGGTATTTCTCTTTCACTTTTCTGCGGAATTTTAATTTCAAGATTAGTGACTGATTTCTGGATGACGAAAGAAAGGCACTTTAATTATTTCACTGCTTTTTCTAAAAAAATATTCCAGCATGCCACCTATAAATTCATTGAATACAGAAGGGTAGCTTACGGTATTTCAATCGTCGTATTGATCTTTGGTGTTGGTTCATTCTTTAACGGCTTCGATAAGGGGGTTGAGTTTAAAGGAGGAAGAAGCTATACAGTTCAATTTGATCATAATGTAAACAGGGATTCTATCAGCAATCCTTTGCATGTTGCGTTTGCTGGTGATTATCCAGTAATTAAAACCGTGGGTGATGACAAACATCTTGAGATCACCACTTCCTATATGATAGGAGTTAATAATGCAGACAGTGCTGTGGAATCAAGATTGTTCCAGGGGTTAAAATCGCAGTTACCGGCAGGTCTTACTGAACCTGAATTTGCGAAAAATTATATCCAGGCCCACCAGGTAGTTCAACCGGTAATTTCTAAAGACCTGGAACGTGGAGCCATCAAAGCCGTCATCTTTGCCATCTTTGCTATCATTGTTTATATCTTCCTGCGTTTCCGGGATTGGAGGTACTCGGTGGGTACAATTATTGCGTTGCTGCACGACGTTTTCGTAGCGCTTGCTGTATTCTCATTCTTTAAAAATATCGTTCCGTTCCCGTTGCAGATCGACCAGCATTTTATTGCGGCAATTCTTACGGTCGTCGGATTCTCGATGAATGATACGGTAATCGTATTTGACCGAATACGGGAAGACAGTCACAATATGAAAGACGCTTCCAAAGAAACAATTATCAACCGCGCGATCAACGATACCCTGAGCAGAACGATCATGACTTCTGCAACAGTATTCCTCACTTTGCTTGCCTTGTTTATTTTTGGTGGTGAAGTAACCCGCGGATTTTCTTTCGCTATGTTGATCGGTGTTATCACCGGTACTTATTCTTCTATTTTTGTGGCTGCGCCAATATTGATCGAGTTTGCAAAAGATCGTCCTTTGGGAACTGCACGTATTAAATCAGAAAAGAAGAAAGCGCCAAAAGCGAAGTTGGTTCAATCGAAATAGATTTTCAATCTTATAAAAATGAAAACCGGTAATTACAATTGCCGGTTTTTTTTATGTGCCTATCAAAATATAAATCGTTGCATTTTGTTGCTTTACTGTTTTGTCTTCTTATCTTAGGATATCTTTTCTTTCCAAAACCATTTCCAATGAAGCATTCTATTTCTATTTTACTGCTGTTTATTTTTTCTTCATTCATTTCAATACATGCACAGGACAGGCTTAATGGCAGAACATTTGCAACCCGCTCGGTGGTGATGGCGCAACACGGAATGGCCTGCACGAGCCAGCCGCTTGCCACTGAAGCAGCTATTGATGTTTTAAAGAAAGGCGGCACGGCGGTGGACGCGGCCATTGCTGCAAACTCAGTTATTGGCGTTACCGATCCTGAAATGAACGGCATCGGAGGCGATCTTTTCGCGATGGTATATGATGCCAAAACAAAAAAATTATACGGCTTGAATGCCTCCGGAAGGTCTCCTTATAATCTTACGTTAGCGATGCTTAAAAAGAATGGAGCTGAACAAATTCCTTTCAGTGGCCCGCTGCCGGTTTCAGTTCCGGGCTGTGTGGATGGATGGTATCAATTGCATGGAAGATTCGGAAAATTGCCAATGACGGATATTCTTTCTTATGCGATCAATTATGCACGCAAAGGTTTTCCTGTTGCTGACGAAGCGGCTTTTGAATATGCGCAATTGAAAGATTTGTATGGAAACAATCCGAATGTAAAAGAAGTTTTTATGCCGAATGGTTCGGCACCAAAAAGGGGAGACGTTTTTAAAAATCCTTTTTTGGCCAACTCGCTGGAAAAAATTGCAAAAGGAGGAAGAGATGTTTTTTATAAAGGAGAAATTGCCAGAACCATTGATGCTTTTATGAAAAAGAACGGAGGATACCTGAGCTATAAAGATTTGGCAGATCATACTTCACAATGGGTGGAACCGGTATCAACTACTTACCGCGGGTATCGTGTTTGGGAATTGCCACCTAACGGGCAGGGGATCACTGTTTTGGAAATGTTGAATATTCTGGAACATTTTGATTTTAGTAAAATGGAATTCGGGAGTGCCGAACACATTCATCTTTTTACAGAAGCCAAAAGGCTGGCTTATGAAGACCGCGCAAAATATTATGCTGATCCTGATTTTGTAAAAATTCCTGTGGCGCAACTGATCTCAAAAAAATACGGAGATGAAAGAGCCAAATTGATTGATCTTCAAAAACCTTTGCCGGCAGTGTATGCAGGCAACGACAAAGCCTTGAACGGAGGCGAAACGATTTATCTTACTGTTGCTGATGATGAAGGAAATATGGTATCGTTGATACAAAGCAATTTTGCTGCCTTTGGTTCAGGAATGGTACCTGACAGTCTCGGTTTTTTCTTACAGAACCGTGGTTATTTATTTTCTCTTAAGGAAGGTGCCAACAATGTGTACGCGCCGCATAAGCGTCCTTTCCACACCATCATTCCTGCTTTTGTTACCAAAGACGACAAGCCTTATATGAGCTTCGGCGTAATGGGCGGAAGTTTTCAGCCGGAAGGGCAGGTTGAAGTTTTGATGAACATGATTGATTTTGGAATGAACATCCAGGAAGCCGGAGATGCCCCAAGAATAGATCATGAAGGATCTTCAGAACCTACAGGACAAACGGCAAAAGGAGCAGGCATTATTTATCTTGAATCAGGATTTTCTGAACAAACCATTCGTTCATTATTGCAAATGGGCTATGGAGTTGCGGCTGGTACGCCCGGAAATTTTGGCGGTTATCAATGCATCAAATTCGATTCAAAACAACACGTTTATCACGGCGCATCAGATCCAAGGAAAGATGGAATGGCCGCCGGTTATTGATCTAACAGTTATCCTTACACGATAAAATGAAACAGAACTAAGCTGCAACAGTAAAGCAACAAATATCGAAGAATCTTATTTTTTGGAATTTATTATAAAGAATCGTTTTTTCTTTGAATTCATTTTGTTGGTGAAGCAATGGCTACTTCCCCGTTTACTGATGGAGCTTCATTTTCCTGTTCCCTTTTTCCTAAAATCTTTTCAATATCTTCTTTATATATTACTTCTTTTTTTAAAAGCAGTTCGGCTATATTTTGCAATGAAGTTTTATTTTTCTCCAGGATATCTTTCGCCTGTGTGTAAGCATCGTTTATAAGCAATCGTACTTGTTCATCTATTATTTTTTCGGTTTCTTCACTATAGGGTTTTTGAATGCCCATATCCCGCTGACCGGAAGAATCATAAAAACTCACGTTACCAATTTTTTTATCAAATCCAAAATAAGCCACCATCATATAGGCTTCTTTAGTTACTTTCTCCAGGTCGTCCAGCGCCCCTGAAGATATTTCACCAAATACTATTTCTTCTGCAGCTCTTCCGCCAAGGGTAGCACAAAGATGTTCTTTAAAGTAAGTCTTGCTATGCAATTGCTTTTCTTCAGGCAGGTACATCGCAGCTCCTAAAGACTTACCCCGTGGAATAATAGAAACTTTCACTAATGGGTCTACTTGTTTTAATAACCAGCTAACAACAGCATGACCGGCTTCATGATATGCAATGGTCTTTTTTTCAGAAGGAGAAATGAGATTTCCCCTTCTTTCAAGCCCGGCAACTACCCGTTCAATGGCATCTGTAAAATCGATATTTTCAACAATGGTCTTTTTCCTCCGGGCTGCTATTAAAGCAGCTTCATTGCAAATATTAGCAATATCGGCTCCTGAAAAACCGGGAGTTTGAGAAGCCAGGAAATGCAGGTCGATGGAATTATCGTAAACAATTGGACGCAGATGCACTTTAAAAATGGCTTCCCGTTCTTTTATATTGGGGAGTTCCAGGTAAATATTCCTATCGAACCTCCCGGGCCTGAGCAAGGCAGGGTCCAGCATATCAGCACGGTTGGTTGCAGCCAATACAATTACGCCGTTATTGGTTCCAAAGCCGTCCATCTCTGTTAGTAATTGATTGAGTGTGCTTTCTCTTTCATCGTTAGAACTATTCATAAAAGCGCCCTTACCCCTTGATCTTCCTATGGCATCTATTTCATCAATAAAAATAATACACGGTGCTTTTTCTTTCGCCCGTTTAAAAAGATCACGCACCCGGGAAGCTCCAATCCCTACAAACATTTCTACAAACTCGGATCCTGAAATAGAAAAGAAAGGAACCTGTGCTTCACCTGCTACAGCCTTTGCCAGCAAGGTTTTCCCGGTGCCCGGAGGGCCAATCAAAATAATCCCTTTGGGTATTTTTGCTCCCAGCCTGGTGAAGGATTCCGGATTTTTAAGAAAATCAACTATTTCCTTTACTTCAACTTGTGCTTCGTCAAGGCCTGCTACATCAGCAAAGGTTATGGTACTTTTTTGTTTTTCTATAAGCGTTGCGGTCGATTTACCAAAATTAAAAATCGAAGCACCACCTCCGCCTCCTATGCCTCCGCGACCCCGCAACAAAAAATTCCAAAAAGCAAAAATTAAAATAAATGGCAAAACCCAACCTACAATACCCCAAATCCAATTGGTGCGTTTTTGATAGCTTACAGGAATCATGTTATTTGCAGAAAAATTTTTTTCCGCTTCATCCAGTTTTCGTTCAAAAGTTTCCGGCGAACCTATAATAATATAAAACTGCGGACCCTGAACTAAATTATTTTCTTTGGGAAGATTAAATACTTTCCTTAGAACAGAATCATTTTGCATCTCCTTTTTAATATATATTTCTGCTTTTTCATTATTTACAATTACTATTTTTTCGACTGCATTGCGGGTAAGAATATTATTTTGAAATTGTTGAAAGGTTATCTCTTGCTCTTTGTTGGCATTATTTATTAAAGGAACAATCCAGATAAACAAAAGAGCAGCAATATAGACCCACCATAACCTAAAACCCTTTCTTGGAGATTTTGGCTTTTCAGCGTCCGGGTTATTATTGTCGGGATCTATCATTTGTTAAAGATGATACCATTTCCTGAAGGGATGAATGATATCGGTCAAGGAAATCAATGATTTTGTTCATGGTTTGTATATACTTCCCTTTGAAAATCGAAGTAATCAAATGCCTGCGATGGTAAAGGGTTTTATTGCAAAATAAAATACCCGATAAAAGTTGGTTTACTATGTAACTATTATCAAGAATCAATTTTTTTTTGAATAACCTTTCTCTCCGCTTCGGTCTTTGATAATGCCAATGCTTTTTCAAGATTGGGTTTTACTTTTTCATTATCAATTTCTTTATAAAGTTCTGCGAGCAAAATGAAGTAAAAATGATTCTGATCAAGTTTTAATTTTTCTGCTTCCTCAATCGCTTCTTTTTTGCCACGCGCTTTTGAAAGTGCAAATGTTCGGTTGAGCGCTGCTATAGGCGAGTATTCAATTTGTAATAAATAATTGTAGAGTTGCAGGATGCTTTCCCATTTTTCTTTTGAATCTTCTTTTATCGTGTGCCAGTAAGCAATGCCCGCTTCAAGATAATATTTGGGCGTTGAATTTCCACCGGACGCTTTTTGCAAATAGAAGTTTCCTTTTTCAATTAACTCTGTGTTCCAGAGAGATACATCCTGGTCCTCATATAAAATCATTTCTCCGTTTTCATCCCGGCGTGCATCTAACCGCGAAGCATGAAAACACATCAATGCCATTAAAGCATTGGTTGAAGGTTGATCAGTCTGTTCATTTTCAAGCAAGAGGTAGATGAGTTTCATCGCCTCCAGGCAAAGTTCTTTCCTGATAATGGTATCTTCTCTTTCAGAATAATAACCTTCGCTAAACAAAAGATAAATGGTGCGCAATACATTTTCCAGTCGATTTTCAATTTCATGATTACCCGGAAAAACAATCTCCACTTTTTCGTTTCGTAATTTTTCTTTTGCCCTGAAAATTCTTTTGTTGATGGTTTCTTTATTGGTGAGAAAAGCATCTGCTATTTCATCAATGCCAAAACCGCAAAGGATGCGCAAAGCCAAACTGATTTGTGATTCAGGTGAAATAGAAGGATGGCAAACAGCAAACAACATTTGCAACTGGCTGTCGGAAATATTTTTTTCCGACAGGTCAATTTCCATTTCTTCTGCGGAGGCAAGGTTGTGTTTTATTTGTGATTCAATTTTTTCTGAAAATACTTTATGATGTTTCAAATAATTTTTCGCCTTATTTTTTGCGACTGTATAAAGCCACGCAGTTGGGTTTGCGGGAATCCCTTTATAGGGCCACGTTTCAACGGCTGTTAAAAAAGTTTCGCTGGCAATGTCTCCTGCAATGTCAACATTATCCAGTCCAAAAAGTTTTGAAAGTACAGCCGTAATCCGGCCGTACTCTGTTCTGAACAAATGTGGTATAAGTTCCGGTTCTGTCATTTATAAAAAGTCCATTGCTTCTTAGCGGGTTCTTAATATTTCCCTTACTTCAACGGTGTTTCCATCGCCTGCCAATACCGCGGCGCCTTTGGCTATTTCGGCAGCTTCTTCAGCATTCTCTGCTTTTACAACAATAAACCCACCGAGTGTTTCTTTAATATCGCCAAAAGGCCCATTGGTAACTACTCCTTTATGATGTACCACTTTGGCATCATCAAACAATAAACCTGTTCCGCTCACAAATTTATTTTGAGCAGCAATACTTCCTACCCAGTCATTTTGTATTTTCATCCATTGTTGCATTTGTTCGGGAGAAACTTTTCCGGTCGCATTTGGATGCCGGAAGATCAGTGCAAATTCTTTCATTTTTTAAAGTTTTACGTGTTAATTAAGTTGATTTACTTTAATAACAACCGGCAGTTTTCAAATTGGACATGTATCGTTAGATTTTTTAAACAACCTGATAAATTTATGATTTTAAAAAATGCCCATAAAAATAAATTAGAGCCAGGAGCAATTTCTTTGATAGCAGTAAGCTAACAAATTTTATTTTTTTATTTTCTTAGGCTGAACAGGGGAGTGTAATAATTAATTTTTTTATGTATGGCCCCATTTTCATGTTTTTGTTTTAGTACTGTAAAATAAACGTGATTATATATGTCTGTTTGACAATAAATAATTACTTTCAATTTTTTAACGTTTTTGCTATCAATTAAACTTTAATACTTATTATTCAATGAAAAATCACGTTCGTATTTATGCGCTGCTTCTTGCTGCTTCTGTTTTTTCTCTTTACAGTTGTAGTAAGCGCTCCGGATCTCCCAAATTATTAGTGTTTACCAAAACTACAGGCTACCATCATGCATCTATTGCTGATGGAGTACAAGCTATTTTTAAACTGGGGCAGGAAAATGGTTTTGAAGTAGATACTACTTCCAATTCTGCCATGTTTAATGAAGACACGCTGAAGCAGTACGCCGCTGTTGTGTTTTTAAGTACCACAGATAACACCGATGTACTTATGAACAATTATGAAGAAAATGCTTTCCAACGATATATAGAAGCCGGTGGTGGCTTTGTGGGAGTGCATGCTGCTACCGATGCGGGTTATCATTGGGGCTGGTACCAGAGGTTGGTAGGCGCCACTTTTAATGGCCATCCTGAAATACAAACAGCTACGCTGCATGTGGTTGATAAAGATAATATTTCTACCAAAGGATTGCCAGACCCTTGGATAAGAAAAGACGAATGGTACAATTTTAAGAACCTGGACAGCGGTTTGCATGTGTTGCTCACCATAGATGAGAAGAGTTATAAAGGTGGTACCAATGGAGATAACCACCCGATGGCGTGGTATCATGATTTTGATGGAGGAAGAGCCTGGTATACAGAACTTGGACACACATCAGAATCTTACACCGAACCCAATTTTTTAAAACATTTGCTTGGTGGAATTAAATATGCTATGGGTGATAATAAAGAATTGGATTATGCAAAAGTGAAAACGCCGCCAATACCTGCGGAAGATCGATTTACTAAAACTCAGTTGGTGCAGGGAACATTTTTTGAACCTACTGAAATGACCATTCTTCCTAACCTGGATGTTTTGGTTGCACAACGGCGTGGCGAAATTATGATGTACAACCACGAAACTAAAAAAGTAAAACAAGTTGGATTTTTAGATGTTTATTGGCATACACTGCATACACCGGGTGTTAATGCTGAAGAAGGTGTTTTGGGTCTTAAGCAAGATCCTGATTTTGCACACAACCATTATGTGTATATTTATTACAGCCCGATTGATACTTCTGTGAATCGCTTGTCACGCTTTACTTTTACTAATGATTCAATAGACCCGAAATCAGAAAAAATAATACTCCAGTTCTATGAGCAAAGAGAGATCTGTTGTCACACCGGAGGCTCCATTGCTTTTGGTAAAGACCGCCAGTTGTTTTTATCAACAGGGGATAACACTACTCCTTTTGACGAACCGGGTAAAGGTTTTAACACGCATGGTTTTGCGCCTTTGGATGATCGTCCCGGTTATGATCATTATGATGATCGCCGTAGTGCAGGGAATACCAACGACTTGCGAGGAAAAATTCTTCGTATAACAATGAATTTAGATGGAACTTATAGTATTCCTGATGGTAACCTTTTTCCAAAAGGAGAGGACAGTACCCGCCCGGAAATTTATGTAATGGGCGATCGCAATCCTTATCGTATTGCAGTAGACCAGAAAAACAATTATTTATATTGGGGTGAAGTAGGGCCGGATGCCAATAACGACAGCATGGCCACCCGCGGCCCGCGTGGATATGACGAATTTAACCAGGCCAGAAAAGCCGGTTTTTTTGGATGGCCTTTCTTTATTGCCAACAATATTCCTTACCGCCAGTATGATTATGCTACCGGAAAATCGGGTGACTTGTTTGATCCACTGCGACCTGTGAACAATTCAAGAAATAATACCGGCAAAAAGATTTTGCCTCCTGCAAACCCGGCATATATCTGGTATCCTTATGCAGAGTCAACAGATTTTCCGCAGGTAGGAAGCGGAGGCCGTTGTGCTATGGGAGGCCCGGTATATTATACCGATATGTATCCTGATTCAACAAGATATCCTGACTATTATAATGGCAAATTATTTATTTATGAATGGATACGCGGCTGGATCAAAGTAGTAACCATGAAACCCAACGGCGATTTTGATAACATGGAACCCTTCATGTTGAATACCAAATTTAATAATCCAAGCGATATGGAAATTGGCCCTGATGGCAGGTTGTATGTGTTGGAATATGGAAGCGGTTGGTTTTCCAAAAACGCAGATGCAGGATTGGCAAGAATAGATTTTAATGGTGGCAACAGGCCGCCTGAGATTCGTTCTGTTCACGTTGATAAAACATCAGGAGATCTTCCTTTGCAAATAACAGCAACTGTAGACGCAAAAGATCCTGACAATGACCCGGTTTCCTATATCTGGCATTTAGGCAACGGAATACAAAAAGAAACCACAGAACCACGGTTACAATATACTCTTACCAAAGTAGGGGATTACCCTGTTTCGGTAGAAGTTATGGATGATAAAAAAGCTTCTTCAACCAGCAACGCAGTTGATGTGTACGCAGGTAATGCCGCGCCAACCGTTCAGATTAATATCGAAGGAAACAAAACCTTTTATTTCCCGGGCAAGCCAGTAAAGTATAATGTAAAAATTGAAGATGCAGATGATACCTCAGCGAAGGATTTGAACAATCTTGTGGTATCGGCTAATTATTCAGACCAGAGAGATAAGGCCGGAACAACCCAGGGTGACCAGGCATTGGCACAACAGATGGTTGGACAAAACCTGATGCTTTCACTGGATTGTAAAGGCTGTCATAAAGTAGATACCAAATCAGTAGGCCCGGCATTTATACAGGTATCCCAGCGCTATCAAAAGAATCCTCAGGCAACAGCAACCCTGGCAGAAAAAATTATCAGCGGAGGAAGCGGTAATTGGGGCAAAGTACCAATGGCAGCGCATCCTAATCTGAAAGAGAGCGACGCGAAGGAAATTGTATCATGGATATTATCGCTGGCAAATGAAAATAAAAAAGTAAAATCGTTACCCGCAAGCGGATCGGTAGATGCTACGATGAACAAGCCTGTAAAACCGGAGGGTTTACTTAATCTTTATGCTGCCTACACTGATAAAGGAGGTACTGGCATTAAACCACTCATGGGTAGCAGTTCTGTTTCTTTAAGTAACAGTACAATGACTTTTGACGGAGTTACCAAAATGGACGGATTCAGTAAAGTAACTTTTGGAGGAAGGACCTTTTTAATAATACCACAAAACACAGGTTGGTTCAGGATAGATAGTATAGATCTTACCGGCATCACTCATGCGTCTTTAGGTATGGGCTGGCAAAAACCGCCGGTGGGTGCTTATACTTTTGAGGTGCATCTGGATTCTCCACAGGGAGAAAAGATCGGAGAATTTTCTTTTGCAGGAGTAAGCGGAACAGCTTCGCCAAATGCGAAACCGCAATTTGCCACACTTACTTCTCAAATAACGCCTGTTAGTGATGGAAGCATGCATAATGTGTACATTGTAAGTAAACCAAAAGACCCAACTGTTAGTGGCACAGCGGCGCTGGCTTCCTTACAGTTCTTTTTAAAATAATTTTTCAGAAAAGCCGCGAATGTCGCGGCTTTTCTGTATTTGTCAGATCTTCAGGAAAGTAGGTTTTAGGACTCAATGTGTGTCGCATACTTTTCTTTAGCCGTGACTTTCATTAGCAAAATGTTTTTTAGGTTTCTACAATCCTAATCAGGAAAAACTATCTTGCATTGATAAAAGTTGTTAAACATTTTACTAATGAAAAAAGTTCGTTGGGATTTAATAGGTATTTTAGGAGGGGTTGCAGGTGTGGTGATTGCAATCGTTTCTGTGCTCAAATCCGGAGGCCCTGATAGAGTCTATATTGCCATTGCAATGGTTATTGTTTTTGGAGGCATGGGTTACATTATTAATAAATTTTTGTGGGCGCCCAGGGCTAATCTCCGTCGGCTAAATAATACCGGCATTCCAGGTAAGGCAAAAATATTAGAAGTGCATGAAACCAATGTTGCTGTAAATAATAATCCGCAGGTAAGGCTCGTACTGGAATTGAATCATAATGGTGAGATTTATACAACTAATTGTAAAACGATAGTCTCCAAATTTAAGCCTAACTATTTTCAACCGGGTAAAGAAGTACATGTAAAAATAGATCCGGCGAATAAAAAAAATGTGATAGTTGATGTTAGTTGATTTTTCGCAAGTCTCTAATTCCGGCTGCTATTAAGAGGTTTAGCCAAATTCTGATTTATGGTATTTCTTAATAATTACTTTTAAAATATGGTACTGCATTACCTTACCAGTAAACAAATAAATAATGGGGATTCTTTGTTATCAAATTTTTTTCGGGAATTTGCATACTAACTATAACCTTTGATTACGTCTTTTTTGTTGTATCATGATCAGGAATTTTTATTCTTTTATAAAATTTAAGCCTGCTTTTGCGGTGGGTTTCCTGTTTTCTGCTACCAGCCTTTTATTTGGTATTTGGGTGGCTTCATTGCCCGGTATTAAAGCAAGGCTCGGCTTTTCTGATGGCAGCCTTGGGCTATCCTTGCTGTTTTCTCCTTTAGGAGCTATTACGGGCATGTTGTTATCAACAAGAGTATTCAGTAAAATACCGGTGGGCAGGTGGATGTTTAGAGGTTATATTATTTTATCCTGTATCATGATCCTGCAGATCAATTCTGTAAACAGGCTGATGTTCTGGATTTGCTTATATTGTTTTGGTACCATCAGTTTTTTAAACGGCGTATCTACCAATGCCACCGTTAATTTGCTGGAGAAAAAACACAACCGGCTTTTGATGGCTACCTGCCACGCAATGTATAGCATGGGAGGTGCCGTAAGTGCAGGTATTGCGGCATTATTATTTCTGACTCATATTCCCTCAGGATGGCAAATTGGGCTGGTAGCATTTTGCATTATTATGGTCCAGCTTTTCAATAAGAAGTACTTACTCGCGAACACAGATATCATTCATTCAAGGTCGAAATTTAAATTGCCTTCAGCAACCATACTCGGCATCTCATTTATTTGCATGGTTAGTTTTATGGCCGAAGGTTGTGTAGCAGACTGGAGTGCTATTTATTTTAAAGAAGTATTATTTGCTCCCAAAGCATTAATAAGCCTGGGCTATGCAGGGTTTTCTGTGGCTATGACGGTGGGAAGGTTAAATGGCGATATGCTGCTAACAAAAGTGGGTAGTAAAAATGTGGTAGTTGCAGGAGCTTTACTGGCTGCAGCCGGATTTGCCGTAGTAGTGACCGCGCCTGCGGTAATGGTAGCTATTGCAGGTTATATAATGGTTGGTTTGGGGTGTTCCGGTATTGTGCCTATTTTGTTCAGGACCTCTGCGAATATTCCGGGGCTGAGCACGGTAGAAGGTTTTGCGATGGTAACTACCGGTGGCCTGATTGGATTTCTTACGGGCCCTTCTGTTATCGGCTTTATCGCTGAAAAAGCCAGCCTTTCAAAAGGCTTGTCGCTATTAATTTTAATGGGCTTACTCGCTGCTTATGTTGGCTGGAGAAATCCTTTTTTATTAAACAAAAAAATGATGGCAAAAGCATCGCTGCCTTATGATGAGCAAATTTATTGAGGCCCGGGAAATTAGTTGTATTCAGTACCGGCATTTTGTACCTATAAAATAATTACCTTCAAATTATTAAATAAACCAACACATGAAAATTGTAAAAACGCTTCTCGTTATTTTATTGATCCAGGTATGTTTTTCTTTTAATGCTACTGCTCAAAAACAATTTAAAGCCCTGCTGGTAACCACCACACGGGGATGGCATCACGAATCTATTCATGCGGGTGTATTGGCCTTGCAGGAACTGGGTAGAAAGAATTTTTTTGATGTGGTTTTGTTTGAAGATCCAAATGGTTTCACCGATCAATTTCTCCGGCAATTCCAGGTGGTGATTTTTTTAAATACTACCGGCGACATCTTTGATTCTGCCCAGCAAAAAGTAATGGAGCGTTTTATTGAATCAGGTAAAGGTTTCGTAGGTATTCATAGTGCTTCTGATACAGAATATGGTTGGGACTGGTATACCAAACTGGTGGGCAGAATGTTTTATATTCACCCTGTTATCCAGACTGCTGTCTTAAAGGTGGTTGATAAAAGTTTTCCCGGCCTGCAGGGTTTTGAAGGCAATAAACTGTGGACTGATGAATGGTACCAATTCGGACCAGAAAAAATTACCGGGCTAAATTATATTTTGGCTGTAGATGAATCCAGCTATAATCCTAAAGCAGACTGGGGCACGAAAAAAGGAGAGGGAATGGGTAAATTTCATCCAATTGCATGGTATCACAATTTTGATGGCGGACGTGCTTTTTATACCGCCCTCGGCCACATGCCTTCTGATTTTAGCGATCCTGCATTTTTGAATCACGTATATGCAGGAATATTTTGGGCTGCAACGGGCAGGAAATAAAAATCATCATTATTTGTTTGCTTACGGAGACTGCCTTAGGTACGAGATTAAAAAAAGTGAGCCGCATAATCACCAAGGTATCTTTTGAATATTGATAAGGACCGGTTTCGAATACCATTTTATTTCCTCTTAAAAAACCACTATTATATAATGGTAAAAAATAAAATATTTTCATTCGTTCAAAGTGATGGCGGTGGACATACATGAAAGATTTTTTTAAGCGCTTTATTCCTTCTTCAACAAACCGGTATCCTTCATCCAATCTGCCAGGCGTTGTGGCCAATGTTGCAGCGTTACAAATTCTGAACGATAACCCATATTAAATGCATGCGCGCCTTTTTCATACAAATGCATTTCAACAGGCACTTTAGCTTTGCGATGCATTTCCATCAATTTAATGATGGGTTCGGAGCAGCAATCATCACCATTGGAAGCCAGCATAAACGCAGGCGGCGCATTGGACGGCACCGAATCAGGAACCGCCAGAGGCCCCGGGTAAATTAATATTTCAAAAGACGGACGTGCACTGTATTTATCAATCGCATCGTCGCTCGCAAAATGGTTTTCAGCAAAATGGTAAGAAACCCAGCCTGCCAGTTCACCGCCGGCTGAAAAGCCCATCACACCCAATCTTGTCGTATCAATATTAAATTCTTTCGCACGGCTTTTTACCAACCGCATAGCACGAAATATATCCTGTTCAGCATTCTCTTGTTTATAAGGAGAGTTTTCCATCCTGAACAAACGGTATTTTAAAACGAAGGCTGCTACGCCGAAACTGTTAAGGAATTTGGCGGCATCTTTCCCTTCCGCATTAAACACCAAATTAGTAAAGCCGCCGCCGGGGCAAACCACCACAGCGGTTCCGGTTGCTATTTCTTTTGGTGGAAGAAAAACAGTTACAGATGGATTGTTGATATTCCTTACCCACCAATCTTTTGCCTGTTCCGGTTCATTCTTAAGTTTCTCAAAACCGGGAGCGCCGTTCTTCCATAATGGAATTACAAGGCTGCTGTCCTGGGCAATAGCCGTGCTCATGGCAATTGCAGAAAAAGCGATGAATAAAAGTGTTATTTTGCCAAAAGTTCTTTTTGCCATATTAGGTGATTTTGGTACCATTGGTGAATGTAATAATTGTTTCAACAAGTTGTCGGTTTTCTGGCAAAAATAAACCCTCATTTTTCATTTAAACGATCCGGGAATGAATCATAATGCAATTTCAATCAGGCCTTTCATCGGGGCAAAAGACTATGAACTTTCAAGAAGTTTTTACCGTGATCTGGGCTTTCAGGAAAAAGTTTTATTTCCTGATATGTGTTTATTTACTACAGAACAAATCGGGTTTTATTTACAAAATGCATATGTGAAAGACTGGGTAGATAATTCAATGGTTTTTTTGGAAGTTGACGATATTGACCGTTATTGGAAGGAACTTCTGGCTTTAAATCTTCCTGCCAGGTACCAGGGCGTAAAACTTACTCCCATCCGGAATTTTGATTGGGGCAGGGAATGTTATCTGCATGATCCTTCGGGTATTCTATGGCACCTCGGTCAATTCAATACACGCTGATCAAATTCAGAGGATCAACAGGGGCATATAACGGTTGCGATAAACGCAAATTTATTTATTCTTTATATGCAAATGGTTTTTAGAAGAGGCAGGGTTAAAGTTAAAATTATTAAAACAAAAAAGCCATTATTTGTTAGTTTACTGTAAGCGTTTACCTGATCAGTGTTACCAAACCTTTTATCCGGATTTCTTTGTTGCCCGTATTTCCACTGATTATATAAATGTAAGTTCCTTCGGCGCTTTTTTTGCCTTTGTAATTTCCATCCCATGCGTCACTTCTTTTATGGGTGCTAAACACTTTATTTCCCCACCGGTCAAAAATAGAAAAATCGTTTATCGTTATTTTTACATCCTGAGGTATCCTGAAAAGATCATTTATTCCATCGCCATTAGGTGTAAATGCATTGGGCATAAATGTGCTGCAGTTTTGTGAATGCACATTTACTGTATACGTTTTAAAACATCCGTTAGCTGCTGAAGCTGTTATTTGATAAACTCCGGGATTAAAAATTTTGACAGACTGATAATTATTCCCGTTCCAACTGTAGGTAACGCCGGCAAGAGGGGGCGCCAGCAATAAACTGTCACTTTCGCAAAGTGAAGTGTCTGCAGGAAGGCTAAGATTTCCCAGCGGATTTGTGAGAACGGTAAAAGGTTCTGATACAAGGCATGAGTCGGTATTTGAAATGAGAACATTGTAATTGCCATCCGGATTTTCTGCCGGTAAACGATAATTATTAGAAGTAGCGCCGATGATCGCAATGCTATCTTTATACCATTGATAAGAGGCATTGGAGTAGAACGGGACAGAAAGTAAAGAGTCTATACCACATGTGTTTTGGCTCTCGATCTCACCCAGGCTTTGGATATATTGAAAGTGAAAATCCTGTGTAGGCAGTAAATGCAAATCATCGATATCGTACACATAATAATCTAAAAAAGTGGTACTATCAGCCTGGTCAATAATAGACTCCAGGTTAGAACAATCAGGTCCAATTTCCAGGACATTGATATTTTCGGGAACCGTAAAATTGATCTTATCCTGAACCCATTTGCCCTTGCTGCGTAACGTGGTTTTTCCCAATAAAACCCATCCTGAAAAATTAGTGGGGCAACCATTGCTCGAAGCATTTACGGGCCCAAAAGGAACTGCGTTACAATCAGGGTGGCCAAATACCGCTACGGTAAAAGGCTCCTCCTTAAATTTAAAATCGTGGTCGTCGGGCGATTTAAATCTTCCGGCACTAAAGCTTAGCGTGTATTGCTTTCCGGGTGTAAGCGGATTTTGCAGGCATTGGCTTATATAAACTTTGGCGATATCTTTTTCGGTCATATCCGGCTTTCGGTAAACATATTGCCTGATAGACATAAATGCAGTCCCGTCGGGCAAAGGCAGTGCAGGAGGCAGGTAAAGCATCACTTGCGAAGAGTCATAGGAACAGTTGAAATTATGGTAATACTCTGCTACATTGATGCTGGTATAAGTACCATATTGCCAAAAATTGGCTATGTTATAGTCGTTGTTGTAAGAATAATTGGTAGGGCAATTTTTATATAATTCAAAAGAGCCATTTTGCAAAAGGTTTCCTGAAACATTAAAATGACATTGGCAATCGGGATCCTGTAAATCGATCAAACCGTCGCCATCATCATCCTTTCCGTTATTACAAATCTCCTGCGAAAAGCTGCAATTGCTTACCAGTAAAAAAAGAAAGATAAAAATATATTTACAACCTTTCATGAGGGGATAGAATGATATCAGGCCTCTATAAAGGTAAAAAGAATACAGTTCTAAAGAATGGCTTAGGGCGCTTAAAATAAAAATCCTTCTTATTTGTTTGCTTACTATATAAAAAAATTACTTTTCAGCATACAATACCAAAGAACTTGTATCAAAAATTACCTTACCACCAGGAAATTTTTGGTCCATTAATTCAAAAACTTCCTTTTTAATTTTTGCCTGCAGTTCATCATCTGCTTTGCTGAGAGCAGCCACAATAGGAGCGCCCACTTCGGTCATCATATTCCAGTAAACATCAGCTGTTCCGGTATTAAATTTTCCTTCTACTTCTGTAATAGAAATATTTTTGAAACCGGCTTGTTTAAAAAGATCTTCCATCAGATCAGGATTAGCACAACGAAACATTCCGGGAGCTCCCGGAGGTGGTTTTGGAACATCTATATTTTTGCTAATAGTGCTCATAATTGCTGTAACCCAAAAATTCTTTTCAGCGATATTCCAAACCGAAGTGGCAATTCTTCCACCTGATTTCAAAACACGAAACATTTCTTTTGCCACAACTTGCATATCGGGAAAAAACATAAAACCAAAGCGACAACTTATCGCATCAAAAGTATTATCAGCAAAGGGAATTTCTGAAGCATCAACCACTTTGGTTTCAAAATTTTTGATACCGCGTTCTGCTGCTTTTTCCTTTGCTACTTCCAGCATTCCTTCTGAAAGATCGGTGCTTATTACTTTTCCACCTTCCAACATAGAAGCAATAGTAAGCCCTGGCTCACCCGTACCGGCAGCAATGTCAAGAATTACATCGTCTTTTTTGGGATTGATAAGACTGATAATTTTGTTACCCGTTGGTTGAATAAATTCCATTGTCATTTTATCCCATTTTTTCCAACCCTGAGAAAATTTGTTCCAGGATTCTTTTTGCGAATCGCGAATTTTTTCCAATTGAGCGTCCATTATTAATTGCATTTTAAGGGTGAATGGTGTTCAGGGTAGCTTAAAGCAAATACAAATTAATTTAATTTATTTTATTTGGTAAAATCTAAAATATTAAGGGCCTTATTTGTGCCTGGAAGGAAGGAGATTATTTTTGGAATTTCCGGGTAAAATAATTTTTCAATAAAAATATCTGGATCAACAACATTACTGTGGCCAATAAAACAACATTGGCAGTAACAGGGGATATTTGCATCCCGTAGATGGGGTTGAAAAACTTGTCAAAACTAAAAAGACTAACCTTAAAACTGAAAGCTGAAGAGGAAGCATTCATATTAAGGATAAGAAAAGTAAACAGAGCAATGATGCCTCCAAAAATAATGAACCATGCTTTTTTTGAAATAACGGGTTTATAAACCAATGTTTTGCTTTTTTGAGTAGCCAAAACTTCGGCCATTACTTTATTGGTAAAATTCATAGAAGGGCTTTCCAACTGATTTTCCATCATAAGGTTTTCAACCAGCTTTTCAATATTTTTATCTTCCTTGTTTTTCATATTGATCAATTATTTCGGGTTCAAGTTTTGTCTTTAAAATTCCGGTAAGTTTCTTCCTGCTCCGGTATAGTTTTATCTTCACGTTGTTTTCATTGATGCCCATGATCACCGCAATTTCTTTTAAAGAATTTTCATTAAAATAATAAAGGGTCAATAAAAAACTTTCTTCAGCAGGCAATAAATCCAAACAACTTTTTATCATTTGTTGGCGCTCGTTTTCTTCAATCGAATCCAATACATTTATTAAAGATTTTACTTCATGCTCTGTATACTCATTAATCGCAACCACCGGCCTGTTTCTTTTTTGTTTTTTCAACCTGTCCAAACAGTTGTTGTAAGTTATTTTATAAATCCACGTTGAAAATTTCGATTCTCCTTTGAATTTATTGAGCGATTTATAAATTTTTACAAATGTATCCTGCGCTGCTTCTTCAGCTTCCTCACGGTTTTGCAGCATCTTCAGCGATAAAGTAAATACAAAATCTTTATGGCGATCCACCAATGCAGCAAAAGCATTCGTATCGCCTTCAAGTACCAGGTCAATATAATGTTGATCGTTAACTTTATCCATGAATAAGCAATTGGACGATTATATTCTTCTGCCGGTTACAACTAAATGATTTTTTATTAAACGTAACCAATTTTAAAACCGCGTCGTCATAACTCCGGAAACACATTAAAATTAATAATTTAAACCATCGTTTATGAACATTCTTATTCCAATCAGCTTTTTCCTTGCGGTCTTTGGTATCATTTACCTCTTCTTATCTACACGCAATAAGGAACGCCTTGCATTAATAGAGAAAGGAGCTGACGCAGGCATTTTTATGAAAGGCAAAAGCGGTCCCGGAGCCGGCAAGATCATTATTTTAAATCTTGCGCTCCTTTTAATGGGCATCGGAATCGGCGTTTTTATCGCCTTGCTATTATCTACTTATACTTCATTAAACACAGACGCCATTTATCCGGCAACTATTTTTACCATGGCAGGCCTCGGATTGTTTGTAGGGTTTTACATGACTAAAAAAGTTGAGAAGGAATCATAATTTGTCCTATTTCAGTAATCAAAAAAGTTTATGCAAAGTCGGTATGAAAAAATCATGCAAAGACTTGAAGGGAAAAGGTGATATCTCTTTGCATCTTTGCCTTTTTGCGAAAAAAGAGATTACAGGAAGACTTTTAAAGTCATTATATATTTGGATATTTATGCCTTCAACCCAATGTATAGATGACTAAAATTTTTCTGATATTTTCTTTATTTACCCTTATAGCATGCAATAGTCATAAGGCTTCAAAAGGTAAATCCAAAAGCACTTATTCCATAAAAGGACAAATAGATGGGAAAGACACCGGCTGGGTTTTCCTGGGAAGGGATGATACCACCAGCCGAACTCCAATGATTGTTTTTGATTTGGCAAAAATATCCGGTTCTTATTTTCAATTTAATGGCGGATTGGCAAAGCCGTTAATAGGGAAAATAATGATCAAAAACCAGTCAGCTTATTCTTCATACACTCCCTACTTTGCGCTGGATACCGGGATAACAAACGTTCACCTTTATAATGATTCGATGGCTAATTCGGTTATTACAGGAACTGCAATGCAGGATAGCCTTAATATGTTTAATAAAAAATTATATAACCTGGAAATTTCCTTTGATAACCAGTTTGCTTTAAAAAGGAAAGGAATGATAACTACTGACAGTTTGAATAAATTGCAGGAGGCATTTTATCGTGACAAACATGATTTGATCCTGCAACAAATACAATCAAATCCTTCCGATATTATCTCCGCTTTTGTTGCCCGGTTGGTTCTGCCTGATCAGCCTGATCTCAAAACTTTGGAATCGGTTTACAATGCATTGGGCAATGTCGACAATTATTATGCACGCTCTCTTTTAAAAGTATTAACAGCCAAAAAGAACTCGCAGATTGGCAGACTGGCTCCGTCATTTAGCTTCTCAGACATTACCCATCAAACATTCACCAACCATTCATTTAAAGGAAAATATTTGTTTCTTGATTTTTGGGCAAGTTGGTGCGAGCCCTGCAGAGAGGAAAATCCAAAATTGGTGAAGTTGTATGAAAAGTACGCCAATAAAGGGATTGAATTTGTAGGCATCTCTATCGATATGGATAAAAGAAACTGGGAAAAAGCCATTATAAAAGATAAACTACGGTGGATACAAGCCTGCGATTTAAAAGGATCGCAAAGTGACCTATTTAATGATTTCGGACTTTATGATATTCCTGCTAATTTCTTAATTGATCAAGAAGGAAAAATTGTAGCCAGGAATGTTACTGTAGAAGAACTGAAAAAAATATTAAAAGAAAAATTGCGTAATTGAGAAGATCAAGCGTTAACCGGGAAAAATAAAAATCTCACTTAAAAGTTGCTTTACTGTAAATATTCAAACCTGGTACTTACCAAATTGTTGATAGGCAATGATACAAAGACCGTAACGCCACAGATGTAACTCCAATATCGGAAAGAGATAAAGAAAAACCGGTTTTTGTCGCCCGCTGCTATTGCGTTATGATTACTATATAGATACTTCATACCATCTTCTACACAGCATCGTTACCACTGCGTCATTTAACGCAGTGGTAATGCAGCCGAATTACGTCATTTACGAAGCATCCCTACCTTTGGTATAGGGGGGTAATATAGATAAACGGAATACAGGAAACAGTATAGAGGCCGGCGGAGGCCGACAGGAGCAGGAAGATAATTATAGAAAGATTCCGGGGATTGGTATAACATTAATTCGTTTACATTGGATAGGAGATCATGTCCTCCGGCATATGAGAGTCGCCATCCATTGAATAAAACTGAAATTAAAGGCGGATTCCTTTACTTTGTAAAAAACAACGCTACAGTTGAACAAAGTTCTGATCATAGATGATGAAGAGAAACTAAGAAGTCTGTTAGTCAGGCTTATCAAACTTGAAGGCTTTTCAGTAAATGAAGCAGCCAATCTTAAGCAAGCCTTTAAAGCCGTTGCAAGAGAAGAGCCTGATGTAATCCTTTGCGATGTAAAATTACCCGACGGAAACGGGATTGATTTTAGTAAAGAAATAAAATTAAAACATCCACTCACCGAGATCGTACTTCTTACAGCCTATGGCAATATACCTGATGGCGTACAGGCCATGAAAAACGGTGCCTTTGATTACCTCGTAAAAGGAGATGACAACAATAAAATAATTCCCTTGCTAAACAGGGCGATTGAAAAAGTTGAATTAAAAAAGAAGATAGCTTCTTTGGAAAAACAGGTTGGTAAAAAATATACTTTTGAAAGTATCATCGGTTCTTCCTCCTCAATTGTTGAAGCTATTGAACTGGCTAAAAAAGTGGCCCCCACTAACACTACAGTTTTATTGCTGGGCGAAACAGGAACCGGTAAAGAAGTTTTTGCCCAGGCGATTCATAATGCGAGTACACGGTCTGGTAAGCCTTTTATGGCGCTGAACTGTAGCTCATTTTCAAAAGAACTTTTAGAAAGCGAAATATTTGGCCACAAAGCAGGAGCATTTACGGGAGCTTTAAAAGATAAGAAAGGGCTAATAGAAGAAGCCGGTTCCGGAACATTGTTTTTGGATGAAATTGGTGAAATGCCGTTGGAATTGCAACCCAAATTATTACGTGTATTGGAAACCGGCGAGTTTATAAAAGTTGGCGACACTCAAACAACTAAAATTGACGTAAGAATTATTGCTGCTACCAACCGGGATCTTGATGAAGAGGTGAAAGAGGGTAAATTCAGGGAAGATCTTTATTACCGCTTGAACGTATTCACAATAATGCTGCCTCCTCTTCGTGAAAGAAGAAAAGATATTCCTGTTTTATCGGGGTTCTTCCTTGACCTTTTTTCAGCAAAAACCAATAGTATGGTCACGGGGATGAACAAAGAATTTTTAGAACATCTTCAACAACATGAATGGAAAGGTAATATCCGCGAATTAAAAAACATTATAGAAAGAGCTGTTATTTTAGCCAGGGGGCCGGAACTCACATTAGAAAATCTTCCTTTGGAATTACAGGCCGTTAATCTTAATTCTCCCAGGACACTATCATCTTTTGATCTCGCAATGATAGAAAAAATTCACATTCAAAAAGTGTTACTTTATACGAAAGGCAATAAAACAGAAGCTGCAAAATTACTCAACATTGGTTTGTCCACTTTGTACCGAAAAATTGAAGAATATAATTTATCATAAAGCCACCCTTCCATTTTGATAAAACCCTTTCCAAAATGAAAGGGTTTTTTTTATCCCTGTGTGATTTTTTTTCCTTTATCTTACCCGTAATCTCAATGTGGTAGCCACTTCCAGAATATTATTGTCGTTACTATTTATTATGGTATGGCATTAGTTAAAGTTAGACAGAATTAATTAAAACAAAATTGACAAAGGTCATCAAAGAGGTTGATTAATGTCATTGATTAAAAAACAAAATTTAAAGAATTTTAGTAATGGCTTTTAGCAAAATAACAGATGATCTATTTTTTATTATCCTGCTTTTGCTGATGATGGCACCTTTCCTATACCTGTCGGTCATTAAATTATTTTTTTTCATTAAAAATAAAACCATAGAGTTATGACAATTATCTTAATTCTGGCCGGCCTTTTAGGCTTTGCAATTTTTTTTAAATCTATTGATTTCTTTGATAAAATCTAAAACCATGATCGTTCTATTCATTATCTCAGTACTGGTATTTTGTTACCTCTGTTACGTACTCATTAAACCGGAAAAATTTTAAATTATGAACACAGAAATTTTAGGAGTTATAGCCATGTTTGTCATCATGGTGCTGCTGGCAATTCCGCTGGGGCGCTACATTGGTAAAGTGTATAATGGTGATAAAACCTGGCTGGATTTTATCTTCAATCCCATTGATAAATTATTTTTTAAAGCCGGTGGTATAAATCCGGAAAAAGAAATGACCTGGCAGCAAAGCATGGTTGCGTTGTTGGTTATTAATTTAGTATGGTTTCTGCTTTCCATGTTTGTGTTAATGAACATGAGCTGGTTGCCGTTAAATCCGGACGGCAACCCATCTATGACAGCAGATCTCGCCTATAATACAACGGTAAGTTTTGTATCAAACACCAACCTGCAGCACTATTCCGGAGAAAGTGGAGTTTCCTACCTTGGTCAGCTGCTTCTGATGTTGTTTCAATTTGTAAGTGCCGGTACCGGCATGGCAGCATGCGCAGTAGTGTTTAAAGCGATGAAAGAAAAAAGCACGCAAACCCTGGGTAACTTCTACAACTACTTCATAAAATCATGTACGAGGATTTTATTACCACTGTCAATAATTGTTGCTATTATTTTAATGTTCAATGGCACACCTATGACTTTCAAAGGTAAAGCTCAATTTACCAGCATGCAGGGAGATACAGTCAATGTATCAAGAGGCCCGGCAGCAGCGATGATAGCTATTAAGCAAGTAGGTACCAATGGCGGCGGATACTTTGGCGCAAACAGTTCGCATCCTTTTGAAAATCCCAACTACTTTACCAATATGGTAGAGAATATTTGTATTATCTTAATCCCGATCGCCCTGATCTTTGCTTTAGGTTACATCCTTAAAAGAAAAAGATTTGCCTGGATAGTATTTGGTGTGATGACTTTAGGTTTTCTATTACTGGTAATTCCATCGATCTATAACGAAATGCATGGAAATACGGCTATCACCCAAATGGGCATATTGCAAAGCCATGGAAGTATGGAGGGGAAAGAAGTGCGCTTTGGGCCTGCCGCTTCTGCGTATTGGGGTATTAGTACAACGGTAACCTCTAACGGTAGCGTAAACGCAATGCACGATAGTTTTACACCATTAACAGGAATGTTTGCCATGCTTGGCATGATGATCAATTCATTCTACGGAGGCGTTGGTGTAGGCTTTTTAAATTTCTACATTTTCATCATCATAGCTGTTTTTATCAGTGGCCTGATGGTAGGCAGGACACCGGAATTTATGGGTAAAAAAATTGAAGCCAGGGAAATGAAAATCGCTTCAATTATTGCTTTACTGCACCCGTTTTTAATACTCGTTGGTACAGCCATTGCATCGCACCTGTATGCCCATGATCCAACTGCCTATGCAGGCTGGCTCAATAATCCCGGTAATCATGGTTTTAGTGAGATGCTGTATGAGTTTACTTCTGCATCAGCAAACAACGGCAGCGAATTCGGAGGCCTGGGAAATAGTACACCTTTCTGGAATATAGCCCCCGGCACCGTGATGTTGCTTGCACGATTTTTACCCATCATCGGGCCGGTTGCCATTGCAGGTATTCTTGCAAAAAAGAAGTATGTGCCCGAAAGTGCAGGAACACTTAAAACAGATACGTCAACATTTGGTATTATGGTATTCGCCGTAATATTTATTGTCGCTGCACTCAGTTTCTTCCCGGCATTGGCGCTGGGGCCTATTTCAGAGTTCTTTGGAATGAGATAATTTTTATGAAGTCGTTATCGCTCCGGGTAATACTTCGCACTTTAATCGTAACAAATAAAAGAAAAATATGAACCACAAAGACACGAAGACAAAATGTAGCACAACCGAAAATGTTGTGAACCTGGAGTTCTTTGTATCCTTTTAGTCCAATAAATTTTAAATCATGTCAGTACATAGAAGAGAACAAAAATTATTCGAACGTTCATCTGTGAATGAAGCGCTCAAGCAATCATTCATCAAACTGAATCCCCGTATTATGTTCCGTAACCCGGTAATGTTCACGGTAGAGATTTGCACGGCCATAATGCTGGCCGTGTGTATATGGATTTTCACCGGAGAAAAAGCACAAGGGAGCCTGGTATATAACATAATTGTATTCGTAGTATTATTCTTAACCTTATTGTTTGCCAACTTTGCAGAAGCAATCGCAGAAGCAAGAGGTAAAGCACAGGCCGACAGCCTTAGAAAAACAAGGGAAGATACTCCCGCAAAAAAAATATTTCCTGTTGGTGAAATATTTACTAATGAGGTTAAGATCGTTCCTTCTTCCCAACTAAGCAAAGGTGATTTTTTTCTTTGTGAAACCGGCGATACAATACCCATGGATGGTGAAATAGTACAGGGTATTGCAACTATTGATGAGAGCGCAATCACCGGCGAATCTGCTCCTGTGATACGGGAAGCAGGCGGTGATAAATCTTCTGTAACAGGTGGTACAAAGGTTCTAAGCGATCATATAAAAGTTCGTGTTACCACTGAACCGGGTGAAAGTTTTTTAGATAAAATGATTGCATTGGTAGAAGGTGCATCAAGGCAAAAAACACCTAACGAAATTGCATTGACTATTTTACTTGCGGGCTTCACGCTAATCTTTATAATTGTGTGTGTAACGCTCGAGCCTTTTGGTAAATATGCTAACACGCCAATTACTATTGCAGCCTTCATTTCTTTATTTGTTTGTTTAATACCTACCACCATTGGAGGTTTGTTAAGCGCCATCGGTATTGCAGGCATGGACCGGGCGTTAAGAGCAAACGTAATTACCAAAAGCGGTAAGGCAGTTGAAACCGCCGGTGATATTGATACCCTGCTACTGGATAAAACAGGAACCATAACCATCGGCAACCGCAAAGCCACCAATTTTTATCCGGCTAACGGTATCCCAATAGACGCTTTTATCCGGTCATGTGCTTTATCATCTTTAGCAGATGAAACACCGGAAGGAAAGTCGATAATAGAGTTATCCAAACTTGATAAAGATTCTTTCGATACTACCGGCGCAAAATTTATTGAGTTTACTGCAGAAACAAGAAGTAGCGGTATTAACCTTCCGAATGGTTTAAAAATCCGTAAGGGAGCCTTTGATTCTATAAGAAATATAATAACAAAGGCTGGTAACGATTTTCCGGTTGAGACTGCTGAAAGAGTCAAAATAATTTCTTCTAATGGCGGAACACCGTTAGTGGTAAGTGAAAATGGAAAAGTCCTGGGTGTAATAGAATTGCAGGATATTATTAAACCCGGAATTAATGAGCGTTTTGAAAGATTAAGAAAGATGGGAATTAAAACCGTTATGGTTACAGGCGATAATCCGTTAACAGCAAAGTTTATTGCAGAAAAAGCAGGCGTAGACGATTTTATAGCTGAGGCAAAACCGGAAGATAAAATGATTTATATAAAGAAAGAACAGCAACTGGGAAAATTGGTGGCCATGATGGGCGATGGCACCAATGATGCGCCGGCATTGGCCCAGGCAGATGTGGGTGTTGCCATGAACAGCGGAACAGCAGCGGCAAAAGAAGCCGGCAACATGGTTGACCTTGACAATGATCCTACCAAATTGATTGAAGTAGTGGAGATTGGCAAACAGTTATTAATGACAAGAGGAACCCTCACAACATTCTCCATTGCAAATGACGTAGCAAAATATTTTGCTATTGTTCCGGCGTTGTTTATCATATCCATACCCGCATTGCAAGGGTTAAATATTATGCATTTACACAGCCCTGAAAGCGCTATTTTATCGGCAGTAATTTTTAATGCAATCATTATTCCGTTACTGATACCGCTTGCATTAAAAGGAGTTGCCTATAAGCCAATTGGCGCCAGTGCATTACTAAGGAGGAACTTATTAATCTATGGATTAGGCGGTGTGATAGTTCCTTTTATTGGTATAAAATTATTAGACATGATTGTTAGTATTTGGTTTTAAAAAAAAATATAACAACATAAAAAATTTAAAATATGAAACAACATTTTTTTCCCGCATTAAGACTCACACTTGCAAGTATAGTAGTTTTCATGGGCTTATACACCTTGCTTATTTGGGCCATTGCACAGGCAGCGCCTAACAAAGGTAAAGGCGAAACAGTATCAGTAAACAACAAAGTAGTCGGTTATAAATTAGAAGGTCAAAATTTTACTGAGGATAAATATTTTAACAGCCGCCCATCTGCAGTTGGCTATAATGCAGCAGGTAGCGGGGCCAGCAATAAAGGCCCGTCTAATCCTGATTATTTAAAAGATGTTCAAAACCGGATAGATACTTTCATGGTACACAATCCTTCTATAAAAAAAGAAGACATACCTTCAGAACTAGTTACCGCTTCAGGAAGTGGTTTGGATCCTGATCTATCCCCTCAGGGAGCTTATGTGCAGGTTGAAAGAATTGCAAAGACAAGGAATATTCCTGACAAAAAAATAAAAGCACTTATTGCACAGCAAATTCAAAAACCGTTGTTTGGATTATTTGGGCCTGAAAAAGTAAATGTTTTGCAATTAAATATTGCGTTAGATAATTTACAATAAGAAAAGGCGAAAATCAGAAACGATGAAAACCATCTTAGGGTTAACAATAATGATGATTAGCTTCCAGGTTGCTGTTGCACAAACAGATTCTATCAAAACTGTAGCACCAACCATTACAGGGTCTGTTGATTTGTATTACCGGTATAATTTCAGCAATCCCAGGACAGGATTTACCAATAATTATACCAGCTTCACCAATTCTCAAAATTCGTTTGAGCTTGGAATGGCCAGTATCAGGGCCGATCATAGTTTCGGCAAAGTCAGTGCAACTATTGATTTAGGATTTGGCCGCAGGGCCGAGGAGTTTTCGTATGCAAATCCTGATCACTCCTCTCTTTTTGCCGTTAAACAGGCTTATGTAAGCTATGCAATTAGTGATCACTTAAAATTAACAATGGGCAAATGGGCAACCCATATCGGGTATGAAGTACCAGATGCTTATTTAAACCGAAATTACAGTATGGATTATATGTTTACCTATGGGCCATTTTCACACACCGGCTTAAAAGCTGAAATAGGGCTGGGAAAGAGAAGTGCATTGATACTCGGCGTTGCCAATACGACAGATCATGTAAGTGATAGAGTATCCCGCAAGTATGCAATTGCACAGTTTAGCACAGGAACCAAGGATGACAAAGTAAGGGCTTATGTAAATTACCAGGGAACATACGGAGGGGCTTTCAGCCTTACACAATTTGACCTTGTAGTTAACGCAACGGTTACCAGCAAATTCAGTTTAGGGTATAACGGTACTGTGCAGATGGTAAAGCCGGAAGGGATTTCAAGTGCAAGCTGGTGGGGCTCTGCTGTTTATGTAACGGCCGATCCTATTGCTGCTTTTGGCATTACCTTAAGAGCGGAATATTTCGATAATAAAAAAGGGGTAGTTTCTGCTCCTGCTACCAGTATATTTGATGTAACCCTTTCACCCAACTTCAGAGTAGGAAATCTTACCATTATCCCTGAACTGAGATTGGATGCGGGTAAAGATAAAATCTTTGAAAAGAATGATGACACTGGAATTAAAACAACCGTTACAGGAATACTGGCAGCTACCTATCATTTTTAGAAGTACAGGATTAATAGGATGAATTAAAATTTATAAATTTTAGATAAGGGTAAATTAAATGACTCAATTTTGAATTAAATAAAGATTTTTTAAAACCGGGTTTCATCCACTATCGTTGCTTATAAATAAAAGATATGAATAAATTATGCATGAGGATATACCAGAAAATACCGAACAATTTTTAAGTCTAAATCCAAAGACAAAAAGAGGTAAGTTTAAAATTTACATTGGCATGAGCGCCGGTGTGGGCAAAACTTATCGCATGTTGCAGGAGGCACACAGCCTCTTGAAAAATGGTGTAAATATAAAAGTTGGATATGTGGAAACTCATGGAAGAAAAGAAACACAAGCATTAATCGATGGGCTTCCTGTTATTCCGAGAAGAGATGTTTTTTATAAAGGGAAGCGGTTAGATGAATTAGATGTACAGACTGTATTATTACTTCATCCGGAAGTTGTAATTATTGATGAGCTGGCTCACACCAATATTCCAGGGAGTAAAAATGAAAAAAGATGGCAGGATGTTCTGGATATATTAGACGCAGGTATTGATGTAATATCCGCGGTTAACATCCAGCATATAGAAAGCATTAATGAGGATGTAAAAAAAATTACAGGAGTAGAAGTTAAGGAAAGGATTCCGGATAAAATGCTGCAGCTTGCAGATGAAGTGGTAAACATTGATCTAACTGCAGATGAATTAATAACAAGATTAAAAGAAGGAAAGATTTATGATCATACAAAGGTTCAACAAGCATTACAGAATTTTTTTCAACCAGATCAAATACTGCAGCTTCGCGAGCTTGCCTTAAAAGAAGTTGCAGGCCAGGTAGAAAGAAAAGTCGATTACCAGGTTACTGCAAAAAAAAATCCATATCGTCATGAACGTTTCTTAGCCTGTGTTTCTTCCAATCATGTAATAGCACAGCGAATCATTCGAAAAACCGCAAGGCTGGCATCTTATTATAACAGTCAGTGGTATGTACTGTATGTTCAAACGCCCAAGGAGTCAACAGATAAAATCGCGTTGGATGCTCAGCGCCATCTTATTAATAACTTTAAAAATGCAACAGAACTGGGGGCTGAGGTTATTCAAAAAAAAGAAGATAATATTGCTAAAGCAATAATGGAAGCGGTGAGTGAAAAACAGATTACTACTATATGTCTCGGCAAGCCGCATTTAAGCCTTTTCCAGGTTATATTAAGAACGGGCATTTTTAGCCAATTGTTAAAAACACTTTCTAAGAACAATATTGATCTGGTAATATTTTCCTGATGGCACTGAACATAAAAAATAAGATATGGCTGGGGACATTCTTCCTCTTCGTCCTTTTATTATTAATGGGAGGAGTGAGCATTTTTTACATGTTGCAATTGCAAAACGACTCAAAAAATATTTTACGTGATAATTATGAAAGCCTGTCTTATAGCCACGACATGCAGCAGTCTCTTCTTTCTGCCCCTTCAGCCTACAGCCAGTCTGTAAAAGCATTTGCAATAGCCTTAAACAAACAGCAGAATAACATTACTGAAAAAGGAGAAAAAAAGATTACCGACTCATTAGCCTTTTATTTCAATGCATTTAAAAATGGCGACACTACAGAAGCTATTATCAAAAAACAACAAGGTTTTATTCAAGAGATTCTTGTACTTAATATGAATGCTATCAGGCTGAAGAATGACAAAGCAGAAAAAAGTGCAGATAAAGCGCTTACCATTATTCTAGTGACAGGCAGCTTTGTGTTTTTAATCTCCTTTACTTTCCTCCTGAATTTTCCGTCTGTTATTACCAGGCCTGTAACCCAGCTTACAGCTGCAATAAAAGCCATCAATGAGAAAAAATATGACCAAAGAATATACATAGAGACCAAAGATGAATTTGGAAATTTAGCCAACGCCTTTAACGAGATGGCAGAAAAGCTTGAATATTTTGAAAGCAGTAATCTAAACAAACTGATGTTTGAAAAAAGCCGGGCTGAAGCAGTTATTAACAGCCTGAAGGATGCAAGCATAGGAATAGATAAAGACAATACCATATTGTTTGCCAACAAACAGGCGCTTCAATTGCTGGGGCTGCAGGCAGATGAAATAGTAGGTAAAACAGTGAATGAGATAAGCAGAAGGAACGACCTGTTTCGCTATCTCATGGAAGATGAAAACTCAAAACTTTTCAAGGCGGTGATTGATAACCGGGAAAATTTTTTTACAAAGGAAATAATAGAAGTAACTGAAGGTGAAACAAAAAATAAGGTGATTGTGTTGAAGAATATCACTTCTTACAAGGAGCTTGATGCTGCCAAAACTAATTTTATTGCAACGGTATCACATGAATTAAAAACACCATTGGCCTCATCGGATTTAAGTCTCAAACTTTTGCTGGATGAAAGAACAGGTTCATTATCCGTATCCCAAAAAGAATTAATTGAAAACCTCAAAGATGATAATAGCAGGATGCTGAAAATTTTAAGCGAACTTTTAAATATGTCGCAGGTTGAGTCTGGCCGTATTCAATTGAATATTCAAAAGATATATCCCGGCGAAATCATTGAGAACGCTGTTCAATCAGTAGCGGTAAGCGCAAAAGAAAAAGAGATTCGTATTGTGACAGAAATTCCCGGCAATATTCCCTTTATCGAGGCAGACGCAGACAAGACTACATGGGTTTTAAATAATTTTTTATCCAACGCGATCAAATATTCTCCTCAGAACAGTTCCATTGAAATTTCGGCACAACAAAAAGATAGTACCGTTGTCTTTTCGGTTACTGATCATGGACAAGGAATTGATGAGGAATATCACCCCCGGCTTTTTGAACGATATTTCCAGGTGCCGGGGTCTAAAGAAAAGGGAACGGGCCTGGGGCTTGCCATTTCAAAAGAGTTTATTGAAGCCCAGCAGGGAAGGATTTGGGTAGAAAGCGAAATAGGAAAAGGATCGGTTTTCAGTTTTGCATTACCGGTGCATTAGGTTCGGCCATATCAACAAGACTAAAGAGCTTTACACGAATCCAATAAATTCCTGGGACGGCACTTCCAAGCACAAATCATCTACCTGGTACTTATTCAATTCTTCGAAAGAGCAACATTGAAAAAATAAGTAACGAACGTCACAGATCGGGAGACTTGCTCCGTTTCGTCTTCAGGCTGCCGGAGTTCTGGAAAGCCAAATAAAAATCTTGCAAGAAAGTTGGTTTATTGATAATTTGTTTTATTGTCGCTGGTTCTTCGTTACAATTCCAGTTTCACCTTCTTTCCCGTCCTGCACGCTTCATAAATCGCATCAATTATTTTAAGATCTTTCAACGCTTCTTCACCATCCACCGGCACTTCTGGTTTTTTACCACGTAAAATAATATCGGCCATCTCATCCATTTGCACGGTTTGATGAGTTACATCCGGTGCAATGATTTCACCTTTGTTGGTTTGCCCGCGTATGGGGCCATAGTTGGTAGAAGGATACATTTGTGCAAAGCCTTCGGTGCCATCAAGAAAAAAACGATCGAGATAATTGAGGCTGTAAGTAGAAAGGCATGAAGCAACCGCGCCACCAGGAAAACCTAATTGAAATTGTATGGTTTCATCAATGCCTTCTTTAAATTTTACGGGATTATTTTTAGTTTCCTGCGCGGTTACCCAAATTGGATCTTCACCAATCATATACCGCGAGCCATTTACTGAATAAATGCCAATATCCATCATCGATCCGCCGCCTGAAAGTTTTTTATTCAAACGCCACTGTGTCGGATCACCAATTATAAATCCGCTCAATCCCTGGAAGAAAAGCACTTTACCAAATTCCCCGGCTTTCCTCATTTTTATAATTTCCAAAGTATGAGGTTCAAAATGCATGCGGTACCCGACCAATAATTTTACACCTGCTTTTTTACAGGCATCAATCATTTCCTGCGCCTGCTGTGCATTTACGGTCATGGGTTTTTCGCTGATGGCGTGCTTTCCTGCCTTTGCCACGCGTATCACTTCATCATGATGAAGGCCGTTGGGAGTGATCACATAGACCGCATCAATATCCGGATTATTTTTTATCTCATCAAAATTAGAATAGTTGTAACAGTTTTTTTCGGGGATGTTGTATTTGCTTTGCCAGGCCTTTACTTTTGAAGGGGTGCCGCTGATCACTCCAACCAATTTGGCTTTCGTACAACTTTGCATTGCTTCTGCTACGCGTGTTCCGTAACTTCCCAAACCCATAATGGCAACCCTTAAAAGCCTGTCTTCAGAAGGTTTTTCGTTAAAAGGGTTATTTGCTGAAGCAGCTTTTTTAAGAAACGGAAATGCGATAGATGCTGCAGTAATTTTTCCCAAAAAGTCACGGCGTGAATTCATAATTGTTTTTATTTATAAATGTAACCCTTTTATTTTTTTAATACATTCAAATATTGTACTTTGATTTCCCAAAAAAATAAAAAACAGATTTGGGTAATTCTAAAACACGTATGAGTTGGAGGGGTTATTACTAAAAAATTATTACTGCCCATCGTGTTATTTCGTTTTGAAACAGTGAAATCCTCATCTTTTTTTTTATTTTAAAAAACATTCTAAAAAAGATATTCACACTGGCAATTTAAGCCTGTGTCTTTCGTTGGTAATAAAGTGAGCATTGGATGGTTTTTTAAACCAGGTGAACAAGAAAATTGAATATCCTTTTTGAAAATTACCAACTGATGAAACAAAAAAGAGAGAAAACAACCATTCTGTTTATCAACAAAAACCCCCAGGCTTTTAAACCAATGCAGGTCTCAAACAGGTTGATCTTACATTGGAAAAAATATCTTGCAGCAGTTGTACTTGTTTTCATGGCCTTGATCGTTACCGTTATTTATCTTGTTTCATTGCGAAACGAACAATTGCTGGGGCAACTGGCTCTCTCCAAAAAATTGCATAAGATGCGTACGCTTTTTTCGCAGGTAGATACAAGCTCGGTAAAAGAAAAATTTACTAAGATTGATACAGAGTTATCAAACATTAATGATTACCTGAAAGCACGCGGCATAAAACCCGCCGTAAAACTGCCCGAAGGCGGAGAGGCGAATGATGATGTTATCTCCGACGATGAGATCAGTGATTTTTATGTAAAATATTTAGACCACATTGGTTATGATTTATCTCATACGCCGCTGGGAATGCCTTACCATGGAAGAATTACCTCAACTTTTGGCCATAGGGAAAATCCATTTGGAGGAAACAATGTTGAAACGCACAAAGGCCTTGATATCAGCGGGCCGATTGGCTCACCGGTAAAATCGATGGCAGAGGGAAAAGTTGAATTTGCAGGTCTCAGGGGTGGTTTTGGAAATTGCATTATGCTGAAACATGCGAATGGTTTTGAAACACTCTACGGGCATTTGTCAAAAATATTAGTTAAGGTAGGAGATAATGTGAAAATAGGAGAGACGATTGGCAAGATTGGCTCAACAGGCCGTTCTACAGGACCACATCTTCATTACGAAGTTCATAAAAACGGGCAACAAATAAATCCTGAATCATTTTTAACTCTTAAGTAATATGTTTAAAAAAGACAAAAAACAGCAACCTTTAGAAATTAACCAACAGGAAATTTCTACGATTATTGGTGAAGGATATACGATCACCGGCGAAATTCGCGGATCTTCAGTGATAAGAATTGAAGGTAAGGTTATCGGCAATATTAATGTGGAAGGTGGCGTAGTATTAGGGGAAAAGGGAAATATTAAAGGAGACATTAACACCAAATCCGCTATCATTTACGGCACAATTAACGGTAATGTAAAAGCGGTTCAACTGGAAATAAAAAAGACAGGTTTGGTGAATGGCGATATCACTACCGATACGTTGGAAATAGAATTAGGCGCCCAGTACAACGGTAAATTAAATATGAGCCGCCCGCAACCGGTTGAAGAAACAGGTGAAGAAGATTTGCCTAAAGAACTTCGTAATAATTCTTCAATAGATAAAAAGGCAGCTTACTCTGCGGTGCAATAATTTCCATCTGTAAGCAACTTTTATTTAAGTTATTAATTTATCAAAACCCCCAGCTTTTCATGATTTTTAAATCATCAGCAATCGCTTGTAAAGGGGTTTGAGCCTGGTAAGATTCCTGCTCTATTATAAAATATTTTGTTCCTGTTTTACGGGCGTAATCAACAATTTGTTTCACCGGTATCACCCCTTTGGTGAGGACACAACTTTCATAAATATTTCCATTTTCATCGGGAGTGTCTCTTTTTACTTCGTCTTTCACATGCATCAATAAAAATCTTCCGGGATATCTTTTTAAGAAATCCATTGCTCTGCCACCGGGCTCGTACATATTGCCAATATCCATTTGTTGTGCTACCAGGCTTTTATCGGTAGATTGAAGAATCAGATCGTATATCAGTGTTCCATCGAGGCTGTGGTTAAATTCATAGCTTTCGTTGTGAAAGGCAAAATGTATTCCTGCTTTTCTGCAGAGTTCACCTGTTTTATTAAACATATCCATGTAATGCCTGAAGTCGTTCATGTTTTGACAAAGGCTTTCATCCACGCCCGGACTTATTACATATTTCATCCCGATTGCTGCTGCGTCATCAATCGTTTGCTTCCACTCGTCGGTAAAATCATTGGTACTGTTATTCCATTGTTTGGAGCCCAAAAAGTCGTGACCGCTTTCCATTTTTAAACCATTATCATTCAACAGTTTTTTAAAATCCGCAATAGAATATCCATAAAATTTCTTCCCATAATAACCGGCGTGTTCTACGTATTTATATCCGGTTTGCGCCACTTTTTTAAGTGTTCCGGCCGGATCTTTTTTCATATCGTCTCTTACGCTGTAAAGTTGCACTCCAAGTATATCCTGCGGCGTTTTGGCTTTAAGAACGGAAGGAAGAAATGAAATGCCGGCAATAGTGAGGCTGCTGTTTTTTACGAATGTGCGGCGTGAAATATTCATATCAAAAGGTTTAGGTGTGAAAATGGGCCTTTAAAAATACTAAATATTGCAGTTCTGCAACATTTTATTTAAACCGGTTTTTTGCAGTTTCAGTAAACTAACAAATACTTGCAATTTTTATTCTACAACATGGCAGTCAATGTAATTAAACATGTTACATCGGTAGCCTGTAAATCACGGCCTGGTAGGGCTTTAGTGTTATCGTTTTTTTATTTGATAAGGGAGCGTTTTTATAATTTGACAAAAGCATGGTTGCATTTTTTACATCTATTCCAATATTTGCATCCGCATTGTGTGTAGTAAAATTTAATACAATCAATAACTTTTCACCATCGCCGGTTCTCGTATAGGCGTATACGTTAGGATTGGCTTTATCCAATAATTCATACTTTCCATAAACCAATACCAGGTTGTCTTTTCTCAACCTCACTACTTTTCGAAAATAGTTCAGCACTGAATTTGGATCATTGTTTTCCGCTTCTTCGTTAATCGTTTTATAATTCGGATTTACTTTTATCCATGGTGTACCGGTTGTAAAACCTGCATTGGGTGCATCTTCCCATTGAAAAGGGGTGCGGCTATTGTCTCTGCTTGTAGACGCCTCCCGCTTCATAAACTTCTTTAAATCACCGCCAATATTTTTTTCATGCTGGTAGGCATTCAGCGCCTGAACATCCCGGTAATCTTTAATATCAGTAAACCCGATGTTGGTCATTCCCAGCTCATCACCATTGTAATAATAAGGGGTTCCCCGCATGGTCATTATAAAAGTAGTAAGCATTTCAGAAGACAAAGCGCGATAGGGGGGCTTATCGTTTCCAAACCTGCTAACCATGCGTGCCTGGTCGTGGTTGGCGAGGAAAACAGAAAGCCATCCATTGTTTTGAAAAGCGCTGTCCCACCGGCTAAACACTTCTTTAAAATGTAACAAACTATAACCCGAAGGCTTTGCGATATTTACTCCATCAAACGCATAAGCCATGTTCAATTCATGGCGGTTGCTATCTACCAGGTTGTGCGCATCGGTAAACGAATTACCTGCGCCTTCTACTACGCTCATTACATTGTATTTGCTCAGCACTTCTTTATACATCTCTTGTAAATAGCCATGAAGATTTCCCTGCATGGCGTAATATTTTGAAAAGTCTTTTTCAAAACCTTTCGGAAAAGCCGGCCAGGTGGTGTCTTTTGCTGCAAACTGAAATGCATCCAACCTGAAACCATCAATTCCTTTGTCTGCCCAGAATTTCATGATATTAAAAACTTCCTGCCTTACTTTGGGATTTTCCCAGTTCAGATCTGGTTGTTTCCTGGAAAAGTAATGAAGATAATAAGCGTTGGTAAGCGAATCATATTTCCAGGCATCATGGTTTACATCAAATAAACTGTAACGATAAGGCGGTTTGCCGTTTTCCGCATTCCACCAATGATAATATTCTCTGTAAGGATTGGTTCTGGAACTTCGGCTTTGCTTAAACCATTCGTGTTCGTCGCTGCTGTGATTTACCACGAGATCCATTATGAGTTTAATACCGCGTTCGTGCATGCCTTTCAGTAACGAATCAAAATCAGCCATTGTTCCAAAGTCTTTCATGATGTTGCGGTAATCGCTTACATCATAACCGTTGTCATCGTTGGGCGAACTATAAATCGGGTTTAGCCAAACCGCTGTTACACCAAGACTTTTTATATAATCCAGTTCAGAAATGATGCCTTTCAAATCGCCAATGCCATCTCCGTCACTGTCTTTAAAACTTCGGGGATATACCTGGTAAACGATAGCTTCTTTCCACCATTTTCTTCCATCTTGGTTAGGAGTAGTTGGCTGTCCGAAACTTTCTTTAAAAAAGAATAAAGAGATAATTGAGATTAAGAGAAACAATTTTTGTTTCATACAACAAATTTTACAATGGAGTAATCAATAAAATTATAATTGAAAAGCAAGATAAGTTAATTCGCCATTTATACTGAATTTCTCAACTTACAAAATGCCCAGCAAATTCCACATTTTATGTCTCACTTCATTGCCGCTGCCATCATAATTATTGATCACAAATGAAAAAGTATATTGATCGTTATTTTTCCCTTTTATATAACCCGTGTAAGAGATCACTCCATTTATAGATCCACTTTTCATTTTAATGCCGCTGATAGTTGGAAGCGCTTCGTAAAAAGAAGGAAACCATTTTTGCTTTCTTGCGTATTCCATTACAGTTACCAATGCTTTGGTAGTAACGCGGTTAGAAGGGGAGAGGCCGCTTCCGTCGATAATGTTAATTGCATAAGGTTCAATTCCTTTGTCTTTCCAGAAACGGTGAATCACATTAACGCCACTGTCTGTTGCGCCAACATTAGTAAAATTATACGCCAGTGTTTTTATCAAAGCTTCACCATATAAGTTGATACTTCGCCTTAGAAAATGAAAAATAATACTATCGAGTAACGGTGAGGTATAGGTGTAAAATACTTTTGTCTCATGCAAGTTGAATTTTTTCGGATAAGTAGCAGCAATCTTTTCAACCGGTTCGTTTTTTAAAGCCGCTTCCAGCGTTAAAGCCAGTTCAATGCCGGGTTTTGGCAGGGAACCTGAGATAGTAAAATGGTTTTCATCTACGGGTGTGGTTCCTCTTACGTAACCGTATTCATCACCCAATGGTAAATAAATGTAATTATTATCGCCACTACCTTTTGCAGCAGAAGTGACTTTTGATTTTAAATGAAGGCCATAAACAAATGAAGGTTTGGTGCCAACGATTGCAACAGGATCGCCTATTTGGTTTCCTGATTTTAAATAAAGATCGTATTGGTTTTCGCGCCAGTTAAGCGGCCTGGCGCCGGCGCCGTAATAATTGCCGATGTCCTGCCATATCCAGCCATCGGGCGTTTCTTCGCTGTTCCAAAGACTTTCGTCAGCAAATACATGCCCGGTTATTGCGTGTATGCCTTTGCGTGATATGGCCCCTTTAAAATCAGCAATAACATTTTCTTCTTTTGTTTCATCATAACGCCAGCTTCCCAGTGTAGGATCGCCGCTGCCCTTCAAAATAAGATTCCCGTTTAAAACTCCGTTTACTATGTTTCCTGTGTAACCGATAGTTGTTTTGTACCTGTAATCGTGTCCCAGTAAGGCAAAAGCGGTGGAAGCGGTAATTACTTTCTGGCAACTTGCCGGCGCAACTCCTACTTCTGAATTCACATCTGTTACCGTCTTCCCGCTGGTTGTATTGATCACATCAAGGCTGATGGTAGCATGTTTGAAGGAAGGATCATTAGTAAGGTTTCTAAATGCAGCATTAAATTGTTGTTCATAATTTTGGCTGAATGAAACTGAAGAGTAAAGGACAAATATGAAAAGAAATAATTTTTTCAATACAAATAGTTTTTAATTTCTGAGTAAGAAATCAAAACTAAAAGATTCCTTTCAAAAAAAACAAATTAGATAACCGGTTTATTTCCTGGCATCTTATTGCTGGTAAAACTATTCAGTAGAGAATTCATTCCTTATCTGCTTCCCTGCTACTGTTAAAAAATTTTTATCATCAAAATAAAAATCTGTGATATTTATTGCTCTACTCTGTTTCTAATACCTGCTTCCGTTCTTACAACACGAATATTTTAATTGAACCTATAATCTGCTAACTAAGTATGCCCTTTCTGTTTAATTTTGCGCCATGAAAAATATTTATGCTTCGATAATTACCATAGGTGATGAATTGCTGATAGGACAGGTGATAGACACGAACAGCGCGTGGATAGCTCAACAATTGAATAAGATCGGCATTGCAGTAAGAAACCGCGTTGCTATTGGCGACGACGCAGATGAAATAAAAAACACACTCAATTTTGAAAGGAAAAATACAGAGGTTGTTTTAATAACCGGCGGCCTTGGCCCTACTAATGATGATATCACTAAAGAACTACTCTGTGATTACTTTTCAGGAAAAATGATTGTAGACAAAGGCGCATTGGAAAACGTAAAATACCTTTTTGAAAAAGTGTATAATAAGCCGGTGTCGGATATAAATTTAAAACAAGCCGAAGTGCCTGATGTGTGCGAAGTGATCCAGAACAAACGGGGCTCTGCGCCGGGAATGATCTTTCATAAAGAGGGAACTATTTTTATCAGTATGCCGGGCGTGCCTTATGAAATGATGGGAATTATGGAAGACGTAATTCCTTATCTGCAGCAAAAATTTCAACTTCCCGTTATTCTTCACAAAACTATTCTTACTGCCGGCATCGGCGAATCAGCTCTTGCTGAAATTATTAAAGACTTTGAGGACAATTTGCCCAAAGAAATCAGGCTTGCTTATTTGCCTAATTATGGAATGGTAAGATTGCGCTTAAGTACTTCAGGTTTTAATAAAATAAAAACAGAACAAGCGATCAGTGAACAATTTCTCCAATTAAAAAATCTTGTAAAAGATTATATGGTGGTTGATGATGATGAAACGATGCAGCAGGTGTTGGGAAAAATGTTATTACGAAATAAAAAAACGATCTCAACCGCTGAAAGTTGTACTGGTGGCTCTATTGCAAGCCTGATTACTTCTGTACCCGGCTCATCTGCTTATTTTGAAGGAAGCATTGTAAGTTACTCTTATGAGATAAAAGAAACCTTGTTGGGTGTAAAAAAAGAAACACTTGAGAAGTATGGCGCAGTAAGTGAAGAGACCGTAAGAGAAATGTTATCAGGATTATTAGCTAAAATGAAAACAGATTATGGCATTGCAGTTTCCGGTATTATGGGGCCGGGTGGCGGCATGCCCGATAAACCGGTAGGAACGGTGTGGGTAGCAGTAGGCAGCAAAGAAAAACAAGTTGCTAAAAAATTCAAACAACGGTTTGCCCGTGCAAAAAATATTGAAGTGACTGCTGTTATGGCATTGAACCTGATGCGGACATTTTTAATGAGTGGTGAATAGTCAATGGTGAATCCAGTCTTCGGGTTAAATTCATAATTCATCATTGTGAATTCCCAATCACTTCTTCTTCGTTTTTTTTCGCTTGTTTTCGTTGGTAAAAAACTCAGTGAATGTGTCAAAATCTTTTCGGTAAGAAAGCTGGATCCCCGTTCTGTTTCTGCGGGTAACGCCGGCAATATCACCGATATCGGCATCGCTTCTGTTAAACCCAATTACGCGCAATTGCCCGTTGGGCGAGATCAAATATTCAAACGATACATCTGGTGTAAACAGGAAGTTGGAATTGGACGTAGTAACCGCCTGGCCCAGCCTGTAGTCTACATTTCCGGCTACGGTAACCAATAATTTATTATTTAAGAAAGCCGTCCTTACGCCAAAGTTTCCCACGTTTTGAATCTCCTTTTGTGAAGCGCCTTTTTGAAAATTAAAATCTGCGGTATTGATGTTGGTAATTAGATTTACTGATTTGGTATTAAGTACTTTTTGCAGCCACGAATTAAGAGAGGATGATAAGGTAGCCGAGAGCAATTGGCCTACACTTCTTGTCACAAAGTTGCCTGTATTATTTCCGGTGATCAATGGCTGGTCAGTAGTCATAAACTGGTTAAACAACAACAAAGAAGCTACCTGGTTCATTAGTGCCGTTTTATCTTCCTGGAATCTTGTCTTTAAATACTCAGTAGCTATTGGGTCCGATTTCAAAGGATTGTCAAAGGGAAATTGAAATTCAAATTCCGGCTGCGGGTCTTTCAAAGTTCCTCTTAATTTAAAAATAATATCCACATTGCCATTAATATTTCTATAACCTGATGTGGTAGGGATGTTGCTCATGCTTACATTTTGCGCCCGGTAAACCGCATCAATATTTAGGTTAGCGAGATATGGATCGCCCTGCCACTCTATGTATCCCTGTTGTAAAGTAAAAGGCGTTTTTAAGAAAGTCTGAAAGTTGAATGTATATTCGCCCTGCTCTATATTGTATCTTCCTCTTATCGTCAAAGGTTCGGTGGTTCCTGCCGTTATATTGAGTTTGCCGCTTCCCTGGGCTTTTATCACATCGCCGGTGGTTTCATCCAATATGACATCAATTTTTGCCAAAGGATTGGCAGTAAGATCCATATTTACTTTTATATTGGTGTTTTGGCGCGACAAACGATCAGCCTTCATTTCACGTCCAAACTTCGTGAATTCAAGGTAATCCATTGAACCTGATTCGGCTGTTTCGCCGGTAGGCAAATAAATATGACTGCTGTCTGTAGGTTCGCCTGAAATATCCATTTGCATATCGGTTAAGAAACCATTCAGCGATAATTCGGCACGCCCAACTACGTGTCCGTAGAATTCATTATTGTCACTGGAGGTCGTGTTCAACAAAATAAATTTGGCGGGCCCGTTACCAACAGGATCTGTTTTTAAGTGAAGTTCATTGAAGAAAAAGTTATCAAAGAAAGTGTGGTAAATTTTACCTGTAAGGGTAGCCGTATGATTAAGCGTATCAAGAATTTTTATAGTGCCAAAATCGATTTCATCGGGGTTAAAAGTAATGACAGAACCATTAGCCAACCGATAATGGCACTGGGTGTAATCCACGGTCATTGCTGTACTGTCGAGCCGGATACTACCGGTTAATTTAGGAGCAGATGCTTTACCTGAAATACTTAATTTGCCGGTGGCTCTTCCATCGAGGCTGCTGAAAACACTGTTTAAATAATTTTCAAGGATGTGAATACCGGAATTATTAAAAACCACTGATCCGCTCAGTTGGTTGGTAGTGGTGTCATTAAAGCGATAGCCAAAGTTGCCACTGAAATTGTAGAGGTTGTTGTTGGAGATCATATTCACTTTCAGTTCTCCCGGGTTGTCATCGTATTCTCCATTTGCAAGGATAATACCAATAGAATCATTCTCAAATTTGAACTCATCAATTTTTGTATCAAACTCTACAGCCATGTTTCCGAAAGGATTGTCTACCCTGATATTTCCGTTCAATGAACCGTTTAGCTTAGGCGATTTCAAAAACATGGGAGTAAAATCTCCAACCACCAGATTTTGAACGGCTATCATGATATCATTACCATTTCCGGTTAAAGAAGGTTGAGTGGAAATATAGATTTCCTGCCCGTTTTGCGAGAAACGTATATTGTTAGCAGTAAGCAAACTGTCTTTCAATTCCAACACACCTTGTTTAGCGATCTGCCATTGTTTTTGGTTAATGGCAAAAGTAGATGGATTAAAAGTTAATTTAAACCCTTGCCTGTTGGTTTCAATTTTTGCTGAAAGATCAGCATTGTTGAACGTTTGGTTTCCGGTAGCTTTAACAGATATATCTGAAATATCATTTGCCGCCGTAATGCTGAATCTTGTATCAGGCGAATGAAGACTATCGTTGATTACTACATCATCAATATCCCCTTTTAAAATAAGAGTATCCTGTGTTCCTGTGGCTGCAAAATCAATTACATTAAAACTGATGTTACTGTATTTGAATTGAGGAATATCTGCCTGGAGATTTAGTGTATTGGCTGCAATATTAATATCGCCTTGCAGTATGGAGTTATTTAAACCTGTAATTCTTTTATCAAATAAATTGATATAATCACTTACATCTCTTGTTTTTACATAAAAATTAAAATCCTGGTTTTCTATATTCTTTTTAGGCTTGTTAATATAGGCCGGATAATATTTATTAAGAAATAATTGAAATGCTTCGGGAAGTTCCCTGATCTTGAAATTACCGTTGATTCCGGCTTCCAGTTCGTTAGAGGCCAGTGTTAATATCTTTTTTCCATCAACATAAGTTGAATTGATGTATAAGGAATCGAATGATAATTGTTTGCCATTATCGGACAAAACAGCATTGTATAATTTGGCTGACCCTAAAAAATTATCAATATTATTTCCTGTGAAATTTAAATTGAACTTGCCGGTTAAAGAAATACTATCGTTGGTAAATTTTAAATTTTTGAGATGAAGTTTTGTCACATTGGCTTCAAGATCAAATTCAGGGTTGGTTTTACTGAAATTAATGGAACCAACCAGTGTATCAATAACTATATGAGGATCATTGATACTTGCCGATCCGGTGAACAACTTTTTTTTGAATTCGCCATGTGCAATAATGTTCGTGTATTCATACCCGTTATATTCTATCTTGTTAATGTTTCCGTCCACTCCAACATCAATGTTATTTGGATCAAATCCTTTTCCATTTATTTTTCCATCAAAAACTACGCTGCCGATATTACTGTTATCAATAAATTTTCCTAACTGAAAATTATTGGTAGAAACTTTCCCGTCATAAACAGCCTGGCCATGATCCGGGATGGTAAGATGAATATCGGTTTGCAGGTTACCAATGTCAGTGGTCAAAATTCCGTAAGCCACAAAATCATTTAAATACCCGGTATAACTTCCTGAAAATTTTATATTGCCGAAAGCACTTAAATTAGGACTGGTAATGCTTTTTAGGGATGGAATAAGCCTTGAAAGCTCGGAATAATTGGTTCTTAATTCGTTTGACCTGAAATCGATAAATGTTTTATTAATATCAGGCAAACCTCTTAAACTGATATCGCCGTTCAGGTAATTATTAGCACCAGCTGTAATAACCATATTGTGTGCTGTAAGGTTTTCAATCGTTCCATGTGCTGTTCCCGACAAGTTAAAATCTGTATTCCATGAGCTGGTTTCCGGAGCAAAATAGGCAAGATCATCGCTGCTAACAGAACTGTTTTTAAAATGCCCGTCAACAGTTATTGCATGAATAAAATCCTGCATGTCATCATTAAAATTTTTATAGTGCATTGCATAATAATCCTGCAAATGGCTTTTGTTGGTAACGATATCAAGATGTTTAAACTCCATCATTTTTGGAGTAAATTTAAAATTAGCGGCGAGTTTTTTTACGACAAAACCACCCCGATCTTTTACAGATAAAGCGATATCCGATTTTAAGGTATCGTCATTAAGGTTGATATTTTTAAAGGTTCCGTTTATCGAGGATAAAACAATATGGTTTGGATCAAACTCATTCATAACCGGTGGTGAGTATCCTTCATTTTCCACAGCTACCAATCCGTCAGTCAGGGTAAGTTTGTTTACAGAAAGTCGCCATCCATCCGGGTTCCATTGTAATCCATTCGTTTCAATAACCGGCTTTGAGGGGGCCGATGTAGTATCTTTCGGCCGGTTTCCTTTATAATCATATAATGTAAATGAAGGCTTGTCCAATTGCATTTCACTTATCCTGATACTATTCTTGTTTATATCAAATTCATCAGCATGCACATTCAGTTTGTTGGCCGAAACCAGGATGTTTTCTCCACGCCATTCATCTTTTTGCCAGATACGAATGTTTTTTAAATTCAGGACTTTAAGATCAAGATTGATATTTGATGCAGAAGTGTCTGTTTTTTTATTTTGGGGACCGGAAAAATAATCAACCAAAAACTGGTAATTCCATACAGAATCTGTACGATGAAGATTGATGAAGGCATCGTAGAGGCCAACGTAGTTCAGCTTTATATTTTTTTTGAAAAAGAACCAGTCAGTGATATTAACTTTTGCCTCGCCTGCATATAATAAGGTGTCTTTTTTATGATCAAGGACCAATAAACCCTGCATATCCATTTTATCAAAAAGCTGGAGATCAATTTTTTTAATTGAAACAGTTGTATGCAGATTTTTAGAAAGACGGTTTGCTACCTTGTGGATAATAAAAGTTTGAAAGAAGGTAGTTTGAATTAAAATCCAAAGAACAATGAGCAGCACAAGGATGCTCAAAATGACTTTGAGAAATATTTTTACAACTTTTTTCAGGCTAAATAAGATTATCAGCAAAAATAAAGAAACGACATGGTAAGCCAAATTAACTATTAGGCTAATGCGTTGATAAATTGTTAATCTGTAAAAGTTTTTGCAGAATGGAAACCACGCAAACAGTAAAGGAACAAATAATCGTAATTTTTATTTAACCCTGTATCCTTCTTTTATTTCTTTTTGGCTCCTTTTTTAGGAGCTGCTTTCTTTTTAGCCGCTTTCTTATCAAACGCTTTTGGATCCTGCTGAAGGATCATTTTCTTTACCTCTTCAACCGGCAGTTGTGTGAGTTCTTCGGGCGTAAATTTTCCGCCTCCGGGTTTTGCAGTGATCTTCAACATTTTTTTTCCGAAGCGTATAAATGGCCCCCAGCGGCCGTTTTCAATTGCTATTTTATCTACGGGCCATTGTTGTATAAAACGATTGGCTTCTTTTTCGATCTTTTTTTCAATTAGCTCATTACAATCTTTCTGTGCCAGATTATCAAAATTGTAAGCTCTCGGAACATTGATAAAAAGATCGTTCCATTTGATAAATGGCCCGAAACGCCCTTTTCCTTTGGTGATTGGTTTTTCCTGGAAATAGCCTATTGGCGCATCTTCCACTTGCTTGGCCTTAATAATTTCTATCGCCCTTTGCATATCAACTTCCGTAGGCTCTTCACCTTTTGGAATGGAAATAAATTGCTCGCCCCATTTTACATAAGGGCCAAACCTGCCAATATTTACAGACATTTCCTTGCCTTCGTATTCGCCTAAAGTAAACGGAAGCTTAAACAGATCCATTGCTTCACCCAGCGAAATGGTTTCTATGCTTTGTGTGGCTTTTAGTTTGGCAAATTTTGGTTTTTCCTCATCTTCTGCATTTCCTATTTGTACCATTGGGCCATATCTTCCCATTCTTGCGATCACCGGCTTGCCGCTTTCAACATCCGTTCCTAATTCACGTTCTCCTTTTGCACGCTCTGCATTTTCGAGTGTATGTTCTACCGATTCATGAAATGGTTTGTAAAACTGACCTACCATTTTATTCCATTGTAAATCACCTTCTGCAATTTTATCAAACTCTTCTTCAATATTGGCGGTAAAAGAATAATCCATTACTTTGTCAAAATGCTGATTCAGAAAATCAGTAACAACCAACCCCAGGTCAGTAGGGAAAAGTTTTCCTTTTTCAGCTCCGGTTATTTCTGATGTTTTAACTTTTTGAATAACATTTTCCTTAGTAAGTTTTACAATCCTGATATCGCGTTTTGTGCCTTCTTTATCTCTTTTTTCAACATAACTTCTTTTGATAATCGTGCTGATGGTAGGAGCGTAGGTACTTGGTCGTCCGATGCCCAATTCTTCCAGTTTTTTTACCAAAGAAGCTTCTGTATATCTTGGTGCATGACGGGTGAATTTTTCTGTCGCTGTCATCTCTTCAAAATCCAGTTGTTGATTTACCGTCAGCGAAGGCAGGCGGCTTTCATTTCCAAAGGACTGTGATTCGTTTTCATCATCGTCGGTTCCTTCATTATAAATTTTCAAAAAACCATCAAATTTCAGAACTTCACCGCTGGCAGTTAGTTCATCTTCTACTGTACTTATTTTTATTTTGGCGGTTGTCTTTTCTAAAATTGCGTCACTCATCTGGCTGGCTATGGTGCGTTTCCATATCAATTCATAAAGCCGGCTCATTTCGGGATCTTGTATACGGTTTTCGCTCATGTCGGTGGGGCGTATGGCTTCATGAGCTTCCTGGGCGCTTTCATTTTTTGTTTTGTAATTGCGCATTTGCAGATACTTTTCTCCATAATTTTTCAGTATCTCGCTTTTGATTTGTTCTTTTGCTGTAGTGCTCAGGTTTACACTGTCGGTTCTCATGTAAGTGATCTTTCCGCTCTCATATAATTTTTGAGCAATGATCATTGTTTTACTTACTCCATATCCTAATTTTCTACTGGCTTCCTGCTGTAAGGTTGAAGTAGTAAAAGGTGCAGCAGAAGTGCGTTTGCCAGGTTTTACAATAATGTCTTTTACCGAATAGGTCGCATTTTTACAGCGGTCTAAAAAGTTTTCCGCTTCTTCAATCGTTCTGGTTCCTCCGTCTTCTGCTTTAAATGATATTTTTTTACCTGACTCATCAACTGAAGCTAAAATGGCTTCAATTTTAAAACTGTTCTTTACTTCAAACTGGTTAATCTCTCTTTCTCTCTCAACGATAAGTTTAACCGCTACGCTTTGAACTCTTCCGGCGCTTAAACCACCTTTCATTCCAATTTTTCTCCATAAAACAGGAGATAGTTCAAAACCTACCAACCTGTCCAATACCCGCCTTGCCTGTTGCGAATTAACCAGGTTCATGTCAATAAACCGTGGATTTTGTACTGCCGCATTTATCGCCGGCTTGGTTATTTCATGAAAAACAATCCTCTTGGTAGTATTTACATCAAGCCCTAAAACTTCAGCAAGGTGCCAGCTTATGCTTTCTCCTTCACGGTCCTCATCCGATGCCAGCCAAACCGTATCGGCTTTTTTTGCATACTGTTTTAGTTCTTTTACCACCTTTGCTTTATCATCAGGCACTTTATAGCGCGGAGAAAAATTGTTGTTTATATCAATGCCCATGTCATCTTTTTCAAGATCACGAATGTGGCCGTAACAACTCTTTACCTCGAAATCTTTACCTAAAATTTTTTCAATGGTTTTTGCTTTCGCAGGGGACTCAACAATCAATAAATTTTTTGCCATAATCATCTTTTTTTTCCAATTCTTAGCCTTCCTTATTCTTATAACGTTCTAATTTCGGAATAATTTACGTGGTTGCAATATTAGCGTAAAAATTAAAAATCAAATTTTAAAAGAGAATTTGTTATTTAAATATGGATCATTATCTTCGTAACCCCCACTGAGTAACCATTTCAAAGCTTTCCTTTTTAATTAAAAAAAAGAAAGCATATTTAAAAACCTTAATAAATTAACTTACTAAATATATTTTTTATAAAAAAATACCGTTATATCAATTAATAATTATTGATAATCTGAATATATTTAGTTTAAAAAAAAGTAAATGAGAGTTGTAATGCTTGGTTCGGGAAATACCGCTACTGTTTTATCTGAGCTGATTGTAAAAGCCGGCCATACTATTGTTCAGGTAGTGAGCCGGAACGAAGCGAATGCCAAAGCACTTGCGTCATCTTATCTTGCTGCCACAGCACCTCTTGCTTCAGCGCAATTTGCAGAAGCGGATATATATATTGTTGCTCTGCACGATGTAGCCCTGGATCATGTTGAGCAAATTGCCGGGTTGAAAAATAAATTTGTGGTTCACACCGCCGGGGCTGTTTCAATAAATGTATTTAAAGATATTACTTCCACTTTCGGAGTATTATATCCTTTGCAGTCTCTTTCCAAATATGCCGACCATATCCCTGAAATTCCGTTTTTAGTTGATGGCAATAACCAGGAAACCATGCATCATGTGTTGGGATTTGCAAAAACTCTTTCTGATAAAGTAATTGAAGCCAATGATACAGAAAGACTCAATTTTCACGTGGCGGCAGTTTTTGTAAACAATTTCACTAATCATCTTTATGCCCTTGCAGAATTGTTTTGTGAAAAAGAACGGATCGATTTTAAAGCCTTGTTTCCACTGATTGATGAAACCACTTTAAGGGCCAAATCCATCTCACCTTTTCTTACACAAACCGGTCCTGCTATCAGGGATGATATTTATACGCTTAACCGACATTTGCAGGCGCTTGCCTCCAACCCTGATCTTAAATATATTTACCTGAAGCTTACTGAAAGCATTATCAAACATCACGGTAAAAGATAAATCTACTTTTAAAGTTGGTTTACTGCGCGCATAATTTATTATTCAGTTCTCTATAACTATATTTGAAAAAATTATGCTGATAAGAAGAAACTGCTGACCTTATTTATTTCATTAACCCAATTACTTTAAAATGCAAATTCTTTCCCGCTTTAAGTTGATCAAAACTTTTGCATTCGATATGGATGGTGTTTTGACTGATGGCAAAGTATTGGTTGATAGTGAAAATAACTGGCTCAGAAGCATGAATATCCGCGATGGCTATGCACTGCAACTGGCTGTTAGATCAGGGTTTGAAGTGGTGGTAATTTCAGGAAGCGATTCTTCGTTTGTTCATGACCGTTTGAATCGGCTTGGTGTAAAAGAAGTATTTATGGATGTAAAAGACAAGGAAGATTTTTTAAATCAATATGTGGCAGAAAAAAAGTTATCACTCAATGAACTGCTTTTTATGGGCGACGATATTCCTGATTATCATTGTATGAAGATAGCCGGAATAGCGGCATGCCCATCCGACGCCGCAGTTGAAATTAAAGAAATTGCTTCTTATATTTCGCCTCATAAAGGTGGCTGCGGTTGTGTGA
>JAGWRO010000024.1 GCA_028876495.1 Bacteroidota bacterium
AAATCCGCCAAAAGGTCGGACAGGCTCCGATCGCTCCGCGCGTTTTTCCGGGCTGGCGCGCAGGCAAAAGCCGTTGGTAAAATAAGTAAGTAGACCGTTGTGGATGTGATTCTGCATTTAATCCGTGGTAATTCGTGTAATCAGTGGAAAAACAAATATGTCTGGCTTCTCCCTCCCGACTATTTGGGATGGTTGGGGTGAGGTTTAAAAAAAAATCGGCATATCGAAGGCATGTTTTGCCTTTTCTTTTGTCTTGATACAAAAGAAACAAAAAATCAAGGAAAATCCGATCGCTCCGCGCGTTTTTCCGGGCTGGCGCGCAGGCAAAAGCCGTTTTTAAAATAAGTAAGTAGACCGTTGTGGTTGTGATTCTGCATTTAATCCGTGGTAATTCGTGTAATCCATGGCAAAACAAAACTTTATGATTAAGAACAAGGAGACTGATAATGAAATGTAGGGTTGCAAGCAACTTTGGGCTTCGATTTAGACTCTACTTGGTTTTTAAATCTTATTTTTGATACATGTCTTCACGCTTCTATTTTGACACTTCCATTTTTGGAGGAGTTTTCGATTCAGAATTTGAAGAGGAAACTCTTTTACTTTTTGAAAAAGTAAAACTTGGGAATATAATATGTGTTTATTCAGACCTGACTGAAAAAGAACTGAGGAATGCACCTATAAATGTTCGAAATTTCTTTCAACAGTTGGACAACAATTTCCTTGAGCGGATTGAAGTAACTCCCGAAGCTTTCAAACTCGGACAGGCTTATATAGATGCAAACGTGGTTGGCCAGACAAGTCTCGACGATTGCATTCACATTGCAACTGCAACACTTAGTAAGGTTGATATTTTAATAAATTGGAACTTTAAGCATATTGTAAACATCTTTAGAATTCGAGGATATAATTCTGTAAATTTACGATTGGGACATGGAACACTTGAAATACGTTCACCAAAAGATATAGTTGGTTATGAAAACGAAGGATAAAAAAATAAAAGAGTTTGATACGGTTAAAACTTTTCGCGAAATCAAAGAAAAGATTTCAAAAGAAATTCAGGGAATGACTTTTGAGCAATTCAAAGCATATTTAGCAGAAAAAAACTCTAACCTCTCTTCTTAAACACCGCCTGCACCTTACAGGGGGCTTGAATTGTTATTCTGCATTTAATCCGTGGTAATCAGTGGCAAACATGTCGTTGGCCGGGAGACAAGCGCAAGTTATCTCTCTCGACTGGGGTGAGGTTTAAAAAAAATCGGCATATCGAAGGCATGTTTTGCCTTTTCTTTTGTCTTGATACTAAAGAAACAAAAAATCAAGGAAAATCCGCCAAAAGGTCGGACAGGCTCCGATTGCTCCGCGCGTTTTTCCGGGCTGGCGCGCAGGCAAAAGCCGTTGGTAAAATAAGTAAGTAGACCGTTGTGGTTGTGATTCTGCATTTAATCCGTGGTAATTCGTGTAATCAGTGACAAAAAATATCGTTGGCCGGGAGACAAGCGCAAGTCAGGTGCTGCCTGACTTCTCCCTCCCGACTATTCTGGGAGGGCCGGGGTGAGGCCTTATCTCGCCACATTTTTCTTCTTACAATCCGGGCAATTTTTACAATCTTTGAATCATTACAATAATGCTATTAATTAAAAGTTTAATCACCTGTTTTTAAAGAACCTCTATGATATCGTACATTGACTGTAAATTAAACCACCTCTCCATTCACCACTCAGGCAATAAATTATTGGATGAAAAATACCGGCTATCGGCCAAACCCTTTTCGGTACAGGATGAGACACTTAATCAATTATTGCTCGATTATTTTTTACGCCCTTTTGAAAAGGTAAATGAGGTGTACCGCCTTTCGCATCCCAGCAACGATTTGCAGTTGAATGAAGTGTATCATTTTGCAGAGATGATCTTTAACGATCCCGGTGAATTTCATGAGCATTCAAAACAAATAACGAGGCATTTATATGACGTATCCAACCACCCGAGGATAAAATCGGGCGAAGTATATATTGCCGGTTTTAAAGACGTACAAATAGAAGGTGAACTTTTTGATGCCATTGGTATTTTTAAGTCGGAATCGAAAGAAACTTATTTAAAAGTATATCCTGATGAGGAAGGCTACCAGGTAGATTATGAGCAGGAAGCGATCAATATAAAAAAACTGGATAAAGGTTGCCTTATTTTTAATACAGAAAAGGAAGAAGGCTATAAAGTAGCCGTAATTGATAATACCAATAAAGGCAGCGATACGGTTTACTGGATCGATGAGTTTTTGAAACTAATAGTGAGGAATGATAATTATAACCAAACCTATAATGCAATGGGCATCTACAAAAGTTTTGTTACTGAAAAAATGGATGAGTTGTACGACATCAATAAGGCACAGAAAATTGATATGCTTAACCGCTCGATGAATTACTTTAAAGAAAAAGAAGCCTTTGATATTGACGAGTTTTCCAACGAGGTAATCGGAGACCCGAAAGGAATCAATTCTTTTAAAGAATACAAACAGCATTATGAGAAGGAATATGAAACCGAAATTGGCGATACTTTCTCTATTTCTCCGCAGGCGATAAAGAAACAAAACAGGAACTATAAGAGTGTTTTAAAGCTCGACAGGAATTTCCATATTTATATTCATGGCAACAATGAACTGATCACCAAAGGGTTTGATAAGAAAATGAATATGAACTATTACAAGGTTTATTTCAGGGAAGAGAACTAAGGAAAAATTGCATTGATATAACCTGCTTAACCAAAAGAAAAGCTGCTGCGCTGATGGTGGGCGGTGAAGACAATTGTCACATTGCCGCGCTACTGGTGGGCGGTGAAGACACCGCCCACGGCAGAAGACAACAATGAACTGATCACCAAAGGGTTTGATGAGAAAATGAATATGAACTATTACAAGGTTTATTTCAGGGAAGAGAACTAAGGAAAATTGCATTGATATAACCTGCTTAACCAAAAGAAAAGCTGCTGCGCTGATGGTGGGCGGTGAAGACAATTGTCACATTGCCGCGCTACTGGTGGGCGGTGAAGACACCGCCCACGGCAGAGGCTCCGTTTGTGAACAGTGAAGACACCGCCCACGGCAGAAAGAAAAGCTGTTAACAGGAAGGCCGTGAAAAATGGCAACCAGGCGGGCATTGCTAATGGTCACATTGCTGCGCTGCCGTGGGCGGTGAAGACACCGCCCACGGCAGAAGACACCGCCCACGGATTTGAAATGCACCTGCAACCAGTAAACCAATCAATACTCATTATTTTTATTTTAGATAGCTAAAGCAACTTTAGCGAAGATCGCGGGAAGGCGCGGGTGCATCTATGAAAAGCCCCGCCCGGGCAACGTGATAACTGTCACCGTATACGCTGACTCACATCATTCTTAAAAAGAAAATTTTTAATGAAACTTACAGCTTAATAACCCTCGAATTGCTTTTTAAAAGAAATATCAACAAGCAGGAAAGGACAGGAATTCGAAAAGCGCTTCTTATTTGCGGCATCCTGGCATCACTGCTGTACATCGCAATGAACGTATTTATGCCCATGTTGTACCCGGGATATCATGTAGCCTCTCAAACGGTGAGTGAGTTGTCTGCCGTTGGCGCTCCTACAAGAACGTTATGGTTTGAACTTGGCATTTTATACACCCTTCTTGTAGCTGCTTTCGGACTGGGTATCCTGCAGTCGGCAGGGGAAAACCTGTTATTACGTACCCTGGGCATTTTGATGCTGATCAGCGGAATTATTGGCCTGGCATGGTCGCCGATGCACCAGCGCGAAGTAATAGCAGCAGGTGGCGAAACTTTTACTGACACGTGGCACATTATTATGAACGCCATTACCCTTTTACTTTTAATGTTAATTATTGGTTTCGGCGCAGCAGGCCTTAAAAAGGGATTCCGCATCTATTCTATTGCCAGTATGGGCATTTTTATTACGTTCGGCATTTTGACCAGTTTGGAAGCTCCCGGCATCACCACCAACATGGCTACGCCCATGATTGGCGTGTGGGAGCGCATCAATATCGGAACGTACATGATCTGGATGATCGTGTTGGCGGTACTTTTAATGAAAAGAGAACGTACAGCTTTATTAGCTACAACAAAAAAGAATACGCAGAAAACGAAAGCAGCTATTGATGAGCAACGGCTAAAATGAAAATACAGATTTGTATTTTTTCACTTTTAAATATCAATGTAAGTGTATTCAATAAAACAGAAGTTAACGGGCTTTTAAGTATCCCAGCAAACCAAGCCAATCGCCAAATCTTTCTATCCATGTATCAGTAGGGATATTTTGTTGGTGCATGCCAAAGCCATGCCCTCCTTTTTGATACATATGCAATTCTGCAGGTTTTTTTGCAGCCAGCCACTTTGAATACAGTGCAACACTATGCGGAGCCAGTCCTAAATCATCATCTGTAGCAGCAGCAATAAATATCGGTGGTGCATCGCCAGGTACTGTGCCCTGTAATGAGGGTGGCATATAGGCATAAACAGATCCCACAAAATCAGGACGGTTTTCAGGCGTATAATTAAAAGCGGATGATGCCGCAACAGTGCCCCCGGCAGAGAACCCGATAATACCAATCCGGTTGGGGTCTACACCATATTCGGCCGCATGGGTGCGCACATATTCGATGGCCTTTCTGCCGTCTGCAATGCTTAAAGGAATAATGGGAGTAACCTTATCAACAAAATCGCTTTTTTTCATATTCTCACCCAGTTCTTTACCGGGATTATCTGTTAAACTCTGGCCTAACCTGTACTTCAACAAAAAAACAGTAACGCCTTTTTGGTTTAGCCATTGCGCTACCTCTGTACCTTCGTGCACTGCTGCTAAAATGTAAAAGCCACCACCGGGGCAAACAATTATAGCCGTTCCGGTAGATTGGGAAGGGTCTGCAGGATAGACCGTTAACGTTGGATGCGATACATTATAGATGAGCGCATCTTTACTGCCTGCATGATACACTTCTTCGTTATACGTCCAGCTTTCGGAACCCGGTGCATTACCATTGTACAATTGAATTACTTTTTGCTGGGCCTGTACCCCTAAAGTGAAAACGAGTAAGCAGGCAGTTATTATTCTTTTGAGCATGTGGTGTATTTTTTATTAAAAATAAGTATTTCAATTTTATTTAATTAAATGAAATCCTAAAGGCAGTTCGATAAATCAGCTCACCAGCAAACCCTCCCTTTAAAAAATACAAATCCGGGTTATTGGTTGGTTTACTACGTTAATCCTCCAGCAATCAAATTGATAACCGTCATTGCTTTTACTAATAATAATCATTGCCGAGGGAAGAACAGGTAAATAGCTTTGATACTACAAAAAGGGATGTGGTAAATCAAAATAAATGATAGCAACCTGTTTTTTAAAAAGCGAATGATGAATACAACCATTGCAGGATATTACGTAGATGAATTAGCACATTGGATGCGCCTGATAGGATTTTACAATCGTGAAATAACTGAGTTTGGGCATAAACTGGCTGAAGTGATCCAAAGGAATACCATACCTCATATTGCCGAAAAGGTGGAAGCGCAGCAAAGTAGCCTGGATAAAGTGTCGGAAAAATTTGGAACGCTGTATACACTCATCGAAAAACAACATGCCGTGCTTAAAAAAGATCATGCGCTGATTGATAATTCGCTGATTGATGAGGATACCAATGAAAGGCAAAATGAATTGAGGCAACAGATGGAACAGGCAGAAAAATTGTACCTGGAGGTAAAATATGGCTGCTATCATTTTTTATCAGAAACCCTTAAGAAACAAAAATAACCGGGAACCTGTTTATCCATAGAATTTAGAAAGCAGAGGAATTGAGATTATTACATCAATATTTTAGAAATCTATTAAACAACCATGTCATGAAACGAATAAATGAAAAAAACTTAAAAGAACTGGCAGCAGTTCATGGTTTGCATTGCATATCTGTTTTTATTCCTACGCATATTTCGGGCGATAAAGGTCTCAGGGAAGGGGATGCTTTATTACTCAAAAATGAATTAAAGGACATAAAAAGGAAATTAGCCGCGAGAGGATTGGCTCAACCCGGGCTTGATGAATGGGTGAAGCCCATACAAAACCTGGTAGATGACACTGAATTTTGGAGTCGCCAGGAAGGCGGGCTGGCCTTATTTATTTCAGACAACCTATTCAAAAAATATGAACTGGACATAAACTTTGAACCCTATAATTATGTTTCAACTGAGTTCTATATTAAGCCTTTATTTTCGGCCCTGGCAACCAATCAAGATTTCTTTCTGCTAACCCTTGAACTGGAAGAGGTAAGACTACATAAAGGCACTGAAGCCGGTTTGCAGGAGATCGATATTACTGAAATGGTACCAACAAGATTAGAAGAGGTAGTGGGTTCGGATTATGAGCAAAAATCCTCGCAGTTCAAAAGCCAACAGAAGGGGCATGGGTATTCTGTGTATTACGGTCATGGAGAAGGGAAAGATGAAAATAAAACAGAGATCAACAAGTACCTGAGAGAAGTAGATAAAAGCATAACAAAATTGCTGAAGAATGAAAAGGTGCCGCTTGTGGTGGCAGGAGTTGACTACCTGGTTTCTGCCTACCGTGAAGTTAACTCGCTCGATAACTTATACGAAAGGCATATACCGGGTAATCCCAAACTTCTGGGTTTAGAGTCTTTACACAAACGGGCGCTGGATTTGCTGCAACCTTATTTTAATAAAACAAAAAAAGAAAAAACGGAATCCTACAGGCAATTCCAGGGTACACCCAAAACGGCTAACAACATTGATGATATTGTGCCCGAAGCCATGCATGGCAAAATAGACACTTTATTCATGTTGAAGAACCAGGATGTTTTTGGAATGGTTGATGAAGTGAGCGACCAGGTTGAATACAAAGAAGGAGCTGAATTAGCAGAAGTATCACTCTTTAACCTGGCCGCTAAAGAAGCATTCCTGCATGGTGGAAACGTGTATTTGGTGGAACAGGAAGAAATGCCTGACGGGTTTTCAATCATCAACGCCTTATATCGCTATTAAGCTGATTTTAGTAAATGAAGGATAAAAAGAGCATGAAAAGAAAGGATTTATAAATATTTTAAACCAATAAAATAGTGAATTATGAAACTGGAAACCAGTTGCCAAAGTTGCGGTATGCCATTGGATAATCCGGATCTGCAGGGTACAGAAAAAGATGGTAGTAAAAGCGATGAATATTGCAAATATTGCTACCGTAATGGAGCTTTCACTAACCCCAATATGACTTTAAAAGAAATGACCTCATCGGTTATTACTCAAATGGAAAAACTGAACCTGGATCCAAAAACAATTGATATGGCAGTAAGCGCTTTACCTAACTTAAAAAGATGGAAAGCTTCTGCAGTCGTTTTTTGATGACCTTAAAAAAATACCTGCTCCATCAGTATTTATTACCGACCTGAGATTTTCTCAGTACAAATTTTATATTATGCTGTTACCAATTAAATCATCCGGCAAGCTTAGAATACAAGACAAAAGCGAAATTGTACTTGCAGGGGATGTTGGTGCCACCAAAACCAACCTTGCTCTTTTTAAGAGTAAGGGCAATACTATGGTTTCTATAGCCAAAAAAGAATTCGTATCAAAAGAATATAAAAATATTACAGAGATGATTGGGGTCTTTCTAAAAGAAGCACCGGTTCCGGATTATTTTTGTTTTGGGGTAGCCGGTCCCGTTATGAATGGGCGGGCCAAACTTTCCAACCTTTTATGGGATATAGATAGCCGCCAACTGGCAAGGCATTTTAAAATAAAAAAAGTAAAGCTGATTAATGACCTGGAAGCTAATGCGTATGGGTTGGCCATGTTGAATCAAAAAGATGTGACCTCCGTTCATTCCGTTAAAAATGCTGAAAAGGGTAATGTGGCATTACTCTCACCCGGTACTGGTTTGGGTGAAGCAGGAATGTATTGGGACGGCGAATATTATCATCCGTTCGCAACGGAAGGCGGGCACTGTGACTTTGCGCCGCGCAATGAATTTGATTTTGAATTGTATAATTTTTTGAAGAAAAAATTTGTGCACGTTAGCTGGGAACGACTGATTTGCGGACCGGGTATCGTTAACATTTATCATTTTCTCCGGGATATAAAAAAACGCAAAGAACCGGAATGGCTGATAAAAAAAATGAAAGAGGGTGACGCTGCGGCAATTATCAGTCAGCATGTTGACAAAAGCGCCATTTGTAAAGAAACCATGGAGCATTTTATTCGTTACCTCGCCTACGAGTCGGCCAATATTGTTTTAAAATTTAAAGCAACCGGCGGACTTTTTATCGGTGGTGGAATTGCCCCAAAAATTATTTCGTTATTTAAAGAAAATAATTTCTACGATTCCTTTTGCCAGAGTGGGCGGCTCAATTATTTGTTGGAGAAGGTTCCGATAAAAATTATATTAAATGAAGAAACTGCATTGCTGGGAGCTGCATGGTATGGGTCTAAGAATCTTGCACTGTGACGCTATCAAAAGTGATCAATAAATGGAAACCAAATTTTGACAGAATCTAATAATGAAAAATGATCCATTAGTTATCGGTTTAACCGGAGATGTAATGATTGGAAGAACAGTTGATTCCAGTATCTCCCGGGAGGGTTACCGGTATGTATGGGGAAACGTGCTGCCGTTACTTCGTAGTACAGATATGAACCTCGTGAACCTGGAAACCACTTTGACCAACAGCAATAAAATGGTTACCAAAACATTCAACTTTAAAGCTTCGCCTGATAAAATTAAATGCCTTAAAGACGCGAATGTAACGGTCGCCAACCTTGCCAATAATCACATATTGGATTATTCGGAAGAAGGCTTAATAGAAACCATTCAAACATTAAAGAAGGCAGGCATAGAATATGTGGGTGCAGGTATGAATGATAAAGAAGCTTCCAAACCTGTCATACTAACCAGGAAGAATATTAAAATTGGGATATTGGGATTTACGGATAATGAACCCACATGGAAAGCCGGTGCTGCCAAAAGTGGAATTAATTATATCAATGTTTCAAGTGAAGATGACCGAAAGAGCGCGTTATTGAGCATTGCTCAACTAAAAAAAGAGGCAGACCTTGTGATAACCAGTATTCATTGGGGGCCGAATATGAAAGAATTTCCGGAAAAGAACTTCATTGATTTTGCTCATCAAATGATTGATAACGGCGCGGGTATTATTCACGGACATAGTGCCCATAATTTCCAGGGCATTGAAGTGTATGACCATAAATTGATCCTGTATGATACAGGAGATTTTGTGGATGACTACAGGTTTGATCCGGTATTCAGAAATAACCATTCCTTTTTCTTTCGTGTTGAAGCGGATGAAAAAGGGGTGACTAAATTGAAGCTTTTCCCTGTCCTGATTTCTGATTACCAGGTAAATTTAGCAACTAAGGATGCTAAATGGAGTTTACAGCGAATGCAACATTTATCAGGAAAATTTGGGACAACGATTACTGAAGCGGGGGAAATAGTATTAAGATAATCAATTCATCATTTTCGAACAATATAAATAATACGCCATGTTTACAGATAGAAAAGATGCTGCCCTGAAATTGGCAAAAGCACTTGAAAAATACAAAGATAAAAACGCAGTAGTATTGGGCATCCCCAGAGGCGGCGCCGAAACCGCCTATTATGTAGCGCTTCATTTGAATGCCGAACTTTCCTTATTGGTTTCACGTAAACTGGGCCATCCTGCCAACCCGGAATATGCGTTTGGCGCCATTGCAGAAGATGGAAGTATCTACTTAAACCCTTCTTCAAGCGGGCAACTTTCAGATGAAACGATTCAAGAGGTAGTGGACGAACAAAAAAAAGAGATTGTCCGCAGGATAACCATTTTACGGCAAGGAAAACCATTGCCGGAATTAAAAGGGAGAACGGTGATCCTCGTGGATGATGGCATCGCAACAGGTGCCACCCTTTTTGCCGCAATAGAAATGTGTAAAAAAAGAAAGGCAGGAAAGTTAATTGTAGCGGCACCGGTTTCCGGTTATGAAATGGAAGAGGAACTGGCTGACATAGTGGATGAAGTGGTAATCCTGGAAAAACCCGGCGATTACTATGCTGTTTCACAAGCCTATTTGTCATTCTATAACCTTACCGATGAAGATGCCTTAAAATTTATGCAACGTTGGGAAAAGGAAAAAAACGTTATAAAAGAGTCCCCTTAAAGAATTAATTTTTCAGCATATTTGTGCGCCAACTGTAAATACGCATTTGCCCTGGTCAGCCATTTAGGTTCATCTTTATAGCCGGGTTCTGTTATATGCCTTGCAATAAGGTAAGTCCGAAGAAAAGCTTTCTTTGATTTATAAAAAAAGATCAACAATTCCGGGATTCTGTCAGCACTTACTTTTTGATAATAATCAAAAAATATTTTACCAGTAACATGGTCGCCCATCATTTCGCATTCCATATCAAGAAAAGATAATTCTTCGGCTATATCCATTATTCTTAATTCCGTACTGAATTCCAATGCATCAATAAAAGCAGATTGAGGAACAAGACAAATATGTTCGGGTTTCAGGTCTCCATGCGCTTCAATGATTTTGCCATTCGCAACCCGGTTGTCAAAAAGTAAGTAATGCATATCTAAGAACTGAAGAAGTTTATTGGTAATTTGTTGGTTTACTGCAACCGGTAAATGGTAAACCGGTTTTATCAATTCTGCGTGCGTGGAAATCACTTCCTCTTTTAATTTTTTTCTGTGCAAGACCGGATCTGTTTTTACAGGGCTGGCGTTCTTATAAAATTCAGTCAATACCCGCGCTGCGCTTTCAATTAATGCCTTTTCGTGTTTTTTAGATTTTATGGCCAGGTCGAGAAAATTTTCTTCGGGGATGCGTTTCATTTTTACCAGCCAATCAACAATTTGTCCTTTTCCATCAAGTTGTAGTTTTCCAACTTCATTAATCACAAGCGGCACTATCCCAAGATAGATATCGTTGGCTAACCTTTTATTTACGCGAACCTCTTCCAGGCAATTTTTTAACCTGGCTTTCAACGTTTGAAAATCAAACAAACTATTGGTAACCGGCTTTTTAAGTTTATAAGCAAATTCATTTACCAAAAAAACCCATGACATATGCGTTTCTTTTACTTCCACGTTGGTGGCCTTTTCGGGATAGGCTGAGGGTTGCATTAAAAAAGAAACTTTTGCCTTTAGAGGCACTTCATTTTCTGCAACCAGCCCGGTATGGTTATTTGGTAACATCCAAAGTAATTTCTTTAATCATCGAACAACTCTGTAACTGATCCTCCTTCCTGCATACGTTTTATAACTTCTGCAAAAAGCGGTGCGGCATCCAATACAATTACTCTTTTTTTTATCCCCGTGTTCTCCAATCTGAAAGGAGGAATCGTATTGGTAACTATTATTTGATCCAACGGACTTTGCAATAAAGCTTCATCCGGATTTCCGGTAAAAAGACCATGTGTGGCCAAAGCCAATACCTTTTTTGCACCCAATTTTATACAAGCTGCAGCAGCCCTTGCAATGGTGCCACCGGTACTTATTAAATCGTCAATAATAATTACGGTTTTATCTTTTACTTCGCCGGTAACTCTTTCTCCGGACACCACACCACTGCTGCGGTATTTTTCCATAAACACCACCGGCAATTCTTTATTCAATTGTTTCGCCAGCGTACGTTGAAATTGATCTGCTCTCTTAATACCTCCGAAATCCGGCGACATAATTACGGCAGCATCCTCTTTAACTACCGGTAACAGGTAAGCGGCAAATAGTTTTCTTGCTTCGAGATTTTCTGACGGTATCCTGAATGCGTTTTGGTAAGCCTGTAGATTATGAACATCCATTGTTACCACGCTATCAATTCCTGATGCTTCCATTAAGCGGGCTATATACCGGGTTGTCACCGGGTCACGCGGTTTCGTTTTGCGGTCTTTGCGGGCATAACACAAGTAAGGCATTATAGCAGTTACCTTTTTGGCCGATGCATCTTTAAGCGCTGCAGTAAAGAACAGCAGGCGGCACAGTTTATCATTTGCACTTTGAGTAGTATCCGAATACAGAGAATGAATTACAAATACATCCTCGTTGCGCACATTTTCGAGCGGCCTGGCTTTATGTTCGCCATCCTCAAACTCTCTTTCTTCATGCGCACTTAAAGGCATATTAAGGGCTGCGGCAACTAATCCGCCAAAACTTCGGGTACCATTTAATGCAAAGACTTTCATTTGGAAAACAGGAATTTTTAGGTTGAGATTATAGGTTGCCAAAGTTCAAAGGAACTAATAAATGAAGGCGCTTTCAATGATCTTAATTATAGCGATGATTGATTGTAATCAGAGAATTGAAGTAGCGTGCAAATTGCTATCTGTCAGCAAATCGCCTGACCGTTATCATTTGATGTGGGCACTTACCGGATTTATATTTGCATCAATCGGGTTACAGATTTATTCTTGACCCGGATGGATTAAAGTAGATAATAGTATTTGCAAAAAGATATGAAACTACTGTATCCCGGGATTGGTTAACACCAGTCCCTTTTTATTGAACGCGGTAATGAGATTTCTGAACTGTTTCAAAAAGCCTTTAAGTAATCATCCATTAAGTCGAGGTATTTTGCGGCTGCTATCAATGCCTTTGTTTTATCTTTTTTGCTACCTGTAGATTTCGCCCTCAGGCTGTTAACTTTTGCGCGTACGTTTGCCCGGTAGCTTTTATAATAAATAAAAAGCCTTTTGTCTTCGCTTGTTTTTATTGCCGGAAACAACAGGTTATAGTCCTCAATAAATAAATCTGACAAATCTTTTCTGTCAAAGGCATCCAAATCCATACAAAGAAAAGCCACCTCATTCAATACATCGATTTGCCGGAAATCATCGTTGAATTCTATACAATCAAAAGGCACGGGAGCAGGCAATAAAAAAATGTTTCTTGAATGTAAATCGCCGTGGCAGTCCCTGTAAAAGCCGTCGCGAAGCCTTGCTGCCAGCAAGTCTTTGTTTTTTTCTATGAATGAATCTGATACTTCTATTGCATGATCAATCATATCTCCGTATTTGTCGCCCAATTGATCAGTCAAAAATTCTTTTTCTTGTTCCAGGTCGTTAAAATCCTGTTTTATTTTCAGGAAATCTTTTTTGGTAATTATTTCTGTTTGCCTGTGAAAATCCGCTATTTTCTCAGCCAGGTTTTTTATATCAGATTTTGTTACCCGGTCCTTTATCAGCAGTTGATCCATTTGCTTTTCCCTGTCCAGCTTTTTCATTCTTACTGCATAATCTGCCAGGATTCCTTTCTTCCCTCCCATAACAAAATTTCCATGGTTTTCATATATGGGTTGCACATCAAGATAAATGCCTTCAGCCAGTCTTTTATTTAGTTCAATTTCTCTTTCACAAAAATGCTTTCGCATTTTAAGCGTCGAAAAATCAAGAAAGGAATAATGAACCGGTTTTTTGATTTTGTACACGAATTGATGGCACACAATTACCCACGATATATGTGTTTCAATTAATTCGCGCTTCCCGGAATCACCGGGAAATTCGCCATCTGAAACCAATTTATTGATCTCTTCTTTTGTCATTCTTTACTTTTCAAATAATCAACAGCCTTCTCAAGCATTTCTTTTATATTACTATTGGTTGACTGCAATACCAGGTGAATTTTCTTCAAAGGCTCATTTTGACTGCTGATAATTTTATAAACCTTAAAATCAGCTTCGCTGTAGCGCCTCTTTCTTTTTAATCTTTCCCTGGTGATACTTTCTGCTGCGGTAATTTCGATGAAATAAACACCTCCCCTTTTTTCCATTTCTTTTATAAATGGTTGCCTCGTTTCTTTTTTATGAAAGGTTGCATCCAAAATCACGTTCCTGTTTTGATCCACCGCTTCTTTCATCCTTTGTAGCATCGCCTGGTAAACCGATTCCTTCTCCTCTTTAGAATAGGTTCTCTTTTTAAACATCTCTTTTCTTATCCGATCGCTGTTGATATAATCTGCCTGGATTTTTTTTGCCAGCCTTGAAGCAAAATAGCTTTTGCCGGAACCGGGTAAACCAAAAACTATTACTACCATTAACGTTATTTTAGTTGCTCTATGGAAATTGTTTATTTATTCTTCATGTCATTAATCAAAAAGCGATAAAAAAAGGATTCCTCAGATCGGGCTTATTATAAGAAAGTTCGGATGCTAAGTCCGTTTGGTAAACACCCCGGTTAGAAGCGTTTAAAATTGCATGAGCCGCGGCAGTATCCCATTCCATGGTAGTTCCAAATCTTGGATAAACTTCAGCTTTGTTTTCAAGAAGCAGCATAAATTTTAATGAACTGCCGGCACTCATTATTTCAACCTTTTTAAACTGTGCTGAAAAAGTTTGCGTTTCTTTGGAAGGGTGCGACCTTGAAGCAACCAACCTTATATTCTCCTTCGCCAGCAGTTCATCCAATGTTTTTCTCTTTTTTAATGGAAAGAATTGAATGGTTTCCGCGTGTTCTTTCTTAAAAATCCCATACCCTGCAGCGCCGGAATATAAAGACCCGGAACATGGCCTGTAAATAATGCCGGCCACAGGAACATTCATTTTCATCAATGCGATATTTACGGTGAACTCTCCATTTTTATGGATAAACTCTTTAGTGCCATCGAGAGGATCAATGAGCCAGAAATATTCCCATAACTTTCTTTCCTTAAAATCAACGTTTATGCCTTCTTCAGACAGAATGGGCAAACCGGTTTTACTTAAAGATTGGGTAACGATTTCATGAGCCGATTTATCCGCTCTTGTTATTGGGGTGGCGTTGTCTTTCATTTCTGTTGCAAATTCATCAGAATCATATATTTCCATTATTGATCTTCCTGCATCAATTGCTGCATTTTCTGCTATTTGAATGAGTTGCTTAAGGTCCATTATTTCATTTTTTCTGCGTTAAAGTTAAAGGAGGAATAATTGAAGATGAATGACGGTGGTCAATAGAATTAATGATTAATAAAGTAAGCCCGCAAAAACAAAAAAGCCCTTTATGGTTTGTTTACTACGTTAGTGTAAATTGTGAAATAATTATATGGCAAGCCAAATTCCGACCATCAGAACGGTAAACGTGATAAGATATATAACGCCTTTGCGCGAAGGAGGTTCGCTGCCTGCCATTGCGGAAGCGGATGATGACTTTATGTATGTTATCAAGTTTCGCGGTGCAGGACAGGGAAGAAAAGCGTTGGTAGCAGAACTGATAGGCGCTGAGATGGCAAGATCGCTTGGGCTGAAAGTGCCGGAAATTGTTTTTGCCAACCTTGATGAAGCATTTGGCCGCACCGAACCTGACGAAGAAATACAGGATTTACTCAAAGCAAGTGTCGGGCTTAACCTTGGTGTTCATTATCTTTCGCGCTCGATCACTTACGATCCGGCAGTTTCGCCTGTTGATGCTAAACTGGCTTCGCAAATTGTTTGGCTTGATTGCCTGCTTACCAATGTTGACCGCACTTCGCGCAATACCAATATGCTTATTTGGTATAAAGAATTGTGGCTGATCGATTTTGGTGCGTCACTCTATTTTCATCACTCATGGAACAACTGGAAAGAGCAGGCGGAAAAACCTTTTTTGTTCGTGAAAGATCATGTATTGCTGCCACAGGCGGCGGAGTTGGATACAGTAAACAAAGAATTTAAAAATATTCTTACCCAAGAATTGATAGAAAATATTGTGTCTGCAATTCCCGACGAATGGTTGTCCGGGGAAACCGCTTTTCGGTCAGTGGAAGAACACCGGCGGGCCTATGTAGATTTTTTAGTAACGAGAATCGCTCATTCAGAAATTTTTGTAAAAGAAGCAAAGCATGCAAGGGAATCAATTATTTGAGTACGCAGTTATCAGGATTGTACCCCGCGTTGAACGCGAGGAGTTCCTGAATGTGGGCGTGATCCTGTATTGCCCGAAACAAAAGTTTTTGAAGGCCAAATACCAGTTAAACAAAAAAAGAATCGCTCATTTCTGTGATCAAATTGACATCGACGAACTGGAAGAACATTTAAAAACCTTTGAGCGGATAAGCCTTGGCGGAAAACAGGCAGGCCCGATCGGGCAACTTCCGATCGCCGAAAGATTCCGCTGGTTAACAGCAACAAGAAGTACGATTGTACAAACCTCAAAAGTGCACCCTGGCTTTTGTTCTGATCCGGAAGAAACGCTGGAAAAACTTTTTGAGCAGTTGGTGTTATAAACGCTTACAAAATAAGAATTGGCGCTATTAGTTGGTTTACTATAAATTAATCATCTTCCCTTATTACTCATCATGCTTTTCCGGCTAACGAACTGGCCGGATACCGGTTTTTTGCTTCCGGATATAAAGTCAACGCTGCCGGTTATAAAACCGCGCCATACCGCGCTGTATTGTAATCTAAATTTAGGAATACGGGAACTCCATTTTACTACTTAAATACTTTATTATGAAATGAAGCATAACAATTTTCTAGCAACTTAATACTAACCGCGATGAAAATTTTTATGCGGAATTCCATGTGGCAAATAAATAACAATAAAAAATATACACATGAAAACATTCATTTTACTGCTGTCTTTAATTTGCTCAGGCAGCCTTTCAGCACAAAAAACGAGTGACCTACTAAAACAGCAGGCAGGAGAAGGCGTAAAGGAAGGCGCTTCCATTGCCACCCAAAAAACAGCAGATAAAGTCACCGACAAAATATTGGGTAAATTGTTCAGCAAAAAGAATAAGAATAAAAATTCCAATAAGAATAGCAACAGCACAACTGCCGGCAACACTACCGCGCAGGCGGCTCCTTCCGCTAGCAACAGTGCCAATATCAGTTCCACCACCGTTTCAGACAACATCGCTACACCCGGAGGTACAATCAAAACTTACAGCAAATATGATTTTGTGCCGGGTGCAAAAGTGTTGGCCTATGAAGATTTTTCACAGGATGCCATCGGCGACTTTCCACTAAAATGGAATACCAACTCGGCAGGTGAAATTGTTACCGCTTCAGGCCAAACAGGCAATTGGCTGATGCTTAACAAAAAAGGAATATTTATACCTGAATTTATCAACAACCTGCCCGATAATTTTACCCTTGAATACGACCTTATTTACTTAGGAGGCAATTACCTTCCGTCTCTACAGTTACTGTTTTTATCTGCCGGTAATGGTAAGGATGGCAAGCAGGTTTTGAATGCGGATTTTGGTTACAACAAGAGATCGGGCGTGAACCTCGGTATGCAACCTATCCCCCGCGACAAAGGGGGCATCGCCACTATTGACGCTTTCCAGGACGGAGAAAAAATGATGGGCAACCAAATCCAGTTTCAAAACGATGGCAACTCTAAAATAAAAGTTTCCATCTGGCGGCAAAAGGAACGCCTGAGGGTTTACCTGGATCAGAATAAAGTATTTGATCTGCCAAAGGCATTCCCTGCGGGCAAAACGTACAGCACGATGTTGTACCAGATTTTGGGCGACTTTATAGGAGGAGAAGAATATCTCATCAGCAATATAAAACTCGCTATTGGAGATCCGGACACACGAAACAAATTATTAACCGAAGGAAAATTTTCCACCACGGGGATATTGTTTGATGTAAATTCTGCTGTCATCAAACCTGAATCTTACGGCACCTTAAAAGAAATTGCCGGCGTATTGCAGGACAACACTAATGTAAAAGTAAAGATCATTGGCCACACAGACAGCGATGGCGACGCCGCACAGAACCTGGCACTTTCCCGCAAAAGGGCGGAAGCCGTAAAATCAGCTTTAACTAATGAATTTAAGATTAACGCCTCCAGAATTGAAACGGATGGCAAAGGCGCTTCTGATCCGGTAGCTGATAATAAAACGCCGGAAGGCAAAGCGCAAAACCGCCGGGTAGAATTTGTTAAGTTATAAAAACAAAAGTGGATAAAGAAGCAGAAAGGAAAGAAATAGATGAAGGGAATATTCTAAATTTATGGAACAATTTATTGAATTGAAAATTCTCCTTTTCAATATTGTTCTTTTGTGCTGTGGAGTAATGGCAAAAGCGCAAACCTTTCCGGATATAAAATTTACCCGCTTAACTGAGAAAAACGGTTTATCAAATGATGGCGTAACCTATGTAACCCAGGACGATGAAGGATTTATATGGGTAGGCACACACGACGGGCTGAACCGTTTAGATGGTTACCAGGTAAAAAAATTCTACCATCATCCTTCAGATGTTCACTCACTGGTGAATAATGATATTGTGAAGGTAATAGCTGGTCCTCAAAAAAACATCGGGATCATCACTAAAGAAGGTTCATGTTATTATGATAAAGTGAAAAACTATTTCATAAGCCCGAAGGATAAAAAAGGGAAAGGTGCCGATGGCAACAGTGATGGATATTTTGTGCCGTATTACAACCAATTTAATTTATTAAAAGAGCGCCTGCGACTACGACATAACATCATCAATTTCCACAGTAAACAAATCAATTTAAAAGATTTTCAACTCAGTTACGATCACCTGTATAAAGATCGGAAAAATAATGTTTGGATTTTGGGAAATCAATTGATTTTGGAAATGGACAGCAATATGCAACAGCTTCTGAACTTATATAAAACAGACACTTTTGGCATAATTTCAATGTACCAGGATGCCGACATGAACTATTGGGCAGGCACTTTCCTGGGCGGCCTTCTTAAATTCAGGCCCCAGGATCCCCAACCTTTTCACCCAATTCATCTTGCATCCCATGCGTCCATTGTTTATTCAATTACAGAATGGAAAGATAAAAAGAACCGGAGATGGATTGTAACCGGCACCAACAAAGGCATGATTTTGATAAACCCGGTAACTTATCAGAATAAGTCGTTTCTTCCCGAGAGAGAGAAAGAATTTTCCATACCCGGCAGCGAAGTAAGTTGTGTTTTTGTTGACCGGCAAAATATTTTGTGGCTCGCTACCAGCGGCGGTGTTGGCTATGTAGAACCGGGCAAGCAACTGATTACCTCGTGGAGTATTTCACCGACGGGAGACGAAGTTTCTGACGCCGGCAGCACAGACGGGTCGCAAGCAGGATTTTTCAGTTCTTTTTACAACGACAGTGATTGTTATTGGAGCAGCAATTTTACTAAACCGGGTTTGATAAAATATGATGACAACGGCAGGATGGAAATGTATTTCAAAAACCTTTGCCCTTCGTGCACGCCGGAAATCCGGGGTTATACCAGCCAGGCTTTTGGCATATATCGCCAGCCCAATGGTATTTATTGGTTTTCAACCAATGCAGGTTTGGCAGAATACCAACCGGTTGGCAGGAAATGGTTTTTTTACCAACCGACAGACGGTTACAGGGAAACGGGATTCAGAACGATAATTCCTTATAACGACAGCTTGCTTTGGATACGTACACGCAATAATGCGCCTTACGGGATTTATGTTTTTAATACTCACCAAAAAAAATTTATTAAACATTATCATTACGCGGATAGCTGCAGCACCTGCCTGCCCCCTGATTTGATGGATATGCTGATCACCAAAAACAAACACATCTATACAACCCCACTCAACCACTTTCTTTATACCTACAATAGTTCGACAGATAATTTTATACCCGTTAAAGCGGCTAACAATTCTATTGCGTTTCCTGCTACGACTTTTGAATCACTCGCCGAAGATCGATCAGGTAATTTATGGATAGGAACCGTAAATGGGCTTTTTCAGTTTGATCCCTCTCACAACCGCATTTTAAAAGATTATTCTGCCGATAAAGAATTGGGCGGAGTTGAAATTCTGGCGCTTTGTTTTGATGATGACCAAAACCTGTGGATGAACACTGAAAGAGGATTATATTGCCTGGTTCACCAAAGTGGCAAGATCTATAATTTTAATACCCATGACGGGCTTCCCGGAAATTCCGTTCCCGGCTTTTTGGCAAAAGGCAAAAACGGTTACCTGCTTGCCGGCTGTTGGGGAAATGTGATCCATTTTAAACCGTCGGAATTGTTAGAACATTTTCCATCGGGACAAGTACATTTTTCAGATGCCACGATAATGAACAAAAACTGCTCGTGGCAATATGGAGAAAACAATATTCGCTCACTGACTTTATTACCAGGCCAACATAATTTTTCCGTTGATTTTGCCGTACTCAATTTTGATGGCGAAGCGGGCAACAGGTATTACTATAAAATGGATGGATTGAGCAGTGGCTGGAAAGAAAACGAAAACGGGCATTTGTCATTTTATGATTTGCCGCCCGGCAGTTATTTGCTGCATGTAAAAGGGGGCAACAAATATGGCGAAATATTTAAATCGGAAGACCTGCTGGCCATCATGGTGAAACCGTTGTGGTGGCAAACCTTGTTGTTCCGCTTGGGTTGCCTGGCCCTGCTGGGTTTGCTTGTATTTTTTCTTTTGAGAAGAAGGATTCAAAACATAAGACGTGAAGCGGCTTTTAAACAAAAAATTGCCGAAACAGAAATGATGGCCCTGCGTTCGCAAATGAACCCGCATTTTATTTTCAACAGTCTCAACGGCATAGAGTATTTTATTTTGCATAACGACAAACGACACGCAAGTGTTTATCTCAATAAATTTGCGAGCCTCATAAGAATCATTCTTTCCAACAGCAGGAAAGATCTCGTTCCTTTTGCCGAAGATCTGCGAACGATCGGCATTTATGTTGACCTGGAACTTTTAAGATTTAATCACAACTTTTGTTACGTTACTGATATTGACAAATCCTTACTGGACCTCGATTATCGCGTACCGCCATTATTGATACAGCCTTTTGTGGAAAATGCAATCATTCATGGATTTGCCCACAGTGACAAGAAAAATCTTGAATTAAAAATATCGGCAAAACCACAGGATGACTATATCCTCTACACCATTGAAGATAATGGTGCAGGGCGCAGCGAAGCCTATGCTTACAACAATTTAAATAAGCCCAATCATACCAGCCTTGGTTTACAGATAACACAGGAAAGAATCAGCATTTTCAACCAGCAACACCATGCGCAAAGCACGATGAATATTGAAGATCTTTACGATGAAAAGCACCAGCCGGCAGGTACACGGGTTACGGTAAAAATTAAAAGCATGTAGCATGACAACAAAAAGATTAAGGGCGATAATTATAGATGATGAGATGACCAGTTTACAAAACCTGAAACAAAAATTGGTGCAGTTTTGTAAGCCCGTGGATGTGATCGCTGCCATTCAAAATCCGGAAGAAGCCATAGTGCTTATCAAAGAACTTCGGCCTGATCTTTTGTTCCTTGATATAGAAATGCCTAAAATGAACGGCTTCAGGATGCTTGAAGAATTGGGAACCTACGATGCAGAAATTATTTTTACCACCGCCTATAACAATTTCGCCATAGATGCCATGCGCATCAGCGCTTTCGATTACCTGGTAAAACCGGTATCCATTGAAGAATTGGAAAATGCAGTAAACCGGCTGATTGAAAAGAAATCAATGCAAACGCGTGACCGCCTTAGTGTTTTGAAACAGTCGTTACATGAAAATAAAAGCCAGGAAAATAAAATTGCTGTGCCGCTAACTGACGGGCTGCAATTTATTGTGATAAAAGATATCGCAAGGATCGAATCAAGTTCAAGTTACTCCAGGATTTTCCTTACCAACGGGCAAACGATACTGGTAACTAAATTGCTGAAAGAGTTTGAAGAATTATTGATTCCCTATCGCTTCTTTCGTGTGCACCACAGCCACCTGATCAATCTCAATTATATCAAAAAATACCTTCGCGGCATCGGAGGCCAGGTGTTGATGGAAAACGGCGACCTGATTGATGTTGCCCGAAGAAAAAAGGAAGAATTCATCAGCCTGATAAGTATGTAAATACAGCCAGCAAACTAAGAAATTTTAAAGATTTTTAATTTAGAATTAGAATCCCAGGCCGAAACTTGTGCATGCAGGTATAATGCAGGTTTCCACTTTACAACTTGCCCATTTTCTTCAAAACTCCTCCTGAAAGAATGATCGCTGAACTATCGGCAATTTGCAGTTGCATAGAATCTATCTGTGCATGTCCAATGTCCAGTATAGAATGGCCTTTCACCTTTGCATTTACTGAATGAATGATCATTGATTCATTGCTTTTTATATCATTCGATCCCGTTTCTGCGGGAGGTGGGTTATCACCAAAATTTATCGGGCTTCTTTTTTTTGCAGAAGACTCTTTTTGCTTCTACAGTTAATAACTCAGCCCATAACCAAACTTATACAACGGATCTTTTGAATCGTAAGGCACGTCTTCCTTTTGATTGCGTACCGCTTCCATGGAAGAAGGCAACTCTATGGGTAAATGGCCGCCGGGTTTGTATTTCCCGAAAACCACATCCAAAACTGCAGCATCACTGGCGCCAAAATCTGCGAGTAATCCTTTTGCGTTGGCGCTGATATCAGGAATTACCGCCGGCCTGTCGAGATAGATATCAACAATAGTCGGTACCGTTTTTAATAAATGCAGAATGCTGTCTTTTTGCAGACCTTTAAAATCAAGATCGCCATGATGAAACATTTTTGCCATCGGGATGTCTGATTTAACAGGATACCACGGAGTGCTTAAACGAATAATAGCAATATCTGCTTCTGAAGGTTTTTCTACCACCGTTCCATATTTTGCGGCGGTGGCAGAATCAATATCCTTTACATAAATTTTTAATGAACCGCTTTTTAAAGGCAATATATTTTTATCATTTTTTAATAAAGTGATGGCCCGGCGTTGAGATTCTTCACCTGCTTTTACAAATTCAGGCTTGCCTACTATCTGTGTGGCTTTAGAAGCGTCTATATATGGATCATCAAATAAACCCAACTCAAATTTTAACCGCAACAACCTGGTAACTGAACTATCAATTCTTTTCTCACTGATCTTTCCTTCTTTCACCAATTGCACCACCACTTCAGGAATATTTTCGCCACCAAACTGATCTACACCGGCATTAATAATTTTTTCTACACGCTGTGAAGAGTCAAGATTTTGAACGCCCCAGGCACGGGCAGGCCACAATACACCGCCCATGTGCGTATCCGAAACCAAACCCCAGTCGGTACATACAATGCCATCAAAATGCAATTGATTTCTTAAAAGACCGGTAATAATTCCTTTGTTATAAGAGAAGCCGACATGCTCATGCGCAGAATCCATTGGCACACCATAATAAGGCATGATAGCAGTAGTGCCTGCAGCAATGGCTGCTTTAAAAGGAATTAAATGATAATCGAAATTATTGCCGGGGTATACCTGTCCTTTTTGAAACGGAAAGTGCGGATCAAGGCCCTCAAACTGCGGGCCGCCACCGGGAAAATGTTTGGTCATAGTTGCCACACTCTCCGAACCTAAAGTATCTGTTTGAAATCCTTCGATGTAAGCTGTTGCCATCTTAGCGGAAAGTTGCGCATCTTCGCCAAACGAACCGGCGATCCTTGGCCAGCGTGGCTCCGTTGTCGGGCCAACCTGCGGATGTAAGGCTTCGCGAATGCCCACGGCAAGATATTCCTGCCTTGCATCATTGGCGAACTCCCGGGTCAGTTTGGCATCGTCTATAGCAGCAAAACCCAACGGCTCGCACCACTGCGAAAACGAAGCCGCGCTCATGGCAAAAAGATTTTTAGTGAAATGGCTGCGCGGGTCTGAAGCAATGGTAATAGGAATTCCTAACCTTGTTGAATCTTCTGCATATTTCTGCATACTGTCGTACCAATGTGCCAGAGCATCTACAGATGGAATGGCCCAGAGATTGAAATGATTCATTTTTTTATCCCTTACCAATTCCATTGCATTGGGTGCAAAAGCAAACATTCCTTTTCCCGGTTTATTTTCAATGCTTCCATCATCATTTACCCTCGCACCGTTGATGAACATCATACCGGCTTTTTCTTCAATCGTCATTTGAGAAAGAAGGTCTTTTACTCTTGCTTCAACCGGCTGCCTGCTGTCTTCATATACATCCAGTTTACCATTCTTATTTAAATCACGAAACGTGTATCCATCAACGGTTATTAAATGCGATGAGTTGGCTTTTACCTCATCGGGCACTGTATTTTTTTGGGCTGTTTTGCAGGAAGAAATGGCGAGAGAGACAACGGCAATCAGCAGCGTTGCGGGAAGGTTTAATTTAATCATACCAGGTTTACGTTATAAATGAGAGTTGAGCGTTAAGAGTGATTCAGCATTAACCCCTATTCAAATCTAAAAGTAAAAAAATAAAGCATTCGGGTAAAAGTTATCGGATGCATTTCAAATTATCGCCTGTTGGTGGATACCAACTGGGGCAGTCTGCCGTGGGTGGTGTCCTCCACTGCCCACAAAAAGCACGGCAAAGCGACACTTTGGAATGCAACCCATTTATCCGTTATGAGTTATCAGTTATACTTTAATGTTCAGCATTCGAAATTCAGCATTCGGTCTTGAAAAGATTGTTGGCGGGACGCCAACAACAGCTTTAGGTGAATAGTGAATTATGAATCAACTACATTGCCTATTGCCTATTGCCTATTGCCCATTCACATTCACAATTCCCAATTCACCATTGCCCATTCACCCTTCAACTGATCCGGTTCCAAATTAAAGTGCGGATAACCGGTTCTCCATCAGGAGTAGTGGTTTCAAGTTGAATTACCAGGTTGTCGCCATTTACTCTCACCTCACGCAAAACGGTGATTCCGATATTCGAAGGTGATACAGAGCCAATGAGGGTATGCGCTACCGTACCTGTTTTTTCGTTTACTTCGTAGGTGCCGAAATAGGCATCATATCCATCAGAAGCCGTGGTATTGTTTTTGCCCGTTTCAAATACTTTCTTTTCCAAATGTTCCGACCTTTCGCGCCTCATAAATTGAGCCTCAAAATGATTTTTAGCATAAGAAACAATTCCTATGGGATCAGCGCCCAAAACAGGATCAATCCTTTTCTGACCATCTTTGGTCCAATCTTCTCTTGATGTTAACCACCATGTTCCCTGTATATCTTTAGCTATGTTGCCTGAAGGTGGGGGAAGAATAGAAATACCCATATCATTTATTTTTACAATTAAAGATACGGTTTAATCATATTTCCTGATGAGATGTGGTAGCAGTAAACGAAGAAATAATTACGATTTTTATTTTCTCTTCATCAATCCAATAAATGATAGCATTGAGTAGCGATTTCCAACTCTTCATTCGTAGGAATTACCAGGATCTTTACGCGGGAGCCTTCCTGGTTTATTTCATGAAACCCTTTTAAACGGCGGTTATTTTTTTCTTCGTCTAATTGTATGCCGAGGTATTCCAGGTTGGTAGAACAGAGTTTGCGCATCAGGCGGTCGTTTTCCCCCACTCCGCCGGTAAATACGATCGCGTCCAAACCATTAAGTACAGCAGTAAAGGTGCCTATATATTTTCGGATACGATAGGCGTACATGTGGTAAGCGAGCAAAGCCTGTTTGTCGCCGTTTTCAATTTTAGCAATAATGTCGCGCATATCGTTAAGCCCTGTCAGTCCTACCATCCCGCTGTTGTTGTTCAGCATTTCTTTTACTTTTTCCACTTCGTAGCCCAGTTGGTTTACAAGGTAAAAAATCACCGACTGATCAATATCGCCGGCGCGGGTTCCCATGATCAATCCGTTCATCGGACCAAAGCCCATGCTGGTATCAACAGACTTGCCGCCCTTAACGGCCGTCATGCTGCAACCATTTCCCAAATGAATCGTAATGATCTTTGAGTCTGTTTTTTGCAGGTACTCAACTGCTTTTCCGCTTACAAATTTGTGGCTGGTACCGTGGAAGCCGTATACACGTATCCCGTATTCATAATAAAATTTAGAAGGGATGGCATAACGGTACGCTTCTTCAGGAATAGTTTGATGAAACGCTGTATCAAAAACAGCTACCTGCTTTGCATGGGTAAATAATTTTTCAGCTACTTCAATCCCTAAATAATTAGCAGGATTGTGCAGCGGCGCCAGCGGAAATAATTTTTTGATCTTGTCTTTAACTTCCTTTGTAATAATGGTAGTTGCTGCAAAACTTTCGCCACCATGCACTACCCGATGGCCTACCACGTGTATCTCTGACGGATCTTTAATAACGCCGATTTCTTTATCAGTTAAAAGTGCGGCCACTTCCTTTAATCCCACAGCATGATCAGTAATTTTCATTACCTGCCTTTTTACCTGCTCCTTTCCCTCTTTAAAAGTTTTATGAATAATGGCGGCATCTTCTTCACCAATTCTTTCCACAATACCACTACAAACTACCGCTTCGGAAGGCATTTCGATAAGCTGGTATTTTATAGAACTGCTTCCTGAGTTGATAACAAAAATATTCATGCTACAATTTCCGGGATTTTAATTTATGATTGAGCCTGTATGGCGGTGATTACTACTGTATTAAAAATATCGTCTACGGTACACCCCCTGCTGAGGTCGTTCACCGGTTTATTTAATCCCTGCAACATAGGGCCGATAGCCACTGCTCCGGTTTCACGCTGAACCGCTTTATAAGTATTATTTCCGGTATTGAGATCAGGGAAGATCAACACACTCGCCTGCCCTGCCACTTTTGAATTGGGCAATTTTTGTTTGCCTACTGCAGGATCAACCGCTGCGTCATATTGAATAGGACCTTCTACCGGAAGGTCGGGCCTGCGCGCTTTTACCAATTCTGTCGCTCTCCTTACTTTTTCCACTTCTTCTCCCTGGCCTGAAGAACCGGATGAATAAGACAGCATCGCAATTTTAGGCTCAATGCCAAACATGATGCTGCTTTCTGCAGAAGAGATCGCGATATCAGCCAATTGTTCTGAAGTAGGTTTCGGTATCACGGCACAATCGCCAAATACGATCACCCGATCTTCGAGACACATAAAAAATACGGATGAAACGGTAGAAACGCCCGGTTTGGTTTTTATAAACTGCAACGCCGGCCGTATGGTATGTTGGGTAGTGTTGATAGAACCTGAAACCATTCCATCTGCGTCGCCCTTGTACACCATCATCGTTCCGAAATAAGCACCATCCTTCATAAAGTCGGCGGCCATGTCCATGTTCACATTTTTTTCTTTTCTCAATTCATATAATGTGGCAGTATAATCGGGCAACAGTGGTGAGTCCACCGGATTGATAATGGTTACATTCTTCCGGTCAAGTTCGATATTTAATCGCTGCAGAGATGCTTCTATTTCTTCTTTTTTACCAAGAATCGTTAATCGCACTACCTCTTGCTTCAGCAATTTTGCCGCCGCTTCAAGGATGCGGTCGTCACTGCCTTCAGGTAATACAATATGTTTTTTATGAAGTTTTGCTCTTTTCACCATCTGGTATTGGAACATCCTTGGCGTAATGCCTTCCGGTTGAGAGGTGACGATCTTATCTATCAAAGAAAGCGTGTCAGTATTTTTTTCAAAAGCGTTTGTTGCCAAATCAATCTTCAAAGTATTTTCGGGGTAGATCCTTGATTTAACTGCTGCCACTTTATTTACCGTTTCAAAAGTGCCTGTCTGTACCTGCACTATCGGCACCACCGTTTCCAAACCTTCTACCAGTTTAATAATAGGTTCATCCGGTGCCAGTCCGCCGGAAAGAACCAGGCCTGCCACTTTCGGATAATTTTTAGAAAGATTAGCCTGAATCATTGCAATGATAATATCGCCCCTGTCGCCGGGAGTTACGATCAATGTATTTTCCTCCAGGTGGGTAAGGCAATTGCGTAACTGCATCGCTCCCACAATAAAATGATCTACCGGGTTGGATAAATAATTTTGTCCGAATAATATTTTCCCATCAACCCCTTCTACAATTTCTTTCATGGTGGGGCTGCTTAGTTCACTGGCATACGGGATTATAGAAGTGAGCAAATAAGGTGGTAACCGCTGGGCAAATAACACATGCAACGGTTCCACATTCAACTGATCAACTTTGTTGGCTATTACTGCCAGTAAAGGCACTTCCTTATCCTTTAATATCTGCATGGTAGAGAGCACATTCCGCGTTACATCATCAGGCGTATAACCATCTCCTTTGGCTACCAATATGAGTGGAATGGACAAATTTTTGGCGATCTCTACATTCGATGAAAATTCAAATGACGCACCTTCGCCTTCGAAATCCATCCCGTCTACCAACACAAAATCGTGCGTATCTTCCAGCTTTTTGTATTTACTGATAATGGTGTCTATTACATAAGCATTGTTGTCTTCACTTCGGAATTTCAACAATTCAGCATAAGTAAAAGCATAGCAATCATTATAAGTAACATCCAAACCAAAGTGGTCGATCATGGTTTCGATATTGATATCTTTATTGTTACCACCATTTTCACGTATCACCGGTTTGAAATAGGCGATCTTCCTGATCTTTCCGAGTAAAATGTTCATTAATCCGAGGGTAATAACCGACTTCCCGCTATTCGATTCAGAGGAGGCTACATATATAGCTTTTGACATTCAGAGAAATTTTAAATAGATTTTTGTTGTGCAAAAGTCGGTGAATTTTCCCTAAAGCTCTATGAGGAAAATCATGGATAAGATTGTTATTAATTAATTCTGTTCCGGAATAATTTTTCTTAACGCATAATTTGCTTCCGGAAAGAAAATGTTTCTATTATAAAATCGCCAATGCAAAAAACGAGGAAAAGGCAGGGTAAAATATTACCCTGCCTTTTTTTATCGTCTTACAAATTCTTTACAGCTTAATAAATTCTACCCTGCGATTTAAAGCTTTGTTGGATGGAGAGTCATTGGCTGCAACCGGCTGTGCTTCGCCTTTGCCATCTGTTTCCATCCTTGAAGGATCAATCTTAAAAGTAGTGACTAATTCATTTTTTACAGAGGCAGAACGACGTTTGGATAACTCAAGATTTGCATCATCGGCACCATCAGCATCCGTATGCCCCACGATCCGGATCTTTACATCAGGATTCTCATTTAAAATGGCAGCAATTTCTTTGAGTGATCCATAGGATTCCGGTTTTACCGCATCTTTATTCACGTCAAAATAAATTCCATAACTCACGATCTTTCCTTCAGTAAGCAACTTACTACGCATGTCAGGAGCCCCGACGGCAATTCGTACGTTACTTACCATGGCGGCTCCGTTTTCAAAACGAATCCTATCCATCTTAACCGAACTTACCGGAAATGCTTTGGGCAGATCAAATATTTTATTTTCGTTTTGATACACTCTTACCCTCGACTTTTGTATCCAGATTGCTATATGATAGAGTTGATTTTCTTTTTGATAATAGGATTTTTCTTCGTTGGTACCACTCAATCCAAGGCCTTCGCCTTCTTTGCCATTGATATAAGTTCGATACCCCGGCCTGCCAAAGTATTCACATCCAAAATACAAACCTGCTTTTCCCGGCACCGATCCATGATCAAATGCCTTCGCGTTAATGCTCTGCATTAAACGGAAACCATAGCCGGCCATTCCGCCTTCGGTTCCTTTAATGGGAATAATGTCAAACTCAATCGTATAATTTTCAGGCAGGTTGAGTAATTGATCCGTCCAGATGGCATCCCGCGAAACAAATTTTAACCACCGGCCCGGAAATAAATTGGTGGTAACTACTTCTCCTGAACCATTGGTATTCCAGGCAGCAGGAAAATCACCAACGTTACCCTGGCTGAAATCATCAAAAAACACCACTTTATCACCAGGAACAAAATCAAATTTTGAATATGTCTGGAGAGCAACCTGGTTATTGGAAGGTTTATCCGCACCTGGTTTATTAGCCGCATTTGCATTTTCATCTTTCACCTCCGGCTTCTCTTTATTTTCCGATGTTTTAACAGGCGGCTGTTCTTTTTTATTAATAATTTCATTTGCTTTTTTTTGAAGTAATTTTTTAGGATTTAACTGGGCGGTGACATTGCCTGCTGATACTAATATTAAGGCAGCAAAAGCCCAGTTTAATATAGTTTTCATTTGTAAAAAATTTTTACTAAAGTTAGTTGCCCTGCGTAAATTTTATGGGTGATTGCGGTCACAGTAATCACTGATTGTTATCATTTGAATAACCCGGGTGATGATAGAAAAGCAATTGTATAATAGTATTTAGTTTAAATTCGTCTCATGAAGAAGATACTGGTTTCTGTTATCCTTACTTTGGCTGGCCTTATCGGGCTCTTTATCATTTATATTTATTCAGGGTCTTATAATGTAAGTCAGTTGGCGCATCATAATGCCATCACCCAATGGGCCATCAACACTACAAAGCACCGTTCTATTAATGCACATGATGCAGACATCAAAGTGCCACCGTTAAATGATACGTCCATGATTATAATGGGCTTTAAACATTACAATGAAATGTGCGTAACCTGCCATGGCGGCCCCGGAATAGAACCTGATGAATTAGCTAAAGGGCTTTATCCCGCACCTCCGAAGTTTTACAAATCTGATGATATGCCTGACACCACCGAGGCATTCTGGATTACTAAAAACGGAATTAAATTTACCAGTATGCCCGCTTTCGGGCCTACCCATTCCGATCAGAAAATATGGGCGATCACTGATTTTTTACTGAACAAACTCAACAAAATGACACCGGAAGAATACCAGCAATGGAAAGTGAAATATGCTGAAAACGATGATTAATTGAGTAGCATTTTTTTTCAGAAAGATATTTTAGGGTACGCATTACTGTTACCGATTAAGTAAAAATAAAAATCTCCGGTATTTGTTGGTTTGCTATTGATCCCTTACCATTTTAAATTTCATGCGAAAGGACACCGTTTTTAAAAGGTGTCACCTCTTTGGCGTATATTTATTTCATGAAAATAAAAACAACTGCCGTTTCTGCCTTTGCCTTATTGGTTTGTATTTTTCAAACAACCACCGCCCAGATAAGCCCACGCGTACAGCACATTTTCCCGGAAGGAACCATTACTTATGGCAACATTCCCTATGCCGGAGATACGGTTTTGAAACATTTGCTTGACATTTATCTTCCGCCAAATCATACAAAAAACACACCGCTGATCGTGTGGATACATGGCGGCGCGTGGATGCTGAATGACAAATATGCCGATATGAGCTATATGCAAAAAACCATAAAGTCATTCATCGACAGCGGTTATGCATTGGCGTCTATAGATTACCGTTATAGCACCACTGCCATCTTTCCGGCACAGATAAAGGATTGTAATGAAGCAATAGAATTTCTATATCAACATGCAGCAAAATATCACTTAGATAAAAACCGTATTACTGTAATCGGCTTTTCTGCCGGTGGCCATTTGGCTTCGCTTATGGCGCTTTCCAATAACAACGATGTGAAAGAATTTTATCCACCCGGTAAAAAGATCAGTTTTAAAATAAGATGCGCTTTTGATTTTTACGGCCCTTCAGATTTGATCATGCAAACCACCAACCCTGATACCTCTGTAGTAAACGACCGCGACCCTGTGGCACTTCTGCTGGGCACCTTACCTATTAACCGCCCCGATCTTGCAAAGATCGCCAGCCCTGTAACTTACGTTGATAAAAACGATCCTCCGTTCCTTATTGTGCAGGGAGAAAAAGACCAGTCGGTGCCCAATACCGAATCAAAAATCTTAAGTTCATGGCTAAGGCTTGCGGGCGTACCCAATAAACTCATCATTGTTCCCGGCGCGCCACATTATGGAAAAATGTTTGACGCAGATTATATCAGGGCAGACATTTTTAAGTATTTGGATAAGTATATGAAGTGAGAATTGAAAGAAATTTATAGGTTTATAAGGTGCAGGATATTGTATCCCTGATAACAGATGACGATAGTAAACCTACTTTTATTTGCTATTTTTATTTAGGGTAAACGCTTTGTTCAAGTGCCTCCAATTTTCGATAAAAAAAGAAAATTATTTTAATCACCCTTCACTACTTTAATACTTTGCCTTTGATGTGATCCTGCAATAATTGTAAGCAGGTAAGTTCCTTTTGATAATCTGCTGATTTTGCTTATCTGTACGATGTTGGTTCCGGCTGATAGTTGCCTATCCTCTTTGTATAATTGTCTTCCGCCCGGGTCGGTTATTATAAAAGTCGCCTTAACAGCAATAAGTGATTCAACCGTTACATTCAACTTATCCTGAAACGGATTTGGATTGACCGCAACAAATTTTCCATAAAGATCCGTTCCGATTTTTATTATTGTGCTGTATTTAAAATCGCCATCGTTGTCCACACTTTTTAAACGATAAAAATACAAAGGCGATATCGTAACAGCTAATTGATCATTATAAATATAGGTGCCATTTCCTACAGCTTTAACCTGAGAGATTCCGGTAAAATTTTGTCCATCAATACTACGCTGCAATTCATAATAATTAAGATTAAGTTCATTTTCAACTTTCCAGGTTAACTGGTTGCTATTTCCTTTTCTTTTACCATTAAAACTTATGAGTGTTACAGGTACAGGGCCGGATTCTGCCGTCTCAATAAATGAAGTTAAAAAAGGATTAGCACCATTGGTAATATCAAAATCCTGCAGCTTTGTATAGGTGGATGTAACAGGATCAAAAGAAAAAACAACACCGGCATCGATGCTTCCTCCATACCCTGTCATGCCATATAGTTTTCCATCGCTTGCCTGCGCGAGGCTGCCATAAGGATACCCGCCATTGGTATTATCAAAATCCTTGAGTTTGGTATAGGTAGAAGAAGGAACAAAGGAAAAAATAACACCCGCATCAATGCTTCCTCCTGAAACAGTCATTCCATATAGCTTTCCATCTTTTGCAGAGACAAGACTTCCTGCAGGATTACTACCAGTGGCATTATCAAAATCCCTGAGTTTTGCAAAAGTGTAAGCGGAAGGATCAAAGGAAAAAATAACACCGGCATCATTGATTCCTCCATAAGCAGTCAAACCATATATTTTTCCATCGTTTTTTTGTACCAGGCTGCCATAAGGATTACTTCCATTGGTCCCGTTAAAATCCATAAACTTGGTATAAGTGGTAGTGGAAGGATCAAAGGAAAAAATAACACCATAATCGCTGCTTCCGCCAAATACAGTCATGCCATATAGCTTTCCATTGCTTGCCTCCAGTAGACTTCCTGCAGGATTCGCACCGTTGGCAATATCAAAATCCTTAAGTTTTGTATAGATAGATGTAGCGGGATCAAAAGAAAAAATAACACCCGCATCGCTGCTACCTCCAAAGGCTGTCATGCCATATAGCTTTCCATTACTTGCCTGCATCAGGCTTCCATAAGGATTAGCTCCATTGGTATAATCAAATTCCTTCAGTTTTGTATAAGTGAAAGTGGAAGGATTAAATGAAAAAATAACGCCGGCATCGCTGCTCCCGCCCTCATTCGCCATCCCATAAAGCTTTCCATCTATTGCTTTAAGAAGGCCGCCGTAAATATTTCTTCCATCTTCGTTTGTACCAAAATCCCTCACTTTTGAATAAGTGGAAGTAGAAGGCTCCAGAAAAAAAATAACACCATCTCCGATATTGCCTCCGTAAGTTGTCATGCCATATAATTTTCCGTTACTTGCCTGCACCAGGCTACCATAAGGATTTCCTCCATCAGTACTACCATCAAAATTCTTTAACGTTGTATAGGTTGTTGCCAAAGGATCATAAGAAAATACAACACCTTCAGAGTTGGTTCCTCCATAAACTGTCAGGCCATAAAGTTTTCCATCACTTGCCTGTATAAAGCTGCCATGAGGATTGCTGCCAATGGAAAAGTCAAAATCTTTTAGTTTTGTATAAATAGAAGTAGAAGGATCAAAGGAAAATATAACACCTGCATCACTGCTTCCTCCATAACCCGTCATGCCATATAGTTTTCCATTTCCTGCCAGCAAAAAACTTCCATAAGGATAACTGCCATTTGTATTATCAAAATCCTTCAACTTTGTATAAGTAGAGGTAGTAGGGTCAAAAGAAAAAATAACACCATAACCGCTGATTCCTCCCTGGTAGGTCATCCCGTATAGCTTTCCATTGCCTGCCTGTACCAGGCTGCCATAGGGGCAACCACCATTGGCATTATCAAAATCCTTCAGCTTTGTATAAGTGGATGTAGAAGGGTCAAAAGAAAAAATAACACCATAACCGTTGTTTCCTCCATATGCTGCCATTCCATATAACTTTCCATTGCTAGCCTGCACCAGGCCACCATAAGGGCTACCACCAATGGTATTATCAAAATCTTTCAACTTTGTATATATGGAAGTAGAAGGATCAAAAGAAAAAATAACACCATCACCGCTGCTTCCTCCGGAAACCGTCATTCCATAAAGCTTTCCATCGCTTGCCTGCATCAAGCTACCATAAGGGTAACCGCCATTGTCATAATCAAAATCCCTGAGCTTGATGTACGTGGAAGTCGAAGGATCATAAGAAAAAATAACACCGGCATCGCTGCTTCCCCCATAAACTGTCATGGCATATAGCTTTCCATTTTTTGCCTGGATAAAATTTACCTGGTTAGGGTTCATAGCATCAAGGCTTTCGAAAGAACGAACAACGGTTAAATTATTGGTAGCAGGTGTAAATTGATTAATGGTACCTCCTCCACCAATTCCTCCATAAGTTGTGGTACCATATAAGGTTTGCGCCTTTGTATAAAACATACCGGTTAAAAGGTAAATGATACTTAATAAAAACTTTTTCATATAAATAAATTTAGATTCATTAGTGAGATTCAATTTTTAATTCATTTGCTACTTGCGGAGGCATTGTATTTTGCCAGTATCCCGTGTTTTTGTATTCGCGTATGATCCATTCTGCAATTTTATAGGCATCCTCTTTTTGGGGCACCCCTCCGGGTGAAAAGGCCAATGGATTACGTGGCTGATGCACCAATCGTTTACCATCTTTCAATATGTCGAAGCCATAACCTGAAATACGGTTTGATGCTGGCAACGCCGGTATGAGCTTTATAACATATCCCTCGTATTCCTGCATATTTTTCGTTGCATTAACAGACCCGGTTCTCTGTATAGTCAGCGGATCATGTTTTTGAGCAAATAGAGTAAGGGCGGCTATTTGCAGGAGTATTACAAAAAATAATTTTTTCATAAAAAACATTTTGAAAATTATTGTAATCAATTTGAGAAATCAAAGCTACTTATGGCTGCCTGCGCTGTTAATGACGATTGTCAGTAGATATAATGATTCCGGTTGGATGGATCATATTCCAACATAGTAACAGATGTTGCGTTGGAAGAAGTGGAGGTGCATTTTGCTGCCTGTTTAATCTTTCTTTCCTAAAAAACCTTTAATTAAAAAAGATATTGAAGAAACTAATACTACCCTTATTGCTCAATTAAATCAACCCAAATTAATCGCAGCTTAAACCGAACTCAGGTTATAAGAGACTGAAAAGTTCAGGAATAAATTTTCTTTCTGAACCGTTTCAAATTCCGACAGGCATGGCAGTTGAGTTTGATGCCCCATTTGGAAACAGGCTTGGAATAACAGATTATTCAAACAAGAAAAATCAAGAGTAATATCTGGCAGATAAGAATAACTTCTTATTTTTCTTGATGATTTTAGTTATTCTACCGAAAAAAAGCGGGTCACTTTTTAACCTCAAAAGCAAGCAATACATTTCCTGCTTTCTGGCCAAATTGAGAATATCCTGAGTTTACGTAAATCATTCCATCTGCCATCACCGGTGCGGGGCTATCAATAGATCCGCCGTTGCCTTCAATTCCGTTAACTGTTTGATACTTTTGAACGGTATTATAATCCCACAAAATATGGCCGTCGGTTGTGGAGTAAGCCCTGATATGACCATCGTTGCTGCCGTCAAATACTATACCCGGCACGACTGCCGGAGCAGCAGAATTAGCAGCGAGGTAACTTTCCTGTCCCGCCACCGCAGGAACCGGTGCCGACCAAACCACTTTGCCGGTAATAATATCCAATGCATAAATACCCGGCGAAGCTTTGCTGGATTTATCATCAGGATCGAGCGACAGTATATTATCGGCATTGGCAGCATAAACATTTTTTCCATCGGTTGCCATGCCCCAATGTAAATTGCCGCCCCAGCCGGAATAATCGTACAGGGAATTGCCATTATCCTTCAATGAAAAGTGCGTGTATGCCTCTTTGGGCATTACTACGGTTTTTATCATCTTGTTGGTAATATATTGGGCCACCGCTTCTCTTTGTTCTTCTGAAAGAGCGCTTGCCTGTTGGCGCATTAAGAATTACCCGTGGCGCCATGGCAGCCATCGCTTCCTATGCGGGCGCCTTTGGAAACGCGGGATTACCATGACATGCGCGGCAGGTAGCTGAGAATACCTCCTTGCCCATTGCCATAATGGTGGCACTATCTTTTTTTGGAGTGGAAGAAGTGCCGCTTTTATTCCTGCTGCTATGGCTACATGAATTTAAAACAGCAATAAAAACAACTGCTGCAAAAACGGAAAAATAAATTTTGAGTTTAACGGTCATGATGAAATAGTTTTTATAAACGATCAATACATTAGGTTATTTAAATATATGCTATCTGATAAAATGATTAATTGGAAAGAAGCAAAGCGTTACCTGGCTTAAGTAGTCCATGCTCCGCATTATTATTACCAATTATTTTTTTCTCTCTTCCCTGTATTCTAAAATATCACCCGGTTGGCATTCCAGTACATCACAAATAGCTTCTAATGTGCTGAAGCGGATTGCCTTTGCTTTTCCGGTTTTTAAAATGGACAGGTTGGACAGCGTTAAGCCCACCTTTTCAGAAAGTTCGTTTAAAGACATTTTCCTCTTTGCCATCATTACATCCAGGTTTACAATTATGGACATGATTATACAGTTAAGTCATTTTCGTTTTGCAATTCGATACCACGCCTGAAAATTTGCGATATGATATAAACCATTCCTGCAATGAAAAGATATTCATCTCCATTGTTGAAATCAGTTAAATTTATTCCTGTAGATACGATAACATAATGCAGATAGGTCTTTCCTATAAAAGCAATTAAAATCCAAACACCTAATAACAAGTAGGCTAATTTCTCTAATTTTTTAGTTACAGTCATAGAAAATGGCGATTTAAGCTGAAGTTTCTGTAGAAGGTCAAACATAATATACCAAACGGCTGCCTTTAAAGCAGAGGCCAGGATAATTAAAGACATTCCAAAAGCAAAATACAAGGTGTTGTAATCAAGAATCTGGAACCATTTCTTCGATGCGCCAAGTACATTCTTTGCCCACCCCGGATTTATAAAACCGGATACAAAAGTAAGTAACTCAGCACCGCACTCGATTGAAAATCCGATGGCTGCTATTAAGGCCAAAACTTTTAGCACAACCAATATAATTTCTGTTTTTGTTTTCATTTTAATTTGTTTATGATGCAAATATCAGTAAATATTTATTGTAAAACAATAAATAAATATTTTTTTTCAAAAAAAAAAATTATACCACATATAAATTAAGAAGAAAAACACTTTACATACAGAAAATAAAAATCACCTGAATTTCTTTCTTTACTGTAGCTTTAAGATGGCTTACATATTATCACCAATAAATCAGCGAATATGAGAAAAGCATTTATAATTATAGCAGCGCTTTTTATATCCTGCCAGCAACATAAAAGCAATACAGCACAAGACAAACAGCAAATGATAAAAGCGGATAGGGCCATGAATGACATGGCTGCCAAAGAAGGTTTTAATAATGCCATCCTTTACTATGCCGACAGCAACCTGGTAAAATTTGAGGATACCCAATTTCCCATCATTGGCAAAGCAGCCTTCGCCGCATCTTTTGATAAAAACCAGGATATAAAAACCATTTCATGGAAGCCTGTAAATGCAGAGATAGCCCAATCAGGAGATATTGGCTATACTTGGGGCAATTGGAAATTTTCGACAAAAGATACCACTTACTATGGCAATTATTTTACGGCATGGAAAAAACAAAAAGACGGAACTTGGAAGGTAACGCTGGATGGAGGAAATAATACGCCTAAGCCGGAATAGAAATTTAAAACATTAATCGTTATGCCACACTTTATAATCGATTGTTCAGAAGACATTATTAAAATGAAAACATCGGGCGTAATAATGCAGGCAGTTTATACTATTTGGCTGTTTGCAAAAAAATAATAAGTTACCGGTTCAATCCAGTTTTTCAGGCTTAATTTTAATTCCAAATATTAACCAGAAGATCCAGCTAAAAGTAGTAAAAGCAGCAACAGCTAATGGAAACCAAAAAGCTAAAATGGTACAAAGTGCATAAAGAGCAAAAGCAAAATATCCAAACTTGCCGTTTTCCGAATTTCCTTTTCTGCCTTTTCACTTTTAGCTAATTTAGCTTTAGCCGCAACCCGGGATATTAAAATCCAGCCAATCGCCTGGAGTGCCAGCACAAAATCATAAAGAACCACAGCCGGAGTCGCATGATCCGTTAAAAAGAAAAAAGTATTTATTTGTTTGCTTACTATAGCAGCTTTGGAAAACAGGTCAGGAATCCGAAAGTTTTTTATCAGCGGAATTATTTCTGCCACTATAAATCAGCAGGTAGATTAATAACAAAGTCATGGCAAAATCAATCCTGTATTCATGGGCAAACGACCAGAAACCTTTATCCATAAGTATCGGAATTTTGGTGGTAACAAAAGCCACCAGCATTATTATCAGCAATGGAATTGCGGCAAGACGAATTACCAAGCCAATCAAAATAAGGATGCCACAAACGATTTCGAAGGCACTGGTAAAATAAGCCCAGAAAGATGGATGACTGAAACCGATTTTAGTAACCCGGTCAACACCCGGACCTGCCAGGATAAACTTTTAAATTCCTTCAGACAAAAAAATAAGACCTACGACAATGCGAATTAAAATCGAGGGCATTTTTGATGTACTGACTAACCTTTTCATCCTGTTAAGGTAACAAAACTTTATTTTCGCCAAACAATTATGACACCACATGTACTTGATAATCCTGCATGGAATGCAATGAACACAGCCAACAGCCATTTGGCTTTGGGTAACGATCGTGTAAAAATTTTTCCTGAAGAAGTGGGGCCTTTTGGAGGATTGAAAAACTATGATGAACCCTCTTTTCGCGAACTGTATGATATGATACCTCACGGACGCAGGGTAGTTATTCCCATCAACCGGGAACTGAAAATTCCGGTATACTGGAAGGTAATCGATATAGTGAAGGTATTCCAGATGATATTCAATAATCCCACATTCGCCCCAGCCAATGATTCTCGTATTGTTGAATTGAAAAAGGAGCAAATACCCCAAATGATTGCATTAACACAACTAACCCACCCGGGGCCATTTTTAGAACGCACTATTGAGTTTGGTAATTACAAAGGCATTTTTAATTCCGATGAACTAATAGCGATGGCGGGGCAAAGAATGCACCCAAATGAGTATATTGAAATCAGCGCTGTTTGCACACATCCGGATCATACCGGTAAAGGATATGCGCGAATACTGATTTATGACCAGGTTCGTAAAATTATGACGGAAGGCAACATTCCGTTTCTTCACGTAAGAGTCGATAACGAAAGTGCTATTAAGCTTTATAAGCATTTAGGCTTTACCGTTAGAAGCCAAATGAATATATATGTTTTAGAAAAAAGAGAATTAAATGACCATTCTCTCCTTTTAATTTAGTTCCGAGCCTTGTTTCATTTCTTTATCCTTAACTCCACAATAACCTAATATTTTTTCTAAAGGACAAAATTTGGTAATGCCGGATTGAAATAGATTTACACCTACAAAAACACCCAGCCAAATCCAGTTAATGTTTACAAAATAAGTAAGAGCCACACTTGTTAAAACAATAAGTCCGGCAACAACACGAATAATTCTTTCTTTCATTTTTTTTTATTTTAAAGATTTGATTTTTCAACCGGAACAATAAATGCTCTTATTGGAAAGCCGGTATCATTTGATTGGTTATATGTTTCGATGAGTTCCATCCCATGGGTTGCATTTTCATCAGCAGTAAAACTGAATATCATCCGCGAATCAAATTTTTCATCACCGCTGGCAAACCAATCTTCAAGGATGTTTGCCGGATGATCATCTTTGAATCCCACCACTTCGGTGATGCTAAATACGGAGATCTTTGCTTCTTTGAATATTCGGATCACCGCGTCCTGGTATTCTTTCAAACTGGTTACAATAAATAGTTTCATGTGTATATTTTTTATTATTTTTTATTTGCCACATGGAATTCCACATATAAATTTTCATCGCGGTTGGTATAAGTTGCTCGAAAATTTTTATGTTTCATTTCATACTTTGATTTTTAATTATTTAGTTGGATATTTTTTGCGCATCATTCTATAATATAATAGCGGCACTACCAGCAGTGTGAGGAAGGTTGAGGTAATAGTTCCGCCCATCAGGGAAATGGCAAGTCCCTGGAAGATTGGGTCGAACAAAATGATTACCGCTCCTAATGCTACGGCACCTGCTGTTAATAAAATAGGTGTTGTACGCACTGCACCTGCTTCGATGATGGCCTGCTTTAAAGGAATACCTTCCCGCAAGCGGATGTTAATAAAATCAATTAGTAACACCGAGTTTCGTACCATCACGCCCGCCAGAGCAATAAAGCCTATCATGGAAGTTGCGGTAAAATAAGCGCCCATCATCCAGTGGCCTAATACAATCCCGATTAGTGAAAGCGGGATTGCGGCTAACATCACCAAAGGCACCGTAAAATTCTGAAACCAACCAACGATCAAAATGTAGATCAATAAAATAACCACAGCAAAGGCGATTCCCAGGTCTCTGAACACTTCGTAGGTGATCTGCCATTCGCCATCCCATTTCAAAGAGTAATTATCTTGCATTTCAGGTTGATGGGTATATTCTTCTTTTAACGAATAACCTTTGGGAAGCTTTACGTTTTTTAAACTGTCTGAAATATTAGCAATTGCATAAGAAGGGCTCTCTAACTTACCTGCCATATCTGCCAATATATACACTACTTCTTTTTGATTTTTGCGATAAATATTTTTTTGTTTGATGCCTCTTGTTACAGTCACTAAATCCCTGATAGGAATTTCGTTGCCCTGCATGTTGGCAATTTTCAAATCAAGAATGTCATCCAGGTTTGCTTTGTCAGAATCACTTAACTCTAATTTGATAGCGGTTTGATGATACGAAACCGGCTGGTAAATATTTCCGGAAGGCAACCCCGTTAAGGCAGCATTAACCGTAGCCGTCACCTGTTCAGTGGCAATTCCATAACGCATGGCTTTTTCTTTATCCACCTCAATATGATATTCGGGTTGATCAGCTTCCACCATCCAGTCTACGTCAACCACATCTTTTGTTTTGCTGATGATATCTTTAACCTGTTTTGCAATTTTTATCTGGTCTTTATAATCAGGCCCGTATATTTCAGCAACCAGCGTTGACAGAACGGGAGGGCCGGGCGGCACTTCAACAATCTTTACATTAGCATTGTATCTTTTTGCAATCACCTGGATGGGACCGCGCATCAATTTAGCAATGCCGTGGCTTTGAATGCTTCTATCTTTTTTATCCACTAAATTCACCTGTATGTCTGCTACATTATCGCCCCTTCTTAAATCGTAATGGCGTACCAATCCATTAAAACTAATGGGTGCAGAAGTACCAATGTATGCCTGGTAATTGGTTACTAACGGTTGAGTGGAAATGTAATCTGCAATATCTTTTGCAACTGCCTGTGTTTTCTCCAGGGTGGTTCCTTCAGGCATATCAATCACTACCTGGAACTCATTCTTATTATCGAATGGCAACATTTTAACTGCAACAGCTTTTGTGTAGAACATTGACAACGATGCAAACAAGATCACTACAATGCTTATAATAAATGTCCAACGCTTCCAACGGGTTTCTAATAGCGGACTGATGAACGAACGATAGATCTTATAAATGGGGCTTTCTTCCAGCGTATGGGGTTTACTTTCCTTATGGGCTAAGCCTTTCTTTTCTTTTTCACGAAGGAAAATAAAACCAAGGTATGGGGTGAGCGTTAACGCTACGATCAACGATAACATCATTGCGATAGACGCACCAATAGGCATAGGGCTCATATAGGGACCCATCATCCCTGATACAAAAGCCATCGGCAATACTGCCGCAACCACAGTAAATGTTGCCAGGATAGTAGGGTTGCCCACTTCGTTTATCGCATAGATAGCAGCCTGCAAAGGAGGTAACTTTTTCATCTTAAAATGCCGGTGCATGTTTTCGGCAATGATGATAGAATCATCCACTACGATTCCCGTTATAAACACCAAAGCAAAAAGTGTAATACGGTTAAGCGTATAATCCATAAAGTAGTAACTGAAAAGCGTAAGCGCAAATGTTACAGGCACAGAGAGGAACACGACCAGCCCGCCCCGCCATCCCATAGCCAGCATTACAAATAAAGTAACCACCACTATAGCGATAAACAAATGGAATAATAATTCTGATACTTTGTCTGAAGCAGTTTCTCCATAATTTCTTGAAACGGTCAGGTGCACTTCATTGGGTAATAATTCATTTTTAAGATGCGCAACTTTGGCCAATATTTGCTTCGATAATTTCATCGCATCAGCACCCTTCTTTTTTGCAATAGATAAAGTGATGGCGGGATAATTTGATTTGAAAGTGTTTGATTTGACAGTGTCCGACTTGCCGTATCCAAACAACACATATTGGTTAGAAGTTTCAGGGCCGTCTTCCACTTTGGCTACTTGTTTCAGGTATACAGGTTGTTGTTGATTGGTACCTACAACCAGGTTCCCGACATCATCTGCAGTAGCCAGGAAATTTCCTGTTTCTACAGAAAAAGCGGTATCCTGTTGCAACAGATCACCGGATTGCATTTGCACATTACTGCCCTGTATTTGTTTACTGATGGCCAGGAAATCGAGATGGTTTGCAGCCATTTTATTTTTATCCAGTAATACTTTTATTTCACGGCTTCTACCTCCAATAATTTTAATATCAGAAACATTTGGAATCTTTTTAATTTCGTTGTCAAGTTCCTGCCCAAGTTGTTTTAACTGGTAGTCGTCATACTTTTCGCTCCATAAGGTTAAGCCCAATACCGGAACATCATCTATCGATCGTGTTTTTATCAATGGAAGGGTAACGCCCTGCGGCATTTTATCCATATTCTTCATTAGTTCGCTGTATAATTTTACCAGTGAATTCTCAACATTTTCACCCACATAAAATTGAACGATCAACATGGACTGTCCCTTCATCGAGGTGGAATAAACATATTCAACACCTTTTATATTGGAAATTATTTTTTCCATGGGCGCTGATACTTTCGTTTCAACATCTTTGGGTTCGGCGCCAGGATAGCCGATAAAAATATCGGCCATTGGCACCTTTATTTGGGGTTCTTCTTCGCGTGGAATCAAATACGTACTGTATCCACCAATCAACAAAAATGCGATCATCAACAGTATCGTTAATTTCGACTGTATAAAAGCTTTTGCTATATTTCCTGCAAAACCATTTTTCATTTGTGTATATTAATTCGTTTATAATTTTTTAAGCCGGTAAAAATTCTTTTTCGAATCTTTTACATGCTGTTTAAAAGAGAATGTTTTAAACCGGTTATTCAATTCTTCAAGTCTCGCTATTTTATTTTCACCGGTGCGCCGTTATATAATTTCCCATCTGCACTTACAATGTATTGTTCATGTTTATCCAAACCGCTCAGCACTTCTACTTTGTCTCCATATTTTTTTCCTAATCTTACCCAACGCAACAGGGCAGTATTATTGCTGCTGATGGTATACAAACCGGTTAGCTGGTCCCGGTTCTCGATGCTTGCAGTTGGCACCAGCACCTGGGCGTCCTGATCATTATTGGTTGCAACGGCCTTTGTCAGCGGGATAGAAACATCTACATACATCCCTGCATACAATCCCTTTTTGTCATTATCAGGAATACCTATTTTAATAATGTATTGGCCACCGGTATACTGAGAAGATTGATTGATCTGCGTAACTTCCCCATCAATTGTTTTATTGATGGCACTTATAGATAGAATCGCTTTTTCGCCTGCCTTAATTTTGTCAATTGTATTTTCCGGCACAGAAGCGCTAACCTGGTAGCTGCCGGCTTGTTCGATCGTTAAAAGAGGCATACCGGGATTGGCCATACTTCCGGCATCGGCTAATTTCTGTGTAACGATACCTGAGAAAGGCGCGGTTAAATTGGTATAATTTAATTGGGCACTTGCTTCATTGCGCATTTGCTTTGCCGCTTCCAGGCCTGATTTGGCTGAAGCCAATTGCAGGGTAACATTATCCAGTTCTTTTGCCGTAGCGCTTTGTTGCTTGTATAAAACGGTGAACCGGTCATAATCTTTTTGAGCATTTTTCAGGGCTGCTTCGGCTTCGGCAATCATTGCATCAGCCTGGGCTCTTTTGGCCATAATATCCTGGTTACTGATGGTAGCCAGCAATTGACCTTTGCTTACATGATCGCCGGCTTTTACTTTCAACATCGTAATATATCCCATCACTCGTGTGCTGATATTTGCAGACTGAGCAGCCTCAATTTGCCCGCTGATATTGATACTTTGTTTCTCGCCTGAAGACGGTGTAGCCACAGTTACGGCAATTGGTGTATCAGTATTTGCCTTGGGTTCAAGGTTAACTTTAGAAGAGCAGGCATTTAGTGTAAGCAATGCCGCTATAAAAGTAAGGATGTACAATGCCCTTTTTGGTTGAATAGTTATTTGCATGTTAAGAAAAATTTATTGATTGGTTGATGAGGTGAGAAGTTGAATGTAAGCCCTGGTAACATTTGATGTAAAAACAGCCTGTGACAAAGTGAATTTTTGTTGTGACAGTTGTGTGGCGGCCATCAAAACATCAGTGGTATTTACCAACCCTTGTTGGTAGCGGTTTTGTAAAATATTTAATGCTTCCGATGCCTGGTCAACAGCTATTTTTTGTTGCCGGATATCGTTTTGAGCATCAGCGAGATCGCGGTAAGCTTTATTGAGTTCCAACTGGCTTTGATCCTTTTGATCGGTTAATTGCTCTGCCAATTTATTTCGCTCCAGTGTTTGTGTATTGATCGTGTTTTTGATACTGTTTCCGCTGAAAATATTCCATGTAAGCTGCACACCGGCCAGGTAGGCATTGGCACCAAAACCCAGCATGCGCTTATCATTAAGCTGGTAGCTACCAAAAGCATTTAACTTCGGCAGGTAGCTCATCTTGCTTGATTTGATCATTAAATCGGTTGCTTCAATGGCCTTTTGCATTGCCAGCAAATCAGATCTTGAGGCCGCTACTTTTGTTGCTGAATCAATTTCAGTAATCTCTGTCGGAAGAGCGCTTACTTTATAGATCTTGCCACCGGGTTTTCCCATCAACAAACTGAGTTGGTCAGACGCATTGCTGACATTGCTCTTCGCTTTTGCCAGGTTACTTTTTACAGCTGCCAGGCGAACCTCTGCATTCAATACATCCGATTTTTGAACCAATCCTTGTTGGTAATGGTTATTGGTAAATGTGTAAACAGTTTGGGTAGTTTGTAAAGCCTCTTCCAGCGCTTTAACCGCATCATAAGCCAATTGCAATTGCATATAAGCTTTCTGAGCTTCGAAGGTGAGATATTCTTTGGTTCGCTGGGTTTTATAATGATATAATTCTATCTGCTTATCAGCAGCTTTTCTTTTATACCACATATCCATATTTATTATGGGTTGCTGCACTTCAAGTTTTGTGGTAAAATCAGAAGTTCCGGATGGATGGTTTAGCAGATCAGGGCTAAAATCATTTTGTGTAATTGACTTTTGCTGCAGTTTGAATCCAAAGGCATTCAATGGATTATTGGTGCTCATAGCCGTATAAGAAAAACCTACCTGAGGTAAATAAACAGCTTCAGTTTGTTTATAATTTGAGGCAGCAATGTCTTCTTCAAACGTCGCTAATTTAATAGCTGAATTGTTGGTTAAAGTAGCGGCAATAGCGTCGTTTAAGGTTAAATTTGATGAAGTGTCCTGGGCTGAAACATCCGCCGGCATTGAATTTAAGAGTACGACTATCGCTACAATAAAAGTGAGAAACTTGTTTTTTCTACGCATCAATATTTTAATTTGCGTGCAAAAGTAACTGCACCAAAATCCCCGTGGTGTAACAAAAGTCACCAAGGCTGTTATTTATTATTCAAAAGGATGAAACAGGTCTGAAAAGATTTGCACTCATTTAATGCATGTGATCATCACCATTATAAATCCCAAAACAGAAATCCCGTTTAAAACCTGGTTTACTGTAAATAGAAAAGAATATGGAAGACGTTAGTTACAAAATAATCACGACTGGACTTACTAAAGCATACCGCAAAACGGCAAAGCCATACCAGGATTCACTTTTGAAAAATCCATTTTTATTCTTTTTATAAAATATTCCGTACCAAGAGAAATACTTATATGCTTGTATAGCGGAGGGTCTTTTGCTGCTTGTATATCTACAATAATGCAATTCTCCTGAGATGGATATTAAATGTTTTGCAATTGTTTTGTGTAGTATTTTTTTCTAAACCAAAAAGCTACATTAACCAGGGATATTAATGCAGGCACTTCAACCAGCGGACCGATGACGCCGGCAAAAGCCTGGCCGCTGTTAATCCCAAATACCCCGATGGCTACAGCTATCGCCAATTCAAAATTATTACCTGCTGCCGTAAAGGCTATCGATGTATTCGTTGAATAATCCGCTCCCATTTTTTTACCAATAAAGAAGCTCACCAAAAACATGATGGCAAAATAGATTACTAGCGGTATGGCTATTCGAACTACATCGAAAGGAATCTGTACAATCAATTCACCCTTCAGGCTAAACATTACAATTATGGTAAATAATAAAGCTATTAAAGTAATTGGCGAGATAAAAGGAACGAATTTATTTTGATACCAGTCATCGCCTTTTACTTTTCTCAAAACGATCCTGGTGATAACGCCTGCGACAAAAGGAATGCCTAAATAGATAGCTACGCTCTTTGCAATCTGGCCTATGGTAATATCAACAACAGAACCCCGTATGCCGAATAACGGCGGAAGCATGGTAACGAACACGTAAGCATATACGCTGTAGAGTAATACCTGAAAAATACTGTTCAATGCCACTAACCCTGCAGCATATTCGCGGCTGCCTCCTGCCAGTTCGTTCCACACAATAACCATGGCAATACACCTGGCTAAACCAATCAAAATTAATCCGACCATATATGCCGGATAACCATGCAAAAAGATAATAGCGAGAAAGAACATGAGTACCGGACCTATCACCCAATTAAGCAATAATGAAACACCCAATACTTTTGTGTTTTTAAATACTTCTTTTAATTTATCATACTTCACTTTTGCAAATGGTGGATACATCATCAATATTAATCCTACTGCCAAAGGAATATTAGTGGTGCCCGAAGAAAATGAATTGATGAAGTTGGAAGAAGATGGAAAGAAGTAACCAATGGCAACTCCAATTCCCATCGCCAAAAATATCCAGAGTGTTAAATACCTGTCTAAGAATCTTAATTTTTTTCTTTCGTTTGCCGGGGCGCAGTCGTTTGCTGACATGATTATTTAAATAAATATTGTATTACTTTAATGGTTGCTCTTATTAAAAATATTGGTTGTACAGATCATCCGCCTTTTATTAGCTCACTCTTCGCTGGCTGTGTATATGCTATCCTGCATCCAGAAACCGGGCCTGTTTACCTCTTCAATAAATTGAATCACTTTCTCTTTTATTTCATCTCTTACCACACGAACTTTTGCAAGTATTTCTTCGTCAGTACCGGTGAATTTAGAAGGGTCCGGAAAAGACCAGGCAATTCTTTTTAATATACCCGGAAAGACAGGACATCTTTCAGCAGCTTCCTTCTCACACACGGTTATTACCGCCTGGTATAGTTTGCCTTGTCTAAATAAATGAAAAACTTCTTTAGTTTCATTATTGCTGATATCAATTCCAACTTCCTGCATTGCGCGGATAACATAAGGATTCAATTTACCTTTTTCAATACCGGCGCTTTCGGCTTTAAACTTCCCATTGCCCAACTGGTTTAGAAAGGCTTCTGCCATCTGGCTCCTGGCCGAATTATGGATACAGACAAATAAGATTTTATACATTGGCTCACATTTTTAATTGAGATTTTTTTTCATAACAATTGCACTTACAGGGCAAACATTTTTAAACTCAGAAGAGGCTTTAATTGCTTCAGGCGTTTCGTCTCGTGTTACGGTTTTGTAACCTTTTCTTTCAAAATAAAGGGGCGCAGTTTCTGTAAGAAGATAGATGCAATTAATTCCCAAAGCAAGTGCGCCACTCTCTAATTCTTTTACCAGGCCGGATGCAATGCTTCTATTTCTATGTTCTTTGTTTACAACCATCGATCTCAACAAACCACAATTAGCAAGTTGTTCTAATCCAATTGCAGCAACTACTTCGTCCCCTTCCAATGCCACCAAAAAATTATCCAATGAACCAGGTAAATCTTCAGTCGGAAGATTCTCTGATTGCAATAATGAAATGATTGATTGCCTTTGATCTTCCTTAGCCTTTACTATTTTGATTGATTGTATTGTCGTCATAGAAAAGAATGGTTATTAATTACAGCAATCAGGGCCACAGCAAGCTACTTTTTCTTCTACAGGCTTTTCAGCATAAACCGTTATACTGCGTATACCCGTTCCCGATAGTTTAAAAGATTCAATTTGTTCTTTTGATAAATAATTGCTCAGGATATCGTCCGGTACAATGATTGGTTTATCTTTTTGAATCGTAATATTTGTAAAACCGTTAGTCCCGATCAATTCAAGATACACTTGTTTTTGAATGGCTCCTGACACACAGCCTGCATACATTTCTGCAGCTTCCTTAATTTGTTTAGGCAATTCACCTTCTAATACAATATCGGAAATGCTAAAGTGCCCTCCAGGTTTTAGAACACGAAAAATTTCTTTAATAACGCCATCTTTATTGGGAACTAAATTGAGCACACAATTACTAACCACTACGTCTGCAACATTTGAAGTGAGCGGCATCTTTTCGATATCTCCCTGCCTGAACTCTACATTATTAAATCCCCGTACTTCATTATTTTGTCTTGCTCTTTCAATCATGGCCGGCGTAAAATCTATACCGATAACTTTACCTGTTTCACCGGTTTCATGCCTTGCTATGAAAGCATCGTTTCCTGCGCCACTGCCTAAGTCAATCACTACATCCCCTTTTTTAATTTTAGCAAATTGAGTTGGTAGCCCGCAGCCCAAACCCAAATCAGCATCAGCATTATAACCTTCTAAAGAGGTATAATCATCTGCCATTAAATTATACACTTCTGTGCTGCAACCACCTGCACCGCAACAGGAAGACTGATTGGTTTCTTTATCCTGTAACGCTATTTCTGAATACTTCTCCTGTACCAATTTTTTTACCTTATCCTGAATTTCCATTATGCTATATTTTAATTTTATCGAAATATTGCGATAATAAATTTTAAAAAAAAGTTAGCAGCATTTGATGCCATCCTTAAATGTTTCAAACATTTGATTTAAAGCAGCCTGAGCAGCTTTCCATTGTTTTACGTCAATGCAGTAACAAACTTTTGCACCTTCAATTTCCCCGGTTATTAATCCTGCTTCTTTCAATTCTTTTAAATGTTGTGAAACGGTACTTTGAGAAAGAGGTAATTCATCTACTATATCTCCGCAAACACATGTTTGCCGCTTAGCTAATAAATTTAATATAGCAATTCTTGCCGGATGGCCCAAAGCCTTTGCAATATCTGCAAGCTTGTTTTCCTTTACACTGAATTGATATGATTTTGTAGCACCCATTATAAACGCAATATTACGATAGGTTTTTGATTTTGCAAAATTTTTTGTGGGGAATTAATGGTCTCTTTTCGAAAGAATACCTTCGAAATTTGCAACGCTTTCTCTTGGAATTTTACTGGCAAACGTGTAGGTAAATATGATGCCTGACATCGTTTTATATTTAATTTTTAACCGCACGACAGGTTTACTATATTGCATAATCAAAATCTCCAAAAATTGATCATGATTCGATACAATTTATTGCTGCTTTATATTTTTACCGTTTCATTTTGCAACGCCCAAAAAAAGAAATCAGTTAATATAAACGTGATCGCATACTATGCCGGCAGACCAACCATGATCGATAGCTTCCAGGTGGAAAAACTCACGCATCTTATTTTCAGTTTTTGTCATTTAAAAGGCGACTCGCTTGCCGTAATGAATGCGGTAGACAGTCAAACGATCAAAAATATGGTGGCGCTAAAAAAAAGAAACCCGGAATTGAAAGTAATGTTATCGCTTGGTGGATGGGGCGGATGCAAAACATGCTCTGCAATTTTTTCTACCAAAAAGGCAAGAAAAACATTTGCTGAAACGACAAAAGAATTAACGGATTATTTTGGCACTGACGGAATTGACCTGGATTGGGAATATCCTGTGATAGCAGGTTTTCCCGGGCATCCTTATAGTCTTGACGATAAAGACAATTTTACAGCTTTGGTAAAACAGCTAAGAAAAAAGCTGGGTAAAAAGCACGAGATCAGTTTTGCGGCCGGTGGTTTTAGTGCTTATATTAATTCTTCGATTAATTGGAAAAAAGTAATGCCTTTGGTGAACCGCGTAAACCTTATGAGCTATGATCTCACCTCCGGGGATAGCAAGGTTTCAGGACATCATACCCCGTTGTATTCAACACCGGAAGAACCTGAGTCAGTTGATGAAGGAGTAAAGGAACTTATTGCTGCGGGTGTTCATCCCAATAAAATCGCCATTGGTGCTGCTTTTTATGCAAGAATATTTGAAGTGTCCGATACTACCAATCACGGACTGAATCAACCTGCAAGATTTTATCACGGATTATCTTACAAAAGTTTTTCAGATACACTAACAGAGGCAAATGGCTTTACACAATATTGGGATCCGGTAGCCCAGGCGCCTTATGCTTTTAATACGGGCAGAAAATTATTTGCCACTTATGATGACTCTGTTTCCATAAAATTAAAAACAGAATATGCTGCACGACATCACCTTAATGGAATTATGTTATGGCAACTTGTCGATGACCGTTTTGAAAATGGATTACTGAATGTAATTTATGAAGTGAATAAGAAAAGTGAATAAGCAATAAGGATATAACTTTTGTACTCATAAATCATAAGTACTTAATTATAGAGAAAGGGCGCATTTCAAATGGGCGCACGGACATGCTGCTTGTGGGCGGTGTGTTCCCACCGCCCACGGCGGCCTGCACCGGTTGATGTCTTCACCAACCGGCTACAATTTGAAATGCCTGGAGAAAGGCCAATAAAAGTTAATTCTGAATAGATGTATATTTACACCTGCATTTTCACTATAAATTTTATGGTCATTGCTTCCATATAAATCTTTTATCTATAGGCTGTTTTTCTTTTTGTTGCTTTCCATATTCACCAATCACACTTTTGGACAGAATTATGTATTTGCGCAACTAACGGGTTCACCAATGAACACTTCCGGCTGGAATTTGCAGGGAGCAGCCAAAGTTACCAATGTTACCGGCACTGGAAATTCTGAGCTTCTTATATGCCCCGTTAACCAACCCAGCGGCGCTGCTTTTTTCAAACAACCTATCAATCTTTCGATGTGCAGTCGCTGGAAAGCTGAATTTGATTTTCGGATGTTTGATGGTGACGGCGCTGACGGGCTTGCCTTTTGTTTCCTTGATGTGCCGCCTTCCGGTTTTGTTACCGGGGCTGGATTGGGGATACCGGCAACGGCCAATGGTTTAAAAATTTGTTTTGACACCTGGAATAATTGCATTCCTTTCAATCCCAACACTGTTCACAATGATATGCCTAAAGTCGAGATCCGCTGGGGAAATGGTTACAATGAATGTAACAGCCAGCCTACAAGGAATAACGCTGATGGTAAAATATCCTTCATCCGCTCCACCAATTACAACCATGCAGAAATCATATACGATAATGGAAACATACAGGTGTTTGTAAACGATAGCCTAATGATCACCGGATACCAGCAATTTAATTTTTACGGTTATCTTGGTTTCACAGCCAGCACCGGAGGATACAATGATAATCATTCTATAAAAAATGTAGTGGTGTATACTGAAATGCCACCTTCCTTTGCAGGCAATTCTACTGCAATGTGTCCCGGTGATACGATCAGTCTGGGAGGTGCTCCCAATTCCACTTATGCCTATTCATGGTTTCCCTCAAGTGGATTAAGTGATACAACTTCATCAGCGCCATTATTGCATCTATCGAACGATTCCGCCAATTCACAGATTCATACCTACTATATAAAAACGGCTTTTGCCACCAACCCGGGTTGCGCTTCATTGGATAGTGTAGCAATAAGCGTCTATCCAAAACCAAAGATCAATTTTATCAATCCTGAAATTTGCCTGCATGATGCATTGGCACAATTTACCGACAGTAGTTACACGGGGGATAACAGCACCTTGCCTTTTATATATAGCTGGAATTTTGGGGACTCAAATGCACAACCCTACAATCCTAACTCATCTTCATTGCAAAATCCTGCTCACCATTATTCTGCAGAAGGCAATTATATGGTAGACCTCAAAGTTACCAATAGCAAAGGCTGCACGGATAGTATCAGTAAAATATTTACCGTAAACGGAGCGGTTCCCAAATCAGTCTTTGATGTGAATACCCCGTATGCATTGTGTAGCAACAGAGCTGTACAGCTAACCAACCAGTCTTCAGTTGATTTTGGTACCATTACAAAAATTCAGTTGTTTTGGGGAGATTCTTCAGGCATTTCCTCAATAGATGAACAGCCTTATCCCGGCAAAATATACAATCATAATTATCCGCCGGCAATCACTTCGGCCGATTCTGCCTTTACCATTAAAATGGTTGCTTTCTCCGGAATTTCCTGCCAGGATGAAGTAAGTGAACAGATCAAAGTGCTTCGTGCACCTCAAATTCAATACACTCCTGTTGCTGCCGTTTGTGATAATTCTTCGCCATTTTCCATTACACCATATGCTGCCGTTCCGGATTTGCAGGGAAGCTTTTCTTATTCAGGAACAGGCGTTTCTTCTAATGGAATATTCAATCCCAAGCAAACGGGAGCAGGAAATGCAACCGTTTTTTATCAATTTATCGCCACTAATAATTGCATGGATTCCGGTTCTCAGCAGATAACCATTGTTCCTTCGCCCCGGGTGAATGCCGGTCCTGATGTATATTTATTAAAAAATGAAACGGGCCAGATACAGGCAACCGCAACCGGCAATAATTTACAATACAGTTGGTACCCGGCAATTTACCTGAACGATGTGACCGTTCTTCAACCTTCAGTTACACCTCTCGATGATATTACTTACACGCTTACCGTTACCGGAACGGGTGGGTGCAAAGACAGTTCAACCGTGTCTGTAAAAATATTACCCGAACCACAAATACCTAATGCATTCACCCCCAATAATGACGGACTCAATGATACCTGGGGAATTCCTTATTTAAATTTATATGCCAAGTGTGATGTCAAGATCTTTAACCGTTACGGCCAGTTAATCTTTCACTCTCAAGGGTATCAGCAGCCATGGGATGGAACTTTTAAAGGAGAGCCTATGCCTACGGGTGCTTACGTTTATATAATCGACACCAAAAGGCAAAAAAAATTATATACCGGAATTGTAACTTTGATTAGATAAAAAACAGAAATCGCCAATTTTTGTTGGTTTACTGCTAATAATATTTGGGTATTAATTACCTTTATCGCAAAAAACTGCCATGAAATACTTCATCACCTTAATCATTTTCTTTTTTCTGCTTGCCGGTTGTAAACAAAAAGTGTTAACAGGAGTTGCCTTACAAAATAAACTGATAGAAACGATGCATAATTACCTGGATACAACTCTCGCTCCCGACGCTCATTTTACAGTTAAAGATGTTGCTTTCTATCCTGAAGCTGAACATCATCTTTATAACTGCCGTTTTCATGTACGTATGCAATATAAAAACAGCGATACTACCGGTATAGTGATAGCCTCTATAACCAACGATTTTAAAACAATAGTTCGTACCCAATAGTATCTTTTGGTGAATTTGAAATCATAACCGTTCTATTACTTTTTTGCACAAAAAGTATTTTCCTTAATAGAAGGCTGTACTTCTTTTACGCTGTTCAGCTGAATTACCCTATTCGCATTTTTATATAACTCTTAATAATTTGTTAACAACTGTATGCAGCGGAAACTTCTCAAAAATTGCCTTGGTTTTGTTAATAAAAACTTAATCGCTTTTAAAGTAATTTTTACTTTCTTTGCGGCCTAAAAACAAATTAAAACAATAGTTTATGAAATTAAAACGGATTCTACCATTACTATTTGTGGCGTTTTTGTTCCCTTTCATTATGAATGCACAGGTAACGACGAGTAGTATAGTTGGTACGGTAAAAAGTGAAGACGGCGCTCCGTTAGCAGGAGCTACCATTAAGGCTACTCATGTTCCATCAGGGACTGTGTATGCAACCACCGCCCAGGCTGATGGACAGTTTACAATCCCTAACATGAGAGTAGGTGGCCCTTATAAGGTAGACGTAAGTTATGTGGGATATAAGGCAAAGGAATTCAACGATTTACAATTGGCCTTGGGTACTCCATTAAGCATTAATGCGGAATTGATATCTGAAGCCAAATCGCTGAGTGAAGTAGTGGTTGCCCTCAATCAGAACGCAGTAATGAGCCCAAAGCATGAGGGAGCGGTAACACAAATTTCACAGCAGCAACTGCAGGACCTGCCCACAATAAGCCGCAGCGTTGCCGATTTTACAAGGCTTACTCCCCAGGCGGTTACCTATAATAGCGGAAGCGATGGTAGCTCACTTGGAACTTCTTTCGGGGGCGCCAATAACCGTTATAACCAATTTACCATTGATGGCGCCAACGCAACAGACGTATTTGGTCTGGCTGCTTCAGGAACCAACGGTGGACAAGCCGGAACCAATCCGATTCCATTAGACGCGATCGAGCAGGTTCAGGTGGTTCTCTCTCCGTATGATGTTACCGAAGGAGGTTTCACAGGAGGCGGTATTAACGCTGTTACCCGTTCAGGTACCAATAACTTCCATGGTTCTCTTTATTCTTACTATCAAAATCAAAGCATGGTGGGTAAGAGTGTGACTACAGGAAACAAATTGGACAAGTTTACCGATAAGACATTAGGTTTCCGCCTTGGTGGCCCTATTGTAAAAAATAAATTATTTTTCTTTGTAAATGCAGAATTGTACAAGCGTTCACAACCGTTAGGTTATAATCCTGCAGAAACCGGTTCAGGTTCCCAATTCAACATTGGCGCTCTGGACAGCATTTCCACCTTCCTGAAATCATCTTATGGTTATGATCCGGGAAGCTATACGAACTTTAATAAAGATCGTAAATCCAATTCGGTATTTGCCCGTATAGACTGGAACATCAGTGAAAAGAGCAAACTTACATTGCGTCACAGCTACGAAAAGAGCAATGATTATAACATCAGCCGCAGCGCAAAATCAATTACTTTTGGCAATGCCGGTTATCATTTCCAGGATGTTACCAATTCAAGCGTTCTGGAACTGAATACTAACATTTCCAGCCGCAGTTCTAATATGCTGCGCATTACCTATAACCGGATCAGAGATAATCGTTTTAGCAGTCCTTTATTCCCTTCTATCACCATTAAAGCTGCCGGTGGCTTAACCTACAATATTGGTGGTGAACAATATTCGTCAGCCAACCAGCTTAACCAGGACAACTTTACACTTACTGACAATTACAGTATTTATGCAGGCAAGCACACCTTCACGTTTGGAACAGACAACCAATTCTACAATACAACGAATGTATTCTTACGTGCCTTTTATGGTGCTTACCAGTATAGCAGCGTTAACGACTTTGTAACAGGTGCTATACCGGATCAATATCATGTAAGCTATTCAAACGTTTCAGATCCGAATGCACCTGGAAAAATTCACTTCGCACAATTCGGTGTTTATGGACAGGATCAATATGATGCATCTGAAAATTTCCATTTGACTTATGGCTTAAGAATTGACTTACCTGCTTATTTTAACAAGCCTTCTGCAAATTCAACTTTCAATTCTTCGCAGATTGCAATTGATAATAATGTAGCTACCAATAAAGTTCCAAAAAGCGCTTTATTGCTTTCACCAAGAATAGGGTTTAACTATGATGTAAATGGCAAGCATCAAACACAGTTGCGTGGCGGAATTGGTCTATTTACCGGACGGATTCCTTTCGTTTGGATTTCTAACCAGTATTCCAATACAGGTGTAGAATCTATCAAGTTTGATGATTATTCGCCAACTGCTGCTGAAGTATTTAATTACGATCCAAAAGGTGCACATCTTGGCGCTTATATCCCAAGCAATCCAGCCAGTGCCCCTTCAGAAATCGACATCACCAGTCATAACTTTAAAGTACCGAGAACATTACGGGCTAACCTGGCTGTCGATCAGAAATTACCGTGGGGCTTAATAGGAACAATTGAAGGTGTCTTCACAAAAACACTGGATGACATCGCTTATCAAGATATCAATACCGCTGCTCCTGCTCAATCAATAAAAATTGGTAATTCAACCCGCCCTCAATATAGCAGCACTCCAATCGATTCACGTTTTGGACGTGTTATAATGCTGAAGAATACCAACAAAGGATATTCTTATAACTTTACTGCCCAGGTTCAAAGGTCGTTCAAAAAAGGATTTACAGGAAGTATCGCTTATAATCTAGGCCACTCTTACTCTTTAAATGATGGTACTTCTTCCCAGGCAGTTTCAAACTGGCGCTATGTTTATACCGTAAACGGTTTGAATGATCCAAGTCTTACTCGTTCCAACTATGATCCGGGATCAAGAGTGATCGCTTATGTAACAAAAGTGTTCAAGTACGGTCCTCTTTATACTTCATTAGGGCTCGTGTATACAGGTCAATCAGGCCAAACGTTTAGCTATGCATATTATGGAGATGTAAACGGCGACGATCCAGGAAACAGCAACGACATCATGTATGTACCCGCTAGCCAGGCAGAAGCTCAATTGGTTTATCCTAATGACTGGGCAAATCTCGAAGCATTTATCAATTCCGACAGCTATCTTAAGGCTCATCAGGGACAGGTATTAGAAAGAAATGGTAACCGCACTCCATGGGAAAATCACTTCGACATTAAATTGGCCGAAGGATGGAATATCTACAAGACTAACAAGTTAGAATTTACTGTAGATGTCTTTAATGTTGGTAATCTGCTGAACAAGAAATGGGGTCGTTCCTACTATGTTTCATACCAGGAAACAGAACCAATTACATTGGCTAAAACCAGTCAATGGATCAGCCCAACTCAGCCAACCTTTACTTTTAATCCAAAATATGCTACCGATGTAAATACCGGTAAAGCATGGGGAATTTCAGATTTCACTTCCCGCTGGAATATGAAGATCGGTCTTAGATATACATTCTAATTCCAACATTTTAAAAAATATAAAAAACCGGGTCATTTACTGATCCGGTTTTTTATATTCCATATTTCAATACTGATAAATTATTAGGTTTAGGTAGAATAAATGTAACCCTTTATAGAACTAAATTTAACAGGATATCATTTCCCAATAAATTACCACTTACTTTAGCAGGTGGCTACTATTTATCAGGATTGAAAGGCTTTAGCCAAAATTCTTTATAAGTCACTTTAGGCTAAAGCCGGATAATAATCCTTCTATTCACAGGGTTAAAACCCTGTGCAATTAAATTAGAAAGCATGATTGCTACTATTCTACCTAATCCTATTAAATATAGTTAGCAGAATCGTTCAGTTTTAAACAAAAAAGGAAATAGGAATCCCTTGAATTTGTTTGTTTACTGCTCTTTTACACTAATCTGATAACATAAAAACTAAAGGAGAAAAAGGGCAAAAGGAAATTCTAGGAAACAGCCTCTCTTTGCGGATATTGGTGTTGCAACAAAAGGGAATTAAGGAGGTTATCTGATTTTGTTTCATCACCTATAAGATCGTACAGACTTAATTTATCAAGAAGTTGGTCAACAGAAAACTGTACCATCTGCCACAAGGATCGAACAGAACAATCAACAGAATTGGTACAAAGCTTTTTTGCACCGGAAAAATCGTTGCAAAACGCTTTGGTAAATAAAGAACCACCCAATGTTTTCAATACATCGTTTACATTGATTTCTGTAGCAGGTTTTGCCAGAATATACCCACCTACGTTTCCGGGAGTACTATTGATAAAACCTGCCTTGCGAAGGATTCGTGTAAGTTTGGCAACATAAGCAGGCGATAAACCTTCAGCAACGCTCAAAGCCTGTATGCTCATGCTTTCATCGTCATGGCATCTCGCAATACGCAGTAATATCCGCAAACCGTATTCTTCCTGTGATGTGATTTTCATGATGATTATTTTTTAAACAATAATGGTGTATTACACGAATTTATTTTTATTCTTTTTCGTATAACCATCAACGTGATATAACTAAGAACTATAAACTATAAACTCTAAACTTTGAACTATAAACTCTAAACTTTGAACTATAAACTACATAAATCCCAATTCCAACATCGCCACTTCACTCATCATACTTCTGTCCCACGGCGGATCCCAAACAACTGAAACGTGTACATCATTCACTCCTTCGATTGTTCTTATTTTATCTTCAACCTCTACAGGAATCTCCTGTGCAGAAGGGCAACTTGGCGCGGTCAGCGTCATTACAATCTGAACATTATTGATCGGTAAAATATCCACTTCATAAATCAAACCCAGTTCATAAATATCTACAGGAATTTCAGGATCATAAATTTCATGCAAAGCGGCAATTACTTTTTCTTTTAATTCTTCTGCTTCCATTGTTTTATTTTACGATTGCATCGGTTGATTTATAAGCCAATGCATAATTTTTAATTTGTTTGATCATTGATAACAAGCCATTGGAGCGGGTTTGAGCCAAATGCGACATCATGCCAATGTCTTTTAAAAAATCAAGTTTAGCTCCTAAAATTTCATCGGGAGTATTTCCTGACAATACTTTAATCAACATACTGATCAGGCCTTTCACAATCACTGCATCACTGTCTGCTTTATAATAAATCTTTCCATCTTTAAACTCAGAAGTGAGCCACACCGTTGACTGGCATCCTTTAATAATGTTCCCAGGAACTTTATATTTATCATCCAAAGGCTCAAGCTTTTTTCCAAGGTCGATGATGTATTCATATTTTTCTTCCCAGGTATCGAACAAAGAAAATTCTTCTACAATCTCTTCTTCCCTTTCTTTTATGGTTTTGTTTTCATTCATTACGTTAGCATTTTAATTGCTTTTTTTATTGCCACCACTAATCTGTCTACTTCTTCTTTTGTATTATACATAGCAAAGGATGCACGAACTGTTCCCGGAACTCCAAATCTTGCCATAAGCGGCTGAGTGCAATGGTGGCCGGTTCTTACAGCGATTCCCTGGTTGTCAAGCAACACCCCAATATCCTGCGGGTGTATATTTTTTATCACAAAAGAAATAACGCTTACTTTATTTTTTGCTGTACCGATGATCCGCAAACCATCAATAGCGCTTATTTGCTCTGTTGCATATTTCAACAAAGCATTTTCGTGATTCCTGATAATATCTTTTTTGGTTTCCGTTACAAAATCCAGTGCCACTTTTAAAGCGATTGTATCAGCAATGTTAGGCGTGCCGGCCTCGTATTTATAAGGCAGCTCACTAAAAGTTGTCTTTTCGAAAGTTACTTCTTTGATCATTTCACCACCACCCATAAACACCGGCATTTCTTCAAGAATTTTCTTTTTACCATACAACACACCAACTCCTGTTGGCCCGTAAACTTTATGACCTGAAAAAGCAAAAAAATCACAATCCATTTCCTGAACATCAATATCCAAATGAACGGTTGATTGTGCTCCATCCACAAAAACCAAAGCGCCAACTTTATGCGCTTCATCAATAATTTCCCTTACCGGGTTCACGGTTCCCAGAGAATTGGAAACATGAACAATTGAGACCAGTTTTGTTTTTGAAGAAAGTAATTTTTTATATCCGATAGCTATCGGATCATCCATCATCAATTCACCTTCATCACTTATTGGAATCACTTTTAATATTGCCTTTTTTTCTTCACAAAGAATTTGCCAGGGAACTATGTTGGAATGATGTTCCATTCCGGAAATAATAATCTCATCTCCTTCTGAAATATTTTTTCTTCCCCATGTATAAGCCACCAAATTCACGCCTTCGGTGGTACCTCTTGTAAAAATAATTTCATCTGTTGATTTCGCATTGATGAAATCCTTCACCGTTTTCCTTGTTGCTTCATACGCTGCTGTTGCTTCTTCTGCCAGTGTGTGAATCCCGCGGTGGATGTTAGCATTATAATTTGAATAGTAATAATTCAATGCATCAATAACAGCCTGCGGCTTTTGAGAAGTGGCAGCGTTATCCAAATAAACCATCAACTGGTTATTCACTTCGCGCTCAAGAATCGGAAAAGATTTCCTGATCTCGTTTACATCAAAAGTCGGTTTTATCGTAGTGGTTGTTTCCATGATTTTATTCCTCCGTATTTACTTCTGAAAGCCTTTCGGTTATTAACTCTTCAGCATATTCGCGCAGGGGTTCAATTTTAATTTGTTCCACAATATTTGATGCGAATGCCTGTAACAACATGGCCTGCGCGTGCTCTTTTGAAATGCCTCTTGCTCTTAAATAAAACAAAGCTTCTTCATCCAATCTTCCGACAGTACAACCGTGAGAACATTTTACATCATCTGCATAAATCTCGAGTTGCGGCTTGCTGTTCACACTGGCATTATCGCTCAATAAAATATTGTTATTACTTTGATAGGCATTTGTTTTTTGTGCATCAGGCCTTACGAAAATTTTACCGCTAAATACGCCCGTTGCACTACCATCAATAACCCCTTTATACAATTCATTACTGAAACAATTCGGCATTTTATTATCAACCAATGTATGATTATCTACATGACTTTTCCCTTTAAGCAAATACAAGCCATACATGTGAGCTTCGTTACCCGCTGCTTCCATAATAATATTAGTATTGTTCCTGATGGTGCCACCATTTAAAGAAATTACAAGTGTATGGGCAAAACTTTTTCCGATTTGCCGCACATGAGTAGTGGCTACCTGGCTTGCCGTTGTCTTGTCATTTTGAATTTTATAATATTCAAGTATTGCATCTTTATTTACCACTATTTCAAATACCTCATTGGTGAAACTATCCATTGAGCCAATGGTCTTATAACTTTCTACAATCTGCAATTTTGAACGTTCATCTATAAATACCAGGCTGCGGGGCTGCGATAAAATATGATTGTCTCCCGCATCCAAAATATGATATAAATAAACCGGGTTAGTAACCTCCTGCTTTTTATTCACATAAATAAAAACACCGCCATAAATAAACGAGGTGTTGAGTGCATGAATTCCATCGTTGATAAAAAGGTTGCTTTTGCCCAGGTGTTCTTTAACTATTTCCTTATAATCCCCGTTCTCAGCTTCTTCCAAAGGCATAATAACTATCTGCTCAGAAGAAGAACGAATGGCAGAAAGTTCAACTACAAATTTACCGTTTACAAATACCAATTCATTTGCATTTTCAAATCCCGGCAACCGCATTTCATCAATGTCATCTTTCATAACCGGCAATTGATTTTTATCTTCAGTAAGCTTATATTCTTTATGAAATAAGTTGCTTACACTTGCGCCACTATATTTCCATTCTTCATTTTTATGAGTAGGAAGCCCTTTATCACTAAAATTTGAGAAGCCTTCTTTTCTTAACCGGCTTAAAAAAGCATCCGGATTTGAAGACTGAAGTTCGTTAAACTTTTCGCCGAAATATTGTAATTTAATTTGGTCCATTTTTATTTTTTGAATCAACTAAATAGCTGATGTTACATTCTGTTCTTCTTTAATAAAATCGTATCCTTTTTCTTCCAGTTCCAGCGCCAGTTCTTTAGTGCCGTTTTTTACAATTTTGCCATTCAGCAATACATGTACAAAATCAGGTTGCAAATAATCAAGTAAACGCTGATAGTGAGTGATCACAATGATAGCGCGGTTTTCATCACGCAATTTATTTACACCACTGGCCACAATTCGAAGTGCATCAATATCAAGCCCCGAATCAGTTTCATCCAAAATGGTCAGTTTGGGTTCCAGCATCGCCATTTGAAAAATTTCATTTTTCTTTTTTTCACCACCTGAAAATCCTTCATTGATAGAACGGGTCAACAATGATTTATCAATCTCAACAAGGTTCATTTTTTCCTTCATCAGCTTCATGAAGGATACAGCATCCAATGGTTCTTCACCATGATATTTCCTTTTTTCATTTAATGCAGTCTTGATGAAATTAACTGTGCTCACACCGGGAATTTCAACAGGATACTGAAAGGCAAGAAAAAGTCCTTCGCGTGCCCGATCTTCGGGTGATAATTCTAAAATATCTTTTCCGAGAAATTTCACAGATCCATCTGTAACCTCGTATTCTTCCCTTCCTGCCAAAACGGAAGCCAGCGTACTTTTGCCTGAACCATTGGGTCCCATAATAGCATGTACCTCACCTGCCTTTACTTCAAGATTAATTCCCTTTAAAATTTCTTTTCCTTCTACGGATGCATGCAAATTTTTGATTGATAACATTTTCGTTTATTGATAATATTTAATAAAAGATTAGAGCCTCATCCCAACCCTTCTCCCAAGGGAGAAGGACACGCTCCAAAGACTATGCGTCGGGTTGTTTAATTTTCCTCTTGAACATTGAATATTGAACATTGAATATTTTCTAATTCGTAATTCGTAATTTTTAATTTTTAATTGATAATCATCCCACACTTCCTTCCAAACTAATTGCCAACAACTTTTGTGCTTCCACTGCAAATTCCATCGGCAACTGGTTCATTACTTCTTTTGCAAAACCGGTAACGATCAATGCTACTGCAGCTTCTGTATCTATTCCGCGTTGTCGGCAATAAAACAACTGGTCTTCCCCAATTTTTGAAGTGGTTGCCTCGTGTTCAATTACGGCTGTATTATTTTTAGATTCGATGTAAGGAAACGTATGCGCGCCGCATTTATCACCCAGCAATAAAGAATCACACTGGGAATAATTTCTTGCGTTCAATGCATTTTTCCCGGCACGAACCAACCCGCGATAACTGTTCTGGCTTTTGCCGGCAGAAATTCCTTTAGACACGATTCTGCTTCTTGTATTTTTCCCGATATGGATCATTTTGGTTCCGGTATCGGCCTGCTGAAAATGATTCGTAAGTGCCACTGAATAAAATTCTCCGATAGAGTTATCGCCTTTCAAAATTACGCTTGGATATTTCCAGGTGATTGCTGAACCGGTTTCTACCTGCGACCAGGAAATTTTGGAATATTCGCCGCTGCAAATGCCGCGCTTGGTTACAAAATTATAAATACCGCCACGTCCCTGGTCATCGCCGGGGTACCAGTTTTGAACAGTTGAATATTTTATTTCAGCTTTGCGCATTGCCACCAGTTCTACAACGGCAGCATGCAACTGATTTTCATCGCGACGTGGCGCAGTACAACCTTCCAAATAACTAACATAAGATTCATCTTCTGCTACAATTAGTGTACGCTCAAATTGCCCCGAATTTTCTGTATTAATGCGGAAATAAGTGGAGAGTTCCATCGGGCAACGAACGCCTTTTGGAATATAACAGAATGACCCGTCAGTAAAAACGGCTGAGTTTAAAGCCGCAAAATAATTATCAGTCATCGGCACTACAGACCCCAAATGTTTCTTCACCAACTCAGGATGATTCTGAATGGCTTCGCTCATGGAACAAAAAATAATTCCCACTTCAGCCAATTGCTTTTTAAATGAAGTCGCTACGGAAACGCTGTCCATAACCACATCCACCGCAACGCCCGTTAATCTTTTCTGTTCATTTATAGATATGCCCAGCTTTTCAAATGTTTTCAGCAATTCAGGATCCACTTCATCCAATCCGTTTATCGTTTGCTTTTTCTTAGGCGCTGCATAGTAAATAATATCCTGGTAATTGATTGTTGGATAATGAACATTGGGCCATTTGGGCTCTTCCATCTTAAGCCAATGATTATAAGCTTTCAAGCGCCAGTCAAGCATCCATTCAGGCTCATTTTTTTTGGTTGAAATGTGCCGGATGGTTTCTTCACTCAGACCTTTTGCCACCACATCCGTATCGATTTCTGTAACAAAACCGTATTTATAATCACTCGCTACGGTCTTTTCCAAAACATCCCTTTCTTCTTTCATTCTACCCTGTTTTTTAAACTGTTGATTTATGTAACATTATTTGACAAAGGTAATTGCTTTTGCTGTTTATACAAAATAGTATAAATAGATTTTAGATTTTATTTGTATAATCTTACGTGTTGAAAATGAATAATTACAGTAACCAGACAAATTCAGTGAATTTACATTTTATGGTCTTGCTTCAAATTAAAAATGGCCTTTATTTCTTTATTTACTATAAGTAAAGAATACTGCCTTTCAGTCTTATATTGATGACCTGTTATATAAACTTTACATTCAATTACTTCTTCGGCAAAAACCTTGCTCAATTTTTTTCGTAAATTCAATTTTTAAGAGGTTAATACTCAAATAAAAAATGTAAAAGACGTGATCGGTAAATTTTATTTTTCATAACTAATTTTCTTCCGGGTTTTCTGTAAATGCAATTAAAAAAACAGGTAATGATCACTCTTGAACATGTTGTAAAAAAATTTGGAAACACAGCAGCTGTTGATGATATCTCATTTGAAGTAAACGAGGGTGAAACTCTTGTATTACTCGGCACAAGCGGTTGTGGCAAAACGACAACGTTGAGGATGATCAACAGGCTTACCGAAGCATCTTCCGGTAAGATTATAGTTGCCGGTAAGAATATAAAAGAAGTTCCTGCAGAAGATTTAAGAAGAAGTATGGGTTATGTTCTGCAAAACAACGGGCTTTTTCCGCATTATAGCATCGCTGAAAATATAGCTATCGTTCCCCGTCTTTTAAAATGGCTGGAACCAAAAATTTCAGAACGTACATCAGAGCTGCTGGAACAACTTCATCTTCCGCAAAATATTTTATCGCTTTATCCGCAGCAATTAAGTGGAGGCCAGCAACAAAGAGTCGGACTGGCAAGAGCATTGGCTGCCAATCCGCCGGTACTTTTAATGGATGAACCTTTCGGGGCGTTGGATGCTATCACCCGAAATAATATTACCAAAGAGTTTTCCAGCCTTGAAGTGCTGAAAACCAAAACTATCGTTTTGGTTACGCACGACATAAGAGAAGCATTTGAACTGGGCGATCGTATTTTGTTGATGGATAAAGGGAAAATTGTTCAGCAAGGCAAATCCATCGATCTTTTATTTCATCCTGAAAGCCGGTTTGTGAGTGATTTTTTTTCGACCCAAAAAATGCAACTTGAATTGCATTCAGTTTATTTAAAAGACATCTTTCAACATCTTGAAAATAAAATCAACGACGAAAGCAATCTTCCCGAAATTGATGAAAACAAAAGCCTTTGGGAAGCAATCGAATTACTTCAGGCAAAAAATAAAAAAATGATCTCGGTAAAAGATGCTGAGTCCGGAGAAATTAAATATGCCGGCTACAACTCTTTATTCACAGGCCTTGAGGCGCTAAAGCAACAAAGCCATGCATGATTCACCATCACTATGGAATTTTATGCGCAATCAATCCGGCAAAATCCTGGACCAGTTGTTTCAACACATCGGGCTCACTTTTATCTCCTTACTCATAGCTGTTATTATCGGGGTTCCGCTGGGAATTTTTATTTCACGAAAAAGAAAACTGGCAGCGCCGGTTTTAGGCTTTACAGGCATCCTACAAACCATACCCAGCATTGCTCTACTCGGTTTTATGATTCCGCTTTTAGGAATCGGGGCCATTCCGGCCATCATTGCTCTGTTCCTTTATGCACTGCTACCAATTGTAAGAAACACTTTTACAGGAATTACCAATGTAGATAAAAGTATCATCGAGTCTGCAAAGGGAATGGGCATGACGAACAATCAAATTCTTACCAAAGTAGAACTGCCTTTATCCATGCCCGTTATATTGGCAGGAATCAGAACGGCAACTGTTATTAATGTTGGCGTAGCAACACTTGCGTCTTATATTGGCGCAGGAGGTTTAGGTGAATTTATTTTTGGAGGTATCGCTTTGAATAATACCAATATGATTTTGGCAGGTGCGATCCCCGCCGCTTTACTCGCGATCTCTTTTGATTTTATTTTATCCCGTCTTCAGAAAATAAATTTAAAAAAAGTAAGAATGGCATTTTGGCTGCTACCCTTTTGCCTGGCATTTCTTTCTTCCTTTTATTTGCTGCCTGATTTTTACAGAAGTAAAATGCTTGCAGGTTTTACGCCTGAATTTATGGGAAGAAAAGATGGCTACCTGGGATTAAAAAATGTGTATCAACTGAACATCAGAACAGTAGTGATAAGCGATGCAGTTATGTACAAAGCTGCGTTTGAAAAAAAACTGGATGTAATAGACGGATACAGTACTGACGGTCGTTTAAAAGCTTTTAACCTGCAGGTTCTTACGGATGATAAAAAGATTTTCCCGCCTTATTATGCAGCGCCCGTGGTGCGTGAACAAGTATTAAAAAAGTATCCTGAATTAGAAAATGTATTAAACCTGTTGGCAGGAAGAATCAATGATTCTGTTATGACCGAACTAAATTATCGTGTTGATTATTTAAAACAATCGCCTGAAAAAGTGGCCAAGGATTTTTTAATGGAACAAAGTTTGTACAAAAGTCCATTAAACGAAAACGAAGGAGTGATCAGGATTGGTTCAAAAATTTTTGGCGAACAATATATTTTAGCTTCGATGTATTCCATGCTCATAAAAGGAAACACGCATTTGCAGGTAAAGACTGAAACGGGTTTAGGAGGAACTAAAATTTGCTTTGACGCACTGAGAAATAACCGGATTGATTTGTATCCTGAATATACAGGTACTGGTCTTTTAGTAATTTTGCAAACGCCCGATTCAATTGTTACGAGCTTTCGGGGTAATAAAGAAAAAATTTATAACTACGTAAAACAGCAGTTTTACAGTAAATACAATTTAAAATGGCTGAAACCTATTGGTTTTAATAATACATACGCTTTGATGATGCGAAAAAAAGAAGCGGATCGTTTAAAAATTCACACCATTTCAGACCTAAAAAATTATCTCAGCAAAAAATAAAAATGAATTTAGCAGAAAGATATAAAGCCATCCGGCAATACACAGAAGAAATTTGCAAACCCTTACGCACAGAGGATTACGTAGTACAGCCTGTTATAGATGTTAGTCCGCCTAAATGGCACATCGGGCATGTAACCTGGTTTTTTGAAACGTTTGTTTTAAAACCAAACCTAAAAGATTATAAGGAATTTGATCCGCAATACAATTATGTTTTTAATAGTTATTATGAAACAGCCGGAGCCCGTGTGGTCCGCACAGACCGTGGCAATTTAAGCCGCCCGACTGTTGGAGAAATTTACAAATACAGGAAGCATGTTGACGATGCAATGAATCAATTTCTAGAACAGCCTGTTGAAAAAGAAATTGAAGAGATCATTGTATTGGGTTTCAATCACGAGCAACAACACCAGGAACTTTTAATGACTGACATCAAATATATTTTAGGAAACAATCCTCTTTTTCCTGCATATAAAGAACCTGTTGATAGTAAACCAACAAAAAATAAAGATTATGATTTTACACCTGGGGATTTTATAGAAATGAAAGAAGGCATTTATGAAATTGGTTTTGAAGGAGAAGGTTTTTGTTTTGATAACGAGTTGAAAAGGCACCGTGTTTTTTTGGAGAATTTCAGGATTGCCAAAAATTTGGTTACTAACAAAGAGTACCTGGAATTTATGAATGGCGGAGGATATAAAAATTTTAATTACTGGCACTCTGACGGATGGTCGTGGGTAAAAGAAAATCAAATTTCGGCACCGATGTATTGGCATTTGATCGATGGCGGGTGGTACCAATATACATTAGAAGGTTTGCAATTGCTGGATTTGAATGAGCCCGTTTGTCATGTTAGTTTTTATGAAGCCGCCGCTTTTGCTTCGTGGAAGGAAATGCGCTTGCCTACTGAGTTTGAGTGGGAAGCCGCTTCTGATAAATTCCACTGGGGGCGCCGTTGGGAATGGACCGAAAGTGCTTACCTGCCTTATCCGGGTTTTTCAAAAGCCCCGGGGGCCATAGGAGAATACAATGGCAAATTTATGGTAAACCAAAAAGTGTTGCGGGGTGCTTCTGATGTTACTTCATCCGCGCACAGCCGCATAACTTATCGCAATTTTTTTCAACCAAACCTACGATGGCAATATACAGGAATTCGCCTGGCCCAATAAATAAATATGGATAATTTTTTAACTGACGTACTGAAAGGCCTGCAATCTTCACCGAAGTATTTAGACTCGAAATATTTTTATGATAAGAAAGGTGACGAACTTTTTCAAAAGATAATGGAGAGCGAGGAATATTATCTTACCAATGCTGAAATGGAAATATTTTCAAAGCAACAATCGCAAATTGTCGATACGGTTTTATATAATAGCGACCCACTGGATGTAATAGAATTTGGCCCGGGCGATGCAACCAAATCAGTTCATCTTTTAAAAGAATTAGCTGGGAGAAAACAAATTGAAAATTATGTTCCAATTGATATTTCAGAAAACATCATCAGCCTTTTAAATCAAAGCTTGCCAAAACAAGTTCCAACTCTTACGATTCATGGTTTGGCTGGAGAATATTTTGAAATGCTTTCTGCAGCACATAAAATTTCTTCGAACAAAAAACTCGTTTTGTTTCTAGGTGCGAATATTGGCAATTTTAAATTTAATGAAATGCCGGCTTTTTTAATGAAACTCAAAAGTTTGCTTTCAGCCGGAGACATGGTTTTAATTGGTTTTGATCTTAAGAAAAATCCTCAAACCATACTTTCGGCTTATAACGATCAACAAGGATTTACCAAAGAATTTAATTTGAATTTATTATCCAGGATCAACAAAGAATTGAATGGCAATTTTGAAATAGAAAATTTTGAACATTATCCAACGTACGATCCATCAACAGGTGCATGTAAAAGCTATCTTATTTCTACAAAAGAACAATCTGTAAAAATTGGGGAAACGCTTATCCATTTTGAAAAAAATGAACCCATTTTTATGGAGATCTCTCAAAAGTATTCTGTAAAAGAAATTGATGAAATTGCTACAGAATGTGAGTTTGAAGTCTTAGCCGATTTTTTTGATTCCAACAGGTATTTTGTGGATGTGATATTAAAATGCAACGATTAAAAATAATTTTTAAAGTATTTTTGCAACAGCAGTAAACAAACATTTTTTAATGATTTTTATTTAAAAAATAAATTCATTAAGCCTTACATTTGCGTTTTTTATTGCCCGATAGTATAACGGTAGTACGACAGATTCTGATTCTGTTTGTCTTGGTTCGAATCCAGGTCGGGTAACTATAAAAGATGATACTTTAAGGTATCATTTTCTTTATAAAAATGACTCCGTAGCTCAGTTGGTAGAGCAACAGACTCTTAATCTGTGGGTCCAGAGTTCGAGCCTCTGCGGGGTCACTTATTTTCAATTTGTAACCGGTCATATTGTATCGATCGGAATGGCCTGAAAATATTCCCTGACGGCACCAGTCAGAAGCACTTCAACTGTTGTTTTAGGGAAATATTTTTTTATTAGCGGAAGGCGAACGTTTTGTCTATAATTGGTCCTGCTCCCGTACTGTCTCGAAGATTCCCTTCTCTTTATTTTTACGGACATTATTCCCATAGAAATAACGGCCATTCATAGCGACATAAACCCCCGGTGGCAAAGTTTGTACAAAGGCCAGGGCACTGCCCAGATTGAAGAACCCGTCAGAGCTGCCGAACTTATAAGGGATCATAGCACCGGTCAGCACGATCGTCTTACTCAACGCCTGCTCTGCCAGGTAGGCAGCGGTTAACTCCATGGTATCGGTACCATGCGTAATCACAATTCCCGGCTCTTCGGCCTGCCTGCAACGAAGTGCGATGGATTCTCTCTCCCGGTCTGTAATCTGGAGGCTGTCGATCATCATTAGTGTTTCGATATCCACCTCTACTTTACACCGGCCCCGACGAAGCATTTCACGCACATGGCTGTCCCTGAAATATAAATTCCCGGTTCGTTCGTCATATTCCTTGTCAAAGGTTCCTCCCGTAATAAATATTTTTATGCGCATATCTCATATTTGCATTCACCGTAGCATGGTGAATAAGGTTGGTTGAAGCAATTAGGGAATGTACAAGTCAGTTCCTGATTATAGCTTTTTCCAATTGTAAAAGTAGGTGATTTTTCAAAAAAGGCTGTTCTTCAGTTCTCAAAATCAAAATCCTGAAACCAGGTTTACCCGGGAACGTGTTTTCCCCAAATAACATTTCAGTTTGACCAAGAACTTTAATTTATCTTCTAACTAACTTTTCAACAGCCTCACGAAATGTTTGCTGTAAACCAGAGAATTTAAAGAATTTAATATTGGGAAACTATAACGCGAACTAATTTTAAAGGCATTTATTGCCGATTGGTCAGAAGAGGAAAAGTGATTTTATAGTTGCTTTATCTGGATAATTTAATTCTCTATTTTACCTTCTTAATATTTAATAGCCATTTATATAGCCCTAAATTTAAAAGAAAAAGCTCCAAACCGTAAAAAACATCTTCAACGGGGATAGTAAACAAACGAATATTCATGATTTCTGTTTTGTTGTAGATAACAACAGGCTCCGCCAAACCGCTTCCGGTAAGGATTCCGTTCACTATTAAAAAAGGAACCAACAGTATTGCATAAACGCTTATTGCTTTCCCAAACCATTTTACACGAAAAATAAATTTGAAGAAAACTGCAACAAAAGCAGTAGTAATTAAAGTAATAGAAGTATAGAGTCTTCCTCCCAAAAATAAGCCGGTACTCACTAATACAATAAAAAAACCGATAACAAAATTCCTTTCTGTTTTATCATTCCAGGCGAGATTATAAAATTTATCAAGACAAAAAAAAGTAAAGACGCAACTAAATGGGATGCAAATAAAAAAAAGAATTTCTTCAATGGGAAGTTTTAAAAAATAAATACCTGTTACATATCGTGGATTGAAACTCCACACATGAAGAGAAGTAAAAACGGAATCCCAAATAATAAAAATGAAAGCAACGGAAACTGAGGCAATGAAAAATTCTTTCCAGGTTTTATAAAATTGTATTTTAGGATGAAAGGAAAACAGGAAAGGAACGAGAATGGTAAAAAAATCAACAAGAAGATAGAGAAATTTCATGTAGCTCTTTTAACTTTTAATTCCCTGAAATACCTGAAAGGCACCCACAACATTCCAAAGCATTCACCATTTTCTTTTGTAAGATGTTTGTGGTGAATTTTGTGCGCGCGCCTTATTGCTTTAAAATAAAGACTGTCACTGTTCCTGAAAATTTTAAAACGCTGGTGAATAAAAATATCATGAATCAGAAAATAGGCCATGCCGTATAAGGTAATGCCGACGCCAATAAAGAAAAGGAAATTGTAATCATTTTTCATTCCAAAAAATAACGATGCGATGCCAGGCAAAGCAAAAATCAGAAAAAAGAAATCGTTGTGCTCAATAAAACCTTCACTCTCTTTTTTATGATGATCTTTATGCAATTTCCACAAAATACCATGCATAATATATTTATGTGCCAGCCACGCCACTCCTTCCATAGAAACAAAGGCAGTCAGCACACATATAATATCAATTATTATTTTTACCATGGTTATTAAATATTTGATTTAAAACCTGTTTCCTGTAGGCAAAGATATTCTCTATTTTGTCGCGTACTAAAATTGAATGAGTTAATTCGCCAATCAAGCCGTAGGGCAACTGGTATTTCACCCTGTCTTTCATCAATATACCATTTTCTTTTTCAAAAAAATGGTGCGTGTGTTCCCACAATTTATAAGGACCTTTCAATTGCCTGTCAGTAAAAGAATACGGCTTATCCACTTTTGAAATTTCAGTTTGCCAGCGCATCGGAATATTAAATAACGGGCTTACTTTATAATCAATTAACATGCCTTCGTAAATTTCCTGATCGTTCATTTGCGTAAGAACTTTGAAACCCAATTCAGGGGGCGTAATTACAGCCAGGTTTTCAGCAGATGAAAAAAAATCCCACGCTTTTTTGATATCAATTGGCAAAAATTGTTCCGCATTATAAATGTAGGTTTCCATAAATCATTATTGTTTTTGTTGATGAATTCTCTTTATCACTTCAGGCAAACATATCTTTAACCATGAGGAATAATCCTGCGGATTTTGCTCAATGGCCTTTTGCAAATTATCGAGCGAAATATATTTCCAATCTTTTGCTTCTAAAATATTTGGCTCTGGCAATTCATCGCTTTTACCAAAATATACATAATCCAGTTCATGCTCTGTTAATCCATTCCCAAATTGAGTTTTATAAATAAAACTGAATTGAAAATCAGTTTCGCATTCTATTCCCATTTCTTCTTTTAGCCTTTTTTTAATGGTCGATTTTATTTCCTGGCCATTTACAGGATGGCTGCAACAGGTGTTGCTCCAAAGTCCACCTGAATGATATTTATCATTGGCCCTTTGTTGCAACAACAATTGGCCTTTTGAGTTAAAAATGAAAACCGAAAATGCCCGGTGAAGGCTTCCTGATTCATGAACGGAAAGCTTTTCCATCAACCCGATTTCGTTATCGTTTTCATCAACCAATATCAGTAAGTCATTCATTGTTCATTTTTTTTGTTGGATTACTTTTTCATCTGTTCAGTAGTATCCGCAATCATAAAATCCGAGTTCTTTAAATACGGTAACATAAATTCTTTCAGTTTCACATCTGTAATTTTAGAAAAAGAATCTTCCAGAAACGCTTTATCTTTTTTTATATCCCCATTATAACCCAAAAAAGAAGGCATATGTGTTTGTGCATTAAACCTTAAAAATCTTAATTCAATATTATTTTCATCTGCCTTAATTGCATTTTCCAGGATTCGTTTTCCTTTTTTAAAATAAGACATTTTAGAAAACGGGTTAATAACATGTTTTGCCATCATCATGATCGCACTTGCTTTATAACCGGCATATAAAGGGTTGTTATTTTCATTATACGGTGAAAGAATTTCTACAAGCTTATTGCACGCAGATTCGTCGTTTACTGCTTTTTCATAAAGCGATCTTACTTCACCAATCGAAGGGGTATTTGCAAAAGTAGTTTTTGCAAAAAAAAGTAAGCCAACAAATAAAAATTTTTTCATGTGCACATTTTTTTTTTCATTTGCCACGTGGAATTCTGCATAAAAATTTTCATCGCGGTTGGTATAAATTGCCCGAAACTTTTTATGCTACATTTCATACCAGGTTCATTTTATTTATCACCAAACTATTGATCATAAGCCCCAGTTTTTTTCCGTTATTAATCCTTATTCTTTCATTTAAAATTTTGTGAGCGGGCAATTTTTTTATTTTTTTAAAAAGCGACTGATAATAAACATAAGCAAGATAAACGCCACCTTTTGACGAAGCCGGCAACTTTTTTATCCCGGCTAATCCTGTTTTAAAATCATGCTCAATGTCCTCTTCGATTTGCTTTTTTACATCGCCACTAAAATGAGCCATATTCACATCAGGAAAATAGGTTCTTCCTAAAATAACATAATCATCTTTCATATCTCTTAAAAAATTTACTTTTTGAAAAGCAGCACCCAGCCTCATTGCGTAAGGCTTCAGTTCTTCATACAAAGCAGGCTTCTCGTGAGTAAACACCCGCAGGCACATCAAACCAACCACTTCGGCAGAGCCAAGAATATATTGCTGGTATTTCTCTTCAGTATAATTAACCTTTTGCAGATCCATTTCCATACTTTTTAAAAATACTTCGATCAATTCCTGTTCAATTTTATATTGATTAACGGCATGTTGGAAAGAATTTAAAACAGGATTCACAGAAATTTTATTTTCGATTGCATCATACGTTTCCTCTGTAAATTTTGCAAGTAACTTCTTTTGATCATACCCGGTAAAACTATCAACAATTTCATCTGCTAATCTTACGAAACCGTAGATGGAATAAATAGCATCACGCAAACTGTTGTTCAAAAAGTAAATACCCAGCGAAAAGCTGGTACTGTAAGCCTTTGTGGTGGCTTTGCTTACTTTAACCGAGAGTTGATCAAACAAGGATTTCATGCTCTTTATTTTTTAAATATTTTAATAATTGTCCGGCTGCAATTTTTCCTGAAATAAGTGACGGAGGAACACCCGGCCCCGGAACCGTAAGTTGTCCCGCATAAAAAAGATTCCTGATCTTTTTATTCCTGATTTTGGGTTTTAGAAATGCGGTTTGCATTAACGTGTTGGCAAGGCCGTAAGCATTTCCTTTATATGCATGATAATCAGAAATAAAATCATTGATGCAATAACTTTTTTTGTAATCAAGATGCGACTCTATTTTTTCTCCTGCGTGTTTTTCCAGTCTTTTCATCATAATCTCAAAATATTTTTCACGCGTCTCATCATTGTCTTCAAGTCCGGGTGCAACCGGCATCAGGAGGAATAAATTCTCATGCCCATCAGGTGCGACAGTATCATCAGTTTTTGAAGGGCAACACACATAGAACAAAGGCTTTGAAGGCCATTTGGGTGATTTATAAATTTCGACAGAATGCTGAAAAAGGTCTTCTTCAAAAAATAAAGTGTGATGCTCAAGCGAATTTATTTTTTTTGAAACACCTAAATAATAAATAAGACAGGAAGGCGCAAACGTTTTTTTCTGCCAGTAACTTTCAGAATAGTTTTTAAATTCCGGCGGCAACAATTCATTTTCAACATGGTGATAATCCGCTGAAGCAATAACTCCATCAAAGTTTGTTTCCTTTCCTTCCGCTAAAATGCTTTCTACAAGATTGCCTTCTACGAGTAATTTTTCCACAGGCGCATTAAAATGAAACGTAGTTCCTTGCTTCTCACAAATTAATTGCATAAAGTCAATAACTTTTCCAAATCCTCCCATCGGATACCATGTGCCGAGTTTCAATCCCGCATAGTTCATCAGGCTGTACAATGCAGGCGTATCCTGCGGCATAGCACCGAGAAATAAAACCGGGAATTCCATCAAAGAAATCAGTTTCGGATTTGAAAAATATTTTCTTACATGCTTGCTAAAAGAAGAAAATATCTGTAACCGAAATGCATCTTTTATAATTTTGAGATCGGCAAATTCGCTGAGCGATAACCCCGGCATATAAACCAGGTCTTCCATGCCTGCTTCATATTTGAGCTTCGCTTCCTTCATAAATTTATCCAACTGGTCAGAACTACCTTTTTCTATACTTTCAAAAATATCCTTAAGTTGTAAATAATCAGAAGGAATACTCATTTTTTCTCCCTTATCAAATACCACCTCAAATGAAGGATCAAGTAATTTCAAAGCGTAACCATCCGAAACGGAATACCCAAAATCTTTAAAAAAGCGTTCAAACACACCAGGCATCCAATACCAGCTTGGTCCCATGTCAAAAACATAACCATCCTCCGTTCTGAATTGCCGCGCTCTTCCTCCCGCTGTTGCATTCTTTTCAAAAACATGCACTTCATGCCCTTCAACAGACAAATAGGCTGCCGCACTTAAACCTGAAAACCCAGACCCTATAATTGCAATTTTTGACATGCTTTTTGTTAAACTTTTTAAATACAAATTTAAACATCAAATCACCATCAAAAGTTGTTCAAGCTTTTGTGGCGAAGACAACCAATGAATATTTTCCCCCGTTTTAATCTCTTTAAAAAAAGATGAATCTCCTGCAACATAAATTTTTTTGTCACCAAAAAACAAAATCAAATCGTTTAAGTAATCCTGGGTTACTCCGGGTAAATCATTATGAGCAAGAAACAAAAGAACATTTTGCGAAGATGTTTCTTTCACTGCAACAAATAATGATTCCAACGGCACATTCGCCCCAAGATAAATTACCTTTCGGCCCGACTGGCGAATGAGAAAATTTGCAAATAACAACCCGATCTCATGAAACTCGTTCTCTGGCAAAAACAATAACCACGAATCTTCTGTAGTTTTCACTGCAGGCAGAGAATCAATAGCCGTGAAAAGCTTTTGCCTTACCAGGTTACTGATAAAATGCTCTGCTGCAGGCTCCAGTGCATTGGTAGTCCACATAATGCCAACGCGATGAAGCATAGGGTAAATGAGTTTCAAATAAGTCTCGTTTATTCCATACTTAAGAAGACAATGAGAGAATATTTTATCAAAATTAACTTCATCATAATTCATGCCAGCACCAATTAGCTGAAGAACAAAAAATTCGTTTACCCGGCTATCTGCTGCTTTTCCCGGAAGTTCTTCTACAAGGCTAAACAATTTTTTATCCGGCATAGAACACAATTCTGACACTTTATAATCCGATTCCATCAAACTGACAATGTTCAATAACCGTCGTAATTGTTTATTATCATAATATCTCGTATTACCTTCAGAACGGTTAGGCGTAAGCGCATTATAACGTTGCTCCCACATCCGGATGGTGTGGGGCTTTATTCCTGAATAACGGGCCAATTGTGAGATAGAAAAGTAATTCATCTTGTTTAAATAAAATCAAAAATAGTTAAACAAAATGAAACTGAAAAAGAATTTATGAAAACGAAAATTCTTTTAACAAATCAAAATAAAATTCCCCGGTATAAGTTGGTTTGCTATACTTATCTGCATCCGGGTCATAAAATCAGTTTACTTCCAGTGCATCCTTATCCGGTAAAGGAGGAAAAGGGTTGTGCGGTTCGGTCTGGTACCAGAAAACAGTTGATGCAATATCATCCTGCAAAGGAAGATAACGACCATCCGTATGCCAGCCGAGATCCTGGATCGTAACTTTCAGGTTCTTTTCAAAACGTATCGGATCTGTGAGGTGCCAGCGATACAAGCCAAAACGTTGGGATACATTATAATGCCCGTCGCCCCTGATCACCTGGCAAAGGCCTGAATAGGGAGAAGTAAATTCTGTATAGTGACTTTCTTCGACGCCGGCGGCATTTTTTGTCCTTGTATCAAAATCATAAGAACCTCCGAAGTAATCTTCAGTTCCTGTTCCATTAATCGTCGGAAATTTTGTATCGCCATCTATATAAAATTTAATTTCTCCTTCACCCCACCAGCCGTTATTATGAACGCCGATCGCCATATAAGTCCCAACATATTGCCCGCGACCTTTAATTCCATCCACAAGCGTATAAACCGATTTATATGGTACAGGATTTACCCTGCGGAACTGAGCATGGAAATAGGCAGCATCTTCCGGAATTTGAGTTAAAACATAATCGACAGAATAATAAAGTACCATATCCTTGTCACCAATATTTTCCATTGTGATCCTGCATTTTTTCCGAAACGGCATCGGCCAGTAACAATTAAAAGCGCTTCCCGGATTTACACAAACCGCCAGCGACTGTAACGGCGCGTATTGATTCCACCCCATACAGAAAAAATCACCTACAGGCACTTCAACTGAAGGCGATTTTTCATCGTCCCAATAAAAACGCAGGATGGAATTTCGCCAAACACCTGTCGGCGTCATCCAGATATGTTGAATAGATCCGGGACCAGCAATTTCCGCAACGGTAAAAGTAGTGTGTGCTTTAATAACTACGCTGGGGCTCACTTTCCAGCCTTGCCCTAGTTCTCTTGAAGGATTTTCGCCGGTTCCTTTGGTGGCCATTCCGCCCTCTCCTTTTGAGCCGGTAAAATTTTCAGGGCTGATAGAACGCGACTGTGCGTCAGAAAGCCGGTAGATATTTTGAAGGTTGGATTCTACTCCGTTGAATTTTTCCTGCTGTGCAAAACAAACTGCAGAAAATAAAAGACTGATAAAAAGAAATCCGGAAATTTTGTTTCTCATAACAACGTTTTTTGTACAGTGAATTTAATTTAAAATTTGTATTTCGCTTCCCTCGTTTAATTTTCTTAATTTAGTTTAATGAAAACATATCATTTACCAATCGTGGTTGAAGTTGATGAGGATGGCTTTTTTATTGTTTCCTGCCCTTTATATAAAGGCTGCCACAGCTATGGAAAAAATATAGATGAGGCGCTTGATAATTTAAAAGAAGTGATCGCGATGTGCGTTGAAGAACAACCATTAGAAGAATCAAATAAATTTATTGGAGTTCGGGAAATAGAGTTTAAAACATCACTTATTTCATGAGTGAAAAGTTACCCGTCATAAGTGGAAAGGATTTTATAAAAATTCTGGAGAAAGCAGGATTTATTGTAATAAGAATCAATGGTTCGCATCACCGAATGAAGCATCCTGATGGAAGAATTACAACAATTCCTGTTCATAAAAACCAGACCCTTCCAAAAGGTTTGCCGAGAAAAATATTAAGGGAAGATTTGGAAATGTCGGTTGAGACTTTGCATAAGCTGATCAAACAATAATTTATAAACTAAACAAGATGCCTTCATTTTACAAAGCCTTTCTCTTAACTTCTGTTTTATTTTATTTTACTAACGTAAAATCACAAACGCAAATTAATTATTACAATGTAAAAGATTATGGAGCGAAAGGCGATGGAATAAATATGGATGGATCAGCCATCAATAAAGCCATCAGTGATGCCGCAAAAGCAGGCGGAGGAACCATTTATCTTCCAGCAGGAAATTACCTGAGCGGTTCAATACATTTAAAAAGCAACATTTGTCTTTATATAGATCAAGGTGCTACATTGATTGCTTCTTCTGATTCAACTTTATTTGACAAGCCCGAAAAAAGTATCAATGATATTTACCAGGATTATGGCCACAGCCATTTCCACAATAGTTTTATCTGGGGCGAAGATTTGCATGATATTTCAATCATTGGTGCCGGAAAAATTTGGGGAAAAGGATTGGTAAGAAACGGCAACAAAGGCGATGAAAATCCTAATAAATCAATAAGCCTTTTGCGTTGCCGAAATGTGATCATAAGAGACGTTACTATTTTTCACGGTGGTTGGTTTGCGATTCTTGCTACAGGTGTTGACAATTTAACCATCGATAATTTAAAAGTAGATACCGATCGCGATGGCTTTGATATTGATTGCTGCAAAAATGTAAAGGTTTCCAACTGCACGGTTAATTCGCCACGGGACGATGGAATTTGTTTAAAAAGTTCTTTCGCTTTAGGTTACGCCCGATCAACGGAAAATGTAACTATTACCAATTGCCAGGTAAGTGGTTATGTGGAAGGAACATTGCTGGATGGAACCTTTCAAAAAACAGATCCCAAAAACCACGAGCCAACAGGAAGAATAAAATTCGGGACAGAAAGCAACGGTGGTTTTAAAAATATTACGATCACCAATTGTGTATTTGATGATTGCCGCGGCCTTGCTTTGGAAACCGTTGATGGGGCGCTACTCGAAGACGTAACCATCTCAAACATTACGATGCGCGATATTGGAAATGCGCCTGTATTTATCAGGATCGGCGCAAGAATGCGCGGCCCCGATTCTATACCAATCGGCGAGTGTAGAAGAATTATCATCAGCAATATTGTTGCCTATAATGTAGATGACAAACAAGGGGCAATAATCAGTGGACTACCCGGCCATTATATACAGGATCTTCAATTAAGCAACATAAGAATTTATTACAAAGGCGGTGAATCAAAAGATGCCGCGAACATCACTGTTCCTGAACATGAAAAGGATTATCCTGAACCGGATAGCTGGAAAACAATGCCTTCTTACGGCTTTTATATCAGGCATGTAAAGAATCTTAAAATGCATGATGTGCAGGTAAGTTATTTGAAAGATGATTATCGTCCGCCTTTTATTTTGGATGATGTAAAAGGAGGGATTCTTTATGATATACAAGCCGAAAAAAATTCCGGCACTTCTTCTTTTGTTTTAAAAAATGTGGAAGACATTCACATTTCTCAAACGAACGGAACAAAAGATACTTATATAAATAAAGCGGTAAGAAAGGATTTGTAATTTTTATAGTAAAGCAACAAATTGCAAGGAATTTTATTTTTGCAAAACAACCACGTTTGGTTGATCAACAAAATAATAATCTCAAAATTATTTTTCCATTTTTCATTACTTTCGATAAGACTTTAACGCTTTTCGCTTTTATTTTTTGTTTTTTGTTTGATAGACTTTAGTGCTACTCATTGGGTAGAAAAAAAAATTATTAATAATTAACCTGTTTGCCAATGACACCAATTGTTCAAATTTCTCTTGATCTTACCAATATTGACGAAGCGCTTGAAACAGCGGCGATGGCGATGCGTGCGGGTGTGGATTGGCTGGAAGCAGGAACTCCACTCATTCTTTCAGAAGGATTGCATGGTGTAAAAAAATTGCGCGAATCTTTTCCGGGTATTCCGATAGTTGCCGATCTTAAAACGATGGATGGTGGCTATTTGGAAGCAGAAATGATGGCAAAAGCAGGTGCTACTCATGTGGTGGTAATGGCAAGGGCGCATGAAGAAACGATAAAATGTGTTGTAAACGCGGGAAGAGATTTTGGAATAAAAGTAATGGGCGATAATCTGGGAAGTGAGGATATGGTTGCCGCCGCAAGATGGCTGGAAGAACTTGGATGCGATTATGTAATTCATCATATTGGTTATGACGAACGTCGTGGTATTGCTGCAAAAGGTCTTCGTATGCCAAGCCCGCTTGATCAATTAAGGGAAGTAGTTAACGCCGTAACAATTCCTGTACAAGCGGTCGGGGGGCTTTCATTGGAACAAGCCATTCAATGTCCACAATACGGAGCTCCGTTGGTTGTTTTAGGTGCGCCACTTACGATTGACAGTGATAGTTTTAAAACAGCAGGGGGCGATCTGGAAAGTTCATTACGCCTGATTTGTGATAAAATCCATTCTTATAAAATGAAATAAAATTCTTTTAAACATGAAATCTGCAGCTGTTGTAAATTATGCTCCTGAAAAAGGATCTGTTGAAATAAGAGAAATTGAAATGCCTTCTGTTGGTGAAGAAGATGTGCTTCTTGAAGTGGCCAATGTTGGTGTTTGCGGAAGCGACCTTCATCAATGGACTGCCGATCATAGTTGGCCGGTAAATTATCCTGTAGTTCTTGGTCACGAATTCGCAGGAACAATCGTTGAAACAGGAAGCAGAGTTTCACAATGGAAAAAAGGTGACAGAGTAGTAAGTGAAACCGCCGCTGTTATTGATTTGAACAATCCGATGTCCAAAGCCGGATTTTATAATCTTGATCCTACAAGAAAAGGTTTTGGCTATGGAGTAAACGGTGCAATGACAAAATTCGTTCGCGTACCGGCGCGTTGCCTGCATCAACTTCCGGATCAGTTGTCTTTTGAAAATGCGTGCCTTACAGAACCTTGCTGTGTGGCCTATAATGCGGTTGTTGAAAACACAGGCATCAAACCGGGAGATCGGGTTATGGTTCTCGGTCCCGGCACGATCGGCATTCTTTGTGCCGCTGTTGCAAAACTTTGCGGAGCAGAAGTAGCGGTTGTAGGATTGGAAACAGATAAAAGACGCATGGAAATTGCAAGGCAATACGGATGTGAAACAATTACCGGCGATGCAACTGAGTGGGCACAAAGAAGAGACGGACTTGGCGCCGATGTTGTAATTGATGCAGCGGGGGTAAGTGCTACTTTACAACTTGCCATGCAACTGGTAAGGCCAAAAGGAAAAATAACCAAAGTAGGTTGGGGGCCACAGCCATTAGGCTTTTCACTTGATCCGATCGTTCAAAAAAACATAACGCTGCAAGGCAGTTTCAGTCATAACTGGCCCATTTGGGAACGGGTTATTTCTTTATTAGCAAGCGGCCAACTGGATGTAAAACCCATTATCGGCGGTGTTTGGCCAATTGGCGAATGGAAAACAGCATTTGAAAAAATGCATAAAGGAGAAATCGTAAAAAGTATTCTTAAACCAATATAATATGCGATTAGAAAACAAAGTAATTATTGTAACGGGCAGCACAACAGGGATTGGTAAAGCCATTGCGATACGTTGCGCAAAAGAAGGTGCCAAAGTTGTCATTCACGGACTCGAAGAAGATTGGGGAAGATCTGTAGTTGAGGAATTGGGAGCCGATAATGCCATACTACATATTGAAGATCTGAGTATTGACGGAGCAACGCAAAGGCTTGTCGATCTTGCGTTAAAATCTTTTGGCAAACTGGATGCGATTGTAAACAATGCGGCGATCGTTGCTTCTTCTAATATTCAAACCACAGATAAATCTTTTCTGCAAAAAATTTTAGCGGTTAATACCATAGCGCCGTTTCAATTGATAAAAGATGCTTTACCACATTTGACTGAACAACATGGTTGTGTTTTAAATATAGGTTCTGTAAATGCCTGGTGCGGCGAACCTAATTTGCTTGCCTACAGTATGTCAAAAGGTGCGCTGATGACGATGACGCGAAATCTTGGAGATACATTACACCGGGTAAATCATGTACGGGTAAACCAAATCAACCCCGGTTGGGTTTTAACGGAATCGGAAAAACAACGAAAGAAAGATCATGGCTTATCTGATGATTGGTATAAAGAACTTCCTTCTGTTTATGCGCCTTCCGGCCGAATTATTTTCCCCGAAGAAATAGCGGCAGCCGCAATCTATTGGCTAGCCGATGAAAGCGGCCCCATTTCAGGGCAGGTGGTTGACCTTGGGCAATTTCCTTTCATCGGCAGAAACCCTCCGAAAGATTCTTCAACAATTAAAGAAACAAAATAAGAAATTCAATGCCCCAGTTAGCGGTCTTTCCCAAAGCCTTTATGAACGAGTTATGCAAGACGGGAACGATGAAAGTTTCTGAATGGATTGAATTAGCATCAAAGTTAGATGTAGACGGGCTGGAATGGTATGCAGGATTTTTAGAAATGGCTGATGAATCCAACTGGCCGTTATTCAGGAAGCAGGTTGAAGACAATGGAAAAGTAATTCCGATGATGTGTTGTTCGCCCGATTTTACACATCCCGATGCAAAATTTCGTGAAAGAGAAATTGAAAAACAGAAGAGATGGATTGATATGACTTATATTTTGGGCGGTTCTTATTGCCGGGTGCTTTCGGGGCAAAAGCGGCCGGAACTTTCTATCGTTCATGGAGTACACCTGGCAGCAGAATGCATTAAAGCGTGTTTGCCTTACGCACGCGAAAGAAATATTACGCTGATTCTTGAAAATCATTATAAAGACGATTTTTGGATTTATCCTGAATTTGCGCAAAAAGCAGATGTTTTTTGTATGTTGGTAGAGAAGATCAATGATCCCTGTTTCGGAGTCAACTTTGATCCAAGCAATACTTTCCTGGCCGGTGAAGATCCTATTGAACTTCTTAAAAGAATTGCCAACCGTGTAGTAACGATGCACGCAAGCGACCGCTATTTGAAAGAAGGAACAATTGAAGATTTGAGAAAAGAAGAAATGGGAGCAGAAGGTTATGCAAAAAGATTATATCATGGAGAAATAGGCAAAGGCCTGAATGATTATGATGCCATTTTTTCAATTTTGAAAAATGCCGGTTTCGATGGATGGATCAGCATTGAAGATGGAATAGACGGGATGTACCAATTGGAAAGAAGTGTTTCTTTTTTAAGAAACAAAATTGCTCGTTACTGGCCGTAGTTTTTAATAGCTTACGTATCCAAAATAAAAATTTGAGATGAAAGTTGATTCACTGTTTGCTTCAAAATGTACCCTTGGGGAAAGTCCCTTGTGGCATGCTGAAAGAAAGTGTTGCTATTGGGTAGATATCGAAAGAGGTGTTTTATACGAATACAATTGGTTGTTTAAAACAGTACGAACCTGGAAATTTAATAAAAGACTTGGGCTGGTAAGAGAGGGGAAAAATAACCAATTGATATTGGCATTAGATGCCGGTATTGCAAGATTTAATTTAGAGACAGAACAACTTTCCCCGATCCTTGAAATTGAATCACCGGCTTCAGGCAACCGTTGTAATGATGGATCGTGCGACAGATTGGGAAGATTATGGATTGGCACCATGCATCTTCAACATAAAAAAGGTGCGGGGGCTTTGTACATGGTTGATAACAAGTCAGAAGTTCAGAAAAAAATTTCAAACACTTCAATTTCAAATGGAATCACCTGGTCGTTGGACAATAAACGAATGTTCTATGTTGACAGTCCCACGCAAGTTATTCAATCTTTTATTTTCCATGAACAGTCCGGAGAAATTATTTTTGAAAAGAACGTAATAGAGGTGCCGCCAGAATTGGGAACACCGGATGGAATGTCAATAGACGAAGAAGGGATGCTGTGGATTGCACAGTGGGGAGGCTTTGGTGTTTACCGATGGAATCCGCACAACGGTAAACTGTTAGATAAAATTGAACTCCCTGTTCCACAAGTTACTTCCTGCACTTTTGCCGGAGAAAACCTGGACTATCTGATAATTACTTCAGCAAGAGAAAATTTAAAAGAAGAAGAACTAAAAAAATACCCGGAAAGTGGGAATGTGTTTGTTGTAAAAACTGCAGTAAAAGGCATTTTGACGAATAAATGCTTATGGTAAAAATAACCGGATAACAAAAAATTTATTCGCTTCACAAAAGTTATGATATTATTTTCCTTATCTTCATTTTTCGCTTTAATCGATTGCTTTGTATTGAATGAGAATTTACACAACAAAAAATTTTGCAGAATATATGCCAAAAGCCGGAAAAGCTTTTCTATACTATATCTGATTGATAACATTAATTAATCGAGTGTACTTATTAAACATGGAAACTTGTAATTTTTAATATATTTTAATATCACCTCTAAATCCTCCGTTTTCATATTTTCAATATTTTAAAATTCAATTATGGAAAAAACAATTCAGCCAAGAAAATTATTTGTAGCAAGTTGCCTTGCTTTATTGGTAACCTCTCTATCTTTCGGTATCCGCGCAGGTACCATGAACAACCTGATGGTGCAGTTTCATTTGGATGCCAAACAAATGGGATTAATTGCCGGAACTGCTTTCTGGGGATTTCCGTTAGCTATCGTTATAGGCGGAATGATAGTGGACTTAGTGGGAATGAAACGTTTATTGCTACTGGCTTTTTTCCTTCATTTAGTCGGCATTGTTTTCACCGTTTTTTCATTCGGATTTTTCAGTTTATATATTTCAACCTTGTTTATAGGAATCGCCAATGGTTTGGTGGAAGCATCTTGTAATCCTTTGGTGACCAGCATTTACCCTGAGAATAAAACAACCAAATTGAACCACTTTCATTTTTGGTTTCCTGCGGGAATTGTAATCGGAACGCTGGTTTCGTTTGGCTTTGCTAAAATAGATCTGAATTGGCAATGGCAGGTTGCCACGATGTTGATCCCTACTTTCATTTATGGATATTTATTTTTTAAACTCGATTTTCCGGTTACAGAAAGGGTTTCATCGGGTGTATCCACTAAAGAAATGTATAAAGCAGTGCTTAGTCCTTTATTTATTTTCTTATTTATTTGCATGTTGGGAACAGCGATAACAGAGCTTTTCACCAATCAATGGGTAGGCGTTTTACTCCAAAATGTTACCAGCAGCGCTATCCTTGTACTCGCCTTGGTTGCTGCCGTTCAGGCTGCAGCACGAAGTGTGGCCGGGCCTGTGGTGCATCGGATTTCGCCATCAGGATTATTATTATTTTCTGCAATTATTTCAACTATCGGAATTTATATGTTGGGAACCACCAGCGGAGGTATGTTGTTTGTTGCTGCCATCATTTTTGGTATCGGCGTAGCTTATTTCTGGCCAACCATGCTTGGATTCGTTTCAGAAAATATTCCTAAATCCGGCGCACTGGGAATTAATTTATTGGGAGGCGCAGGCATGTTCGCTGTTTCGATTTATATGTTTTTTATGGGAGGCTATTATGATAACCTGATCTCAGCGGTATTGCCTGCCGGTGCAAATATTGACACTTACCGTTCTGCCGCTGCCGGTACGCCTGAAGCGGCCAAGTATGCAAGCGCGCAATTGCAGGCAGGGCCTCAGGTAATTAAGGCCACGAATATAATTCCACTCGTGCTGGTGTTCGCCTTTCTTTTTCTATATTTTTATATGAGATCTAAAAAGAAGAAAGCAGTTTCAATGCCGGTAATAGACGCGACGGCGTAACCTATTTTACGCCGTTTTAGTAAAGCAATAAATTTTGAAGATTTTTATTTTGCAATAAGTTAATGAGCAAAATAAAAATCTTCTTTTTTTATTCGTTTACTACTCTTCTTCCCTTTTTTTACTTTTAGGTTTGTGCTTTAGCACTTTTGCTTCTGAATAGAAGATAATTTCTTCAGCCATATTTTTTGCCTGGTCACCTACCCTTTCCAGCTTCCGGATAGACGATAAAATATATAGCGCTGATGGTGCTTTGGCAGGATTTTTTTCTATAAAATCAGCAGTAACAGAAGCCGCCTGCGCATTAATCTCATCGAGCAAATCATCTTTTTTGAACACTTTTCTCGCCAGCACCGTGTCTTCTTTTTCAAAAGCTTCCATTACTTCTGCAATCATTTCATTGCCTTGTTTGAACATTTCAATAACACGTGTAATTTCAAATAGCCTGACATCAAAATCTTCAGGAAGGTCTATTACAAACTTGGCAATCCCTTCGGCAATATCCCCGGTGCGCTCAAGGTTCATATTTATTTTTAAAACCGCCAGCAAAAAACGAAGATCTATGGCTACAGGTGCAAACAAGGCTAGAATGTCTTCGCAATCCCGGTCAATTTTTAATTCAAAAGCATTCACTCTTTTCTCAGTAGAAACCACTTCACGTGCAAGATCTTTATCTTTTTTTTGCAAAGCTTCTTCCGCTTTTCTCAACTGAGATAAAACCATTTCCCACATGTTGATCGTTTCAGATTTCAACTGTTGTAATTCGTTATCGAGCGGGGTTAATTTTTGTTTCCAGTTTAAGGTTGCCATAGTGCTGATTTTTTTGAGTTAGTAATATTTAACCGAAATGGCCGGTAATATATTCCTGGGTTTTTTCATGTTTCGGATTGGTGAAAATCGTTTTTGTATTTGCCGCTTCTATCAGTTCTCCCAAATAAAAGAAAGCAGTCTTATCACTCACTCTTGCAGCTTGCTGCATATTGTGGGTCACCATCAGTATGGTATATTCTGATTTTAATTGTTGAATCAATTCTTCAATCATTGAAGTAGAAATCGGATCAAGGGCTGATGTAGCTTCATCCAATAATAATATTTCGGGGTTCATGGCCAAAGCGCGCGCAATACACAATCTTTGCTGTTGGCCGCCTGATAAAAAAGTTCCTTTTTTGTGAAGAGTGCTTCTCACTTCCATCCACAATGCCGCCTGTTTAAGAGATGTTTCCACAATGTCATCCTTCTCCATTTTACTAAGCTTAACCCCGTTTAAAATATAACCGGCTATTACATTGTCATAAATGCTCATCGTCGGAAAAGGATTGGGTCTTTGAAATACCATACCCACCTTTCTCCTAAGCACAACCGGGTTCATGTCATAAATCTCTTCCCCTTTTAATTGCAAAGAGCCTTCTACCGAGGCGTTGGGCACTAATTCGTGCATACGGTTTACACAGCGGATGAAAGTAGTTTTACCACAACCCGATGGCCCCATAATTGCCCACACATTATTCTTGTGTACTTCCAGGTTGATGTTTTTGAGAATATGATTTTTCCCAAAAAAGGCATTGAAATTGGTAGCTTTTAAAATTGGACTTTCCATTTACGTTGAACTATTTTACTAATAATATTTAAAATCAGGATCATCAATATCAACACCATCGAAGCGCCCCACGCCAACTGGTGCCAATCGTTATACGGACTGGTTGCATAATTAAAAATAATCAAAGGTAAGCTGCTCATCGGTTTTAAGATATTGGTGCTCATAAATGGGTTACCAAAAGCAGTAAATAACAACGGTGCAGTTTCACCAATCACCCTGGCAATACTTAAAATAACACCGGTAAAAATTCCACTCAATCCTGTAGGAACAATTACTTTCATAATCGTTTTGTAATAAGGAACCCCAAGTGCGAGCGATGCTTCTTTTAAAGATTCGGGCAAAAGTTTAAGTGTTTCTTCAGTAGCCTTCACAATAGAGGGCAGCATCATAAGCGATAGTGCCACACTACCGGAAAGTGCAGAAAAGCCACCCATGGGCCTTACTACCCATTCATAAATGATGATACCGATGACGATTGAAGGGATACCCTGCAACACGTCTACGGCAAGCCTGCAATAATAACCAAGTCTTGATCTTTTTTCTTCACTCAAATAAATTCCAATTATAATTCCGATCGGGATAGCGATCACACATGAAACCAGCAATATCATAATACTACCCACCAAAGCGTTGGAAACACCGCCACCGGGTTCGCCAACAGGATTTGGAAGATGGGTTAAAAAATGCCAGTTAAGTGCGCCAACTCCTTGTTTGAAAATATAAAATAAGATGAATAAAAGAGGTAAGGTAGAAATAACTGTAGCTACAACAATCAACCCTTTAAAGAATATATTCTTTTTATTTCTTCGCCCGATATGTTTATCGGCCAAACGTGACTGTGAAAGTTTTTTCTTTTTTTCTAATTCCGCTTCTAATACCATTTCCATAAACTGATTTCTTTTAGGAAATTACTCAAGAGTAAATCGTTTGATAATTTGTTTTCCGATGATATTAATAATCGTTGCCACTACAAACAAAAATAATCCCATTTCAATCAATGCAGAGGTGTAAATCCTGCCGGTTGCCTCGGTAAATTCATTGGCAATTACACTGGCCATTGTATTGCCGGGACTGAAAATTCCTGTTGGAAGATCGTGGGTGTTTCCTATCAACATGGTTACCGCCATAGTTTCGCCCAAAGCCCTGCCAAGTGCCAACAGTAAACCAGCAAATAAGCCGGATTTTGTATAGGGAATAATGATCTTGGTAATCACCTCATGCCTGGTAGCTCCCAATGAATAAGCTGCTTCTTTTAGATGGCTTGGCACCATTGATATCACCTGTCGCGAAAGAGTAACAGAAAACGGAAGTATCATAATGGCCAGAATTACCGAAGAAGTAAAAATGCCCACGCCATAAGGGGGCACATGTAATTTCATTTCCAATTCCCGCACCAAAGGAACTAAAACAAATAAACCCCAAAACCCATAAATCACAGAAGGAATACCGGCCAATAAATCAACAATATTTTTAAATATTTCAGCCACCGGCCCTTTTTTGTAATATTCACCAAGGAAAATAGCAACAGCAATTGAAAAAGGTGTGGAAATTACCAATGCAAGAAAAGAAGTAAGCAGTGTTCCTACTAAAAAAGGAAGCGCTCCATACCGATCACTAACCGGATCCCAGGTTGTTTGATAAAAGAATTTAAATCCTATTGCTTTTAAAGAGGGAAATGAATTGATAAGCAATGTCAGGAAAATCGCGATTAAAATTACTACCACAATAATTGCTGAAAGAGCAAGTGTTTTTTTGAACGCTTTTTCCTTAAAATTAATACGCTTTGCTTTATAGCTTATAGCAGGGATCATCCTTTTGTGATGGTTTATTTATTATGCAAAATACTGCGAAAACATCTTTTAAGATGAATTCGCAGTATTTTCAGTTAAAGTATTTGCAGAAATATTTACTGTAACGCTTTACCGTTATAGGTTACGCCTTTTAATATATCCAAAGATTTTGTTACCACAGATTCTGGCAATTTAGCATATTCCAAAGCTTCTGAATATTGCTGGCCATCCTGGATAATCCATTTAACAAGGTCAACCACAGCTTTTGCTTTCTCTTCAGATTTTATATTGTAGGATAAATCTTTATATAACAAAATATAACTGAAACTACAGATCGGGTATCCGTCAGCAGCATCGGTATTGGTAAGTGAAACCCTCATATCTGCAGGCATTTCAACATTGGCAGCAGCACTGGTAGATGCAAGGGAAGGAGCTACAAAATTGCCTGATTTATTTTTTAATGAAGCAACCGGCATTTTGTTTTGAATAGCATAAGCAAGTTCAACATAACCCAAGGCTCCAGGAGTTTGCTTTATCAGTCCGCTTACTCCTTCATTTCCTTTGCCTCCCAGGCCTACAGGCCAGTTTAGAGATTGTCCTTTACCTACTTTGCTTTGCCAATCAGGACTCACCTTGGATAAATAGTCAGAAAAAATAAAGGTAGTACCACTTCCATCAGAACGGTGAATTACAGATATCTGCAGGTCAGGAAGTTTCACTCCGGGATTGAGTGATTGAATCCTCGGATCATTCCATTTGGTTAATTTACCCAGGTAAATATCAGCAAGAACATCAGGAGTAAATTTTAAAGAAGGATTATCAGGTAAGTTATAGGTAATATTAACAGCACCAAGACAATCGGGGATGTGAATTATCGGAACAGGAGATTGTGCTAATTGATCATCACTTAAAGGATTATCAGAAGCTCCGAAATCAACGATTTTATTTTGTAATTGTTTGATACCGCCGCCAGAACCAATCGATTGATAATTTACCTGGACACCTGTCTTTTGGTTATAGGCACTGAACATTTTTGAAAACAGTGGATAAACAAATGTAGAACCGGCGCTTAAAATTTGAGTATTACTACTACCAGTTGCAGTGCTGTCTGTTGCACTCTTACTATTGCTGCTGTCGTTTCCTCCGCAGGAGGTAAAAGTTATAGCCACGCTAATAACTAAAAGCGAAAGAATAATTTTTTTGAAGTTCATAATTGTAGGTTGAGTTTTTAATTTTTATTTTTTATTGTAATTATTTATTGAACAAAAAGTACATGGTTACCCGCGCTTCAAGATCATAATCTCCTTTTAAATTTCCACTCGCCCCCGGCAATTTACTTGCATAATGATTGTACCACAAATTAGGCATAATATGAATGTTTTTATATGGAAGAATATCCAGGCCCAATGTAGCAAATGATTCTTTGGTGGTATTGTAGCCACCTACATAGCTTAGTTTTGAATCATATTTTTTATCCGGATTATACATATCGTAGCGCACAAAGAATTTAAGTTTATTAGGCGTCAACTCTTGTGTTACATAAAATGAAATGCCTGAAGGCGTAACATCAGAATATAGTGTATTTGTGTTCTGTACATACTGAGCGTTATTAGTATTCAATTGAGTGAAGGCCTCAACTCCAAAAGTGGTTGAAGAAGTATGGTATGCAGCATACGCTTTAAAGTTGTTAATATCCTGGTGAACAGGCGTAGATGTAGTCCTGTCGTGTTCGTAGTTACCCTGTATCACTATTTTTTTATCGAGCAGATAAAAATACAATGAGGTATATATTCTTTTGAATTTATTATTTTCCAACTTGGCGCCGTTGCCGTTACCGACCATGATATCATAACCTACGTTCTCATTTTTACCGATCTTACCAAATACACCCAATCCTAAATCAGTGGAGCTTGATACGCCTCTCATATCAGCAATGGTTTTTTCAACTGAACGATAACCCCAAATTCCTTCACTTAAAGTAGCAAAAGTAGGGGTAGCCTGCTGACCAAAAACAATAGTGGCACGTGGGATAACATTTTTAAACCTAACGTTCATGGCCTTAACATATACGCCGCGGTTTCCATCAGCCAGCGAATTGGTACTTCCGGCATTTGATTCAAATCCTGACTCATGCGCCAGCAATAATTGAGAAGAAATATTTGGGCTAAACTGGTAATCATATCCCAAATAAACACGGCGCAAATTAAATGCACTGTAATTTTTAGGAAGCCCTGAATATTGTTGCTTTCCTCTTAATGCAGAATCTGCATGAAGTTTAAATGCATAATCCCCAAATGCATACCCCGAAATTTTGCCCGAGGATTTAAAGTCTTCTTTGGTTTCTGATTTTGCTTTAGTGTTGTCCTGGGACATAACATTGGCGGATACAAGGCATAACGTTGCCGCAAGTACCACGCAAAACTTTTTTTGTTTTGAATTGATGATTACTTTTTTCACAAGCTTATTTTTTTATTTGAGTGCAAATGTCACTTGTCAATGTTATGCGAAAGTAAACTCTATGTTAAGTTTACATTAACAATCGAAACGCTTTTACTAATTACCCAAAAATAAAATTCAATATGATTTATTGGTTTACTGACAATTTACATACCACTATAAAAGAAATAACTGCAAAATCATTACCTTGTTTTACAATTAATAACGATTGCAGATTTGTTTAAAAATCCTCTAAAAAATAGTAATGGAAGAACAAAAATTGAGAAGCGCAAATTGGTTTGGGCTAAAAGGCAAAGATGGTTTTATATACCGCGCCTGGATGAAAAACCAGGGAATTCCTGACTATGAATTTAATAACAAGCCCGTTATAGGAATTTGTAATACCTGGAGCGAATTAACCCCTTGTAACGGACATTTCAGAGAATTAGCCCAATCAGTTAGACGCGGAATTTTGGAAGCCGGTGGTTTCCCGGTAGAGTTTCCCGTTATGTCATTAGGCGAAACCTTAATAAAACCTACTGCCATGCTTTACCGAAATTTGGCAAGTATGGATGTGGAAGAATCCATCAGGGCCAATCCACTGGACGGAGTAGTATTATTATGTGGCTGCGATAAAACAACACCGTCGTTGGTAATGGGTGCATGCAGTGTAAATATTCCCACTATTGTTGTCTCCGGCGGACCAATGCTTACCGGAAGATATAATGGTAAAAGTATAGGCACCAGCGATCTTTGGAGATTTGATGCAGATTTGAAGAAAGGCATAATTGATGAGGAGGAAATGCGCACCATCGAATCGGCAATGTGCAGAAGTTCAGGCCACTGCGCAGTAATGGGTACCGCTTCTTCAATGGCCTGTATGGTTGAAGCGCTGGGAATTTCATTACCAGGAAATGCTGCAATTCCCGCTGCTGATGCAAGGCGAAAAATGCTTGCTCAATTTTCAGGTTTGCGCATTGTTGAAATGGTAAAAGAAGATTTAAAATTGTCTGATATTCTTACCAGAAATGCATTTGAAAATGCCATAAAAGTAAATGCGGCCATCGGGGGTTCTACTAATTTTGTAATTCATCTTTTAGCAATTGCAGGGCGGATAGGCGTTGATCTTCACTTAAAAGATTTTGATGAATTATCTGCCAACATCCCTTTGATAGCTAATCTTCAGCCTGCCGGTAAATATTTTATGGAAGATCTATTTTATGCAGGAGGATTACCTGCGGTGTTAAGAGAACTTGATTCCATTCTTCATCATGATTGTATTACTGCAAATGGGAAAACGATCAAAGAGAACTACGAAAATGCAGAAAGTTATAACAGCGATGTTATTACCGGTATGGAAAATCCTTTTAATAATGCAACAGGCCTTGCCATTTTAAAAGGAAACTTATGTGAAGATGGAGCAGTTATTAAGCCATCAGCGGCAAGTGAACATCTAATGACACATACAGGTAAAGCAGTTGTGTTTGAAAATATTGAGGATTATAAAGCGAGGATCGATCTTGAAGATCTTGATGTAGATGAAACCAGTATTCTCGTTTTAAAAAATGTAGGCCCCAAAGGTTATCCCGGTATGCCCGAAGTAGGAAATATGACGTTGCCAAAGAAATTATTAAAGCGTGGCATTTCAGACATGGTTCGCATATCGGATGGAAGAATGAGCGGAACAGGATTTGGAACGGTGGTTTTACATGTATCGCCCGAAGCTGCTGCCGGCGGTAATTTTTCGGTTATTCAAACAGGAGATATTATAACGCTGGATGTTCCTAACCGCTCTTTAAATGTTGATCTCACAGATGAAATATTGCAGGAAAGAAAGGCTAAATATAAAGAGGAACCTCGATCAATAAAAAGAGGATATGTAGGCTTATATATAGACCATGTGCAACAAGCCCACCTGGGTGCCGACATGGATTTTTTAAGAGGAGGATCAGGTAGTGTGGTAAGCCGGGATTCACATTGATTGATAAAATTTTATTCTCCAAAAATTATTAAACCATTCTTATGTCTTTCGAAAAAAAAGTAGCTATAGTAACCGGGGCAGGCCAGGGAATTGGTTTGCAGATCTGCACCAGTCTTGCAAATGAAGGAGCCAATGTTATTTTAAATGATTTGGATGAAGCACTTGCCAATGAAGCCGCAGGCAAAATACAGGGAGGAGCTAAAGGAAATTGCATTGCGGTTGCGGGAGATTCAAGTGATATTTCTGTTATTAAAAAACTCGTAAACATCGCCGTTAATGAATTTGGTCAATTAGACATGGTGATTGCGAATGCCGGAATAACTTTATACGGTGATTTCTTTACTTATCAACCTGAATCTTTTTACCGCGTATTGCAGGTGAATTTGGGCGGAACCTTCTTTTTAGCACAGGAAGCCGCCAATCAAATGAGACAACAGAAATCCGGCGGCTCGCTTTTATTTATGTCTTCAGTTACCGGGCACCAGGCACATAAAAATCTTGCAGTGTATGGCATGAGCAAAGCAGCGCTGGAAATGCTTGCTAAAAGTTTGGTAATTGAACTTTCGCCTTTTAAAATAAATGTAAATACCATTGCACCGGGCGCTACAGTAACGAAACGTACTTTAGCGGAAGACATAAATTATGAAACTACCTGGTCAAAGATCACGCCGATGGGCCGCCCCGCCTCTGTTGAAGATATTGCCAACGCCGCATTATTTCTTGTTTCTGAAAAAAGCAGGCATATTACAGGACAAAGTTTAGTGGTTGACGGAGGGTGGACATCAATAAGTCCTTCTCCATATGAGGGCTGACATTTTTAAAAATTTTCAAAGGCTTTATAGAAATCCAACAAATAGGCCCAATTTCAATTTTAGTTTTGTGTAAACTTCAATTGAGCAAAAAAATCTTTAATTTTCCCGCATGAAGAAATGTATTTTCCCTGCCATAGTTATTGGTATAATTCTTACAGGATGTCATAATATGAAAAGTGCAATCAACAAAGCTATTAATACTAAAACACTTTATCAATCTGAAGCATTTTCAGTTTATGGTGATAGCGTAGTACAGGGTTCTTTTGTTGCAAAAGCCATTTCAAGAGAAGAAATTGTTTCTAATTATGTAAGCCCCGGCATTAAACAAAGCCCTGTGGTGAAGTTTAAATTCAGCATCAACGGTGCGGATAATTCAGCGCCCGCGGGCAAAGACAATGTGATAATCTGCACGGGCAACAGTGGTGTTTATGAAACACCGGTTATTAAATTTGGTGGTCAATATGTGGATACAACGAAAATTTCACCCAACGATTATTTAAAAAAGGATGTGAAACTTACTTTGCGTGTAGACATGACCGATATGTTGAATTCATTTAAGAAAAAAGGGTACTACCAAACTTTTGACGGAAAGAAAATTTATAAAAATGATTTCCAGGGAGTTTTTGTAGCAGGGAATGTTTCACCACTCACGTGGGATTGGAACAATTTATATTCTCACAAAGAATTGGAATTAACCGACAGCAATCATGACGGAATTTATGAAACTACTTTAACGCTCAATCAACATCCTGACGAAAATAAAACTGCCAACAGTTGGAAGTTATCCAAAGATATCAGCGCATTTCCGCAATACCGTTCTGACGATATGCTGCCGGATGCCTTGTACAACCTGGCTTTGGAAGAAATGCAAAACGCTATTGAACCTGACAGCACTTTTCGCACGGGCAAAGAATGGGCAGGCGTTTGGACTCGCGACATAAGTTACAGCATTATTTTATCCATGGGAATTTTGCAGCCAAAAGTGGCGATGATCAGTTTGAAAAAGAAAGTAAAGAATGGCAAAATCATCCAGGACACCGGCACCGGCGGCGCTTATCCAATTTCAACCGACAGGGAAATCTGGGCTGTGGCCGCTTGGGAAGTTTATAAAGTTACCGGCGATAAAGATTGGTTGAATTATGCATACCAGGTCGTAAAAAATTCTATTAATGATGACCTTCACAATATTTATGATGCACAAACCGGAATGGTAAAAGGAGAATCTTCTTTCCTAGACTGGCGTGAAGAAACCTACCCAACATGGATGCAGCCGGCGGATATTTATGAATCAGAATGTTTGGGAACCAATGCCGTGCATTTCGAAGCCAACACTGTATTGTCAAAAATGGCGGATGAATTGGGTAATAAAGAAGATGAAATAAAATACAGTGAAGTGGCCGCTAAAATAAAAAAAGGTGTCAACCAATATTTGTGGCAGGATGATAAAGGATATTTCGGGCAATATTTATATGGCAGAAATTTCAAAATGCTTTCTCCGAAAGCAGAAGCGCTTGGCGAAGCTTTGTCAATCTATTTTGATGTTACGGACAATCATGAAAGGCAACAAAAAATCGTGTCAAACACGCCGGTTACTCCTTTTGGAATTTCGTGCATTTATCCTCAAATTCCGGGTATCCCACCTTATCATAATGATGCAGTTTGGCCATTTGTAGAATCTTACTGGGCGCTGGCTTCAGCGAAGGCAAACAACGAACAATCGGTTGTAAGAGCGATGTGTTCAGTGTATCGGCCGGCTGCTTTATTTTTAACCAACAAAGAAAATTTTGTGGCCTCCGACGGCGATTACGCAGGTACTCAAATCAATTCAAGTAATATGCTTTGGAGTTTATCAGGAAACATAAGTTTGGTTTACAGAATCCTGTTTGGCATACATTTCAATACTGATAATATTTCTTTTTCACCCTATGTTCCTAAAGTATTTGGTGGCGAAAGGACATTGAAAAATTTTAAATACAGAAAGGCTGTTTTAAACATCGAACTCAGTGGATATGGAAATATCATTACTTCATTTTTAATTGATGGAAAAGAATCTTCCGACTATACAATTCCGTCCACTTTAACAGGTACCCATGAGATAAAAATTGTTTTAGGAAATTTAGCTTTACCTATAGAAAATGTAAATGGTGAGAAGAACGTTTTCAGTCCGCAAATGCCAACTGTTACGTATCAGAATGGGAAACTATCCTGGCAAGATACCAGCAAAAATATTACCTCATTTCAAGTGATGAAGAACGGAAATTCATTGAATAAAACTTCTGATACTTCTTTATCGGTTAATCCCGCGGAATATGGAAATTACCAGGTAATAGCTGTTGGGGAAAATAATATTGAATCCTTTGCCAGTGAGCCTTTGCAGGTTTATCCAACACAAAATCAACAAATCATTCAGTTTGAAAACTTTTTGCATAAATCAACAAAACCTTACAAAGGTTTTTCAGGGAATGGTTTTATAGAGATCAGCAAAACAGTGAATACAAAAATTGATGTTACGATCAATATAAAGGAAGACGGAACTTATATTTTAGATATGAGATATGCGAACGGAAATGGCCCGATCAATACAGAAAACAAATGTGCTTTCCGAACCATTTCAATTGATAGTACCACCACCGGCACGTTAGTTTTTCCTCAAAGAGGTAAAGATGAATGGAGCAACTGGGGTTGGAGCAATTCGATAAAACTGCCTCTCACAAAAGGTTTGCACCATATCACCATCACTTTCGAACCATGGAATGAAAATATGAATGTCGATATCAACCAGGCAATGTTGGATTGCCTGCGATTGATCAGGATTTAAAAAATAAACTGTATCTGCGCAATTACGTCAATTCTATCCTTGCGAGTGAAGTCCGATCCTGTTGCCCTCAGTATCAATAAAGAAAGCCATATATCCAATCTCGGGGCTAATTAAAGTTTTGCCCATTTCTACCTGGCCTCCTTCAGATGTAATCCTTTCCAGGACAGGGGCCATATCAGGATTGGCATTCAGATAAATTACAACTCCTTCTTTTGAAGGTTTGTGGTTTTCACTTTTTACCAGGCCGCCCGAAGCTTTTCCGTTCCCGGGTTCATAGGGAAATCCAGCCATTTCCATTCCGGGCATGTTCATTTCTTCCATATGAATGCTAAAAGCCACCTGGTAAAAATGTTTGGCTCTTTGCAAGTCTAAAACCGGTATTTCAAACCAGTTTAGCGCATTTGATTCTTTATTCATAATAATAATTTTTATACAAGTTAATTCTATTCAGGGATTATTTTAACCGGCAAAATGAAAAATAATATAGAGTTATTATTGGTTACATCACCGAATTTTGAATAACAGTAAGTTGTGGAAAAATTGAAATCCGTAAAATTTATTGGTTCACTGTTTTGGTTATGAAAACCTAAATTAAAAATTCAGTTTCAGTGGCTGTTATGCACATATTCGATCAACAAAATAATAACCATTCCAATGCTACCGCCGATTGTACCGGCAACCGCATCTAATATTTCATAATGGCCTCTTTTGGTAATCAATGAAAAAAGTTCAAAACCATAGGTTAGAGCAACTATTAATACAAATGTGATGATAATACTAATGATATAATGCTGAGGAAAAAGATACAATGTCAAGATTTGCAAAATAGCGCCCATCAACATTCCTAACCAAAAGTGTTTCTTTTTATCAGGTGCGATTTTAATCACAAAGCAAAAGTTTATACGATAAGTAGAAAGTAAAGATCATAAAAAATATTCTGGATTTATTCTGACACGAATTTATGATGAAGATTTTCTGATCATAAATTTAGTTGTAAAATTGCATCATTATTTGTTCTCAAAAAATATACAGATGAAAATTGCAACTTATAATGTAAATGGTGTCAATGGCCATTTGCCGGTATTACTGCGTTGGCTTAATGAAACCTCGCCCGATGTGGTTTGCCTGCAGGAACTAAAAGCACCGCAGGAAAAATTTCCTGAAGAAGTGATTAAAGATGCTGGTTATAATGCCATCTGGCACGGACAAAAAAGTTGGAACGGAGTTGCCATTCTTTCAAAAAATGAAAAACCGCAGGAAGTCAGGCGTGCGCTTCCGGGCGATGAAGAAGACACTCACAGCCGCTATATTGAAGCCATTGTTAACGGCATTACTATTGGGTGCCTTTATCTTCCCAACGGAAATCCTGCGCCCGGACCAAAATTTGATTATAAGTTAAAATGGTTTGAAAGGCTCACCAGGCATGCTTCTGACTTACTTGCATCAGATAAGCCTGTATTATTGACTGGTGACTACAATGTAATGCCGACAGAACTGGATGTATACAAACCCGAACGCTGGGTGAATGATGCTTTATTTCGGCCAGAGACAAGAGAAGCTTTTAGAAATCTCGTATCACAGGGATGGACAGACGCAATTCGCAAATTATATCCTGATGAAACGATTTACACTTTTTGGGATTATTTCAGAAATGCTTATGGCCGTAATGCGGGTTTAAGAATTGATCATTTTTTGTTGAGTCCGCATCTTAAAGGAAAACTTATGGATGCCGGCGTTGACCGTAACGTTCGCGGTTGGGAAAAAACGAGCGATCATGCGCCTGTGTGGATTGAGTTGTCAAATTAATGGTTCCTGCTGGCTGAGGCAATGGAAACTCCCCAACCCCCAAATGATGTCTGTTGAATCAATACCAACTACTTCTCTTTCCGGAAAACATTTCTGAATGATCTGCAATGCCTTTTCATCTTTTGCACAATTAAAAACCGGAACGATCACAGAATGATTGGCGATATAAAAATTTGCATAAGAAGCAGGTAAGCGATGTTCTTTGTAGATGACTTTATCGGGCATAGGAAGTTCAATAATATTCAGTTGCCTGCCATTCAGTAAACGAAGTTTTTTAAGCTGTTTTAAATTTGTTTGCAACAACTCATAATTTTCATCCTGCTTGTTTTCTTCCACAGCAGCAAGCACCGTATCTTCATTTACAAACCGAACTGTGTCGTCAATATGACCATCTGTATCATCGCCAATGATGCCTTCATCGATCCATAAAATCTGTTCAGCACCGTAATAGTCGCACAAATATTTTTCTATTTCCGATTGATTCAAATCCGGGTTCCTGTTGGGATTTAATAAACAAGCGGTAGAAGTAAGAACCGTTCCTTTTCCATTAAACTCTACCGAACCGCCTTCCATCACAATACCCGGATGGAAAACAGGGAGATTAAAAATATTTCCAATCAACGTGGGCACTACATCATCCAGGTCGAACGGCGGATATTTATTTCCCCATGCATTATAATCCCAATCGACAATAACTTTCTTTTTTTCTGCATTTGGATTAATCAAAAATGCCGGGCCATGATCTCTGCACCAGGCATCATTCGTAGGATTATAATGAAATTCAACCTTATCCAAATTTACATCCGCTTTATGCAAATGCTTAATGGCAAAAGCTTCCATTGCGGCATCATTCACATTAATGCGAACAATTTCTCCTTTAGTAAGTTCTTTTACGAATTTAGAATAAGCAGGAAAAATAGAATGTATCTTTCCCGGCCACGACGCCTTTTTGTGTGGCCAGCTAAGCCATGTAGCTTCATGCTTTTCAAATTCAGCAGGAAAGTAATAACCAAGTTCTTTAGGAGTTTGCTGCTTCATCAATTAATCTTCATCAATGTAACGGTTAGTAATAGGCTGGTAAGAATCGATTCTTCTATCGCGGAGAAAAGGCCAATGCGTCCGGTATTTATCCGTATTGGAAAGATCCAATTCAACAACCATCGTTTCTTCTTTATCATGAGACGCCTCCCGTATAATATTGCCAAAAGGATTGGAAACAAACGATCCGCCCCAAAATTTCATTGCACCATCTTGTTCAAAACCTACGCGATTTACACCAACCACATGCACGCCGTTTGCCACGGCATGGCTTTTTTGAATCGTGTGCCACGCATTGAATTGTTCGTTATTCGTTTCCTCATCCTGGCTTGTTGCCCAGCCAATAGCTGTTGGATAAAATAAAATTTCTGCGCCCATCAACGAAGTAATTCTCGCCGCTTCAGGATACCATTGATCCCAGCAAATCAAAACGCCAATCGTTGCAAATTTTGTTTTAAAAATTTTGTAACCGAGATCTCCCGGCGTGAAATAAAATTTTTCGTAATAAGCAGGATCATCAGGAATATGCATCTTCCTGTATTTGCCCAAATATTTTCCATCAGCATCCATCACCGCCGTGGTATTGTGGTACAATCCCTGCGCTCTTTTTTCAAATAAAGAAGCAATGATCACCACATTCAATTCTGCTGCGAGTTTGCCTAAAACTTCTGTTGTTGGACCTGGAACCGGTTCTGCCAATTTAAAATTTTCATAATCTTCCACATCACAGAAATAAAGCGAAGTGAAAAGTTCCTGCAAACAAATGATCTGTGCTCCTTTTTGCGCAACTTCTTTTATTTTTTCAACTGCTTTGTCAAGATTGCGTTGCTTATCAGCACCGCAACTCATTTGAACCAAACCTACTTTTACTTTTGCCATAACTTTTTATAAAGCGCAAAGATATAAGAATGAAAATTTATAGAAAGAAGGCTACTAATTTCATAACTATAGTTTTAATTAAAAGTTGAAAAAAACAGTAAAACAACTTTTTTTAAAGATTTTTATTTCCAACGCCAATGGCAAAAAATTAAAAGAATGCATTTCTTAACATTCAGGTAATGATTTCATAAAGTTTAGTTCATATTAAATGGTTCACTTTGCATAACCATTATACATCCTGATGAGTGGATTTTTTTATTTGCCTTTGAACCTCTGCAAAAATTTCATTTTTTTTCACCCGAAATTTTTATTTCCAACCACTTTAATTACCAATTTATGCATTCAATTTACAACCGTTTAACCAACCTGTTCACCCGCCTGTTTCTTTTTAGATTTTACAGTTTTTATTCGCCATTCAAAAGCCATCGTCACTAATGGAGAAACTAAAAAAAAGAAAAGTAGATGTGGTGGTGATCTCGGATGTTCATTTGGGAACCTACGGTTGCCACGCCAAAGAACTGTTGCATTATCTAAAAAGCATCAAGCCCAAAAAAGTAATTCTCAACGGAGATATTATTGACATCTGGCAGTTCAGCAAAAGGTATTGGCCCAAAAGCCACACAAAAGTGATAAAGCAATTATTAGAGTGGATAAGCAAAGGCGTAAAGATATATTACGTTACAGGCAATCATGATGAAATGCTGAGAAAATTTGTGGGTTTTAAAATGGGATCTTTGAAGATTGTGAACAAAGTGGTGCTCGATCTTGATGATGAAAAAAAAGCGTGGATTTTTCATGGAGATGTGTTTGACGTAACCATGCAACATTCAAAATGGCTGGCGAAATTAGGAGCCATCGGTTATGATACGCTGATTTTAATTAACCGTTTTGCGAATTTTATTTCAGTAAAAATTTTTAAGAAAGGAAAATTATCGCTTTCAAAAAAAATAAAAAACAGTGTGAAAAGCGCGGTAAAATTTATCAATGATTTTGAGCAAACGGCTGCTGACATTGGTATTTTTCAGAAATACGATTATGTGATTTGTGGCCATATACATCATCCTGAAATTAAAGAGATCAGTAACAAAGACGGCGTTATTCAATATTTAAATTCAGGAGATTGGGTGGAGAATCTTACAGCACTCGAATACAATAACGGCAAATGGAGTATTTATCGTTTTGATGAAAACGAAATTGAAAAAATGAAGGTAGAAGAGCCTTTCCTGGAAGACGAATTAAATAATAACGAGCTCTTTAATAATCTACTGAACGAGTTTAATTTAATGAAAGAAGCATTTTAAATGAAAATATTATATGCAATCCAGGGAACGGGAAACGGCCATCTAAGCAGGGCGCGGGATATCATTCCCCTTCTTCAGCAGAAGGGCGAACTGGATATACTGATAAGCGGTGTTCAGGCAGATGTTGAACTTCCTTATCCCGTAAAATACAGGTTCAAAGGGCTCAGTTTTATTTTTGGGAAAAATGGCGGTGTTGATCTTTTAAAAACCTATAAAAACAGTCATCTCAAAAAACTCTATAAAGAGATAAAAAGCCTTCCCGTACTGGATTACGATTTGGTGATAAGCGATTTTGAACCCGTAAGTGCCTGGGCTTGTTTTATTAAAAAGAAAGAATGCATCGGGCTTAGTCATCAATTGGGCGTACTTAATAAAAAATCACCCAAACCAAAAAAAACAGATCCCGTTGGTAAAACCATTTTAAAAAGATATGCGCCGGTAACTTATCCATACGGCTTCCATTTTAAATCTTATAATCACCATGTCTTCACGCCCGTGATCAGGAAAGAAGTAAGAGAACTGAAGCCAGTAAATTCCGGGCATTATACGGTTTATCTTCCTGCATACGACGACAAAAAGATATTAAAAGTGCTAAAAAAAGCAGGAGATGTAAAGTGGCACGTTTTTTCAAAACATACAAAAAAGGCGTATACGCTAAACAACTTTACCGTTGAGCCCATATCAAATGAAGCATTTATCCAAAGCATGTCATCGTGCGCAGGAATGCTTTGTGGCGCAGGATTTGAAACACCGGCTGAGGCCTTGTTTCTCCAAAAAAAACTGATGGTAATACCCATGAAAAATCAATTTGAACAACATTGTAATGCTGCCGCTTTAAAAGAAATGAAAGTAAATGTGATAAAATCGCTAAAGAAAAAACATGTTCCTAAAATAGCAGAATGGATAAAGAGTTCAGAAATAATAAAGGTTGATTTCCCTGATATCACGACTGATATAATTGATATGATTATCAAAAAACATACCCAGCAGGAAAAGGCGGCATCGCTGGGAAATTACATTTCTTCATGGCAGGATTTTAAAAAAGCCTCTTTAAAAAGCTTCCTTCTAAAAAGCCAACAATAAAATGATCCGTGAAGATTTTGGTACTAACTTCAAGTGGGGAGTATCTACAGCCGCTTACCAGATAGAAGGAGCTCACAATATTGATGGGAAAGGAAAATCAATTTGGGATGAATTTGCAAATACCAAAGGCAAAATTTTCAAAAACCAAAATGCAAATGCAAGCTGTAATTTTTATGAGCATTATAGCAGCGATATAGCGCTATTGTATGAATTGAATATACCCAATTTTAGATTTTCATTATCGTGGAGCCGAATAATGCCTACAGGAAGAAAAGTTGTTAACGAAAGGGGAATTGATTTTTATAATCGCGTAATTGATTTTTGCCTTGAATTAGGGATTGAACCGTGGATTACTTTATACCACTGGGATCTGCCGCTTGACTTGGAAAAAAAAGGTGGCTGGACCAATCGCGATATTGTCGATTGGTTTGGCGATTATACATCTGTTTGCATAAAAGCTTTTGGAGATCGTGTAAAAAACTGGATGGTAATAAATGAACCGATGGTTTTTACAGGAGCCGGATATTTTTTAGGAGTACACGCTCCTGGCAAAAAAGGCCTTACCCGTTTTTTATCCGCTGTGCATCATGCAACTCTTTGCCAGGCAGAAGGCGGAAGAGTCATCCGTTCTTTGGGAAGCAATTTCAACATTGGAACAACTTTTTCGTGTTCCCATATTGAACCGCTCCATTCAACTGAAAAAGATCACCAGGCTGCTGCTAAAGCAGATGCGCTCCTTAACCGAATGTTTGTAGAACCATTAATTGGCTTAGGTTATCCGGTAAATGATCTTAAAATATTGCAGCGAATGGAAACTTATATCAAGTCGGGCGACGAACAAAAACTGTCTTTTGATATGGATTTTATCGGTATTCAAAATTACACCAGGGAAATAGTGACTCACTCTTATTTTATGCCTTTTTTAAAAGCTAAAATCATTAAAGCTGACAAACGAAAGGTAGAAAGAACTTTGATGAATTGGGAAATTTACCCGGAAAGCATTTACCATATTTTAAAAAAATTCAATGATTATAAAAATATTCCCCAAATCATTGTAACTGAAAACGGTGCTGCCTTTGAAGACCACATTACAGATGGAAAAGTTCATGATGAAAAAAGAATAAAGTATTTACAGGATCATATAAGCCAGGTACTGCGCGCCAAAAAAGAAGGGGTAAATGTTAACGGATATTTTGTCTGGACCTTAATAGACAATTTTGAGTGGGCAGAAGGATTTTATCCACGATTCGGACTCATCTACGTAAATTTTTCTACAAATCAGCGCATCATAAAATCATCAGGTTATTGGTACCGGCAGTTTTTACAAAACATCAATTCCAAGCCTTTGGTACAAAAGTCAAGTGAATATTTAATTTAAACGCTATTAATTTCCCAAAAAAATAATTGAAAAAATGAAAAAGTGTTTTATTGGTTCGTTTGCTGTCAGAACCTTTTAAGCAGGACGAGGCCGTTAAATTTTTTTAGTTCGTCCCCTGAAACAAAAACCGTATCGCCACCAAACTCCCGGTTTTTCTCAATCATTTCGCCGATAATATCATCTACATTCGCATTATCAACAGATGTAAGTTTAACCGTATTATTTTCAAGGTTAGCCGGCTGTACAAATCCCTCCTTCACATAAAGTGTACGCCCTTTACCCTCGATTATTGCATTCCATATCGCGGTGAAATCCGTTTCAAAATCTTCACCTCCTGCATTTTTGGTGAGCTCTGTAAGACGCAGTTGATTTTTTTCTTTATACCACTTTTCTGCTATAGGCCATGCCACCTCCACAATAGTCTGCGCATTTTCATCATCCATGCTTCCTTTAATCCAACCGAAAATATTTTCCTTTTGCTCTGCAGCTTTTAAATAATCATTATAGTTCGATTCATCCGTACAAATAAAAACCGGAAGGTATTTTCCTTTTTCAATATCATTTATCTGTGTATTTATGTTGCTAAAAAATTCAATAACAAGGCTTGTTTCACGGTTAAATAATTTTCCTTCTCCGTGCACCGAAAAATAATTTTCCATCGGAAATCCGTTGTGGATCTCGCGGATTTCTTTATTACCCACTGCCTCTATCAATCTTGCTTTTTCGCGGCTAAGCACCAGCACATAATAATTTAATTGCTGGTGTAGCATCCTTGCCAGGTTGCGTGTAGCAAATCTTTTTGCAATCACAATCCTGTCTTCCACTTCAACCGGCATGCGGATAAATTCGGCAATATCGCGATTAACGAAAAGTGCAAGGCTTTCAAAATTATAACGCGCATCTATATTGGATGCGAGTTCTCTTAATTTTTCAGAAACAATTTTGCCGTTTTCCTCATTACATTCCTCTCTCAATCTTTTCTCTGCCTCTGTAACAAGATTCTTCAATGCTATCTCGTCTTTTTTGCTTTGGGAAGAATTGCGGTGCGTATTTAACAAAATGGTTATACAACAATCAGATTTTATATCTTTTAACCTTTTCAACGTATTATCCATAGGGTCTACTTTTAGTTTACAATTAAACCTTCACAAAACTGGTTCCAACTCTTGATTGTTGGATCAATTCATTAATTTATTTTTTTATTTATTTATAAAATACTTCCGGCTCAAATAGAAGTTTTATATTTATTCAACTGAATAAAACCGTTTCCATAACTATTTAATTTATCGAATGGAAGATCAAAAAGTTATCGAATCCTCAACACTTTACAGCGAAGACCTTGCCCCAATTCCCCAAAACAATCGCACCGGGGATACCTGGAATTATACCACTCTTTGCATCAGCATGAGTTTGTGCATTCCTATTTATATGCTGGCCAGCTCATTAATAGGTGGAGCATGAACTGGTAGGAAGCAATTCTCACCATTTTTTAGGAAACGCAATCGTTTTGATTCCCTTGATTTTAAATGGACATGCCGGAGCAAAGTATGGAATTCCTTTTCCGGTTTTTGCCAGAGCCAGTTTTGGAACAAAAGGCGCCAATATCGCAGCGATGCTCAGAGCGATAGTTGCCTGCGGATGGTTTGGTATTCAGACATGGATCGGAGGATTTGCCCTATACCAGATGTTACGGTTATGGATACCCGCAATAGTAAACCAGCAATAAACAGAAATTCTTCTTTTCAGTTATTCTTCTTTTTTCTCACGTCCAAAAAGAACGCGTAATTCATCTTTTGCCTCTTCAAGAATTCCCTTTTGCTTAACAGGCAAATTTTTCCCAGCCCGGTTAATATAAAAGTTAAGCATGGACATGGCTGATTGAAAAGGTGTACCTTTTCTTCTATGGCTATGTTTAGCAGACTTTTTCAATGATTCAGCAATCTTTTTAGGATCATTCAACATAAATACACCTTTTTTTAAATCGAGTGCATTGCTGTGTTTGGTAACATCAGCTGACCATTTTCTGTTTGTTGCTTTTCCTTTTTTTGTCACGCTGAAATCGACGCAATGATAATACCAAAATCAAAACGCTTTTTAAGACGCAGACGAAGATATGTGCAAAAAAATATAGATTTAGTTTCCGAAAATTTCTTAAATTTATGTTAATTTAAAATTCAAGGTATGAGATATTTAAAAATTTGCTTTATAGTGGCTCTATTGGCAAGTTGTACTTCCGCCAATAAAAAAGCCCCAAAAATGCCGGGCGCTTACTTAATGACCTCCCAAACAGTAAATGACGGAACGACCGAAACAAAATATTCAGATCTGAAACAACTAAAAATTTATACCGATAAATATGTGATGTATACACAGGTATTGGCTTCAGATTCAGTATCTCTTTTCGGAGTGGGATCATATACTTCAGATACAAGTGGTGTTACAGAAAGTATAATTTATACTTCAAGCGATTCTACATTTGATGATTCGCCACGTTCGTACAAATTATTAATTACCCAAACCGCTGACGGATACAACCAGGTAATTCCTGATATCGTAATTGACAGTACAAAATCAAAACTTATAGAAGTATATCAAAGTGTAGGCAGCAAACAAATTACTCCTTTAGATGGTGTTTGGAAACAAACAAAATCATATGACATAAAAGGTAACGATACTACCTGGTACAACCGCACAGAGTATAAAGCCTTTAACAACGGTTATTTCATGTTCGGTTTGACAGATAAGGATTCATCCGGCAAGATTAATACAGGCATTGGTTTTGGCACCTTTTCCATGAACGGTGATAATCAAATCAAAGAGACTGATCTTAATTCAACTTATGCAATTATTGCAGGGCAAACATTTATGGTTGATTTTCAACTAAACGGCAACGATAATTATCAACAAACCATTACCCATCCTGATTCATCTAAAACAGTTGAATTTTATGAACGCCTGAAACTATAATTCTTATCACAGTTTTCTTTAAAACATTCTTTTTTATCGTTAGCCGCAAGATTACCAGTACCTGATGAAGCAGCCCAACTTTCATTTGTTTAACTTTGTTGAAATTTAAATTCTTTCAATGGTTAAAATGGGTGAATATAATGTGATGAAGGTGCTCAAAGAAAGGCCAATGGGTTTTTTTATGGATGATGGAGGGGAGGGAATTTTATTACCAAAAAGGTTTGTGCCACAAGGAACAAAAATAGGTGATAAGTTGAAAGTCTTTCTCTATTTCGATGGTGAAGACAGGCCTATAGCGACTACCCAAAAACCTTATGGAGTATTGGGAGATATTGTAAAATTAAAAGTAGTGAGCGTTACTAACCAGGGTGCTTTTTTAGATTGGGGATTGATGAAAGACCTTTTTATTCCTAAATCGAAGATGAAAAACTTTATGGTGAAGAATGGCGAATATCTTGTAAAAATTGTAATGGATGAAAAGACAGGACGCCTTGCAGCAACTGAAAAATTAGAATCTTTTTTATCGAATGAAATACTTACTGTAAAAGAAAAAGATATGGTTGACCTGGTTGTTTACCGGCAAACTGATATTGGTTATGAAGTGATCATCAATAATATCCATAAAGGTATTTTACATAACAATGAAATCTACAGAAACATTTCTATTGGTGATAGATTCCCGGGATTCATAAAAAATATTTTACCCGAAAACAAAATTGATGTGGCAGCCGGAAAACCAGGATACGAAAGAGTTGAAGACGAAATAGAAAAAATTGTAAGATTGTTAAAAGAAAATGACGGCTACCTGCCCTATCATGATAAATCTTCCCCGGAAGATATTTATTCCTTTTTTGGAATGAGTAAAAAGACTTTCAAAATGGCTATTGGAAATCTCTATAAGCAGCATAAAATTTCTTTTACAAAAACCGGTATTCAGTTGAACGAAAAGTAATGATCACCAGCCATGCTTGTGTGTTTCATTCATCCTTTCAGGAATTTCAGCAGGATGATCTTTCCAATCAGGATCATACTTTACAAAGGTAGCAAGCCAAACCGTTCGCGACAACCGCATCAACCAAGGCTGTAATCCCAATATTAAAATAGCATTGAAAAGAAGCCAGTAAAATACACGATTATCATCGTAAGAAATTCCAATAATAATCCACCAGGCAACAAAAGATATAGCACTAAGCGCTACCGTAATTGCATAACTTACATAACCGGAACCATAATAAAACCCAACTTCCAGGTCGAAGTATTGTCCGCAAACTTCACATCGGTCATGCATTTTCATAAACCCTTTTGAATAGGGATTCTTCTGGATAAACATATCCCCTATTCTGCAGCGCGGACATTTGCTTTGAAATAAGTTTAATATACTGGGCGGTTTTTTAATACTTTTTGGATCCATTTTTAAATATCTTTTCTCTCCGCAAAGTTACGCTAATTCAATCTTCAGTCTTTAAAATCATCGACAATTTGAATTACATAGCTTTTAATTCAACTTTGTTTTTAACCCCGACTTTATAACCATAAGTGGCGAAGTAAAGAATAAAAAGATAACAGGGAACCATGATCCAAAAAGCTTGCTGAAAGCCAAAACGTGTGCCGACACTTGCCCATATTCTCGGTAAAATTGCGCCTCCGGCAATCGCTATGATTAATAAAGCAGATCCTGCTTTTGTGAACCTGCCTAAGCCATGAATTGCTAAAGGCCACATAGCTGGCCAAACCATGGCATTTGCCAACCCCAGTAAAGCAACAAATAATATAGAAGTATACCCTGAAGTAAAGATGGCAAGCAACGTAAAAATAACGCCAAAGATTGCCGATCCTTTTAGTGCAGTTGTTTGAGAAAAATATTTTGGAATACTTACAATACCGATTAAATATCCAATCAGCATGCCGATCATTGTATAAGTTGTGAAGTGTTTTGCAATATCAAGGCTGATACCGATTGCTTTCCCGTAAATCTGTATAATATCACCAGCCATTACTTCTACCCCCACATATAAAAACAGTGTAACAAAGCCAATCCATAAATAAGGAAAGCTAAAAATTGTTTGTCCTTTTCCGCTATCGGAGTTATTTTCTTCATCTTCACCTTCCGCTTTTACTTCCGGCAAGCTTGAAAAATAAATAAATACTGCCAGTGAAATAAGTACTGCGGCAATGATTATATATGGAACAATTACCCTGGATGCCAACGCATCAAGTTCTACCGCTTTTTGTACAGGATCTAATGTTTTTAACCTGCTGACCAAAGCATCAGAATCTTTAAGCAAAAAAGCGCCCATCACAAGAGGAGCCAAAGCGCCTGCACCTTTATTACAAATTCCCATAACACTCATTCGTTTAGCAGCGCTTTCGATCGGGCCAAGAATGGTTATATAGGGATTCGAAGCTGTTTGCAATAAAGCCAGTCCGGTACCTATTACAAACAAGCCTGTAAGGAACATTCCGTAAGTTCTGGTTTCTGCAGCAGGAATAAATACCAAAGCCCCAAGCGCCATACAAACTAATCCCCACATCATACCGTTTTTAAACCCCGTACGCTTTAAAACCCATGATGATGGGAATGCCATAACTGCATAAGAAATATAAAAGGCAAAAGTTACCAATACAGCCTGGGTGGTTTGTAGTTGACAAGCAATCTGCAGATAAGGAATCAGCGTACTATTGAGCCAGGTTACAAATCCAAAAATAAAAAACAAAACGCCGATAATAACAATTTGCGAAGTGTAATTTGGCTTGGTGGTAATTAGATTTTGATCCATTCTTATTTTTTAATATGCAAATATAATTTTATGAAAGTATAGAAATAAATGAGAAATGGCCGTATAAACTTTTGAAGCAATCAAGAAGAAAATAAAAATCAGTTTTATTTATTTGTTTACTGGCTAAAGGGGAAAATGAGGTGGATCAAAAGTAAAAAATCAGGCTGGTTCACAGACCTTCTTTACCAGTTTTAATGCAAAATCCAATTGCTGTTTTTCAGTAAGATTTGTATTGTCCAGTTCAATCGCATCAGGCGCTTTGCGTAACGGGCTTACCTCCCTGTTAGAATCAATATAGTCACGCAAAGCAATATTGGTTCTTATTTCATCCAACGTAATATTCGGGTTCTTTTCAAACATTTCTGAAAATCTTCTTTCCACTCTTACTGCTTCATCGGCTACCATAAAAATTTTCACTTCTGCTTTTGGAAAAACAGTTGTACCAATATCGCGGCCATCCATTACAATCCCTTTGTTCTTTCCTATTTTTTGCTGAGCGGCTACTGCAAAAGTCCTTACCTCCGGTAAAGCAGCGATTTCACTCACTTTTTCTGCAACTACCAAATCACGGATAATATATTCTACATTTTCTCCGTTCAAATAAATCTCTGCATTTCCCGAAAGTTCATTCGGCAAAAATTCAAAAGAAATATTTTGTAATGCTTTACGTATCTCTTTTTCGTTGGTCCAATCAATATTGTTGCGTAAGAAATATAACGTAATAGCACGATACATAGCGCCGCTATCTATGTATGTGTAACTTAATTTTTTGGCAAGTTGTTTTGCCAAAGTGCTTTTTCCACAAGAAGAAAAGCCATCGATCGTAATTATTATTTTAGAAAACATCCATGCAAAAATCAAACAAAAAAAAGAAAGAAAAAAATGGCATAAAAAAATGCCACCGTTTTGCGATGGCATTTAATTTATAGTTTTTTAAAATTAAGCTTCAGATTTTTTTTTGGGTGCCGGAGTTTCCTTCACCTGGAAAATTACTTTTTCGTTTTCCTTATCAAGGGAAGCAATCAATACATCTCCGTTTTTAACGTTCATGTTCAATATTTCCTCTGCCAAAGGATCTTCGAGATACTTCTGAATCGCTCTATGCAACGGACGTGCACCAAACTGTGAATCATACCCTTTATCCGAAATAAATTTCTTGGCTTCTTCTGTCAGTTCCAATTTCAATCCAAGATTATCCAGTCTCTTCGTTACCCCCTTCATCAAAATATCAATGATAGAGAAAATATTTTCTTCTGTTAGCTGATTGAAAATAACCACATCATCTACCCTGTTTAAGAACTCAGGGCTGAAAGTACGCTTTAATGCTTTTTCTATTACCGCTTTACTGTTTTCTTCTGCATTTTGAATTCTTGACTGAGTGGTAAATCCGACACCTGCTCCAAAATCTTTCAATTGACGTGCGCCGATATTAGAAGTCATTATGATCATAGTATTCTTAAAATCAATTTTTCTTCCCAAACCATCAGTGAGTATACCGTCGTCTAAAACCTGCAACAGGATATTGTAAATATCAGGGTGTGCTTTTTCAATTTCATCCAAAAGAATTACAGAATAGGGTTTGCGTCTAACCTTTTCCGTTAGCTGCCCACCTTCTTCGTATCCTACATATCCCGGAGGCGCACCTATCAATCTTGAAACAGTGAATTTTTCCATGTATTCACTCATGTCGATACGGATAAGAGCATCATCACTGTCAAACATATATCTGGCCAAAGCCCTTGCCAGCTCAGTTTTACCCACGCCCGTAGGGCCAAGGAAAATGAAGGTACCAATTGGTTTTTTCGGATCTTTTAACCCAACCCTGTTTCTTTGAATCGCTTTCACCACTTTGCTAATGGCTTCGTCCTGTCCAACCACTGCGCCTTTAAGGTCTTCACCCATCTTGCGCAATTTATCAGTTTCCTCCTGAACCATCCTTTTTACAGGAATACCGGTCATCATACTTACCACCTCAGCAATTGCTTCTTCATTGATCGGGTACCTCTTGTTTTTGCTTTCCTCTTCCCAGTCTGCTTTTGCTTTTTCAAGCTCTTCCTGCAAATGTTTTTCTGTATCCCGAAGTGAAGCCGCTTCCTCAAAACGTTGGCTTTTTACTACTTTATTTTTCTCGTGTTTAATTTCATCGATCTTTTTTTCAAGTTCGATTACTTCCTGGGGAACATTGATATTTTTAAGGTGAACACGCGCTCCTACTTCATCCAATACGTCAATTGCTTTATCTGGCAATAAACGATCGGTCATATACCGGTCGCTCAATTTCACACAGGCATTAATTGCTTCGTTATCATAAACCACATTGTGATACTCTTCGTATTTACTTTTAATGTTATTCAGAATCTCTATAGTCTCTTCTACGCTCGGTTGGTCAACCATCACTTTTTGGAAACGACGATCCAGAGCCCCGTCCTTTTCAATATACATCCTGTACTCATCCAGCGTTGATGCACCAATACATTGAAGTTCACCACGTGCCAAAGCCGGTTTAAAAATGTTGGAAGCATCAAGCGAACCGCTTGCCCCACCTGCACCTACGATGGTATGTATTTCATCAATAAACAAAATTACATCCCGGTTTTTTTCCAGTTCGTTCATGATCGCCTTCATTCTTTCTTCAAACTGGCCACGATATTTTGTACCTGCAACCAACGCTGCAAGATCTAACGAAACCACCCTCTTGTCGAATAAAACACGGCTCACTTTTCTTTGAATGATCCGTAAGGCCAACCCTTCAACAATCGCAGTTTTACCAACTCCTGGTTCACCTATTAGAATAGGATTATTCTTTTTACGACGACTGAGAATCTGTGACACGCGCTCAATTTCTGTTTCACGTCCAACGATTGGATCAAGGCTTCCCATTTCTGCAAGCCTTGTAATATCTCTTCCAAAATTGTCTAAAACCGGAGTCTTGGTTTTGGTTTGTGCTGCTGAACTCTTTGAAGCACGTTGTTGTTGCGAATACGATTTTCTTTCTTCCTCAAACTCTTCACTCTCTTCATCTGAGAAATCAGCTTTCGGATCCGTTTTTACATAACCCAGTTCACTTTTAAACATATCGTAGTCCACGTCAAACTGGTTTAATATCTGTGTAGCAATGTTCTCTTTATTTTTCAAAATAGAAAGCATAAGATGCTCGCTTTCCACTAACGGGCTCTTGTTGGTCTTAGCCTCAAGAACAGTAATCCTTATCACTTTTTCAGCCTGCTTGGTAAGTGGTAATGAATTAATATTTGCAATATTTTTACCTGTTTTGTCTTTTACGGCGAGTTCAATTTCTTTGCGCAGTTCATATAGATCTACGTTCAACGATTTCAGGATTTTCATCGCTGTATTTTCGCCATCCCTTATAAGTCCGAGAACCAAATGTTCCGTGCCTATAAAGTCATTTCCCAACCGCAAAGCTTCTTCGCGGCTGTAAGAAATAATTTCTTTTACTTGTGTAGAAAAATTGTTGTCCATTTATTAACAATTTAATTTGATGCTTTTCAATAATTGTAACTCTGTACAATAATAATAAATAAATTCTATTAAATAACGTTTAAAAATTCCCCAGGTTGTTAAAAAGTAGGCGAGGAAAGGCATTAAACAAAAAATGGGCTGAAAATATATTTAAATAAATACGGATTTATTTTTAAGCCGGATTGATTTAATTTGAAGATTTTTATGAGTTAAAATCATTATCCAAAAAACCTTACTTCTCCTCATTTCCTTTTTTATTTTAATATCTTTGAATAAATCTTCCTCTTTCTTTTAAACTGTACTATGAAAGTCAAAATTGATACCAAAGAAAAAATGCACGTCATTACGATTGTTGAGAAGAAATTATCTGCTAATATGACAGAAGACCTAAAAAAAACACTTTTGAATTATTTACAGCAACCTGTTTCCAACCTGGTAATTAATTTTAAAGAAGTGAATGAAATAGAACAAGAACCAGCAGAAGCCCTTGCCCTTATTCAGCAGAGGTTTTATGAAGAAAATCATTCTATGGTATTCTGCAACCTGCAACCGGCAGTTTCTGAATTTTTGGATAAAAGTGATCTATTGGAAATACTCAATGTAACTCCGACAGAAAGTGAAGCGTGGGACATCGTACAGATGGAAGAAATAGAGAGAGAATACTTGTAAAGAGGTATCGAAAAATTGTTGAAATTAACACCTTGAAATAAAGAATTAGTGTAATAAATACCCCATTGAAAATTAAAACCACGTGATTGCTGTAACCATTTTAGGGAATAACTCTGCGGTACCTTCTCACAACCGGCATCCAACAGCGCAAGTACTTCAAAGCGCTGAGCATGTCATGCTTATTGATTGTGGAGAAGGAACGCAAATGCAAATGGGATTGTATAAGATCAAAAAAAGCCGAATCAATCACATTTTCATTTCACATTTGCATGGAGACCATTATTTTGGGCTGATAGGCCTGCTTAACAGCCTTGCGTTAAATAATCGCTTAAACGATCTCCACATTTATGCGCCCGAAAAATTGAAAGCCATTATTGAAATACAAATGGATGTAGCAGGTGCAGGATTTCCTTTTCAACTGTATTTTCATAAACTTGAAAATGAAGAAGTTTTATTTGAAGACAAAAAATTATCAGTTGAATGCTTTAAAGTAAATCACCGGATAGAATGCTGGGGTTTTCTATTCAGGGAAAAGAAAAATAAAAGAAAAATAGTTCCCCGGCAGATAAAAAAATATAAAGTACCTACCTCATTTTATGAAAACCTTCACTCAGGTGAAGATTTTATAAATGGCAAAAATGAAGTGATAAAAAACGAAGAGCTTACCACAGCGGTGGAACCACCAAAATCGTATGCTTACTGCGCTGACACAGCATTTTATGAACCAATAACTGAAAAAATAAAAGATGTAGATTTGGTTTACCACGAAAGTACTTACCTGCATGATCTCGAAAAAAAAGCCGTTGAAAGATTTCATTCCACCTCAAAACAAGCGGCAACCATTGCAAAAAAGGCAGGGGCAAAAAAATTGCTATTAGGTCATTTTTCGTCTATGTATGAAACCCTGGAAGAATTTAAAACCGAAGCTTGCGAAATTTTTGAAAATACTGAAATTGCAGAGGAAGGTGTTTGTTATTTGGCGTGATTTATTTTGAAGAGATTAAAGCATTTCACGGAGTGAACCAAAGCAAACGAACAAATAACCCCGATTTTTATTTTGATTTCAAAATAAATGATCAACCCGTAATAATTCCCTATTCATCATTCACAATTCTCAATTACTTATTCACCACTGTCCATTCATAAAAATCAGGAAAGTATTTTCGCCACGCTGATTCGTTGTGGTGTTCATCATTATCAATAATTTCTGTTACTGCAGATTTACTCCATTCTTTAATTTCTTTTTCGATCCGCTTCATATCAGGAATCATGGAATCACCTTCTTTTCCGCCGGCATAAAAAAACAGTCTTGAATTTACATTTTTCGCATCAGCTTTTACCGTGCTATCAATCCCTGAGGCCGTCCAGAAAGCAGGAGAAAAAATTCCGGCTCCGCCGAAAACGTTCGGAAATTTTAAAACTGCATACAACGAAATGAGCCCTCCCATTGAACTTCCCGCGATAAAAGTGTTTGGCTTATCTTTTAAAGTGCGGTAATGTTTATCAATAAAAGGCTTTAAAGTGTACACTAAAAAATCAACGTATTTATCACCCTCGCCTTTCCCAAAATTTTCAAATTCCCATGGGTTGTATTCACTCATTCTTTTAGAAAGTCCATTATCAATTCCTACTACAATTACTTCTTTTTTACCTTTTTTAAAAATGGAATCCAAATATTCATCTACCCCCCATTCGCCGGAGTAAGAAGTAGCACCATCAAAAAGATTTTGCCCGTCATGCATGTACAAAACAGGATATCTTTTTGCAGACATTTTATAATCCGGCGGCAGGTAAATCCAGATTCTTCTTGTCCGTTTTAATTGTGGAATATAAAACGCGGTATCAATAATTTTTACGTTTGGCGAGGCGGTATGTTTTCTTAGAATTGCCACATTGTTTCCTTTAAAATCATCATTCCAACCGCCCATATTTACATGAATAGTTGTATCAGAATTTAAGTTAAGCGTTCGATTTGGAACTCCTTTTCCTGCAGAATCAGTTTCCCCTTTTTGCCAGCTTCCACGGGTAAATTTATATTCATAATCGCCTGCGGGAAGAGAAACGGTAATGGTTGAAACGCCGTTTGGATGAGATTGCAGAAGATAAGAACTGTCAGCAGGATTCCACAAATTAAAATTGCCTGTAAGATAAATACGATCCATGGAATGAAGCAGTGACGGCTGTTTTACGAGAAACGTTACTTTATGTTGTGCAAACGAGAAGGAGCAAACGAATAACAGTAAAGCAACTAATAAAGCCTTTTTTGCTTTTTTCATTATACAAAAGCTTAAGAAATGGACGCAAGAAAATCTTTCACCTTTTGCTGGTTGGTTGATGTTAATGGCACCAGCGGAAGGCGAAGCACATTTTCAATTAAACCGAGTTCGCTTAGAAACGCTTTCAAACCGGCAGGATTATTTTCAATAAATAAAAGATCATATCCTACAAGCAATTTGTAATGCAGTTGTTGTGCTTTTTGAAAATCATTCTTCAAAGAAAAACGGACCATATCGCTAAAATCTTTGGGGAAAGAATTGGCCGCAACGCTTATTACACCATGTGCTCCGCAGGCAATTAGCGGTAAAGAAATATGATCATCCCCACTTACAAATAAAAAATCTTCCGGCCTGTTTTTCAGGATGTGCATACATTGAACCATATTACCGCTCGCTTCTTTTATTCCCTTGATGTTCTCACATTCATTTGCCAACCGCAAAGTTGTTTCTGCAGTAATATTGCTTCCTGTTCTGCCAGGTACATTGTATAAAATAACAGGCAAAGGCGAAGCGTCGGCAATCGCTTTATAATGCTGAAAAATTCCTTCCTGTGAGGGCTTGTTATAGTTAGGACTTGAGCTCAAAATAGCAGTAATATTTTCCAGGTCAAAATCTGAAAAATGATTGATCACTTCCTGGGTATTATTACCACCAACGCCCAGAACCAAAGGCACACGTTTGTTTATTTTTTCAACTGTAAATTTTGCAATTTCTATTTGTTCCTTTTTAGAAAGTGTGGGCGTTTCTCCTGTAGTCCCCAATGTTACCAGGTATTCTACGCCATTAGCAATTACAAAATCAATCACTTTTGCGAGTGAATCAAAATCCACCTCGCTGTTTTTTTTGAAAGGAGTTATTAATGCAACTCCGGTTCCGGAAAGTTTATTTATTAACGACATTATTTTAAAAATGAAAGTTGGAATAATATTATCTTTTGCAAGATACAAGAATCAGTAAAGGGTTGTAATGCCCTGTTTTCGAAATGAGATTGAGCGTATCATTTATATATTTTTAGTAAAAATAGGAAAAGAAAGAATAAGTATTTCAAGTAATTAATTATTCATCCCAAAACCCCATTTTATTAAATTTCTCAATCCTTTGTTTGATCCTTTTTTCCGGATCTATTTTCTTCAAATCGCGGATGATCGGTTTAATGTAACTTTTCAAATTAGCGGCAGCTTCATCGTAATCCCAGTGTGCGCCGCCTAATGGTTCACGGATAATTCCGTCTACCAAACCAAATTTAAGCATGTCGTCTGAGGTTAGTTTTAGTTGCTCAGCAGCTACTTCTTTTTGTGCCCAACTGCGCCAAAGAATAGAACTGCAATTTTCAGGGGAAATAACCGTGTACCATGAATTTTCGAGCATCAATACTTTATCTCCCACACCTATCCCCAAAGCACCTCCACTCGCACCTTCGCCAATTATTACACAAACTACAGGTACTTTAAGCCGGATCATTTCATAAATATTTCTGGCAATCGCTTCGCCCTGGCCGCGCTCTTCTGCTTCAAGTCCCGGAAATGCGCCCGGAGTATCAATCAAGGTAAGAATAGGTTTATTAAATTTTTCGGCAAGTTTCATCAACCGCAATGCCTTGCGATACCCTTCCGGATTGGCCATTCCAAAATTACGCATCTGGCGCATTTTTGTATTAGTGCCTTTTTGTTGCCCGATAACCATAACTGTTTCTCCGTCAAATTGAGCAAAACCTCCTATCATCGCTTTATCATCTTTTACATTTCTATCGCCATGCAACTCTAAAAAGTTAGTACACATTTTTAAAATATACTCCAGCGTGTATGGCCTGTCAGGATGCCGGCTGAGCTGTACCTTTTGCCAGGGGGTAAGATGTTCTGTTATCTCTTTTCTCTTTTGAAGAATATTTTGTTCCAGTTCCTGAATGATTGCATTGTAATCATTTTTCCCTGTTTTTGAAGCGAGCTTTTTATTCTCTTCAATTTGTTCATAAAGCTCTTTTATAGGTTGCTCGAAATCGAGAAATTGTCTTGCTGGTGATGCCATTGTGTGTAAAAAAGTTTTTTTTAATAATGAACCTTAATCCTGTTTTACTTTTTTTCGGGCGATAAAGTTAAGGTGTCAAAATTAAATAAGAGGCAAAAGGTTGTTTTTTCACAAGTCTCAAATAAAAGCCAGTATTTATTATTAGAAAATTATCTCATAACCAATTGGACAAATAAATGCATAAAAACGCAGGCAGCCTCTTTTTATTTGGTAGCGAGGTAATTATAATCTGCAAGCAATGTTTCCAAAAAGCTGATGGAATACATACTTGTTTGTATATTTAAAACCTCCTGAACCTTCCAGGCAAGCCGGTCGCAGGTTTGAGTATTACCTTCTTTATGATACAGATTCACTACGTTTTTAATCGTGTTAATATCCCGGTCTGAAAGTTTTAAAACTTCAGGAAAAGTGACAACATAATTTTTATCACTGATCTCCATAAATACGGTATCATCAACGGAGAAAGGAGAAACCGTATTGATCACCACCGTATTGGCAGCTATATCTCCCAATCTTTGGTTTTTGCGGCTTACGGCTATAAAAATTACTACGACCAATCCCCAAAAACCTGTCATAATAATATAGGCGGTAAGACTTTGAAGGCTGAAAAAAGTATAGCCGAAAAAAAAAGGCCATTCAAAAACTTTAAATATCCAGCGAATAGTATACTGGCTTAAGGAAGGTTCGCCACCATCAAGGCTAATAATGCGGATGTTCAAAATTTTCTTACCAATCGTTTGCCCATGCATCACCACTTCGCAAACGAGAGAATACAATAACATCGGAATAGAAATGGTTAGAATATCAAGTCCCATATGGCTTTTTAATGTTTCAACACCCGCCAGGTTAAAGCCTCCATAATAAAAATATTTCATGCTGGTGAAGTACAAAAGCAATATGGTAAAATCGATCAGGTAAGCAAAAAGCCTTTTATACACTTCAGCTATTTCAAATTCAAGATCAATATTAAAAGGGGTTTCAATTTGTATCAGGGACATGAACAGCAATTTATTATTTTAAAATAAAATTTGACGTTTTATTTTTATTAATGATTAATTTGTTTCACTTTCAAATAAGTTTTTTAAGCAGTCGTTTTATCATTATAATTGAAACAAAATAAACGGTTCCTTTTAATTTTATTTTATGCGCGAAGCCAGGTTTATAAAAAAAAATGTTGAAAAATGGAATCAGTATCAGCATGAAGAAACAAAAGATCCTGATGAAATGGCAGATCGTTTTATTACTTTGTTGGATGATCTTTCTTATGCCAAAACGTTTTATCCAAAAAGTAAAGTAACCCGCTGGATCAATGGCATTGCTGCTTCTATTTACCAAAGTATTTACCAAAATAAGAAACAAAATTTTTCTCGTATAATAAGATTTTGGAAATACGAGTTGCCCCTGTTATTTCGTCGTTATCACAAAGTTTTTCTTTTTACTTTTCTGCTGTTTGTTTCCTTTGTTTTTATTGGTATTGTTTCGTCCGCAACTGATCCTGACTATGCACGTCAATATTTTAATCACCACGTCCAGGCAGGTTATTACGATCAAACCATCGCATCCATTCAAAAAGGCGACCCCTTTGGTGTTTATAAAGATAACAACCCTTTTTCGATGTTTGTAACTATCGCTTTCAACAATATCGGTGTGGCGTTTAAAACCGTCATCTTTGGTGTTTTGTTTGGGATTGGCACCATCCTGTTTATGTGGAGTAACGGACTTATGTTGGGATGTTTTCAATATATATTTTTTTCGCAGGGACTTGGCTGGCAATCGGTGCTCGTAATCTGGATACATGGCACGATCGAGATTTCTTCTATTGTGATCGCCAGTTGCGCGGGCATTATATTAGGAACGGGCTGGCTTTTTCCGGGAACGTATACACGCAAACAATCATTTTTGCGCGGAGCAAAGGATGCGGTGAAGATATGTATCAGCCTGATCCCGTTCTTTATTATTGCTGCTTTTTTTGAAAGCTATGTTACCCATTTAATGAGCAATACTTTTGAAAGAAATTCAGTGGATATTGGGTTGCCGGTTCCTTTTAGCATCATGATACTTGTAGGTTCATTTATTTTAATACTATGGTATTTTGTTTTATATCCTCTTCGCCTGCACAATGCCGGCTTCGAATTGAAAGACGGGAAAATAATAAAGGATGGCGCTATCTATGAAACATAAAACTAAATTATTTGTTTGTTTACTATCATTGTGGATATCAAGTTCACATAATGGTTATGCGCAAATACACGATTCTTTAAACAGTCCGGAAGGAAAACAAACCCAGCAATTTCAGCAGGATAATTCTGATTCAAATACGGTTGATACTACTTTACAAAAAAAGTTGTTGAAAGATAATAGCCAAATCCTAAAATGGAAAGAAAGTCGGGAATTTTCATACATGCACTATATGGATAGTCTTTTAAGAAAACAAAAAGACCTTAGAACAGATACTGTGAGCATTGATGAAAAGAGCGGAAGAATTAACAGGATTCCTCAACACATAAGGCACCCTTCTGCACTAAACAATATACTTAACAGTTTACCATTAAAAATATTTTTTTGGGCACTGGCACTGATCTTTATTGCTTTTATTACTTACAAAGTTTTTTTTAAAAACGGAATTTTCGTGGGTCGAAAAAAAATAATAGTGGAAGGTGATGAAGAATCTCTGCAGGAGTTAAACGAAGTTTCAGCGTATGATACACTGATCGCAGAAGCCGAAAATAGTGAACAATTCAATCTCGCAACCCGTTACTTATTTTTAAAAACTCTGAAGAACCTGTCTGACAGGAGTTTTATAAATTTTACCGCAGAAAAAACCAATAAAGATTATTTAAAAGAAATGGAGCAACATAATTATTTCAGTGAATTCCGGGAACTTACCCGCAATTATGAATACACATGGTACGGCAAATTTGTAATTGATAAAGAGGAGTATCAAAAATTAAAAGAAGCGTTTGACTCCTTCAATAAAAAAATATAAACCAAAGCTTGAAAGTATTATTAAAATATAATTTAATTCTCCTGCTGATAGTTGCCTTATGGGGTTGTCATCAAAATAAAGAACGCCTTCCACCACTCAACGAAAGCTACAGGAGGACTGATAAACTCCCCTTCGGATCGTTTATTGCCTACAAAGGTTTTCAATCAGAATTTCCGGATTACTGGATCAATATTGCTAAAAAACCTTTTACTGAAACGTGGAACCAACTTAAGTCTGATTCAACGAGCACTTACTCACTCTACTTTTTAATCACCAAAAACCTCATTCTTTCTGTAGATGAAGTAAACGCAATGGTAGAGTACGTTAAAGCTGGCAATGATTTATTTATTTCGGCAGATTATGTAGATGAAAAATTGCTTGATGCCATCTATTGCACCATTAACAGGAAAGGTGAAATTATTAGTGAGGTGAATGGGAAAATGCAAGATACTTATGTGAGCATGTTTTATGGAAGTGATTTTAAAACCTCAAAATATGGCTATTATTATTTCCCCTTTTTAAATTATTTCAACAGTTACGATCCTTCAATAACGAGGGTCCTGGGCGTTAACGAATTAAATCTCCCGAATTATATTGTTATTTTTTCCGGTCGGGGAAGGCTTTATTTACATGTGGCACCAAGAATTTTTAGTAATTATTTTTTATTATCCAATAGCAATTATCATTACTTCGAAAATGTAACGGCTTACCTTCGTTTCAACCCGCAGTACATTTATTGGGATGAATATTACAAAGAGTTTTCTTCAACAAGGGACAAAAATAATTTAAACAATAAAGATCAGTTTTCTTCTTTACATGTCATCATGCAAAACCCACCTCTGTTATGGGCTTTTTATATTGCGCTGGCAGGGATTTTACTCTTTGTTTTCTTTAATATTAAAAGGAAACAAAGAGTGATCGAAGTAATAAAACCAAACAAGAACACTACGGTTGCATTCACTGAAACTGTTGGCCGTCTTTATTTACAACAAAAAAACAACCGGAATATTTCAGAAAAAATAATTACCTATTTTTATGAATACCTGCGAAAAAAATATTTTATCAATACCTCTTTTATCAACACTGAATTTATTAATTCTATTTCAGGTAAAAGCGGTGTTTCTAAAAAAGAAACAGAAGAATTGTTTGGATTGATCACTAATATTCAACAACAGGAAGAAGTAACAGATGAAGATCTGCTTACGTTAAATTTAAAGATTGAAAATTTTAAAAAAACAAAAACTGATGGAAGAAAATTTGTATGAACAACGCATTGATATCAGCTCGCTGAACAATGCCGTCATTAATATCAGGAACGAAATAAGTAAAGTAATAGTAGGCCAACACAAGATGGTTGACCTTTTACTCATCGCATTATTATGTGACGGCCATGTTTTGATTGAAGGCGTTCCCGGCGTGGCAAAAACGCTTACTGCCAAATTGCTGGCAAAGATCATTAATACTAATTTTTCAAGGATACAATTTACACCCGACCTGATGCCAAGTGATGTTTTAGGAACTTCGGTTTTTAACCCGAAAGAAGCTGAATTTGAATTTAAGCGTGGGCCGATCTTCAGTAATATTATTTTGATAGATGAAATAAACCGTGCTCCCGCAAAAACCCAATCCGCTTTGTTTGAAGTAATGGAAGAGCGACAGGTTACTATTGACGGGATCACCCATTTAATGGACTTTCCTTTTTTGGTGATAGCTACTCAAAACCCTATTGAGCAGGAAGGAACCTATCGCTTGCCTGAAGCCCAGTTAGACCGTTTTTTATTTAAGATCGTTATCACTTATCCTACCATAGAAGAGGAAGTGAATATCCTTATGAATCAACAATCAGTTGTACAAAATACTTTACTGGAAAATGTGCAGCGAATAATTTCACCCGCACAAATTTCTGAATACAGGGGGATCACTAATGAAATAATTATTGATCCGAAATTAGTAGAGTTTATTGCTAAAATTGTAAATGAAACACGAAATAATTCTTCTCTTTATCTTGGCGCTTCTCCGCGCGCTTCGCTGGCGATCCTGAGATCGGCAAAAGCAAATGCAGCCATCATGGGAAGAGATTTTGTAACTCCGGAAGATATCATTGAAATGGCAGTGCCGGTAATGCGCCACCGGATTATTTTAACTCCGGAAAAGGAAATGGAAGGCTTCACAGCCGATGAACTGATCAACAATATTATTTCTAAAATTGATGTACCTCGCTAAGAGATATTGACAGCCACTAAGACAAACATTCTTTGAAAACTATTAAAACCTATTTTTTAGACCTTTTTCTGAAGCGGCGCTTTTTTATTGCGCTCGCCTCACTGATTACTTTATTCATTCTGGCATTTTATATACCCGCATTACAACCCGCTTCCATTACGGTTTTTATTGTTTTTATTATTTTTTGTATCGTTGATTATTCACTTTTATTCTTCACAAAAAAATTTCCAACGGCTCAAAGAATTACGGCTCACCGTTTCAGCAATGGTGATGAAAATAAAATTGAGTTGATGGTGAAAAACGAATTTCGTTTCCCTGTTTGTATTAATATCATTGATGAATTGCCCGAGCAATTGCAAATGCGCCATTGGGTAAGAAAGTTGAATTTAAAATCGCGGCAGCAAAAAAAAATTTCCTGGAAACTGAAACCCCTGGAAAGAGGTGAATATAACTTTGGTAACATTCATTTGTTTGTTTCCACTCCGCTACAATTATTAAGCCGCAGATTTACAACAGAAGCCGCAGAAACCATACCTGTTTATCCGGCTTTTATGCAATTGCATAAATATGAATTGTTTTCAGGCACTACACTAAACAGCGAATCAGGAAACCAGCGAATGCGCAAGATTGGACAAAGTATGGAGTTTGAACAGATCAAAGAGTATGTTGCCGGAGATGATATTCGCACGTTAAACTGGAAGGCTTCTGCCCGTAAAGGTGGCTTAATGGTGAATAGTTTTATGGAAGAAAGATCGCAGCAGATATATTGTATCATTGATAAAGGCAGGTTGATGAAAATGTCTTTTAATGGGATGACGCTTCTGGATTATGCCATTAACAGTTGCCTTGTTTTAAGTAACGTGTGTTTGAAAAAACAGGATAAAGTAGGCGTAATCACTTTCTCACACGAACCGGGAAGTTTATTGGCTGCAGATCGAAAAGTATCACAGTCAGAAAATATTTTACAATTATTATACAAACAGAAAACCGATTTTTTAGAAAGTGATTTCGAAATACTTTATTTACAAATAAGAAGTAAGATCAAGCACCGGAGTTTACTAATTTTGTTCACCAATTTTGAATCGTTATCAGGCCTTAACAGGCAGATTGATTATTTGCGCTCGCTCGCACGTAATCATTTACTGCTCGTAGTATTTTTTGAAAACTCTGAATTAGACGAACTACGAAATTCACACGCAAAAGATATTGAGGAAGTGTATATAAAGACGATAGCCGAAAAATTTGCTTTTGAAAAAAAGATTATTGCAAAAGAACTTTCCAAATATGGAATATTATCAATCTTGTCTTCTCCTAAAAGCCTTACGGTGAATACCATCAATAAATACCTTGAATTAAAAGCACGACAGGCAATTTAACAGAGAGTCTTTTGCTAAAGAAATGTATTTTGTGCTTGTAGAACAATTATTTGAAATGACAGAAAACACTTTTGAAGAAGGAAGAGTTTTATTAATTGATAAACCATTAGAGTGGACATCTTTTGATGCAATCCGGAAAATAAGAAACCTTATCAAAATAAAAAAAGTAGGACACGCAGGCACGCTGGATCCTTTAGCCACAGGCCTTTTAATCGTTTGCACCGGTAAGTTTACCAAAAAGATAAACGAATATATGGCGCAGGAAAAAGAATATACCGGCACGATAACTTTAGGTGCGGTAACACCAACTTATGATCTTGAAAGTGAACCAAGAGATTTCAAACCCGTAGATACAATAACGGAAGATTGGATACAAGAGACAACCCAAAAATTTACCGGTGAGATTTTACAGACGCCTCCCATCCATTCAGCCATAAAACAAAAAGGAAAACCCGTGTACCTGATGGCAAGAAAAGGAGTGGATGTGGTTCTTGAACCGAGAAAAATTACTATCAAAGAGTTTGAGATCACTTCTGTAGAAATGCCGGTAATTTCTTTTCGGGTAGTATGTACAACGGGAACGTATGTACGCAGTTTGGCAAATGATTTTGGAGCCGCACTTAGCTGCGGAGGCTACCTGAGCCAGCTACGTAGAACAAGAATCGGAAATTTTAAAGTGGAAGATGCAATGACCATAGATGAATTTTCAAAATCAATTACGGGCGGCTAAAAAAGAAAAAAAATTTAAGAGCGGAAGACGGGACTCGAACCCGCTACCTACAGCTTGGGAAGCTGTCGCTCTACCAGGTGAGCTACTTCCGCTTTTGTAATGCAATATAAAAATTTATTGTCTCTTAATTCTTCAGTTCAACAAAATAAAAATCCTTATTTATTGTTGGTTTACTAACGTTAAGTAAAAAAAATCCGGTTTTTTGCTGCTTTACTATCAATTCATTCTTATCACATCCCCTTCAGCATCCAGCACAGGCATAGGCTGCCCGTCTTTTGGAATGTAAAATTTGTGCCGCTCAATGATGATATTATTATCGTATAATTCAAAAATAAAAAGACCGGCGTGCAAAAAATTTGCTTTATCCAGCGTTAAAAAATTCTCAGCAATCTTAGATACTTCAAATAAAAAAGAACCATCAGCACGGTAAAATTTGATAGAATATTTTTTTCGGGCAGCATCCGGCAATGAAATAATTACATTATTGTCCTTGCCGGTATATACATGCCTGGAAGGAACGAAAATATTTGGAGTATACTTAGGAATTTCTGCCGTTAGCTTTTTTTCACTCTTTTGCTTTTCAATTGTTGTTAATTCGCTAATTGTATCTTTCCCCGGCCGATGCGATTGGGTAAATATATAAGACCCTCCGTGGAAAGAAATAAACAGTCTATAATATTGATTGGAAGGAATAAATTCTTTTGTATCAGTGAAACCATTTATACCCGGACTTACATCCAACAAACTTCCAATCGTTGTAAAATTCTTTAAACTATCCTGAGACCGTTGGACACTAATATTTGTAACATTAGTAAATGGATTATTCCACGAAACCAACACTTTTTTTCCTAACTCAGTAACCGATATTTTAGGTAGCGTATCCTGTGCAAAAGATATCTTTTGTAATGAAAACAAAAATAAAAGCAGAAGGCAAAATCTATACATGTGATAAAAGCGAAACTATTGGTTTTTGAGAAATGCAAATATAAACTCTTGTTAAAGAAATAAAACCGCAAAAGCAGGTGGATTACAAATAATTTTCACATTTTAAACCGAAGTTTAAGCCGTTAAAACCTCCATTTCTTTTGCCTACTTTTGAAAATATTAATTTTCTGTATGACGTATAATTATCTTCCCCTTGATAAAAGCCTTCTTACTTTTCAACAGGTAAAAAATTATTTAAAATATAAGCAATTAGTTTCTATCACGTTTGCAGCCCATGAAGACATTTTAAATTGCCGCAGCTATCTCGACAAAAAAATCAAATCTTCTGATACGCTTTATTACGGCATAAATACAGGTTTTGGGTTTTTGCAAAATGTAAAGATCGAAAACGAGCAGTTAGAAGAACTGCAAAGCAATCTACTCCTTTCACATGCATGCGGCCTCGGAGAAGAAGTGCCTGATGAAATTGTGAAACTGATCATCATGCTTAAGATAAAATCTTTAAGTTATGGCTATTCTGGCATCGGGATAGAAGTGGTAAAAAGGTTGATGGATATGCACAATAATGAGGTTCTTCCTGTAATTTACACACAGGGTTCTCTCGGTGCTTCCGGCGACCTGGCACCACTTTCACACATGAGCCTTCCTCTTATCGGTATGGGTGAAGTAAAAATAAATGGTGAAAAAATTTCTTCTGAAAAAGCGTTGCAAAAATTGAACTGGCCTGCTCTTCAATTGCAAAGCAAGGAAGGACTGGCGCTGATCAACGGCACGCAATTTATGAGTGCTTACGGAATCTATAATTTGGTTAAAGCCGAAAAATTAATGCAATGGGCCAACATTATTTCTGCTATTTCATTTGATGCTTTTAATTGCAATCCCGATTGTATTTATGGAAATCTTCACAAAGTAAGACCACATGCAGGGCAAATTTTTGTTGCCGAAGAATTAAGAAGAATTCTACAAGGAAGTGATATTGTTTCCCGGAAAAAATCACAGGTGCAGGATCCTTATTCGTTCCGTTGCATTCCGCAGGTGCATGGTGCAGCTAAAGATGCTTTTGATTTTGTGCTGAATACCTTTCGAGTTGAAATTAATTCTGTTACAGACAATCCGATTATTTTTCCCGAAGAAGATAAAATTGTAAGTGGTGGCAATTTTCATGGTGAACCATTGGCGTTTGCATTAGATTTTTTAGCGATTGCCATGAGTGAATTGGCAAATATTTCAGAAAGAAGAACTTACCAGTTGCTGAGTGGAGAAAGGGAACTTCCATTATTTCTTGTGAAAAATCCAGGGCTTAATTCAGGCCTGATGATTCCACAATACACTGCTGCAGCCATTGTGAGCGAAAACAAACAATTGTGCACACCTTCTTCTGTTGATTCTATTTCTTCATCCAACAACCAGGAAGACCACGTGAGCATGGGAGCGAATTCCGCAACCAAATGTTTAAGAGTTTTGGAAAATGTAGAAAAGGTTTTGGCAATAGAATTATTGATTGCCGCGCAAGCGCTGGAATACAGAAGGCCTCTTCGTTCCTCTCAAAAAATTGAAGAAATATTTAGGGATTTTAGAAAGAAAGTTTCCTTCAATGAAAATGACCGGTTTTTGCAGAAAGACCTGGTAAATGCCATTGAGTTTATGAGGGAGTAAGATGGGAATAATTTTCTGCCTTCAATCTAAAATTGTAAATTGGATAAAACATTTTTTATGAAATCATCAAAAGATATAAAAAAGGAAATCCACGAATACATTGATCGTATTGATGATGAAGAAACTTTATGGATGGTGCATGAAGATGTCCTTGCATATTTAAAGAAAGAAAAACCAGAAAAAGAAGAGGAAGATTATTTAACCGAAGAGCAGGAAAAACAGTTAGACGAAGCTATCAGACAGGCTAATGCAGGAGAATTCGTAACCGAAGAAGAATATCTAAAAGCCACTTCCAGATGGCGTACCAAATAAAAAAAAAGCAAGGAATTTTTAAGAAATGTTCTTTTTGTAGTTGGCTATATAGAAAAAGAATGGGGAATAAAATCTGCAGTAAAGTTTCAAACTATTTTGGATTCAAAAATTAATAAACTTTCATTTTCCCCTAACGCAGGTATGATGACAACAAAAGGTAAAAGCATTCGCAAATTGGTTATTACTAAACACAATAAGGTTTATTATCGCATCAATAAAAATGAAATCTATATTTTGGCGTTATTTGAAACCAGAATGAATCCTAAAAGAAATAAATACGAATAATTTTTTCTTACTTAAATCACCAGATTTTGACTTATGCTAATCTCCTAAACCAATAGTTTATGAAAAAAGAATTTGGCTGTTACGATCCTGTAAAATACAAAACCCCCACCGGCACAAAAATCTCTTGTAAAGGTTGGATACAGGAAGCTGCCCTGAGAATGTTATTAAACAATCTCAATCCTGACGTAGCTGAAAAGCCTGATGAATTAATTGTTTACGGTGGAAGAGGAAAAGCCGCAAGAAATTTTGAAAGCCTTGACTTGATAATTAAGGCTTTAAAAGAACTGGAAAATGATGAATCGCTTTTGATACAAAGCGGCAAACCTGTGGCCATGCTAAAAACGCATACGAATGCACCGCGGGTGTTAATCTCCAATTCCCAATTAGTGCCGAAATGGGCCACTTGGGAAGTCTTTGATGAACTGGAGAAAAAAGGGTTAATGATGTTTGGCCAAATGACGGCTGGTTCATGGATCTACATCGGCAGCCAGGGAATTGTGCAGGGTACTTATGAAACGTTTGGCGCTGTAGCTAAAAAACACTTTAATGTTTCATTGAAAAATACTTTAAGCGTAACGGCCGGATTAGGCGGAATGGGCGGCGCACAACCACTTGCCATCACAATGAATAATGGGGTTTGCCTTGCGGCAGAAGTAGATGCTTCAAGAATAGAAAAACGGCTGAAAACACGTTACCTCGATGAAATGATCGAAAATATTGATGAAGCGATAGACAAAGCTATTAAAGCCAAAGCAGAAGGCAAAGCGTGGAGCATCGGCGTTCACTGCAATGCAGTTGATTTGCTGCAAAGACTCATTGAAAGAAATGTAACGGTTGATGTTTTAACTGATCAGACATCTGCGCACGATCCGTTGGTCGGTTATGTTCCGTACAAACTTTCATTTGATGAAGCGAATCAATTGCGCGAATCTGATCCCAAAAAATATATTGAGCTTTCTTATGCGACAATGAAAAAGCATGTAGAACTGATGCTTGAATTGCAGAACAAAGGTGCTGTCACATTTGATTACGGCAATAATTTAAGAGCCCGCGCATTTGAAGCCGGCTTAAAGGAAGCTTTTAATTTCCCAGGCTTTGTTCCGGCATATATTCGCCCGCTTTTTTGTGAAGGTAAAGGCCCTTTTCGCTGGGCGGCTTTAAGTGGCGATCCGGAAGATATTCGTGTAACCGATACCGTTATGATGGAACTATTTCCTGAAAATAAAGGACTGATAAGATGGATAAAAATGGCCCAGGAAAAAATTGCCTTCCAGGGATTACCTGCACGTATTTGCTGGATAGGCCAGGGAGAAAGAGAAAAAGCAGGACTTGCATTTAATGAACTGGTAAGAACCGGGAAAGTAAAAGCACCGATTGTTATCGGTCGCGATCATCTGGATACAGGTTCTGTTGCAAGTCCCAATCGCGAAACAGAAGCAATGCCTGACGGAAGTGATGCTGTGGCAGATTGGCCGGTTTTAAATGCTTTGGTGAATACTGCCGGTGGCGCAAGTTGGGTAAGTTTTCATCATGGCGGAGGCGTTGGAATGGGCTATAGTATTCATGCAGGAATGGTAATCGTTGCTGATGGCACAGATGATGCAGCGTCTAAACTCAGCCGTGTATTACGAAACGATCCCGGATTGGGAATTATTCGTCATGCAGATGCCGGTTATGATGTAGCAAAAGATTACGCAAGAAAATTCAACCTGGATATCAAGGAAAGATTGAAATAAGTAGAATAGAAACCCTGCTTTTTTGTTGGTTTACTGCCTACTCTTTTATTCAATCCACTTCCATTTCAGGAATTTTATGAAACCATTGATAAGGTGATAATTACTAATAGCTTTTCAAATCTTATTTGACCAACGTTATGGTTCCCTCATAATAATCCGCACCTTGGGTTTGTTTTGAATATAGTACAAATTGATTGGAGGTAAGTGTTTTAATGTCGTAGATATCAGTTCCATTAAGCGTAATTTGGGTATCACCTGTCAAAGTATACACGGCAGTATCTTTTTGTCCCTGAAAATCAGAATACGCCTTGTTATCACTTCTAAATTCAATGGTGGCTCCATTTCCCAAGGTAGTGTCTGAATAATCTACCCCTCCAACATTCTGATGATAAATCTCGCTTTGGAGTTGCCATGTTCCCTGAATTTTCTTAGCAGTGGTTAGGGGCACCTGCTTTTTCTTGCAGGCTGCAAAGAAGAAGACAAGTAAAATAAAGAGTAATGGATATTTGATGATCGCTTTCATAATTGTTCTTTGAGATTAAAATAAAATTAAATAACTTTTTATTTATTTAGATAAAAAGTTATTCAACTGTAACGATAGTTTGCTAACAAAATTGTATTGCCTTATTATTAAACCAACGCTTATTGATGAAAAACAGCTATTTAAAAATCATCTTGGCATGTAATGTGTAGTTAAAAATGTAAACATAACATCCAAAAGCTATTTGCACATATTAATAAATCTTTACATTAAAAATTAGTCAAAAAATGAAAAAATTACACTTACAAAAAAGCAGCTCTTTATTATTATTGTTGTTCACAATGGTAGTTGTTGTAATGCTTACATCATGCAGCAGGAAAATGACTTTTGAAACTTCGCGCGTTGTACCTGCAGCCAAAGGTTCTGTTGCTGTAAAAAAAGGGAAGAATAATAATTACCAGGTGAACGTAAAAACTATAAATCTTGCAAAGCCGGGAAATCTGACTCCCCCTAAAAATGTATATGTTGTGTGGATGAAAACAGATGATAATGATATTAGAAATATTGGAATGATAAAAAGCTCTTCCGGCATTATTTCTCATACATTAAAAGGGAATTTAAAAACTGTTACCACGTCCAAACCTATTTCATTTTTTATCACCGCAGAAAATGATGGAGATGTTCAATACCCTGGCAACCAGGAAGTGCTTCAAACAAAATAGAAATAGACGATTATTTATTTTAATGCCTAAACTCGAGAGTTGTTTAGGCATTTTTAAATAGTTTTGCAACCTAATAAAATACTTATATTTTGAATCTATTTGACCTCCTGCGCCAACCGTGGCCATGGTATGTTGCTGGTCCTATTATTGGTTTAACTGTTCCGCTTCTTTTACTTGCCGGAAATAAAATGCTGGGCATTTCCAGTAGTTTGAGGCACGTTTGCGCTATTTGCTTTCCTGGTGATGTCTCTTTTCTGAAATATAACTGGAAAGAGCAATTATGGAACATTTTTTTTGCAGCCGGGCTTTTGATTGGTGGTTTTATTGGAGGCGTGCTTTTAAAGCCTGTAACACCGATGCCACTTTCAGAAGCAACTACCAAAACCCTGAACTCGTTCGGTATTTCAAATACACAACCTCTTTTACCCACAGAGATTTTTAGCTGGGCTCATCTCTTTACATGGCAGCATTTACTGATTGTTATTGGCGGTGGTTTCCTTGTAGGTTTCGGAACAAGATATGGAAACGGTTGCACAAGCGGCCACGGAATTTTCGGGTTATCAACGTTTCAATGGCCTTCGCTGGTAGCGGTGATTTTATTTTTTGCCAGTGGCATTTTAACTTCCCATTTTATTTTACCCTTACTTCTTAAATAATGAAAAAGAAAAATTTTTTATTCCTTTTACTCGGAGTTATATTTGGAATCACCCTTATAAAGTCGGATGCGGTTTCATGGTTTCGGATGCAGGAAATGTTTCGTTTCCAGGGATTTCAGATGTACGGCATTTTTATGACCGCCATTCCTACGGCAGCCATTTCGCTTTTTATTATCCGCAAGTTCAAGATTAAAACATTAGATGGTGAGCCCGTAAAGATTATAAAAAAGAAATTTCATCTCGGTTTCATTTTCGGTCCTATTATATTTGGTATTGGCTGGGCTTTAACAGGCACCTGCCCGGGACCGATATATGTGCAAATTGGCAGTGGTCTCAGCATTGCAATTCTCACTTTATTAAGCGCTCTTGCCGGTACCTGGGTTTATAGTTATTTAAAGCCAAAATTACCTCACTAGTAAACCAATAAATTTTACGAATTTTTATTTTTTCCTGAAGAAGATGCGAATGGGAACACCGGTTAAATCAAAATTCTCGCGCAACTGGTTTTCAAGGTAATTTTTATAAGGCGTCTTTATATCATTTGGATAATTACAGAAAAAAGCAAAGGAAGGAACAATAGTTGGCAACTGAGTTACAAACTTTATTTTAACCGCATGGCCTCTTACAACCGGTGCGTGGTATGATTCCATGGCTTTTTGCATCACTTCATTTAATTTGGAAGTAGCAATTTTCTGCTGCCTGTTTTCATACACTTTTAATGCGGCTTCCATCGCCTGGAAAATACGCAACTTTTCAGTGGCAGAGATAAACAAGATAGGTACATCATTAAAAGGGGCTAGCTTTTTCTTTAAAGATTTCTCATAATCTCTTGCTGTATTCGTTTCTTTTTTTACCAAATCCCATTTATTCACTAACACTACAATTCCCTTTCCTTTTTTTGTAGCCAATGAAAAAATATTCATATCCTGTGCAGTGATCCCTTTCTCTGCATCCAATAATAAAATGCAAACGTCCGCTTCATCCACAGCACTAATTGCACGAATTACTGAATAAAATTCCAGGTCTTCACTCACCTTTTTCTTCTGCCTTATTCCTGCAGTATCAATTAATACAAATTCTTTATTAAATAAATTATAAGTAGTGTGGATAGCATCTCTTGTAGTCCCTGCAATTTCACTAACAATAGTACGCTCCTGCCCTGTTAAGGCATTTAGCAAAGAAGATTTGCCCACATTGGGTTGGCCAATTATAGCAAACTTTGGTACTGTTGTTGGTTCTTCTATCTCTTCTGCAGGAATTTTTGAGCCTATTTCATCCAGCAATTCACCAGTACCTGAGCCGCTTATAGACGAAAGAAAAAATATCTTTTCAAAACCAAGACTATAAAATTCTGCAGCCTCAAGTTCACGGGTATAATTATCAACTTTATTCACTACAAGATAAACGGGTTTTGGCGACCGGCGTAGCATTTCAGCCATTCCCAAATCAAGGCTGGTAACGCCGGTAGTTACATCCACCATAAAAATAATTGCATTCGCTTCAGAAATCGCAATTTGAACCTGCTTGCGGATTTCGCGCTCAAAAATATCATTACTGTCGGCCACAAAACCACCTGTATCAATAACATTAAAAGCTTTGCCAGCCCATTCTGCCACACCATATTGGCGGTCGCGGGTAACGCCGCTAAAATCGTCAACAATAGACTTCCGTTGTTCCAGCATCCGGTTAAAAAAAGTGCTTTTGCCTACATTTGGCCTTCCTGTAATTGCTACGGTATATGACATTATTCGTTGAGAATTGTGGGAATTTGGGATTATTTCCGAATTGCTTCCGGAATGCAAAGAACGTAAACAATTTTCATATAGAAATAAACAGGCCTGAATTATAGTAGTAAATACAAAGCTTTATTAAAATTTCAGAAGAGAAATCCTTAAAATTTGTTGGTTTACTATTTATACAATATCTCTTTTTTTGTTATCTGCTGCGTTTGTTTTTATAGATTTCAAGTCTTTATAGAAATCAGGATAAGATTTTTTTACAGCTTCAGCCTCTTGGATAATTGTATTTCCTTTAGCGCCCAAAGCGGCAACAGCAGTTGCCATAGCAATACGATGATCGTTGTGTGAAGAAACTTTTGCGCCTTTTACTTCATTTCCACCTTTTATCGTCATCAGGTCACCATTTAATTCTATTTTCACACCCATTTTTTTAAACTCATCCCGTAATGCAATAGCGCGGTTACTTTCTTTAAATAAAAGCCGGTTTACGCCTTTGATCGTAGTCGTTCCTTTGCAGTAAGAAGCAAGAGCTACCAACGGCGGAAATAGATCTGGACAATGCGTCGCATCAAATTCAAAAGCTTTTAACTGATTTTTTTTAACTGTAATTTCTTTATTATGAATCGAAACTTCAGCCCCACAATCATATAAAGCTTCCATGATGTTTTTATCGCCCTGGCAGGAGTCAAGGTCAGCGCCGGTCAATGTAATTTGGCCGGCAATCACACCTGCCACCAGCAGAAATGCCGCGTTGCTCCAATCACCTTCTACTGTATATTTTATGCTATGTGCCTGCAATGGTTCTCTCGGAAAAATAGTAAAAACCTCATAATTCTGGTTTTCGATCCTGAAACCAAAAGTTTTTAAAACAGCAATCGTAAGATCAATATAAGGCCTGCTTGAAAGGTCTTTTACGGTAATACTAACGGGACGTGTACACGCTTTTGCAAAAGCAAATAATAAGCCGGTCAAAAATTGAGAACTCAAAGAGCCGTCAACTGTAATATTTTTTGGATGAAGAGGACCTCGTAAAGTAACCGGCAATTTCCCTTCATTTGAATTCACTTCCACATCCAGCAAGGGAAGTATTTCATCAAAAAAATTCATGGGTCTTTTTAAAATACTTCCTTGCCCGGTAAAAGTAATATCATAATTAAACAAGCCGGCAATAGGCGCAAACATCCGCATCGACAAACCACTTTCCCCAACATTAACGATCACATTTTTTTCAGGAAACTGTGAATGAAAAATAAAATCATGGGAAGTGATTGCTAACTTATTGCTTGTTTTATTAATAGTTGCACCGAGTTTAGAAATGATATCGAGAGCCGCTTTTTCATCGTTGCTATTACCGAAATTATCAATAACAGTTGTGCCGGAAGTAATTAGCGCCGCTGCACAGGCCCGTTGCATCGAACTTTTAGATGGCGGAACTTTTATTTTTCCTGAAACAAAAGAAGGAGTAATTGTTATATCCACAGTTGTAATTATGAATTTGAATGATGACCAGATATTGTTTATTTGAGCGCATCAAATATTTGACGCAATTCAGGCAAAGGAATTTTTTTGATGGATGCTTTTCCAATATCATCCAGCACTACAAAATTCATATCAGTCCCTGATTTCTTTTTATCGTGCAACAAGATATTCCACGTTTTTTCTTTATCAATATTAAAAGCTACAGGCAGGTGATATTCAGAAAGAAGTTGCTTTACTTTTTCGGTATGCGCTTTTGAAAACCCGTTTATTTTTTCTGAAATAATACAAGCAGCTATCATGCCGATGCTGATTGCACTTCCGTGAGGCAGTTTAGCAGTATTTTCAATGGCGTGACCAATGGTGTGCCCGAAATTGAGTAATTTTCTTTCACCGGTTTCATACTCATCATTCACTACCACATTGTATTTTATCTCTACATTCTGCTGAATTAATTTTCCGATATTTTCCCGGGAAGAATGAAAATAATCAAGCGACTTCTCCTGCAACAATTGAAACATCGGCTCATCTTTTATACACGCATGTTTAATGATTTCTGCAAAACCATTGATCCATTCTTTTTCCGGAAGTGTTTCCAAAAATGAATAATCATACAATAAGAACTGCGGGTGATTGATCACTCCAACGAGGTTTTTATACACACCCACATCTACGCCGTTCTTCCCACCAATGCTTGCATCTACCATCGCTAAAATACTCGTGGGAACAAAACCGAATTTTAATCCGCGCATATAAACCGAGGCAGCATAACCGGTGATATCAGTTACAACGCCACCGCCCACGCCAATAATGATCGTCTGACGATCGGCATTAAATTCAATCAGTTGTTCAATAACTTCATCAACTGCTTGTTGATTTTTGTATTGTTCACCGGCTTGTATTACGATCGTCCTCCAACCGGAAAACTTTTCAGTTTGCTTTGCAAAAATATTTTCGTCAGTAATGAGGATTGTGTTTTCTTTATCAACCATGTCCTGCAACATTCCAAAGCTGGTATCGAAATATACACTTACAGATCTGTCAGAAAACCGGTATTCTTTTTCAACCATTTCTTTATTCTTCATTCATTATTTTATTTTGATGGTTGATACTTTCCATATGAACGGCATCAAAATATTTGGTAATAAAATCTTTGCTCAAGTCTAATTTTTCTCCCTTTACAAAAGCCTTCGCAAGAATTTCATTCCAACGATTGGTTTGTAAAATGGTGATGTTGTTTTCCCTTTTATATTCACCAATTTTATTAGAGATCTTCATTCGTTGCCCGAGAAGCGACATCAATTCATCATCTACCTGGTTGATCTGTTCTCTTAATTTGGCCAATGCAGTTACAAATTCTTTTTCGTCTGTATTTTCAAAACGCCATTTCAAATGATCAAGCATTTCAGATAATCTTTCAGGTGTTATTTGTTGTTTTGAATCACTCCACGCCTTATCCGGATCCATGTGCGTTTCAATCATCAATCCGCCAAAATCAAGGTCAATACTTTTTTGAGCAATATCCTGTAATCCTGTTCTGTTACCGCATATATGCGAAGGATCGCAAATGAGAAGCATGTCAGGAAACCTTCTTTTCATTTCGATCGGCAAATGCCACATCGGTGCATTCCTGTATTCGGTATTCCCATAATTTGAAAACCCACGATGGATCATTCCTATATCTTTCACCCCTACTTTCTGCAAACGCTCAATGCCGCCGCTCCATAGTTCAAGATCAGGGTTGATCGGATTTTTTATCAATACAGGCACATCAATTCCCCGCAATGCATCACAAACTTCCTGCACACTAAAAGGATTTACAGTAGTCCTCGCTCCTATCCAAAGGATATCCACATCAAATTGCAAAGCCATCTCCACATGTTTTGCTGTTGCCACTTCTACTGCAATCGGAAGCCCCGAAACTTTCTTTGCCTGTGCAAGCCATGGCAAACCTTTTACACCAATTCCCTCGAACATTCCCGGCTTGGTTCTTGGTTTCCAGATACCTGCACGAAGTACATCTATCTTACCTGTTTTAGCAAGACGTGTAGCGGTTTCCACCACTTGTTCTTCCGTTTCAGCGCTGCAGGGGCCGCTGATGATCAATGGACGTTTGTTCCATTTTTCTTTTATTTCCTCTTTCATAGTTTTTGTTTCTGTTTGCATTGTAAAATTAATTTTAAAAAGTTTAGTTATTTATTTGTTTACTGTCCTACTTTATAATCCTTGATATTTTATTCGCGTTTTCCATCAGTTCTCTCAGGTAATCATAATTTTCTTTCTCAAGGCAACTTTTAAATTTTCTTAATTGAGAAATATGTTCATTTAAAACATCCAATACATTTTCCCTGTTCTGCATAAAAATCGGCGCCCACATAGAAGGATTACTTTTTGCCAATCGCACAGTACTTTCAAAACCACCGCCAGCCAATTCGAAAATCGCGTCTTCTTCTTTTTCCTTTTCCAAAACTGTATTCGCTAAGGCGAAAGAGGTGATATGAGAAATATGGCTCACATAGGCCGCATGTATATCATGGTTTTCCGCATCCATATATGTTAGGTGCATACCCAATTCCCGGTAAATCTTTTCAACGGTTCGCAGCGCATCTTCATCACTTTTTTCTTTTTCGCAAATCACACACGACCTGCCTGTGAAAGCATCTCTCACAGCCGCTTCCGGACCGCTATATTCGGTTCCCCACATCGGATGTGTTGCTACAAACCTTTTTCTTTTCGGATGATTTTCTAATGCTTTACACAATACGTATTTGGTAGATCCTGCATCGGCTACAATTTGTTTGTCAGTAACCAAATTCATTATTTGTTCCATTACTGGAATCGTAACATCCACAGGAATGGCTACATAAATAAAATCGCTTTTCTTCACCGCTTCTTCCAATGGCAACGCTTCGTCAATAATCCCAAGTTCCTTGGCTTTATCTAAACTTGCCTGTGTTCTGCTAACGCCAATTATATTTTTTGCGAAGCCTTTCTCTTTTAAAGCCAGGGCAAAAGATCCGCTTATTAAACCAACACCTACTATGGTAACATTTTCGAACATATCAATTAATTAATTCAATTCTTTATTTTTTGAATTCTGTTTATTGCTTCATCCAGTTTTTCTTCATTGGCACACAAACTCACTCTTACATATTGATTACCGGCAGTTCCGAAAATTCCTCCCGGGGTTATAAAAACATTTGATCCTTCCAATACTTCATCACTTAACTCAAACCCATCTTTGTAATTTCCGGGAATGGAGGCCCAAACAAATAATCCCGCCTGGTTTTTATCATAAGAACAATTCAACAAATCCAATAAAGCAAATACTTTCTCACGTCTTTTTTTATAGACCGAATTTACAGAATCGTACCAATCCTGACCAAGTTCCAGGGCCTTTGCAGCAGCGAGTTGCAACGGCAAAAACATTCCGCTGTCCATATTACTTTTAAAGCGAAGTACTTCTTCAATTCTTTCTTTTGCACCACAAAGCATCCCGACTCTCCAGCCTGCCATATTATGACTTTTACTAAAAGAATTCAATTCAATAACCACTTCTTTTGCTCCTTCAACACTTAACAAACTCATCGGATGATCATTCAAAATGAAACTGTAAGGATTGTCGTGGCAAATAAGTATCTGATGTTTTTTTGCAAAAGAAATCAGTTCATCAAACATTTCCTTTGTTGGTAACTGCCCGGTGGGCATTTGCGGATAATTTACAAACATCAGTTTTACCTTTTGCAAATCTATATTTTCCAATTCGTCAAAATCAGGGCACCAGTTATTTTCCTTTTTTAGCGTATACGCGATAACGCTAGCTCCTGCAATTGTAGCGGCACTCTTATAAGTAGGATAACCGGGATTAGGAATTAATACTCCATCGCCCGGATTGATATACGTCATACAAATATGCATGATACCTTCTTTACTTCCGATCAAAGGCAAAATTTCTGTATCAGGATTGAGATCAACGTTGTACCATTTTTTGTACCATTTGGAAATGGCATTTCTAAGAACAGGGCTTCCTTTGTAATTCTGATAGCCATGCTGGTTAGGCTTTTTAGCTTCTTCTGCCAACGTCTTTATCACATCCGGATGGGGAGGAAGATCAGGGCTGCCAATACCCAGGTTGATCACACTTTTTCCGGCCTTATTCATTTCATCGATTTGCCTCAGTTTGGTTGAAAAATAATATTCTTCAATACCCGAAAGACGATCCGATACTTTTGCCATTTTCTTTATTTCTGAATTATTTTCCTGAATTGCGTTCATCTCTTTTCATTTAAACAAATTTGTTAACCTGCGTTTTTCCCGTTTTTATAAACACCATATACCTTAATATCTGCAGTTAAGGGTTTTATATTTTTAATTACTTCATTTAGTTGTTCAAGGTGTGTAAATTCACAATCTACATGAAAAGAATACCTCCAGTCGCTTCCCGGGATCGGCATAGATTGCAGTTTGCTTAAATTCACATCAGCTTCAGAAATTTTGGTAAGCACCTTTGCCAGGCTTCCTTTTGAATGATCTGTCTGAAAAATTAAAGAAGCTTTGTTCGCATCATTTATTTCTTTTACTGTAGCCGCGTTTTCCAATACCCAAAACCTGGTGTAGTTATTTTTTTGTGTGTGAATATTTGGAGCGATCATTTCCAATTGATAAAGTTCAGCTGCCAGTTCGCCTGCAATGGCCGCGATGTGCTTACTCTTATGTTGGTGCACATGCCGGGCACTAAGCGCGGTATCTTCTGTTTCAATTAATTTCCAGTTGTATTTTTCCAAAAAATCGGAACATTGCAGCAGCGCCATCGGATGAGAATGAACTTCCCTGATATCTTCTAATGTAACACCGGGGTTGACCATTAAATGTTGATTTACCTGCAGGTAAATTTCTCCCACAATTTTCAAATTGCTTTTTTGCAACAAATTGTAATTAGGTAATATGCTTCCGGCTATAGAATTTTCTATTGCCATTAAACCACCATCACTTTGGCTTTTATCATCAGCGATTTTTATTACATCTCGGAAAGTTGAGCAACAAATTACTTCAACTTCGTTTCCGAAAAACTGGCGGGCCGCAGCCTGGTGAAAGCTGCCTTCAAAACCCTGTATGGCTATTTTCTTTTGCATAAAAACAAAAATCCCGGCGATTTGTGCCGGGATTCTCTATTGTTATTCTGTCTTTTCAGTTTTTAACAAGCCGATCCCGGACTATTTCTAAAATAGGAGCTAAAATAAAAGAAGCCGGTATTTGCTTTTGTGATCGTCATTGCATCGCAAATGTAAGAGCTAAATTGAATTCAACAAATTTATTTTTAATTTTTTACCAAAAAATTTCAAACAATTGACAATTTTGGCTGAAAAATTCTAATGTTACAACAACTATAGAAGATTTTATGAAATAAGAATTGGTAGAATTTGTTGATTTGCTGGTAAGTAAAATGATTAGTTAAGAGTAAGCACTAAATCATTGATCGGCCAATTTGCTTAAAGTCTTCGAAAAGGGACACTGCCTGAGACAGAATTTATTTTCTTTAATTTTCCTCATCTATATTTTTTCCAATCAATCAAACCCATTTAGTAGTCAGAAAATATATAAGTGGTAATTACCAATATTATTATTAAAAAGGTAAGCCATCCTGCCATTATTCTTTTTTTCCTATTAGGCATAATCAATATTTAAAATCTGAGTAAGTAATTATATTAAGATTTCTCTCAGGCCGCTTTTTCTATAACAAAGTCTCAGTCTCTTTTCGAAAAACCAACAATTGAAAAAATAAGAAAGTGTAAAGGTGAAGATGCCGCCAATGATCCGTAAATAGCAACGTACTCCAGCCAAACCAAAAAGGAATTATTCGACATCCGATATATTTTTTTCTTTAAAATCTGCATTCCTGAAATTGACTATCCCATTTTCGGGTGTATTAATATTTATTTCGCCATCATAAATTACCTGGGTAGATACAACCTGCTTACCCACTGCCTTTCTAAAATAATCCAGGTTTGCAGTAAAATTTTTGTGAAAGCTCCTGGCAGATTTCACTTCATAAGCATACAAACTGTTCCCTTTTTCCGATATCATATCTACTTCGTGCTGTGATTGATCGCGGTAATAAAACAGGTTAGGCAATTTCCCTGCATTAAAACGCATTTTTATAAATTCTAAAACCACGAGGTTTTCAAAAATGGCGCCACGTAAGGGATGTACTGACAATTGCTTTTCGTTTTCTATCCCTAATAAAAAGCAAACTAATCCTGTGTCGTAAAAATAAAGCTTAGGTGATTTTACAAGCCTTTTACCTATATTCCGGTAAAACGGCGGTAAACGAAAAAGAATGTAAGAAGCTTCCAGCGTGCTCAGCCATTCCTTAACGGTAGGCACTGAAACGCCTACTTCATTGGAAAGCGCAGAAGCATTTAGTTCCGTACCTGTCCTACCCGCACATAAGCGAATAAAGATTTGAAAGCGCGTCATATCTTTTACATTCAGCAATTGCCTTACATCACGCTCTATATAAGTGTTATAATAATTTCTACTTACATCCTGTACGGGTATTTTTTTAGCCCACACGGCAGGATAGCCGCCATTGAGCAAGATAGTATCTGTATCAATTTTTATTCTATTTCCTAACTCAACCAAAGACAATGGTAATAGGGTTAGCAAGGCTGCCCTTCCGGCTAAGGATTGGGTGATTTTTTCCATCAGGGAAAAATTACTACTGCCTGTCAATATAAATTTTGCAATATCCGAAGCATCCGAAACCACCTGGATATAAGAAAAAAGTTCGGGATACTGCTGCGCTTCATCTATGATTAAACCCGCGGCATATTGCTGCAAAAAAGCTTTAGGCGCAAGTGCAATTTGTTCCCGTAGGCCGATGTCTTCCAGGTTTACATAATGATAACCTGGAAATTGCTTTTTGCAGAGTGTAGTCTTGCCTGATTGCCGTGGTCCGGTCACCACTAATACCGGGTATAATGCGGACAACCTTTCTAATTCCTGATGCAGTACCCTGTTAATAAATGACATATCAAACTTTTGACAGATTTAAGGTTGAACTTTAAATCTGTCAAAGATACAAGTCATTACATTAAAAGCCCGATATTAATCTGTAACATTTGTTTGTTTACTCTAAATACAAAAAGCTTTTACACCGCTTCTTGTATTTTCTTCATTCCATCTTTATGCAACAGGATTTTAATAAGAAATATAACAGCGGTTACAGCAAAGATGCCACCAATGATCCAGTTCATTAAATTTTGATTGCCGTGCAGTTTTTGAACAATCCATTTGCCTCCGAAAATAAAAACACAATTTCCTAAAAGAGTTCCCAATCCTATTCCAACAATATATATGTTGTAAAAAGAGTTTTTAGGCAGCAAAATATTTTTGGTAAAAAGCACCGTGCTCCAGCCAAACCAAAAAGGGATTTGCATCGGGCTGATAGCACTTAACATAGCGCCCAGCAAAAACCGGTTGATGTTATTATTAAGCATTACATTTTTTGCATGATGAGGTTGCATTGCAGCCACAAAACTTCCAACGGCAAGAGCGACAACTATTCCCAATGTGATCCATTCCATCCAGCGAAATAATTTTTTTTGCTTGCGTACCCAATTGATTCCTACCAAAGAAATACGCACATACACCATCTCAACCGATAAAGAGCCCAATGAAAATAAAATGGCATTTTGAACACTTTCCTGAACGCTTATCTGCATAGCCGCCACATTCAAAGTCCCTAATGGAAGTGTGCCTAAAAAGCTTACGATCATCCCCCAGAAAAAAACTTTTACTAATGGCATAGCATTATTTCTTTTTGGCAAAAACGGTCAACGTAACATCAACGAGGTTGCTTAAAACTATGTTCTGTTCGCCCACACCAAAGTCAGTACGGTTTATTTCAAAATTACCGGTAAATAAATAACCGCCGTTTTCTTCTTTTGCCTGGAATGGAAAAGCAATGGCTTTGGTAACACCCTTGATAGTAAGATTTCCGGTAAAATAATAAAAGCCTGCACCGGTTTTATTGGTCTTTTCAATTTTAGTGGAAACAATCGTAATCAGCGGAAATTTGGCAGCGTCAAAATATTCATCACTTACCAGGCTTTTATCGCGCATACTGTTATCAGTATTTACAGTAGAAGCAGCCACAGAAACATTAAAATTGGTAGCCGGAAGATCATTCGGCAAAAAATTTATATCACCTTTCAATCCACTAAAATCCCCTCCCGTATTGATGCCAAAATTTTTGATAACGAAATGAACTTTACTGGCAGAATCAACAGGGTTATAACTTTGAGCAATAGTGTTTAGAGAAACAAAAAGTAAACAGGTTAAAAGAGTCTTCATCATTTTCATATAGTTTTTAGCAAGATGTTTATTTTTTATGAAATTTCCTTATCCACTTTATTAATTAAATTATAATATTTTTTGGTTGCCCGTCTAAAACGTAGACCTTTAAGCAAAGGCCAATAGGGCACACCGTGTTTATGATTATAACGGCTGATCTCAAAAAGAATTTTCCAATGTTTTAATATTTCCTTCCATGCGCCAATCAAAGTATAACCTGTATCATAAAAATGATTTGGCTCTGCTCCGCAACCATTGTATTCGAGGATCACAAAATTTTTTCCCTGCTTCAATTCTTCGATCGAGTTGCACATAATATCGTAACGGCCATAAAAAAAATCGTTTATCCCCAGGCTAATCTTGTCCAAAAGATTTACCAGGTCATCATTTATTTCAGCGCCCAGGTCAAAAAAATCAGCGCCACGATTGTGGTTGCCGGCGTAGCTCAAAATATAAACTTCCCCGGCAGGAATAATTTTTTCAAAATTTATTTCGTGCTTTTGTTTTAATTCAGCAAGCCTTTTTTTTGTCTTTACATTTTGGAGCAAAAGTTGTCCCAAATTATGAACACCATCGCCGGTAACCCGCATCGGAACTTTTTGAAGAAAGCCGGTAATGGCTCCTTTTTTTTCATTTGGAAAGCGGTAATAAAACAAACTTACTTCAACCGGGTATTCAATAAATTCCTGGATAAAATATTCCACCGGGATTTTTGAATGGTATTCTTTTAAATGTTCTTCGTTTTCAATTTTTCTGAACAGGATTCCCTGCCCTCCTACTTCTGGCTTAACGATCAAAGGGTATTTTATTCCGGAAAATTTCAGTTTTTTTTTGATTTCAGGAAAGGGATCAGAAGGCTTTATATTAAAATAAGAAGGGCAAAATTCAGGAGGCAAAAGATCGTGCATTTCCTTTTTCGGCTCTCCATCTAATCCGCCAAAAGTAAGCTTGGGATTACTTGGGGTAAAAAACCATACAGCACGCGATCGGATCATATACCAAACCCAGACCGGAGCAATGGGTGCATATAAAACCTTGAAAGGCCATTGCTCCCAATTTTTTATTTTACTAAACAATTCGATTTTCAATTTTTTAAGCAGCGGCAAAAATAAGTTTAAAGCGCCGAAGATGCGCTTACCTAATCAAATTTGTTTGTTGTATTTTAGCTGCAAAAATCAGAGAACATGCATATTCCAACCATGGCAGAAATGATGGCGGAAGGTAAAACTCCCGAGATTTTGTTTTATGTAGGTTGTGCCGGCAGTTTTGATCAAAGAGCTCAAAAAATCAGCAAAGCTTTTGCCAGCATTTTAAATAAAATTGGCATCAGCTATGCAATTCTTGGTAAAGAAGAAATATGCAATGGCGATCCGGCAAGGCGTGCAGGAAATGAATTTTTATTCCAGATGATGGCGTATCAAAACATTGAACTTTTAAATGGATATAGCATTAAAAAAATTGTAACTACCTGTCCGCATTGTTTTAATGTTTTCAAAAATGAATACCCGGTTTTGGGTGGCAATTATGAAGTGATGCATTACACCACTTTCTTGCAACAACTGATTGATGAAGGAAAAATAAAGATGAAAGAGAACGGAGATTTTAAAGGGAAAAAAATCACTTACCACGATAGTTGTTACCTCGGCCGGGGCAATAATATTTATGAAGCGCCACGGAAAGTTTTGGAAGCTTTGGATGTTGAATTAACCGAAATGAAAAGGTCGCGCAGTAATGGATTTTGCTGTGGAGCAGGCGGTTCGCAGGTTTTTAAAGAAGAAGAAAAAGGAACTGAAAGAGTGAATGATGCACGGGCTCAACAAGCAATGGCAACCGGCGCAAAAGTAATTGCATCCAACTGCCCTTATTGCATGATGATGCTGACTGATGGGGTGAAGTTTAATAAAAAAGAAGAAGAGGTAAAAGTGATCGATATTGCAGAACTGATCGCTGAAAGTATGGAGTGACTTTTGTTTTTAGTTAAAGGATTTTTAAAAATAATAATCAATTATAGTAATATATTGAAAGTAATCATCTTTGAAGAATATGGAGAAAGAGGTAATACATAACAGAATGCCGGAAGAAAAAAGTTTGAACTTTATTGAGGAGATCATTGAACAAGATCTTTCAAGTGGAAAGTATGAAAGAATATTAACACGCTTTCCACCTGAACCCAATGGCTATTTACACATTGGCCACGCCAAAAGTATTTGCCTGAATTTTGGGCTTGCCAGGAAATACAATGGAAGAACTAATCTTCGTTTTGATGATACCAACCCGGTAACAGAAGATGTGGAGTATGTGGAAAGTATTAAAGAAGATATCAGGTGGCTCGGTTTTACCTGGAGCAACGAATATTACTCGAGCGATTATTTTGATGAATTGTACTTATTTGCGGTTAAGCTGATCAATAAAGGATTAGCATACGTAGATGACAGCCCTTCCGAAAAAATTGCTGCAGATAAAGGAACTCCAACAGAACCGGGTAAAGAGAACGAATACCGCAACAGAAGTGTTGAAGAAAATCTTCGTCTTTTTGAAGACATGAAAAACGGGAAATACAAAGACGGTGAAAAAGTATTACGCGCCAAAATTGATATGGCTCATATCAATATGCTGATGCGCGATCCGATTATGTATAGGATCAAACACGCTCATCATCATCGTACCGGCGATAAATGGTGTATATACCCGATGTATGATTTTGCCCACGGGCAAAGCGACAGCATTGAGCATATCACCCATAGCATCTGCACCCTTGAGTTTGTTCCTCACAGGCAACTGTACGATTGGTTTATTGAAAAGCTGGAAATTTTCCCATCACGGCAATATGAATTTGCAAGATTGAACATGACCTATACGGTAATGAGTAAACGCAGATTATTGCAATTGGTAAATGAAAAGTTTGTTTCGGGCTGGGATGATCCAAGAATGCCGACGCTCTCTGGTTTCAGAAGAAAAGGATATACCCCTTCGAGCATTCGTACTTTCTGTGATAAAATTGGCGTTGCCAAAAGGGATAATCTTATCGATATCAGCCTTCTTGAGTTTTGCATCAGGGAAGAATTGAATGAAACTGCTGTACGGGTAATGGCAGTTTTGAATCCCGTAAAACTCATCATTGATAATTATGATGAAAATATAACGGAAGAATTAACTACAGAAAATCTCCCAAACGATCCGGGAAATATAAGAACAATAACGTTCTCAAAAGAATTGTGGATAGAGAAAGAAGATTTTATGGAGGTGCCGGTAAAAAAATGGTTCCGCCTTGCTCCCGGACAAATGGTGCGTTTGAAAAGCGCTTACATTGTTCGATGCGAAAGCTTTACAAAAGATGAAGAAGGAAATCTAACAGAAATCCATTGCACTTATATCCCCGAAAGCAGGAGCCATAACGATACCAGTAATTTAAAAGTGAAAGGAACGATTCATTGGGTAAATGCAAAAACTGCCGCTACAGCTGAAGTGAGATTATACCAACGCCTGTTTACTGTTGAAAATCCTGCTGCTGAAGAAGGCGATTTCAAGAGTTTTATCAATCCTGATTCATTAACCATAATTAAAAATGCATTTATCGAGCCTCATCTTCAACACGCTGAAAAGGGTGCGCATTTTCAATTTATAAGGAACGGATATTTCTGTATTGACAAAGATTCAAAACCGGGTGCATTAGTGTTTAACAGAACTGTTACCTTAAAAGAGGGGTTTAAACCGAAGAGTGATTAAAGACCGCTTCCTGCAGAAAAATGATTATAAAAGTAAACCAGCAAACAAGGAAATTTGCTGGTTTTTTATTTTGGTTGTGAGAAGATCATTTCTTTTTCATATCAACATCATTCTGTGTTTTTTGCTGATTCAATTGTATTTGCTGTAAATTTTCCTCCACTTTTTTCAATACATCAGTATTAAAAAACTGCTGCGTTTTAGCCAAAGCTTGTTGAATATTTTCCTGTTGCTTTTGCCAGGCATCGCTTTTAAAATAAGCTGACAAAGAATCGGTGGCATGGCGAATTTCTTCCTGTTGTTTTTTCCATTCAGGGCTGTTAAAATACTCCTTCACTTTTTCTGCATTCTTTTTTATAAGTTGCTGTTGCTTTTTCCATTCAGGGCTATTAAAATACTTTTTCATCTCTTCGCCATTTTTCTGTATTAGCTCCTGCTGTTTTTTCCATTCCGGACTACTAAAATATTTTTTCATTTCCTCTGCATTTTTCTGTATCAGCTTTTGTTGATTTTTCCAGGCGGGACTGCTGAAATATTTCTTCATCTCTTCAGCGTTATTCCGTATCAGTTCCTGTTGCTTTTTCCACTCAGGGCTGCTGAAATATTTTTTCATTGCCACTGCATTTTCGCGTACCAGGTCCTGCTGCTTTTTCCATGCATCACTTTGAAAATACTTACGCATTTCGTCAGTACTTTTTTTGATCACTTCTTCCTGTTGTTTCAATTTCTTGCTGTTAAAATAATCAGCAGAAGGAGGAAGTGAATCGTTTCCGAAAATCGGTTTTGGAGGAAGCGGTGGCATTGGTGGCGGGGGCGGAGGAACAGGCCCCATGTTAGAATTACCTGGCATAGGAGGCAATGGAGCTACCGGCGGTGCCGGTGGCATTGGCGCAATTCCGTCATGCCTCATAGCAACCGGAGGCATTGGTGCAGGAGGTGGCGGAGGTGGAGCAGGAATTATTCCTTTTGGAGTTGAATCCTTGAGCCAACTAAAAGGAAAAAATGCAAAAAAAGGTGGTGTTGAAACTGCTGAGTTTTTTTCAGAAACACTATTTTGCTTTTCTGAATTAGCCGCTTTATTTTCTGTAGGGCTTAACCAGGCAACTGAAATTGTAGCGATAGCAATAACGACTAAAGTAATGAACTTTTGACGGAGATTCAGGCGATTGTTTTTCATTTCCATAATGTTTTTGATGCGGTGAAATAAATGTGAACGATTACCAACTGCAGTCATTACCAAAGGTTGATGCTGCAGAGGTTCTTCAAGAGCCAGCAAAGCGCGTGCATAATGATACGGATCTGATAATTGTAATACCATTTCATCACAAGATTTTTCTCGTTCTTCACGAATGTTTTTGGTGATCCACCAGGTGAAAGGATTAAAGAATAAAATGGTATCCAGAACTGACTGTAGAATATTTAAAACATAATCATTGCGACGAATATGTGCAAGTTCGTGGATCAGGATTGCTTCAAATTGCTGCGGTGACAATTGGCTCATGGTAGCCAATGGAAGCAGGATAACCGGTTTAAAAAAACCAATCATCATCGGAGTGTTTACATAGCGCGAAAAAAAAGTTTGTAACGGACGAATAATATTCATCCTGTTTGCAAGATTAATGATATGCTCCTGCCACTCAGTATCCAATTCAGAGAGCCCTTTTGTTCTAAGACTATTTGTCTGAAAAAAATTAAGCGATAAGCGAATAGAATACCACAAAATTCCTACCAGGTAAAAACCAACTACCCAGGGCAAATATTGATTAAAAAAAGACAAGGAAAAAATAGAACCTGTTGCATAAGAATCGTGATCAACAGCTACCTGGCTGAAAGAAGTATTAGCCATTATTTGTTGACTTAGAACTACACTTTTAGCTATTGAAAACTGGCGGATCAAAGTAACTACAAACCATGCTGACACACCCAGATAACCAAAATAAGAAAGACCATATTTTATCTGTGCTGATGCATTGGGTATCAATTTTAATACAATCCTAAGGCAAATAAAAACAATAAATGCCTGCCCAAAGCTATACAGCAAAGTATGCCCGAGAGCATCAGCAGCAGGTGAAAAGAGAAAACTAAATTGATTCATTGCTTATCTTTTTAATCTTATTAATTATTATTTTTTGTTTTAGAACTTTCTTTGTTTTCGATTTCATCGAGATACTTCTTTATTTCTAAGATTTCTTGTTTGGAAGCACGATGATTTCCCAAGGCATGCATTACCAGTTTGGCAGATGAACCCTTAAACAAGCCGTTGATCATTTTACTTACCACTTGCTTTTGAATGGATTCTTTTTTAACAGCAGCGGTGTAAATGTGGGTTTTAGATTCATCATTACGATTCAGCAACCCTTTTTCATTCATGATCTGCATGAGTTTCAAAGTGGTTGTATAACCAGAGTCTTTCGTTTCCGAAAGAATTTCATGCACTTCACGAACTGTTGAAGATCCTTGTTCCCACAACACCTGCAAAATTTCCATTTCGCTCTCTGTTGGTTTGTTCTGTTTTGAATTATTCATTATTGGTTACTTTACTACGAATTATTTCGTACAACGAATGTACGAATAGTTTCGTAATCCCAAAAAAGAAAAATTGATTTTAGAAAATTTTAACGAAAAAAAAACTTAGGGATACATTTAGTTGTATACCAGGGCTAAATAAAAAAATGACTTATTTATTGCTTTACTACCCAATCTAAAAAAGGAATTTACAACACAACAAAAAAGGCCGCAGTAATTGCGGCCTTATCAAAAATATTTTCCTGTTTTTATTCAGGTGTAGTATCTAAAGTCAATGGATATTCAAAAGGCTCATTGTAGCCGGGATAATATCCTGTAATAGTAATATCTGTCTGGTTCCCTATCTCTTTTTTAAGATCATCGAGGCTTTTCACAGGGTTACCATTTACCTTGGTAATAATGAACCCGTCACGCATTCTTGTCTGGTCATTCAATGCACCTTGATTTATTTTCTTTACCACTACTCCTCCGGGCAATCCCATTTGTTTTGCTTTTTGCGGATCAAGTGTTTCCAATTCAGCACCCAGTTTATCAACCATTGTTGTGGGTTTTACTATATTATAATTACCTGCACTGTTTTTAAGGGTTGCGGTCACTGTCTTTTCAACTCCGTTACGGCTTATGGTAACCTTTACTTTATCACCTGGCCTGAAGTTGCTTAATTGCTCTTGCAATTCTGACCCTGAATTAATATCGACACCATTTATTTTTTTGATAACATCCCCTACCTCTATGCCAGCAGCTTTTGCAGCGCCGTCTTTGACAAGATCAGTAATATAAACACCATCTACGTTTGCAGGAATTTTTGCTTGCTGTTTTTGTTCATCGTTTAACCTGCCGGCATCAATAAATGCAGCACCCAAAAACCCTCTTTGTACGCTGCCATATTTAATTAGATCATTTACCACTTTTTTTACAATATCGACCGGAATCGCGTAAGAATATCCACTATAATAACCGGTAGGTGATGCAATTGCAGAATTGATACCAATCAATTGACCATTTGTATTTATCAAAGCACCGCCGCTATTTCCGGGGTTAACCGCAGCATCCGTTTGTAAAAAAGACTCTACAGCAAGCTTTTGGCCACCTGTATTATCATGATTCAATCCAAGGTATTGCGATTTAGCGCTGATGATACCTGCAGTAACGGTGGCCTCAAGATTAAGCGGATAACCAATTGCTAAAACCCACTGACCAATTTTTGTATCGGCTGAATTTCCATAAAGCATAAATGGTAAATTTTTCGCGTCGATCTTTATAACTGCCAGATCATACGAAGGATCCACAGCCAGTACCTTTGCAGTATATTGCTTGTTATTGCTCATGGTCACAGTTACTTTATCTGCCCCTGCTACCACGTGATTATTAGTAACAATATATCCATCATCACTAATGATAACACCTGAACCGGATGCACGTTCAGGCAGCATTCTCTGCCTTCCACCTCCTTGTCCGAATAATTGATTAAAAAGATCGTTGCCGAAGAGGTCAGAAAAAGGATTTTGTTGTTGTTGAGGCAAATTATTATTTACAACTTTGGCATTTGTTGTGGTCTTAATATGGACAACAGTGGGAATAGCAGCTGCAGCGGCTTGTGTAAAATCTACAGGCCCTCCCGACGGACTGTTTCCGCTGTCGAGAAAACCAGCGAATTTATAATTAGCGGGAAGAGTGGATTGAAAATTGGGGTTATTCCTGTTATGGTCAAATTTGTTATAAGCAAAAAGAACCCCAAAAGCGGTAACCGCACTAATCAGTACGGTAAAGAGAATATTTCTTGTTTTCATGTATGGAAATTTTTATTTTAATATAATTATGTTTCATCTTATGCAATCAAATCATCAAAGCAGTGTCTTCTTTTTAAACTTTCCCTCAAAATATATGCCTGCGAATAAAATTAAAGTAACGATGAACAAAATTTTTACCATCCGTTTACCTTTAACAATAAATTAAAAATTCTTTTCAATTATACTAAGAAATCATCCTGGCCTGGACAAGTAAAATTAATTCATAAAAAGTAAAAGTTTTCACAACACGAATCTTATTGAAGGAGAATTGTTTAAAAGAAATGCAAAGTTTTTAATTCAACTTTTAAAATCACAAACTCAATAGAAATTCCATAGTATCAATTCCGTCTGCATAATCGAAAATGCGAGGCCGTTGTGCTTTACCAAAAGGAACATAACCTTTACCAACAATGCATTGAATATTTTCGTCATTTTTCAATTGCTCAAAGAGGTTATTCTCATTTGGGTAAAAAGAATAATGAAGCACACTTACCGGCGAAAAAATATTTTCATTCTCAGAAAGAATAATACTCTCATTGGCCATGTAATAGTTATTATTCATTATTAACAGTGCAAGATTATAATCGTAATTGTTTCGGTATTTGGTAAGATCAGCAAAGTAATCGTATTTTTTAAATGCACTTAATAGCATCTCGAAATTATAATTTTCAGGCACGAATAATTTAGTTACGTTTCTGCAACCCAGCCCAAAATAAAAATACACATCATCTGCAAGGGAGCTAAGTTGTTCCCTGGTTTCATCTCCCGATAAAACAGCAACAGAAGTTTTATTGTTTCTTATAACAGAAGGATATTTTCCAAAATAATGATGAAAATATCTTGCTGAATTATTGCTGCCTGTGGCGATGAATGCATCACAATCTTTTAATAATTCACTCGTCATTATTAAGGAAGAAACCTTTGGATTCCATTCTTTTAATTTATCAATAATGTGCGCTAGCAATACATCGTCTTTATCAGATAATTTTATCAATTGTTGATGCCCGGTAATAAATACAGATAAAAAATCGTGGAAACCTACCAAAGGAATATTTCCAGCCATTACCACGCCAATATTTTGAGATTGGATATTATCATCGATATGATAATAGCTTACCCAGTTTTTTAATATCTGTTCATCCAGGTAATTTTCAGAAATATTTTTAAAAGAATAATTGATAAACTCTTCTGTAAACCATTTATTTTTTTGATAAGCTTTCTGTTTTACCTTATTGAGCTTATCATCATTTTCCATTAAATATCTGCCAAGTTTCCCCATTATCGTAATTCTTTCCTCTAAATTCATGTTGATTAAATTATCTGTTTATATTTGTACTAATTAAAAGCAAGCCAAAATTCGTAAATAATTTTGACCTTGCAGAACTGCTAAAAACATACACAAATATGGCGATTAAAATAACAGATGAATGTATTAATTGTGGAGCATGCGAACCCGAATGCCCAAACAATGCAATTTATGAAGGCGGCGTAGAATGGTCACTTTCAGATGGAACAACAGTAAAAGGTGGTGTTACACTACTAGATGGAAGTATTATGGATGCTGAACAACGCAACCCTCCTATTTCTAATGACATGTATTATATTGTTCCTGAAAAATGTACTGAATGCCAGGGATTTCACGAAGAGCCTCAATGTGCTGCTGTGTGCCCGGTTGACTGTTGTATACCTGATGAAATGTACCAGGAAACAGTTGATCAATTGTTAGCAAAAAAGGATAAATTGCATATATAATTCTAAAGGTGTAAAAACCTTTCAATTGCAGGTGATATTTCCTGCGCAGGGGCGAGGGTATTGAAAAATGCTTTCGCCTTTTTTATAAAAAGAAATTTTATGCTTAAAAAAAATACCCTCCTTCTTGCAGGTTTATTTTTTATCAGCATGATCACTATGTTTTCGTGTGATATAAAAAAAGAAGTAAGCCAGCCGCCATCAACGCATGAAATGCTCAACGCCGATCTTGCTTTTTCAGATATGTGCCGGCAAATAGGAATGAAAAAAGCCTTTCTACAATATATCGATAATGAAGGAGTTTTATTAAGACCGGACCATTTACCAATGATAGGTGCAGATGCAATTAATTACATCAGTTTTTTAAGCGATACTTCTTATACATTATCCTGGAAACCCGCGCACGCAGAAATTGCTGCTTCCGGCGACCTTGGGTATACCTATGGGACTTTTAAATTACAATTACCAGATACCACCTTAACCGGTACCTATGTAAATATCTGGAAAAAAGAAAAAGATGGTGAATGGAAATTCGTTTTAAACAGCGATAATCCGGGAACGGAATAATTTGATATTACAGTAAAGAAACAAAATATCCGCATTTTTATCCTACAACAATCCTTCTAACAAAAAAAGTTGCCCGTTTCCAGGCAACCTTCTTAATGGACCTAAATTTTTATTTCAATACAGTAAGCTTTTTCACAGAAGAAACTCCTGTTTGCTTACCGGTAATATTTACATAATAAAAGCCGTTTTGCAGATTATTTATCTGAACTGAATTGCCAGTAGAGGAGATTGATTGAATCAATTTTCCTGAATAATCAAAAATTCTGATACTTGAAGGCTCACTTAAATTCCTTAGCATTATCATTTGGCCACTTTGTGCAGGATTAGGAGATACAATAATTTCATTTTCGAGGCTGCTTCCTGTTACCGCTTTAACATAAGAGTAAGTGAATGAATTATCAAGATCGATCATTTTTAGTCTGTAAAAACTTGTGCTATTCAGATTGTTGGAATTGTCAGTAAAAGAATAATACTGTGCAATGCTGGTGTTTGAATTTTTACTGTAAACTACTCCTACCGTTTCGAAATCGATGTTGTTAAATGATCTTTGTATTTCGTACCTGCTTGAGTTTAATTCCTGTTCTGTTTTCCAGGTTATATTCACAGCATTTTTTCCACCGCGTTCGGCATTAAAGCTGCTTAAAACAACGGGAGTTGGCCCTCCAGAAGGACCACCTTCCGGAACAATACAGGAGTCTTTGCCCGTAAATTCACCAAAATCGAAAAATACCGTTAAGGTACCGGCCGGGGGCAAATCACCGCTTATGCAATAACTAATGTACCCTTTGCTGGCACAATTAGAACCATCAGGAGCACTAACAGTAACATTTGCTATTACTCCATTGGCGCGTATAGAATCAATAATTGGTGCAGTGGTAGGGCAGGCTGCAAAGTACATTCTTATTTCTGCTTCTGAACCACAGGTACCATTTCCATTATTTCTTTTAAAATAATCAGGGCATTGAGCAAAGCTCATCACTGAGATGAGGATTAAAGCGGCGCTGAATGTAAATTTCTTTTTCATTGTTGTCAATTTGAGGTTGATAAATTTTTACCATTAATAAACTATATAGAATTTATAGGTAATGATTACAAAGGCGCTTGCGTAGAATGATGGATCAATATATTGTAACTACAGAAATATAATTCCGTGAGGATTTGGGGCTAATACAAGAAGTACAGAAGTTAGGGTTTCAGAAATCTATGTATGTAGGCTTTTAGAAATTAAATAGAAATTTTGGACAGACAATTATATAATCAAAAAGGATAGAGGGAATACCAAAAAAGGATGTCTATAATAATTTGAAAACCTGGAGTTTCAAAAAATAATCGGAGTGTCATAACAAACATAGATAACATCTTTGAAATCTAAAAGCTTTTTTATTTTTTTTAGTAAAAAAATAAAAAAATAAAAATTATTCTCCAACTCCTTTATTTACAAATCGTATTATTTTTAAAATTTGCATAAATATGGAAAAAAGAAAAAGTGTTGAACCAATTTTTTTTGAACAGCGATAACCCGGGATCAAAACAATGTAATGTATCCCTGCTTTAGTCAACAAACAAAAAGTCAACTTTTTTTATTACCTCAGCCATACTTCACAAAAAAAATTACCTGCAAAATATGCAACCATTTTAAGAGAAAAACTAAATTTTAATTGATGACAAAGAGCTTTTTTACAAAAGAAGAACCAGTTTGTATTCCAATAATCTTCACAAAATAGTTGCCTTTTTTTAAATTATTTATTTGAATAGAATTACCGGTTGAAGATACTTGTTGAATCAATCTTCCAGTGTAATCGCAAACCCTGATGTTTGAAGGTTCAGTTAAATTAGCTATAGTAACCTTTTGATTAGTGTGTGCCAGATCTGGAAAAACTACAACTTCATTATTTGAATCAGTAACTTTTTCTGCTTTATTAACCCCAGAAGAATAAGTGATAGAATTTTCTGAATCTGTCATTTTCAATCTGTCTAAAGCAGATACAGCTTGTCTGTTAGAATTATTTACAAAGCTGTAATCGTGATCATTACCAGTATTTGCAGATTGTGCGAAACTCATAACTGAGATTAAAAGCAAAGTGACGCTGATTGTAATTGTCTTTTTCATTTTTTTTAATTTGGGGTTGATAATTTTTTACCGTTAATAAATTGTATTAGAATTTATAGGCATGATTACAACGGCATTGCGTAGGATGTGGAATAAAAATTTGGTAACTACAAAATGTAAGTCTGCTGAGGATTTTGGGGCTAATACAAAGAAATGCAGATGTTAGGGGTTCAGAAATCTATGTATGTTAATAAGCTTGCAGAAATTCAATAGATAATTGGGGATGAGGACAAACATAGATAACATTTTTGAAATCTAAAAGCTTTTTTAAATTTTTTTTTTAAATCAAACATGCCACAAGGAGTTGAAATTTAAATATAAAACATTGATTTAAAATGGCTTTTTATAAAACTTTCGCAATAAACTTATCTTACTTTTACTTTGAACAACAATTTTAGCGAAAATTACATGAAACTTTTTCCGGAATCTGCATCTCAGCAATTAGAATTTGATAAAATAAAAGATCTGCTTACCAATCATTGCCGTTCTGAATTTGCCCGAAAAAAGGCACAGGAGTTGAGACTTCATACCCAAAAAAGATTTATAGAACCTGAGCTTTTACAAACTCATGAATACAAGTTGCTTTTTCAAAATCATTTGTATTTTCCTGATGATGAAGTGCTGAACCTTTCCAAAGAATTAAAATTATTAAGTATCGAATCATCAGTCCTTTCAGGTGAACAGTTCCTTCAAATAAAAAAACTGGCAAACTCCATACAGCAAATATTCCGTTGGTTTACGCCGGATAAAAAAGAGACTTATCCTTCGTTGGCGACCGTGATAAACGAAACTTATTTTGAAAAAACTATTCCTTTACTAATTGACGAAATCCTTGATGAGTATGGGACCGTAAAAGACAGCGCCTCAGATAAACTTGCAGATATCAGAATGGCCTTGTATAAGAAAAGAAATGAACTGAAAAAAGTTTTTGCGCGCATTGTAAGCAGGCTTAACAAACTCGGCTACCTTACAGATATTGAAGAAAGTTTTATGAATGGCAGAAAAGTGCTGGCGGTTTTTGCAGAACAAAAAAGAATGGTAAAAGGAATTTTGCATGGCGAAAGTGACAGCCGGCGCACTTCCTTTATCGAACCTGAAGAAACAACACTGCTCAATAACGATATTTTTTCGCTGGAAAACGAGGAAAGAAAAGAAGTCCATTTGATCCTGCAAAAGCTGACAACAAAAATGCGCGCGTACCATCCTTTGCTCACAATTTATCACCAGGTAATTGGTGAATATGATTTTATAAGAGCAAAGGCAAAACTAGCATTGGACTACCAGGGAAATCTGCCGGCATTGCATGATAAGCCAATGTTGAAATTAGTAGATGCAGTTCATCCGCTACTGTTTATTTATAATCAAAAATCCGAGAAGCAAACGATCCCCGTCAACCTTTCGCTGGATGACAAGAACCGCATCCTGGTAATAAGCGGGCCAAATGCCGGTGGAAAAACTGTCACTTTGAAAACGGCAGGCTTGCTGCAAATGATGATACAAAGCGGCTTGCTGGTTTCGTGTAGCCATGACAGTGAGTTTGGAATTTTTAAACAATTGATGATTCATATCGGCGATACACAAAGCCTCGAATTTGAACTAAGTACTTATTCATCTCACCTCGTCAACATGAAATATTTTATGGAAAACTCGAATGGCAAAACGCTGTTTTTTATAGATGAACTCGGCAGTGGAAGTGATCCAAATCTTGGAGGTGCTTTTGCAGAAGTGATCATGGAAGAGCTGGCGAAAAAACATTCTTTAGGGCTGGTAACTACTCATTATCTAAATTTAAAGGTGATGGCCAACAAAGTAAACGGCATTATCAACGGGGCAATGGCTTTTGATGAAAAGAATTTAAAGCCGTTGTACAGGCTGATCATCGGAAAGCCAGGCAGCTCTTACACATTTTCAATTGCAGAACGCATCGGTTTACCAAAACATTTAATTGAAAAAGCAAGAAAATTAGTTGACGAATCGCATTTCTCGCTTGATAAATTGTTGAACCGGACCGAGCAGGACCAGCAACAAATACAAGTCGAAAAAAAGCAGCTTGATAAACTGGTTAAAGAAAATGAAAAGTTGCAAAAAGAAATGGAACAGGTTATTAATAAAGAAAGGCACAAACAACAAGTTGAGTTATTAAAAGAGCAGAACAAGATCAATGAAGAAAAATATAATTATCTAAAAGAAACGGATAGAAAACTAAAATCTCTTATTGCCGAATGGAAAAAAGCGGAGGATAAAAATAAAGTGGTAAAGATGATGCAGGCTATACTCCTTAAGCAGCCCGAAAAACAAATCCTGAAAAAGAAGCAACAAAAAATTGATAATAAATATATTGAAACTGAAGAACCTGTTAAGCCGGGTGATAAGGTAATAATGAAAGCCAACCGACAGGTAGGAATCGTAACAGACCTTCGTGGAAAGAAGGCCATAGTGCAGGTCGGAGCAGTTCCTATTACAGTTAGCATTGCGGATTTAGTAGTCGTAAAAGAAAAGCCGGTCTCAAAAGAAAAGGAAAGCTAACGCTATTTAAACACGCCATTCCTTTTCGCTTAATCTAAGTTTATGGATTCAAAAAAAGTAGCTGTGAGAACAGGGAATCAGTTTTTTTGTTGATTTACTGTTGAACTGATTTTATTGCAAGTTATCAAACTGTAGCATCCACTCTCAATGAGTTTAAAAAATGTCGTTTAATGTTCCTTGCAAATGGGCTGAATTTATCTTCCATTCTTTCAGGGTACCACTGTATCAATAAGAAAAACGATTTAGCCTTGGGATCCTTTTTCTCCATTGCTTCAACAACGCCATCTGGCGACATCGCTGTCACCTTAAGATCTGCGCCGATAGCGGAAACACACTGATGATGCCCGCTGCTGATAATCCCTTTTTTTTCTCTCACCATTCCATATAAGGCAGAATGTGTATCTAAAGTAACTGTATACAAACGATATCTCCCATTCTTCAATTTTGCGTGAATCAATTTTCTTGAAGCCAGCATATCCGGAAGTAACGTTCCGCCGAAAAATACATTTGCAAACTGCAAACCTCTGCATATAGCAAGCAATGACTTTTTCTTCTCTTCAACATGCTCCATTATTTTCCATTCAAAATAATCTCTTTGTTTATTACCGCCTTCGGCGTTTTCATTTATTACAGCAGGAGAATTCGTATACAATTCCTGGCTAACATCATCGCCTCCTGTAAGCAATATTCCATCACATTTTTCTGCCTCAGCCAGGTTGTTATATTTATACCCCAATTTGATTATCTCAATTTGCGGATCCCGAAGCCATTCCTCATAATAGGAATATTTAGAACCTTCACAAATACCGATGATCTTTTTTTCCATTGCAGGATTTTTATTGATTGTTTGCAATAAATATACTGCATTTGAAATATTGTGTTGCTACAATAGAGTTCGTTTCAGCCAGGAGGCCTTATCACTTCTTATCTAAACTGATTAAAAAATCAAGTCCTTCTTTTCCAGGCAAAGGTTTTGCTTCCGGATGCTCATCCAATATCATCGTCATTTTATCCATCGTTTTATAAGCAGGCCATTCAGGAAGTCCTTTGCCATTTGGGTTTCCGGTTGCTATAAAATTGGCCCAAAAAGAGGACATTGTTTTTTGCAAAGCATAATCAACCGGCTGCCACGGGCAACGATTTACAAAACGTAAATTATCATAAGCATAAGCAACTTCGCCTGTGTGAAAAGCGCCATATTTAACGTAATCTCCTGTTGCAGGAAGTTTGCGTGCAAATCGATACAGGTAAACAGGATGAGAACTTTCTTTGGAATGCACATTTGCCCACGTATAATTTTGAATTCCGAATTCCTCGTCTCTTAAAATCCTTTTTTCAGACAAAGCCGCTTCTGCGTCCGTTTTTGCGGGATAAAAAGAAAGTAATTTTTGTGCATCGTCACCGTACTGTTGCCGTAAATTTTTTTTAAACTCATCGGCAGTTTGAGGTTTACCAAAAACAACTCCATCATCTTGATTCCAGCCAGTGATGAGATCTACCTGGTTTTGTTTTCCTTTGGCAAAAATCGCCGGAATTGATTCAGGCAAAACATAACCATCTATTATAGGGCCGCTACGGCCGCCCGGCTTTTTCAATAATTCATCTGCGGGGATTTTTCTTAAATCTGCAAGAGAATTTACATTTATCTTTTTCTCAAATGCAACACCTTGCTGTTCTGCCTCGTGAAGTGTCTGCATTTTTCCAATACCCGAAGTAATCAAAGATGCTCCGCTTTCAGCTATAGCCCGTTTAAACAAACCTTTGCAAAGTGGCGAAGCAACGAGGCAATTTACACTCATGGAACCTGCTGATTGGCCGGCAATGGTTACATTGTTTGGATCGCCACCAAAAGCGGCAATATTATTTTTAACCCATTTTAATGCAGCAATCTGATCCAGCAACCCATAATTACCTGATGCATTATAGGGTGATTCTTTTGTTAATTCAGGCAAAGCAAAAAAACCAAAAATTCCTACTCTATAATTAATGCTTACAAAAATGATCCCTTTCTTTGCCATCGCTTCTCCATCATAAATTGGCACTCCGCTTCCCCCACTCACAAAACCACCGCCGTATATCCAGACAAGAACCGGTCTTTTTTCTTTTGCTGAATTAGCACCTGTCCAAACATTGAGATAAAGACAATCTTCACTGATCGGTTCTTTGGGAATCAAATACTCCTTTGACCAGGGGCCAAATGGAACGGGGTTTCCCTGCATCGGACTTGGGCCAAATGCATCACATTTTTTTATTCCTTGCCACGGAACGACAGGCTGTGGCGCCTTCCATCTTAAATCGCCAACCGGCGGCGCAGCAAACGGAATTCCTTTAAAAATATGAATATCGCCGGAAGGATTGGCTGTTCCGCTTATGATGCCGCCTTCCACTGTAACGGTATCAAAAGGCTTATTTACAACAAATGCAAAAGAGACTACCGCTAACGATACAGTAAACAAAGCTGCAAAGGAGATTTTTATTTTATTGTTCATCAGGCAATTATTTTTAAATGGAACCTATTTTATCAGCAACGGCTGTCAAAAAATTACTGTTTGTATTTTTCTTACAACTTAACTTTCACTTCCCTTCCATTATACTTTATTATCTTATCCACCTTTTCAGTTTCCTGTACACCGGTGCCCACATTTTCCTTAACCATCACGATTTTAAAAGTCCTGTTTTTGAGCATTCCAGGGAAAGAACCTTTTCTTGCAGAAATACTCAACTCTTTTGCTTTGTCATTCCAGCTAAAAGTAAAAGTGGCAAATTCACCTTTCTCGTAATTGTAGGTATTATTTTCATCTTCGTACAAAGTAAAATGACCATCAGCTCCCGGGTAAATCCGTAGTTCAATATTATCCGCAGGCTTTTGTGTGGCATATTCCATTACGGGCCCCATCGGAATAATCGAACCTGCTCTTACAAATAACGGCATAATATCTATTGGTGCTGCAGCATCAATGGTTTGTCCTCCATCGAATTTTTTTCCGGACCAGAAGTCGTACCACTCAGTGCTTTTAGGCAAATACACTTTTCTTGTTGAACCCAACTGATTGGCATGATCGCCTGAATATAATTGTTGCGTTACAGGATTAACCAAAAAAGCAGGGCCAAACATATACTGATCAGGAATATTATAAACTGCCGGATCGTTCCTGAACTCAAAAGCCAGCGAACGCATGATCGTATAATTATCTCTTGTTACTTCGCTCGAAAGTGAATAGATATAAGGCAACAAACGATAGCGCAGATCATCGTATTTTAAGAGAATCGATTTTGTTTTTTCATCCCAGTTTTTTGAAAACAGGGCTCTTTCACCTTTTCCATGAATTCTGAAAATCGGGCTGAAAGCACCAAACTGGAACCACCTTGTAAACAATTCGCGCTGGGTAGGCGTAGACCAATCTGGTATTCCTTCAGGAGATGTATAGGAAATATATCCACCAATATCTGAAGTCCAGTAAGGAATTCCCGACACACATGCATTAATGGCCTGCGGAATTTGGTTTTTAAAAGCAGCAAAAGTGGTAGTAATATCAGAAGACCAAAGAGTGGCTGCGTTTCTTTGCTGGCCCGCGAACGCTTGTCGTGCCAATAAAAAAATACGCTTTTTAGGAATATCCCTACGCCAATGTGTATAAATTCCTTTTGTATGCTCCAGTGAATACGTATTAAAATAATCAATTCCCTTGCCGGTATAAAAATTGGCTTTCTTCCTGTCATTCGGATCCTTGGTATCAGGTTCGCACTGGTCAACCCACCATGCATCCCATCCATAGCGCTTTATAAGACTGTCTCTTGCCTGGTCCCAATACATTTCTCTTGCGCCGGGATTGTGTGCATCATAATAAGTATCTATCGTATGCACAAAAAAATTGTCCCAGGTTACGCTGCTAAGATATCCTGCTTTTTTAAGTTGGTCATAATCCTTCGTGCCTTTTCCAAAGCATGGCCAGATAGAAATCATCGCATGAATATGGGCTTTGTGAAGTTCATCCACCATTGCCTTCGGATCCGGATATCTTTCAGGATTCATAATGTGCGAGCCGATTGGAGCAGGCGACCAGTAAAACCAGTCCTGGACAATCACATCAACAGGAATATGATTCTTCCGGTAATTATCTTTTACTGATAAAACTTCCTGTTGAGATTTATACCTGTCCTGCGATTGAAATAAACCAAACGCCCATTTTGGGTACATTGGCGCTACTCCGGTAAGATTTCTATAAAGATCCATTATATGATCGAACGAAGGACCGTAAAAGAAATAGTAATCAACCATCTTACCACTTTCTGAAACATAAGTGTATTGAGTATTATTATTTTCATCGCCATAAAATTTCGATTCCGCATAATTGTCCCACAACAATCCATAACCTTTTGAAGATAACATTACAGGAATGGCACCAGTCAAATATTTTATAGCCATATCCTGGTTGCGACCTTTATAATTGATAGAAAGAGAATCCAAAGGATGGCAACCGAGGCCAAACAATGCTTCATCTTTTGGAGATTGAAATGACGTGGAGCATGCATACGTGTTGATGCCTGCCACTGTTGTATCACGGATCTGCTTATTAACCGCATCTGCTTCCGCAAGAATAACATCGTTGTTTAAATCAGAATAAGTAACTGCATTAGTTTTCTTATTCACTTTTATTTTCAATTTGGAAGTGGTAATAACAACATTGTCGCTATTTTCTTTTACTGAAAAAATTTTCAGATAAGATTTTACAGGAAGAACAACCAATGATTTTTTTTTCGGTATTTTATCAAGTGAAGTGTATTTCACTTCTACCAAATCATTATTCAAAAGATAAAGATTCATCACTCCTTTGTCGAGGATAAAACTTGCACCGAAATCCGTTTTTTTAACTGATCTGACCTGTGCAGTACAAATATTAATTGACAGTACCAATGCTAAAAAGCCGGTAAAACTATTACGTATCATTCTCATTATAAAGCAATTTAAAATTCCCCCAAATTATTCATTTTTCTCCATAGCAATGGCTGAGGCGAAAAAATTTATATCAATGGTTAAAAAAACATTGAAGATTTTTCTTTCCTTTTATTATTGGGGGCAAAATGAAATTTCGCATTATTTATTTCTTTACTGGTAAAAATTTAAACCACTTCTTCCAATGCCTGTTTATATACTTCCAATGCACGTTTTCTTGCAAACTCATGTTTTACAACTTCAGGAAGATAACCGGGCCTGAAATCTTTGATCCATTTCTTTATATAAATCAGTTTCGGGTCAAACTTTTTTATTTGTTCTGAAGGATTAAAAATCCTGAAATAAGGAGCGGCATCACAGCCGGTTCCAGCCGCCCATTGCCAATTTCCGTTGTTGGAAGATAATTCGTAATCCAACAGTTTCTCAGCAAAATAGGCTTCTCCCCAACGCCAGTCGATCAATAAATGTTTACAAAGAAAGCTTGCAACTACCATGCGTACACGATTATGCATCCAGCCCGTTTCATTCAACTGACGCATGCCCGCATCTACCAGGGGATAACCGGTTTCACCTTTGCACCAAAGTTCAAATTCGTTTTCATTATTTCTCCATTTTAGTGCATCGTATTTCCTTTTAAAATTATGATGAACCACTTGTGGAAAGTTAAAAAGAATCATCATAAAAAATTCACGCCAGATCAATTCATTCAACCATTGTTCGTTTAGTTTATGAGCAATATCTACCAATTGCCTTACACTCACTGTTCCAAAACGAAGATGAACACTGGCAAAGCTTGTACCATCAAAAGAAGGAATATTTCGTGTTTCATCATAATGACGAATTAGTTCGTCAGAAACATTTAAATGAGGAATTTCAAAATCAGTATTTTCAAACCCAATCTCCTTAAGAGAAGGAAAATAAAAAGGTTTTGTTTTAAGAAGATTGTCCAAAATATTTTCAGATGGAAAAGGTTTTATTTTTTCTGCATGAAACTTCTGTTTCCACACTTTAGAATAAGGAGTAAATATCGTGTATGGTTCACCGCCAGGTTTCATTACTTCTGATCTTTCAAAAATTACCTGGTCTTTGTAGGTATGAAAAGTTATACTTTTTTTACTCAAAAATTCTTTTATCTTCCCGTCCCTTTCAATCGCGTAAGGCTCATAATCATGATTAGTAAAAATTTCTTTTACCTCAAAAGTGTCACAGATCTTTTCAAATGCTTTCAAAGGTGTATCATGGATAATATAAAATGATGATCCATTTTTTCTAAGCTGATCGTCCAGCCCTTTTAATGTTTGATGAATAAAAGAAACGCGCTTATCTTTTTTTTGCGGAAGTTGAGAGAGAATATTTTTATCAAAAATAAACACCGGTAACACCGGATAATCACTTTTTAAAGAATAATAGAAAGCTGCGTTATCGTTGAGACGCAGATCTCTTCTAAACCAGCAAACACTTATTTTTTTTACTTCCATATTTATTTAAATACCGTTTTCAAGGGATTGGTTTCCTTGTTTTTATAACCATGAATTGTGCTGCTGATAATTAGAATCGCCGCCATAACAATAGCTGTTATTACAATTGATGACTCGACGTTCCGGTTTGCAACCGCAATCGCAATCAACGCCCAAGCAGCCACTAAAGCATACTCGCGCATGTTGCGGTTCCATGTCATAAATAAATTAATAATTCCGGCAATTATGATCATAATAATTGTCCAGGCGATTCCTGAAATCCCAAAGCCATCCCATTTTATTTTCGTTAACCATGCTGCTATATCTGCAATCAAAGCAACTGAAATCCATCCTGAATAAATACAAAACAGCCACCAGACAAATGCAATTTTCTTCAATGGCAAATCATCCAGTTCCATTCTTGTATTTAATATGATTTTTATTAAAGAAATGAGCAGTATGATCATTATGATTACAGAAAGGCCGGTATAATCATACAGCCACGCAAATACCCATAAAGAATTGGCGATACAGGAAATAACAAACCACCACCCTATTTCCCTAGCAGGCCATTCGTCTGCTGCCTCTTTAAAAAGACTTCGTCCCTGGTAAATTACAAAAGTCAACAAACCAAAATAGATCAATCCCCAAATAGAAAAAGCATAACCTGCGGGTGTAAAATAATTTTGATACCTGGCAGAAACGGTCGCCATCGTATTACCGTTGAAGAGGCCGGTATTGGAAAGATAATTGATGATGATTGTTCCAATCAAAGCGAGGATGTTTGCTATTTGTAGTATTTTCTTCATCTCTGAAATTTTAAATAATTTATTATTCCTTTTTGAGATAAGTAACTGTAAACATATTCAGAAAAAATTAAAAAGAAACTGAAATTTTCATCAAACATTAAACCAAAAAAGAAGGATCGTTATTTAAATCAAATCTTTATTATTCATATAAACCCGCCAAATTATAAAAAGTTTTTTTATCTAATTCTTTAATTCCGCCTGGAGCAATTCCTTCAATGGTGAGTTCTTCTATTCTCAGCCGAATTAATCTGAGGCATCTGTGTCTTACAGCAAGCGCCATTTTACGAACCTGCCGGTATTTCCCTTCAGTAAGCGTAATAAGCAACCATGTGTGAGGATACTTTTCCCTAACGTCAACCGCCCAAGGATACAAACTAACGGGATCGGTTACACGCACTAAAGATTCCGGCCGGGCAAGATAATCTTCACCATTTTTAATTTTGATTCTTATTCCTTCAGCTAAATGTCGAAAAGTTTCTTCGGACATTTTGTTTTGAAGCATTACGAGGTACGTGCGCTTATGTGGTTTTTCTCCGGAAAAAATTAATCGCGTAATTTTCTTGTCCGTGGTTAAAAGTAACAAGCCTTCAGAATCCTTATCAAGTCTTCCTATAGCATGTGTGCCTTCCGGAAATGAAAAATCAAGGTTGCCTAACAATGGAACAGCATCGCTGCTTACAAATTGGGAAACCATGTTGGCAGGTTTATTCAGAATAAAATAACGATTCATTTACTGGAGGTAAAAAGCAAAATAATAGTAAACCCACAAATAACAGGAATTTTTATTTTCTTATTAATGCAATTAATCTTTTTTGAGCCAACCGGTAATACTCATACGTGGTTTGTAAGCTACCAATACCTCATGCGCCAGTTCACTGCTTTTAAAGAAAACACTTTTACCATTTAAAGGAGATATGTTTTGGACCTTATCGTTAAAGTGTATGCTCAATTCCCCACCATCTTCCGGTTGCCAGTCTTCGTTTAAATACAGGATCATTGAATATTGCCGGCTTTTATTATTGGTAAATTGGTCAATATGTTTTTTATAAAAACTTCCTTTTTCATATAATGTATAATGAAATTCGTATCCTGTAATTCCTGTGTAGCACGTTCTGTTTAAATAACTCACAAAAGCATCCATCAGATCAAAAAAGGCATTTTCATCCTCATTGTTATTTTTCCGATCGAGCCAATAGATCCTGTCGCTCCTTATTGATTTGTCCTTTACTACTACAGTACCATTTCCGGTTCCTGCCGAACGAAGTTTATTTTGAGAATACAGATTTAAAAGGTTTGATCTGAGTTTGGATGCAAGAGTTGCATTTAAAAAATTTTCTGTTACACCAACTTTATTTTCTATAAAAGTTTCAATGAGCGTATTAAAGGTCGTTTCCAATAATTGCAATTGGAGCCGATTTTTTAGTGGCCCAATTTTATGCGAAGTTACTCTCAAAGAACATCCTTAATTAAAATAAAAACATCTGCAACACTTATTAACTTTAAATTATACAATAAAGAATTACCATTTTCATTTTTAGAAATTCATTTAAAATTGGCAATGGCGATTAGCTTATTTACATTATGAACAATTATTTTTCTGCCTTTTGTATCTAAAATTTCATCTTCTTTAAATTCAGTCAATATTCTTACCACATTTTCACGGGCAGTTCCTACAAGGCTTGCCAGGTCATCACGCCCCATATTAATTTCAACCGGCATGCCCGGCCTTAAATGATCTTTATATTTTTCTCTCAGTACAATAAGTTGAAGCGCTAATCTTTCACGTACAGATTTCTTTGAAAACAGGGTAATACTATTTGCCAACACAGCATATTCGTGGCTTAATGTTTTTAACAACCGGCTATTTAAGAGGGGAGATTGGGACAATGCATCTAAAAAATCTTCTTTGGGTATAAAGCCGATTTTACTTTCTTCCAATGCTGCGGCAAAATCGGGATAACGGCCTTGGGCAAGTATAGCATGGTACCCCAGCAATTCGCCCGTATTGGCTACATAGATAATATGTTCCCTGCTTTCATTATCAATTTTGTACTTTTTTACTTTACCTTTCGATATATAAAAAATACCCGATGGAAAAGCGCCTTCGCGGAAAATAATTTCCCCTTTTTTATATATCTGTTCACTTTTATTGGCTGCTAGAATTTCATGAACATCTGGAGGCAGATCCTCCAAAACAGATTCACTTTTAAAATCCCATTGATCAATCGGAAAAAGGCCTTGTATGCTCATATTACCTGTAAAATTACCTATTTAAAAAGTGATAAAGTTTACTTTTTTAAGTGATAAGTTTAACAGCCTCCGGCTATTCATTAAGATAACTTTGCAACCTTAAAAAAGGTATAAAAATTTAAATGAAATACAAAAGCCCCAGGTTATGAAAGGAATGTTCAGGCCCAAATTATTTGATACTTTAAAAACCTACAATAGAAAACAGTTTTCCAAAGATGTTCTTGCAGGAATCATTGTAGGAATTGTGGCCTTGCCACTCGCCATTGCTTTTGCAATCGCTTCAGGAGTTACGCCGGAAAAGGGTTTAATAACTGCAGTGATAGCAGGTTTTTTCATTTCAGCCTTTGGCGGAAGCCGGGTGCAGATCGGCGGCCCTACCGGGGCTTTTATTGTTATTGTTTATGGCATAGTGCAGATGTATGGGGTTAATGGTTTAATTGTTGCCACTTTTATGGCGGGCATTATGCTCATCATTATGGGCATTGCCAGGATGGGTACGGTTATAAAATTTATTCCTCATCCACTCATCATCGGGTTTACCAGTGGCATTGCACTCATTATTTTTTCTTCGCAGGTAAAAGATTTTTTGGGTTTAAAAATGGGGAAAGTACCCGCCGACTTTTTAGAGAAATGGTTGGCCTATTTTAAGAACTTTCAAAGCATCAATTTATTTACAGTTTTGATTGCTGTGGCTACTTTGATCATTATCCTTTTATGGCCAAAAGTAAACCAGAAAATACCCGGTTCCTTAATAGCTATTTTAATAACTACCGCCGCTGTTCAGTGGATGCATTTACCTGTAGAAACCATCGGAAGCCGTTTTGGAAACATTTCTTCCTCATTTCCCAAACCGATCATACCCTTTGTGGATTTTGCCACTATTAAACATTTAATACAACCTGCGTTTACTATAGCCATGCTTTGCTCAATTGAATCATTGTTATCTGCAGTAGTTGCTGATGGAATGATTGGGGGGAACCATAGATCCAATATGGAGTTAATAGCGCAAGGTATTGCCAATATCTTTTCATCCATTTTTGGAGGAATTCCAGCAACAGGCGCTATCGCCCGCACTGCAACCAATGTAAAAAACGGCGGACGAACTCCTGTAGCGGGTATTATACATGCAGCTACACTCTTGCTGATCCTGCTCATTGCCGGAAAATGGGCTTCCCTGATTCCTATAGCTACTCTTGCCGGAATATTGATTATTGTGGCTTACAATATGAGCGAATGGCAAAATTTCAGGTCTATTTTAAAAGGCCCGAAAGGAGATGTTGCTGTCTTGCTCATCACTTTTTTTCTCACTGTTTTAATCGACCTGACTGTTGCCATTGAAGTGGGTATTGTTCTGGCAGCTTTTTTATTCATGAGAAATATGATCAAATCGAGCGATGTAAGTAATCTTACCGGCGAAATAGAAGATGATGAATTTGGCTTTGACCTGGTAGAAGGAAAATTTCAGGTTCCAAAAGAAGTAGAAGTAATTGAAATATCCGGCCCCCTGTTTTTTGGGGCTGCCTATAAGTTTAAAGATGCCTTAAGATACATGAAACAGCATCCACGTGTTTTAATTATAAGAATGCGTCATGTACCAATAATCGATGCTACAGGAATACAAACTATGAAAGAGATCTATGCCGAATGCAAAAAAAACCATACTAAAATAATTTTGTCAGAACTAAATTCGCCGCATGTTTTTAAAGAATTGCAAGAAGCCCGGCTGCTTTTTGCGATTGGAAAAGGAAATGTAGCGGCTACTTTTGAAGAAGCTTTGGAAAAGGCAAAAAATATTTAATCTATGTAAGCTTTCATTTATAAATATTATTTTTTATTTTTCGAAAAAAACAGAGACGATCAAATGAAATACCTGTTCATCTTACCAATATTATCCCTCTGAAATAAAACAAAAACTGTTCTATAAAGCTTGAAATAGAAATGAAAAAGTTAGTGGAAAATAAATCCTTTTCGGTTTTAATACCCGATGGTGAAAGTATTTTTGCATTAAAGGTTTTGCGGTGTTTAGGAAAAATAAAAGGCATTCACGTTATTATTCTTTCAAATGATGCACAGGCCATGGTCCGCTTTTCACGCTATTGCGATAAATTCATTACCTATATTGAAAAAAATGAACCAGATCGTTTAGCAGCAATCACCAATACATTAGTTAAAATAAAGGCAGATGTGATCTTGCCGGTAGATATCCCAACCATTAGGCTAATATCTGCAAATCAAAAGGAAATTGAAAAAATAACACGAATAATCCCATTGCCGGTAATCGAAAATATAGACATCACTGATGACAAATGGTTGACGTACGAATGGATGAATGAAAATAAAATAGCTACTCCTTCCACTGTATTATTCCAGCCTGGAAATGACTTTGAAGAGAAATTGTTTCACTTAACTTTTCCTGTCCTAATCAAACCAAGAAAGGGCTCAGGCGGAGAAGGAATAGAAATCTTTCAGGATAAGGAATCGCTGCTAAGTTTTTGCGAAAAAAACACCAAATCAATTGATTTGATTGTACAATCTTTTATCAAAGGTTTTGATATCGACTGTAGCATTTTATGTAAAGATGGAGACATACTGGCTTTCACTATCCAGAAGAGATTTGTTTACACTGATCAACCTGTATCAGGCGAACTTGCTGTTGATTTTCTTTTTCATGAAAGCACCTACCAGACGGTAAAAGAATTGGCTAAAAAATTCTGCTGGTCTGGTATTGCACATATTGATCTCAGGTATGATGAAAATGACCAACAAATTAAAGTGATTGAAATAAATCCGCGTTTCTGGGCATCGGTTACTTATTCCATATTGGCAGGGATCAACTTTCCTTACCTTGCTTGTCTATTCGCATTAAATTCTGAATTACCAAAAGTTGAATTTTATTCAAAACGACTTATACAACTCAGAAGCGCAATAAAAATAATCCTCAATAAAATGATCACCAGAAATAGAAAAGATCTTTATTTTGATAATATATTTCTGGACCAGGTTTCTTTTAAAGACCCTTTACCTTATTTTATTTCAAAGTACCCACGCATTTTCCGTAAAATATTCGGCACAGTTTCTTAAAGTTTTTGCTGGTGTATTTTGCAAAGCCCGGAGATTATATTTTTTAAAATAAAAATCGCGATTATTTGTTTTTTTACTAATTAACCCAAGTTGCTATTTACTTAAGCAAGTTTTTCAAAAGTAAAAGCGACAATAAATATTATTAATTTCAGCAGAAAGCCTTTAAAGGTTACTGCATGTATTTTTCTAAGAAACAATCCTTTAATCATTG
>JAGWRO010000025.1 GCA_028876495.1 Bacteroidota bacterium
ATGTTGGAAAAAGATGCGGAATGGTTGAAAGATAAAATTGAAGAAGAAGGATGGCCTATCAATATTGTACATCAAATCACAGATAAGACACCCTACATAGAACTGGCACTTGGAAAAGTCAAAGCGCCGCAACCCGATGAGGAAGCATACACATTAAAGGTGAGCAGCAGCAGTGTTTCTATCAACGCAAATACCCCACATGGAATTTTTAATGCGATACAAACTTTTGAACAATTAATGAGAGATGGAGAATTGATTAACAATTGTGAAATTAAGGACTGGCCTGCCTTTTCATGGCGTGGCTTTATGGTGGATGTGGGAAGAAATTATGAATCAATGAAAATGCTGAAACAGGAAATTGATAAAATGGCTTTTTATAAACTCAATATTTTTCATTTTCATTTTACTGAAGATATCGCATGGAGATTGCATAGCCAACTATATCCACAACTAACTGCCCCTGAAAATATGTTGCGGGATAAAGGCGAATACTATAGTGAAGCAGACATGAAAAAGCTGATTCAATATTGCAAAGAAAGATACATTACTCTTGTGCCTGAAATAGATATGCCTGGTCATAGCGGCGCTTTTAAAAGAGCGATGCACACTGATATGCAAAGCGATTCAGGGATTGCTATTCTTAAAAACATCCTGAAAGAATTTTGTGGGACTTACGACCTTCCTTACTTCCATATAGGTGGCGATGAAGTAAAAATTAAAAATAAAAATTTTATTCCTGATATAACGAAATACCTAAGAGCGTTTGATAAAAAGATAATTGGGTGGGAGCCCGGAGCTAATTTTTTACCCGGAACCATCCTGCAACTCTGGAAGGGCGATACCGGCGAATTGAAAAGAGACAAGAACACCCTATACATAGATTCAAGGCATCTTTATCTCAACCACATGGACCCGCTGGAGGCCCCGGTTACCCTATTTTTCCGGCAAATTGGCGGCGTGGTAAAAGAAGATAAAAATATGGAAGGAGGCACACTTTGTTTATGGCCGGATAGGAGGGTAGACCCTAAAAGGAAAATTTTAAGTGAGAATCCTGTATATCCCGGTATGATCGCTTTTGCGGAAAGAACCTGGAGGGGAGGCGGAATTCGCGGATGGATTTCCAATGTACAATTAAGGAACCAGGAGAACGAATTTGCAGAATTTGAACAAAGGTTATTGGATCATAAAAAGCAATATTTTCAAAAGATTCCTTTCCCATATCACAAGCAAATGATGATGCATTGGGAACTGTTTGGGCCATATAAAAATGGTGGTGATCTCTCCCAATCTTTTGCTCCGGAAAATAAAAATTTCTCCGGTTCTCCCTCTTTAAAAGCAATAGGGGGCACCCTTATTTTAAGACATTGGTGGTATCCTTTGATTAATGGGGTAATTGAAAGTCCTTCAGAAAATACCACGTGGTATGCAACGACAAAGGTATGGAGTGATGAAGAAAAGGTTTCTGATTTTTGGATTGGATTCAATGATCTATCCCGATCAACGGCAACCGATTCGCCGGAGCAGGGAACCTGGAATGATTTGTATAGTAAGGTTTGGGTAAACGGTCAGGTGGTGCCACCACCTGTTTGGGAACGAGGTGGACAAAAAGGTAATTCAGAAATTCCTTTAACCGATGAAGGATATTCTTACCGGGAACCAACAAAAATACTTTTGCATAAAGGGTGGAATGAGGTTTTGATAAAAACACCTGTCGGTAGTTTTAATGGAAAAGACTGGCAGAACCCCGTGAAATGGGAGTTTACCTTTTTACCGGTAACTGAACCATGATTTATCCCGGAATAATATTTTAATTCGCAACAGAATATATGAGTCATATCTAAATCCATGTATTGATCTGTAGAAAAATAAAAGGTGCCTTATATTATGTGTAGAACTGTTACATAGTATTAAATAATTCTTAAGGGCAAAGATTAAATCCCTAAAAGCAATCTCAACAAACACTTTGCCAATAAAAATTAATATAAGTTCGTTCTTATTCTTACTTAGGTTTGAAATGCACCCGTTTGACAGCAGCCTCTAAATTAAGTAAATTTGCTTTTAATCCGTTACCGGCACATGCCCATGAACCTTAAAAAATTGGACCTTTTTTTGCCTATTGTAAAACTTGAAATTATAAGGAAGAATTACAATTTCCGATTAACCCAATTGCCAGATGCATAAATTTCAGCTATTACTTTTTTTACTTTTTTATTCAGTTTATGCTAATTCGCAGACTGCTGATTTTACGTACCAAACTAAGGACGGTTTATTTTGCACCCCTTCTGTTGTCCAGTTTACCCAGTCAGCTTCAGGAAATCCTCATGCCTTTATCTGGAATTTTGGCAACGGTACGGTTACCAGTGGTTCTGATCCGGAGGTTAGCTATACAAAGCCAGGAACCTATACGGTTAAACTGGTGGTGGTGTATAAAAATAATGCGATCACGGTAAGTAAAACCATTACCATTAATCCATCTGTCACTGCTTCAATAAAAACCGACAGGAGCTATATCTGTGCACCCGGGGATATTAATTTTACAGCATCGCCTGCAGGTATCAATTATGAGTGGGATTTTGGGGACGGTTCAGGAACCATCACTACCACTACTAATACTATTGCGCATCCATTTTCCAATAAGCAGGATTATAGCGTGAAACTGAAGGCAACGAATGCAGCAGGTTGTTATGACACCACCAGTATCAAGGTCACTTTAAAAGATCCCACTCTCACAGGGACCGTAACCCCTCCATCCGGATGTATTCCGGCTATGGTGCGTCTTACCGCTTCAGCAAATATTCCTTCTAAAAGTTCGGTGTCAAAATATACATGGGATTTTGGGGAAGGGGGAGCCCCGGTTACTACAGCCTCTAATTCGACGACCCATATTTATAATAATACAGGCGTTTATGCCCCAACGGTAATGATCACTACCAACGAAGGATGTACCGATACCTATACCTATCCCCGGATTGCTTTTGGAACGCCACCTACTAATCCTATAGGCTATCCCGTTAAAGCAATTATTTGCGGCTCTGAAGCAGCCCGGTTTGTTGCAAAGGCTACTAAAGCGAACAGTTATACCTGGAATTTTGGGGATGGAACCACTGCTACGGTTTCAGATACCCTTGCCAGCCACAAATACAAAACCCTTGGAACCAAAACCGTTACCGTTACCCCCGCTTTTAATGGTTGCCGGGGCGCCTCTGTTACTTTTACCATTAATGTAATAGGCGTAATTGCCGGGTATAAATTTGCCAACATCTGTAGCGGCAAGGAAACCTTTTCCTTCAATAATACCAGCCAGGGAAATCTTTCCACTATTAATTGGAATTTCGGCGACAGTAGTTCTATGGTGAAGACCTTAAATGCTTCTCACACCTATCCGACTGAAGGGGCTTTTAGCTCCTCTTTATTGGTTATTGACAGTATTACCGGCTGCCGCGATTCACTTACCCAACCTATTTACACAGCGAGGCCCGCACTATTTAATCCTGATACGTCTGTTTGCCGCAATACGATCACCAATTTTTCAGTACTAAACAGTTATGATAACACTAACGCGACTTACACCTGGGTAGTTACCGGTACCCAATCGGGCCCTTTTAAAGATTCAACTTTGGCAGATAAGGCAACTATTTTGGGAAATTTCAATAATTACGTGGTTATTAATAATGGGGCTACCTATTGCAAAGATACTATACGGCTTGATCATAACATTTTAGTGAGAGGCCCCCAACTAGATTTTACGGCTCCATCGTCACTTTGTTTTGATAGTGTCTATACGGTTACCAATCATTCAAAACCTTATCTTCCGCAAGATTCGATCCGCCTGTGGTATTGGAATTTTGGTACCGGTTCCCTGAATGATACCCTTTATCAGCCGGATCCTCATACTTTTACCGGGTCGGGCAAGTTTAATGTAAAATTATCCGCCATTGACATCAACG
>JAGWRO010000026.1 GCA_028876495.1 Bacteroidota bacterium
AAAGATATTGAGCCTTGGTACACTTATGTCGAAAAATTCGCAGGCATAAGCGGATCAACAGAAGGATTACCTCAATTGCCCGATAGTCACTTTATGCCAGCTATGGAAATGAATTGTGTAGAGAAAGATGTATCTGCCCGTATAAAACAGCACTATAACAATAAACGCCAGATGATTATTGGCCGCTGTGCCAACATTACTCAACCTATACAGGAAAGAGTAAACTGCCAATACAGAAATAAATGTTGGCTGGGTTGCCCTTTTGGTGGTTATTTCAGTACACAATCCTCCACACTTCCTGCTGCAATGAAAACGGGAAATTTAACTGTACGTCCGTGGTCGATTGTTACAAAAATCCTTTACGACAAGGACACAAAAAAAGCAAAAGGAGTGGAAATCCTTGATGCAGAAACCAATAAAACCTATCAGTATTTCGCAAAAGTAATTTTCTTAAATGCCTCGACCTTCAACAGTGCATGGATCTTAATGAATTCAGCAACTGATATATGGCCTGACGGATTAGGAAGCAGCAGTGGCGAGTTGGGCCATAATGTAATGGACCATCATTTGGGCGTCGGTGCTTCAGGAACGGTAGAAGGCTATGATGATAAATATTATTTCGGAAGGAGAGCCAATGGTATTTATGTACCCCGTTTCAGAAATTTATTTGATGATAAAAGAGATTACCTGCGCGGTTTTGGTTACCAGGGTGGTGCAAGCAGGGAAGGATGGAGTCGCAATATTGCAGAAATGAATATCGGTGGTGATTTTAAAGATGCACTGGCAGAACCAGGCCCATGGACAATGGGCATTGGTGGCTTTGGAGAAATACTTCCTTACCATGAAAACAAGATCACTTTAGACAAAAACAAAAAAGATAAATGGGGATTAAATGTGCTCGCTTTTGATGCAGAGTGGAGAGAGAATGAAAGAAAGATGAGAATAGACATGAAGAATGATGCCATGGAAATGCTCGAGGCCGCAGGAGTTAAAAACGTACAAGGTCACGATGGTGACGGAACCATGGGAAGAGGAATTCATGAAATGGGAACCGCAAGGATGGGTAAAGATCCAAAATCTTCTGTATTAAATAAATGGAACCAGGTTTGGGATGCGCAAAATGTTTTTGTAACTGATGGTTCAATGATGGCGTCCTCCAATTGCGTAAACCCATCACTGACTTATATGGCAATGACCGCGAGAGCTGTGGATCATGCAGTAGGTGAATTGAAAAAAAGAAATATTTAATTGAGGATTTACTACAGCAAACAAACAATTTCTAAAGAAAAGGAATTACCATTTTAAAAAGACAATAATTATGGAAGACCAAAAAGACAAAAGCATTTTAAATTCATCCAGGAGAGATTTCTTAAAAAATTCCGCAATTACAGCAGCAGGATTTATGATAGTTCCTCGCCACGTGTTGGGCGGAAAGGGATTTTTAGCGCCAAGTGACCGCCTGATTATTGCGAGCATTGGCGTGGGGGGTAAGGGAGAAGATGACATTAATCATTTTTATGCAAGCGGAAAAGCAGATATTGCTTATCTCTGCGACGTGGATGACAGGCGGGCTGCCAATTCTGTAAAAAAATTCCCTAAAGCAAAATATTATAAAGATTGGAGAGAGTTGCTTGATAAAGAGCATAAAAACTTTGATGCCGTATCTGTTTCTACTCCCGATCACACTCATGCTGTAGCGGCTTATTCTGCCATGCAACTTGGTAAGCATGTATACGTTCAAAAGCCTTTAACCCACGATGTGTACGAAGCCCGAATGTTGACTGAAGCCGCAAAACGTTATAAAGTAGTTACCCAAATGGGCAACCAGGGGGCTTCAGGAGATGGTGTTCGACAATTGATGGAATGGTATGATGCCGGAGTTATCGGAGATGTTCATACCGTTTATTGCTGGACCGACAGGCCGGTTTGGCCGCAAGGAATTCCAAGGCCTACAGCCGCAACTCCTGTTCCAAAAGAATTAGATTGGAATTTATGGCTGGGGACTGCACCCGAGAAAAATTATTTTGATAACCTCGTTCCATTTAACTGGCGTGGATGGTGGGATTATGGAACAGGAGCATTAGGAGATATGGGATGCCATATAGTACAACCGGCTTTTGCAGTACTGGGTCTTGAATATATAAACTCAGTACAGGCAAGTGTAGGGAGCGTTTATGTAGGTGAGTTTCAAAGAGGTTATTTCCCAGACAGTTGCCCTCCCTCGAGCCATGTAACAATGAAATTCCCAAAAACCAATAAAACGAAAGGACCTGTTGAAGTGCATTGGATGGATGGTGGCATACAACCTGAAAGACCCGAAGAACTGGGACCAAATGAGACTTTTGGTGATGGAGGGAATGGCACTTATTTTATCGGTACAAAGGGGAAAATGATGTGCGCCACTTATGGAGCCAATCCGCAATTGCTGCCTACTTCCAAAACTAACGAAGTAAAAGTTCCTCAAAAATATCCACGTATCCCAATGGGCGCCGAAGGCCATTATGCTCAGTGGGTAGAAGGCGCCATAGCAGGGTATGGTAAAATGAAGATGGATTCCGATTTTGCTGTTGCAGGCCCATTGACAGAAGCTTTATTAATGAGCAATCTTGCCATAAGAGGTTTTGATATCAGAAAACCAAGGTCAAGCGGACGCGGCTACGATTATCCTGCACGTTATGTAGAACTATTGTGGGATAATGCCGGTATGAAGGTTACTAATATCGATGAAGTAAACCAATTTATCAAACGCGATTATCGCAATGGTTTTGGAGTTAATTACGAAGTATAAATCTTAAAATATTTTTTATTATGAACAGAAGAGAAGCAGTACAATATATTTCCCTCATTGTAGGAGGAACCGTTGTGGGAAGCAGCGCTTTTTTAGCTGGCTGTACCAGCAACCCTGCCGGTGTTTCAATGACTTTTTCTGATGCAGATATTTCTTTGCTTGATGAAATAGCCGAAACTATTTTACCAACCACTAAAACGCCAGGAGCAAAAGCTGCCAAAGTCGGGCAATTCATGACGGTAATGGTAAATGATTGTTACGAAGCACCTGACCAAAAGATATTTCATGAAGGTTTGGTAAAATTGAACAAGGCAGCAGATAAAAAATACAGTAATTCTTTTACCAAGATTACGCCTCAGCAACGGCAAGATTTATTAGTACAATTGGATAAAGATTCAAGCGATTTCCAAAAAAAGATAAACGCCGAATACGCGGCTCTTTCTGATGAGCAGAAACATGAAATGACCATGAAGAAAGATTTTGATGGTAAAGATCCGTGGGCTGATAAAAGGCGCGCGGATCCCAATTATTATTATGCGATGATGAAGCAACTTACCTTGCTCGGTTATTTCACTTCAGAAATTGGTTGCACACAAGCGAGACGCTATGTGGAAACACCCGGAAGATTTGATCCCTGCATCCCTTACAAAAAAGGAGATAAAGCCTTCGCTTAGAAAAATAAATTCTAAAAAATCGCTGTTGTTTAACAGCGATTTTTTTTGCCCTGACTTTTTCAGTAACCAAACAAAAAACGTGAATTTTAATTTTGCTGTTTATCTGCCGTTTCCGAATAATTCTTAAAAAATAATTGCTGCTGCTTCAGGTTGATTGTAAGATCATCTAATTTTTTTTGAATATCGCCGGTATCCAATTGCAGATTGGCTTTGGAGCTATTGATCCTTTTTATTTTTTCATTAGCCAATCCAATTAGATTTTGAACATTTTGAAATAAAATTTGTACCTCAGCATTTAATTTCTTTGGTTGGAACTGGTTGTTTCTGTAAGTAAGAAAAACGTTTAAAGAATGGATCGCAGCATTATAATCTGCAACAGCAGCATTGTAAAGATCTGCATCTGTATCCTGGTTCAATACTTCCATCTGAAATTTTATTCTCTTCAATTTGGTTTCAATTTTAGAGGCAGGCCATTCTGCATTTTTAATTCTTGATTCCTCACTTGCATATTGAGAACGCCGGTCCATATTTTTGAAAGCTTCCAGAGAATCTTTATAATTAAAATAATTTTTGCGGCCATTTTGTTGGGTATTTCCTCTCACAAAATCATTGTAATTAACAGGATAATTTAAGAGTTGAAATATCGGATCAAAAGGAAGATGCGTTTGAATAAATTCTGACGGAGGAACTTTAAAATATTTATACCTGGCATCAAATCTCGTACTTCCAACAAGGCCTGCATCCCATGTAGGATCGTATAAGCCCCACTCGTTATTTACTAAAGCCACGCACCATACGTGCGGCGCCCTGTCTAAATATCCACCTTGCTTTGTAAATCCTTCAACAGCAAAAGAAGCAATGCCGCATTGGTTACACAAATCAGTAAAAATAGCGGCAAAGTTTTCGCACACGCCTCTTTTTCGCCGAAGCGCATATGAAACACGTTGCTCATTGTCTTCATCCAGAATTACATAATGAATACTATCTGCATCATATTTAATATTACTGGTAAGCCATGAATAAATGGCTTCCACTTTTTTTTCATCAGTGTGATAATGAGAATTGATGTAAGCGGCAATACCTGCAGAGGTAGCGGTTTGTGAAGAAGGAATACTTACATACATTCTTTCAGCCGCAGAATAATCTTGTGCCTCTGCCAACTGAACTGCGTAAAAAAACAATATGAAAATCGACCACAACTTCATGTATTAAAGTTAGAAATCGTTTTTGAAAATTATTTTGTAAAAATTAGGGAAGGCAGTAAACCCAGAAAAAACTAAATTTTTTGTTTGGGTGGAGGCTGTTAAATCAATTGTTGCCTGTCGTATCTTCGTGAAGAGACTTATAAACCAAAGCGGCTCTTGATTTTCCAATAGCTTCTTCAATTTCTTTCTGTGAAAGCAATTTTATTTTTTTTACTGATTTATATTTCTTTAGTAAAGTATCAGCGGTGTTTTTCCCAATGCCTTTTATGGTTTCCAGTTCATTTACAAAAGTACCGCGGCTTCTTTGATTACGATGAAAAGTAATCCCGAAACGGTGTACTTCATCACGCACTCTTCTTATCAGTTTTAAACTTTCACTATCCCATGGAAGTTTGATGGATTCTTTATCGCCCGGAAAAAATATTTCTTCTTCATTTTTTGCAAGACCTACAACGGTTGTTTTTCCTTTCATTCCTATTTCTTCCAATCCTTCCACAGCCGCATTTAACTGCCCTTTACCACCGTCAATAATGATCAATTGCGGCAAGGGAATTTCTTCCTGAAGCAGTCTTTTATACCTTCTGGAAACCACTTCTTTCATACTGGCAAAATCGTTAATGCCGGTAACCGTTTTAATATTAAACTTTCGGTATTCGTTTTTATCAGGCAACCCATTTTTAAAATATACCATTGCCGCCACCGGGTAACTTCCCTGGAAATTAGAATTATCGAAACATTCAATATGCGATGGTAACGAGGGTAAATGAAGATCTTTTTGCAATTGAACCAAAACATCGTTCTTTTCTTTTTCACTTTTCCCTTCCAGCCGCAGCATTTTTTTGCGCTTCATTTCTTCCTTAAAATAGTTAACATTTTTCTCAGAAAGGTCAAGCAATTTTTTCTTGTCGCCCGCTTTAGGTATGGTAAAAAGAAGTTCTTCACTTTCAAATTCAATTTCAAAAGGAATTACAATTTCAGTGGCTTCACTATTGAATTTTTCGCGTAAATCAATTATAGCCAGGCTTAAAATTTCTTCATCGGTTTCTTCTAATTTCGGTTCTAAAGAAACGGTATGCGTCTGGATAATTGTTCCGTTCTGAACCATCAGGTAATTGACATAAGCTGTATCTTTTTCTCTCAAAATTGAAAACACATCAAGGTTTGAAAATGATTTGCTGACTACAACCGATCTTGCCTGGTAATTTTCAAGACCTTCCAATTTTCCCTTTATAATTGCAGCTTTCTCAAATTCCAATTGTTCAGAATAAAATTTGATATCCTCTTTATACCGCTGAATAACGGGCCCCAGATTTCCCTTTATCATTTGCCTTATTTGTTGCAAACCTTCTTCATAATCTTCTTTGGTTTGCAAACCTTCGCAAGGGCCTTTGCAATTTCCCAAATGATATTCAAGACAAACTTTAAACTTCCCTTTTGCAATATTGCCTTGGGTAAGATTTAATTTACAGGTACGTAAAGGAATAAACTCTTTTATGAAATTCAACAAGTCGCGAACTTTTCCTACTGAAGTAAAAGGACCTAAATATTCCGAGCCATCATTTATTTTATTTCGCGTCAAAAATATTCGTGGAAAAGATTCATTTTTTATAACAAGATATGGGTATGTTTTATCGTCTTTTAAATTGATATTAAATTTGGGCTGAAATTGTTTGATCAAAGAATTTTCCAAAAGAAAGGCATCCTGTTCACTATCAACTATAGTAAATTCAATGTGGTCGATCCTTTTTACCAGTTCATGCGTTTTATAACCGGTAAAGGTTTTGGTAAAATAAGAGCTTACTCTTTTCCTGATATTTTTTGCTTTGCCAACATAAATCAATTCATTTTGATCATCAAAATATTTGTAAATACCGGGATGAGCAGGAAGCGTTTTAAGTATCGTTTGAAAAAAATCTGAAGTCATAACTGAATCGCATTTATTGATGATCTGAAATTAATTATCAAAGTTCCAAATCATCTTTTCTTCTTTTACCTGCGCCTCATGTCCCGGGATTTCAGTGATGGTTCGTATGCTGTACCATTTATTTACCAACCAGGTGAGTTGCGTTGTAATAGTCTGGTTTCCTCCATTCATTTGCTTTACCATATAAATCCGTTGAATAGATTTTGTTTCCGGGTTCATATAAACGTCCCAATGAGTAAGATGAACCGAATCAGGTAGTTCCCCCTTCGGATCGTAAGAAAAAGTAAATGCATTGATAGTTTGATCTAAAAAAGATTTTTCTGTAAACAACGAATACATGGTAGCCGAATCAATTTCAGGAGAAAGAAAGGGCGTCGCATTTTTCCTGATATCTTCTCTTCTCAACCAGGTGGAATCTGTCTTTCCATTTTGAGTTATTGTTTTTAAGGGTGTTACCGGCAGCGTATCCAACGATCTTAATTGTGCTTTTAAAAAACTGGTGACAGGGAAAATATTTACACTATCCCCGGAATTTTGTGTTACTGAAGGTTGTGTATTTTCACCGGAATGGCAAGCGCTAAAAAATAAGAAACAAGCAAGCAGTAGAAACAAAAATAATTTTTGCATATGCAAAATTACGAATTAAAAAAAGCCGTTGCAGGGTACGGAGCAACGGCCTTGAAAAAAAATCAGTTAAAATTAAAATCAATAGAACCTATGATTGTTTAAATTTTTTATTTAGATATTCCAATTCTTATGCCATAATCTATCAAATGTTCCTTTGTGGGATAAATATTTTTATAAGTTGAAAAGATCTGGTACCTAAAATCAGGTCCCAAATGCCATTTTATTTTTTTACCAATAAGGGTTATATAAGAGCCAAAATGACCTTCCAGGTTAGTTCGTCTCAGAAGTGTCGGATCGTTTACATAATATCTTCCATCAGAAGAAATAAGATAAGCATTGCCTTTCAGTACTAAAGAAGGCTCTATCAATGAAGCAATATCAACTTTGATCTTTTCGTTCCCCCAAATATTATATTGAACGCCCAGAGGAATTGATGCTTCAATGCTATAATTAACCAAAGGAATATGGTCCTGGCTTTGACCATTTCCATAATGAGTAATATAATCTTTAGAATACGTTCCGCCTTGGTTATCGTTAAGTGTTAAAGTTGCAAAAGTTGGGTGCACCAAATTTGAGACGTTATTATAACCGGAATAACTCAAATTAAAGCCAGTAATAAACTTGAACTTCTTCGTAATCGCAAGGCTCATTTCTGCGCCTGTTTCAAAACCAAATCTTGAACTGTGTACCAGTTTGAAAGAAGGTTGATTGGATAAAACAACGATAGAAGAAGCATTGCCTGAAGGCTGAATGGTCTTTTTATTAAATGAAACAGTACTGATAGCAGGATTTACATAAAAAGTCCATTCGATCCTATTGTTCTTTTTTCTATGTAACTTATTTATGGTAATACTTGAATTATAATCTTCAACGACATTTTGATCAGTAATAACAGGTTCATTATTATTCAGATAAACCAAAGTTGGATGGAGTGATTCAGATGGTGGAAAAGAAAAGATTTGATAAGAAACTGGTATTGATAAATCATTTTTAAAAGATTCCGGTTCTTGTGCAAACGCAAGTTGAGGATTTGTTTGCCTATTTGCCGGTTCTTCTAAAACAGAAATTTCACTTATTTGTTTATTTGCTATAAAGCCGCTCTTATTGCCAGTATTTGGTGATCCTAAATTATTGACTGATCTAATATTATTGGACGACTTTTTATTTTTTATAGAAGCGCTGTTTGCCGATAAATTAGGTTGAAGCGCTGTGGATTGTTCGATTTTTTCAGGTAAATTATTGCCTGGAGCTAATTGATTTGCAGCAGTATTTTTATCGTGAAACTCTATCTTACCTTGCACGGTAGTATTTGGATTATTATTTACCTCTTCTTTTGATGAACTCTTTAAGCTATTGCTTTGTTCTCTAAAAAGAGGCCTGTTCTGCTGTTGCTTATCTGTTTTTGAAATTTTATTTGCAGAACTCAAATCATTTTTTGAAAGGTTGTTAGGATGAGATGGAGAATTATTTAAATTACCAATTGTAACAAGCGTTATTAAAAAAACGATAGCTACTGTAATAGAAGGCCACTTGCTTCCCGGATGTAAATTATTGTAAATGCCATTCCACACACGTTTGGAAGGTATCATCTTAAATTGATCGGCATGATCTTTAAGAGACTGCTCAAAATCACTCATATCAAATCTTCTTTCCATTATTCATACGTTTCAGTTAGTAGTGACAGAGATTTAAATATCTATAAACAGATAGTTATTTCACCTATTTTATTGAAACCATTCTCACATTTTCTCTCGGTTTCTGCAATATTTTTTTCTTAACCAAAATCTCTTCCAATAATGCACGTGCTCTTGTATATTGAGATCGGCTCGTGCTTTCTTCAATTTCCAATATTGTAGAAATTTCCTTGTGAGAAAATCCCTCAATGGCATACAAATTTAGTACCGTTCTATAGCCAATCGGCAATAATCTTATACATTCCACCACTTGTTTTGCCTGCAGCATAGATGGAATATTATTATCGCTTATCTGGATACTCGATGCATGAACCAGGTCAACACTATCAGAGAACTTTTTATTTTTTTTCAAAACATTAATACAGGTATGGACGACGATTTTTCTGATCCAACCCTCAAGGGCTCCCGAGCCTTTGTATTGATGGATTTGAGAATATACTTTTATAAAACCTTCCTGAAGCATATCTTCAGCGTCTTCCCTGTTGTGGGCATAACGATAGCAAACTCCAAGCATGCGCGGACTAAATCTATTATATAAAGCTTCCTGCGCGGATGAAAGGTTATCAAGACAGCCTTGAAGCATTATCTCTTCTGTCATAGTTTGCTTGTTTAACCCTACTAAGATAGGACAATTTTTTACTTAAAATGCTGCATGAATAAAAGTTTGTTAAATAAAAAATAGAAATTTTTTAATTTATACCGCTTATATAGCAGATTTTTAAATTTAATCTGGATTTATAAATAAATAGCAGCAAAGCAACTAATCTTTGTCAATCAATACTTTTCCGGTCATTTGTTCAGGTATTGGCAATTTCATCATGGTTAAAATAGTAGGAGCAACGTCACCTAATTTTCCCGGATTAATTTTTCCATGCCATTCCTTATCAATTATAAAAAAAGGAACCAGGTTTTTGGTATGGGCTGTATTAGGCGTTCCATCTTCATTAACAATATAATCTGCATTCCCATGATCGGCAGTAAGGAATATCGTGTACCCGTTTTCAAGGCCTGCGGTAACAATTTCTTTTACACACTTATCAACAGTTTCAACTGCTTTGATCACTGCATCCCAAACTCCGGTGTGGCCCACCATATCAGCGTTAGCATAATTCAGGCAAATAAAATCAGCAGAACGATTTTTTATCTCGGGAAGTAAAGCATCGGTTACAGCATAGGCGCTCATTTCAGGTTGCAGATCATACGTGGCCACCTTAGGTGACGGAATCATAATACGGTTTTCACCTTCAAATGGAACTTCCCTGCCACCACTAAAGAAAAAAGTAACATGTGGGTATTTTTCAGTTTCAGCAATCCGGATTTGTTTTTTATGATGCGCCGCTAATACTTCTCCAATGGTATTTACAAGGTCGTCTTTTTGAAAAATAATACGGATATTTTTAAAAGTATGATCATAAAGCGTCATCGTCGTATAATCCAGTTTCAATGGCTTCATATCATATTCAGGAAATGCAGTTTGAGTAAGTGCTTCGGTAATTTCGCGGCACCTGTCAGTACGAAAGTTGAAACAGATTACCGCATCACCATCCTTTATTTCAGAACCAGGAGTTTCAGCATTTACAATAGGTTTTAAAAATTCATCAGTTACCTCATTTTCATACGAAGCTTTTACTGCAGAAAATATATTCGTAGTTATTTCACCTTTTCTGTGCACCAACGCATCATAGGCCACTTTTACCCGCTCCCATCTTTTATCCCGATCCATCGCATAATAACGTCCGGTAACGGTTGCGATTTTGCCAGTTGTTTTATCCAGATGTTGCTGAAGATCTTCTAAAAAACCAAGCCCACTTTTAGGATCTGTATCACGACCATCTGTGAAAGCATGGATATAAACTTTTTCCAGTTCATGCGTTTTACAAATGGTAGCAAGCGCTTTTAAATGATCGATATGAGAATGAACACCACCATTGCTAACCAAACCCATCAAATGCAACGGTTTTTTATTTTCTTTGGCATAATTTAAACTTTGCAGGAGCGCCGGATTTTTTTCGAATTCACCATTCTCAATAGCTACATTTATTCTTTCCAGTTCCTGGAAAACAATACGTCCGGCACCCAAATTTAAATGCCCTACTTCACTGTTTCCCATTTGGCCCTCGGGCAAACCCACAGCCCTTCCACAAGTGGTTAAAGTGGTATGTGGATATTTATCATAAAGTGAACTTACAAATGGTGTTTTGGCATTTTGAATTGCATCGCTTTCTTTCTTTTGCCCTAGGCCCCATCCATCCATTATTACTAGTATAACTTTTTTTGCTTCCATTTTTCAAAACTAATTATTAGCTGCTATATAATTAAAAGATTTTACAAATCATATCATAATTTTATCATTTGGCACGTTTTTAGACGATTTTATGCATAATTATTTTACATGAAAAAAATTTTACTTTTTACTCTTATTATAACCACATTTTCTTCTTTCACATACATTTCTTTCACTGAAATTATTAATGCATTAAAATCAGGAAATTCGGCCGAGGTAGCTAAATATTTTGATAATACGGTAGAAATTACTTTGCCGCAAAAAAGCAACTCGTACAGTAAAAACCAGGCTCAGCTTGTGCTGCATGATTTTTTTAATGATAATACCGTTAAAAATTTCCAGGTAATTCATCAAAGTGAGAATGCCGGCTCAGAATACTGCATTGGCAATTTAACTACATCAAATGGTGTTTTTCGTACTACCATTTACATCAAACAGGCAGGAACCAAAGAATTGATACAAGAACTTCGGTTTGAAAAATAGTTACTAAAATATTTATTGGCAAAATAAAAATTCCTGATAATTGTTTGGTTACTGTAAAAGGTAAATCTGCTATAGAAATCATCTTTATTTAATTGGTTACAACTAAAAATTCTGAAACTTTTTAATTTAATTGTCAAATAATTTTTTACATTTCTCTCGGTGGTAAGCCTTACAAACAGAGATTATGCTAAAAAAAATTATTCTGATTTTTTCATCAATTTTATATACTCAACTTTCATTTTGCCAGTTTAACGATTCAGTTCATCACCATTTTTCTTTCTCTTCCACAGGTATTTATAACAAAACGAAAGACCTTAAATCGTTTGTTTTAAATAATGCAATTTCATACGAGGTTAATAAAAAAAGAATTGCGTTAAATACCGGCGCCTCATGGATTTATGGTACTCAAAACAAGCAACTTTCCAATAATGATTTTTCGGCAGCGGCCAACGTAGATTACCTAAAAAGATATGCAAAAGCTTTATTATTGGGGGCTTGTAAATTTTGACGAAAGCTATTCTTTAAAAATTAATTACTGGTTTCAATCAGGTGTTGGAGTTGGATATACTTTTGTAAAAAAACCAAATTTTGATTTTGAAGTAAGTGATGGTTTTGTTTTTGAAACCAGTGATCTTACCGATCCCGTCATCGGAAGAGATGTTTATCAAACAGTAAGAAATTCATTAAGGGTTAAATACCGTTGGTCTTACAATAGCACTTTCATTCTTGAAGGCACTAATTTTTACCAACCGTCGATGCTTTCTTTAAAAGATTATATCATAAGATTAAACAACAAACTTTCTGTGAAACTAAATAAATGGCTTGCCATTAATGCCACTATCACTTACAATAAAATTAGCCGCACCAATCGCGAAAACCTGTTACTTACTTATGGTTTAACGATTGAAAATTATTTTTAAATTAAAATCAGCAGGCTATTCATAATTATTTTTTACTATTGATTTTTATTTGCAATGTGAATATTTAGTTTATTTCAGACCACCCTTTTTACGTTTCATTTCTATAAATTTGTTTATGGCCCTTTCGGAAAATTATCAAAACAAACTAAAAGAATTCATTACCAATGCGCTTAAAGAAGACATTGGTGATGGTGATCACTCCACACGGTCATGCATAGATGCAAATGCCACAGGAAAGGCTATTTTAAAAATAAAGGATCCCGGAATTTTAGCTGGAGTTGATCTGGCAGAAAAAATATTTTCTTTTGTTGAACCTGCTTCAGTTGTAAAAAAGCTTAAAAAAGATGGTGATGAAATGAACTACGGAGAAATCGCTTTTGAAGTAAGCGCTAAAGTTTGGACCATTCTTTTATGCGAAAGATTAGTACTTAATTGTATGCAGCGAATGAGTGGCATTGCTACTCTTACAAAACAGTATACCAATAAACTAAAAGGTTACCATACAAAACTATTGGATACAAGAAAAACAACTCCTAATTTCCGCATAATAGAAAAGGAAGCGGTTAAAATAGGTGGTGCAGTTAATCACCGGTTTGGATTGTATGACATGATCATTCTAAAAGACAATCACATTGATTATTGCGGAGGAATTGAAAAAGCTATTAATAAGGCATCCCAATATGTGCACGAAATAAAACCAGGATTAAAAATTGAAGTAGAAACGCGCACTATTGATGATGTAAAAAAAGTAATGGAAACAGGAAAGGTTGACAGGGTTATGCTTGACAACTTTTCCCCTGAAAAAATTAAAGAAGCCTTGCACATAATAAATGGTAAATATGAAACAGAAGCAAGCGGTGGAATTACTTTGGATAATATTGAAAAGTTCGCTGCAACGGGGGTTGATTTTGTTTCAAGCGGTGCAATTATACACCAGGCTACCAGTTTGGACTTAAGTTTAAAAGCAGAAATAACACAATAATATGCCGAAGAAAAAGTTATATAATAAGGGAGGAATTGTTTATTCGACTGCTGAAAATTTCAATTCTTCAAGTGAAGATCAGGAAGAAGAGTTTTTATCGGCAAATGAACAACCGCTAAGAGTTGTTCTTGACAAAAAGCAACGTGGCGGAAAAGTGGTTTCTATTATAAAAGGTTTCGCTATGAAAGAAACTGAAATAGAAGCGATGGCAAAGAAATTGAAATCTTTTTGCGGAACCGGCGGCTCTGCAAAAGATAATGAAATCATCATCCAGGGTGATCAAAGAGACAAAATATTACAATGGCTTTTAAAGAATGGATATAGTAAATCGCGTAAAATTTAATTTATTTAATTAACCAGTTTTAATAACTTTATCACAACCTAAAAACCATGATCTCAAAAATATCCGAAGGTGTTACTGTAAGTGTTGAAACTTTTTATCAGCCTGAATACAGCAACCCTATTAACAGCGAATATATGTTTGCTTACCGCATCACACTTGAAAACAACAATACTTTTCCTGTACAATTATTAAGGCGCCATTGGTATATTTTCGATAGTACTTCTGAGCATCGCGAAGTAGAAGGTGAAGGAGTTATTGGCATTCAGCCCGTTATCAATTCAGGTGAAAAATACCAGTATGTAAGTGGTTGCAATTTACGTAGCGAATTGGGTAAAATGCATGGGTTGTATTTTATGGAGAACTTCCACAATAAGCAAACGTTTATCATTAATATTCCTTCATTTGAAATGATTGTTCCTACAAAACTCAATTAAATTCTGGGCTTGTATTTGGACTTGTCATAAATTTCCCTTGGATCTTTTTTCATCAACTCAGAAAGGCTCGTATTCGGGTATATTTCCATAAATTTTTTAACGATCTGAAACCCGGAAAACGTACCAATATTTCCTGGGGCACCTTCTCCCAATTCTGGAGTTTTCGGGCTTTCGCCGATATAATTTTGAATGATGTTGTCATCTGTTTTGTTCAGAAGATTATTGTTCAAAAAAAAGTCCCAGATAACTGCTTCATTTTTTTCAGCATCCTTCATTTGTTCCTTAGTATATCCCATGCAAAGGTATTCAGGAGTGTAAGGCAAAAATTTAGTAAGCAAATACATTCTTCTTCCCCTATCCACCATTTGCTCTATTAAAGCTCTGCCTTTTATTTTAGCTGGAAAAAGGTCATCTACGATATTTCTCATGGCATTAACCGAAATATGTTCTCTATTAAAATTGTTGGATAAAAAATCCGGGTACTCTTCCATTCCTTCCTTACTTCTGTAAAAAGAAAAGTATTTTCCCATATGAAGTTGTAAGCCAATTCCTATACTTTTAGTAGTCAGCACATCTCCCTGCACGCCAAATGACGTTTCAAAATTCGCATCAATAGGACCGATAAAAGTGATAATCGATTGAGGAATTTTATATTGAGGAAAATAATATTTTACAAATTGTAATCCTTGTTCAATATCATGTGTCTCTTTGTCAAAATTATTATAGAGCTGTTCAGCAGAATCTTTCAACGGCATATAATCATGAATAAACATGCGGATGGCCTGGTCTTCACGATTACCGGGAATTAATAAACTATCCAAATCCAAACCTAAAATATTAGCGGTAAAAAGGGGTAAAAAATCAGGATATTTTTGCAAAACTGATTTCATGGATTCAGCAACTTTGGTAGTATCCATCGCAAAGAAATCTTTCTCAAACCTTCTCGTTTGAAGATTCACTTTTATCGAAGAAACATCAGGAATATTCTTGTTTCCATTACATGAAACAAAAACTGCTGCAGTAAATAAACAAATAAAACATTTTCTCATACCTCAAATAAAAGCAAAAAATAAAGACAATTTTGTTAAATGAAGAATTCACTGAGATTTTATTCTGACTTAATTTTACAAAATGAAAATTTTTCTTGCACAACAGAATTATCACATTGGAAATTTTGAAAAGAATCTTGATAAAATTATTGACGCGATCCATGTTGCTAAAAGTAAAAATGCCGACCTGATTGTTTTTAGTGAAATGAGCATCTGCGGTTATCCCGCCAAAGATTTCCTGGATTTTAAAGATTTTATTGATAAGTGTTATAATAGCATTGAAAAAATAAAGCAACATGCCGATACGATCGGCGTGATTGTTGGCTCGCCCGACCGGAATCCTGTAAAAGAAGGAAAAGATCTTTTTAACGCCGCTTTTTTTCTTTATCAAAACGAGATTAAAAGCATAGCTCATAAAACATGTTTACCTAATTATGATGTGTTTGATGAATACCGCTATTTTGAACCCGCCTTTACATGGAACGTAATTGAGTTTAAAGGAAAAAAAATTGCACTAACGATTTGTGAAGACATTTGGAATCTTGGCGATAACCCGCTTTACCGCATTTGCCCCATGGATATTTTAATGGAGCAGCAGCCGGATGTTATGATTAATATTTCAGCATCTCCTTTTGATTATACCCATGCTGACGATAGAAGAGCCACCATAAAAGCAAACGTTTTAAAGTATAAACTTCCTCTTCTTTATTGTAATGCAGTTGGCAGCCAGACTGAAATTATATTTGATGGAGTATCATTGTGTTTTGATAAAGATGCTAATCTTTGTTGCGAGCTTTCACAGTTTAAAGAAGAATTGAAAGAAGTGAACCTAAATGATGACGGCACTTTTGATTCACCAATAATAAAACCGGCGGCAGTAGTATCAACCGCACTTTTAGATCCATTGGAATTCACACCGTCACTCAACATTCAGCAGGTGTATGATGCAATCATTTTAGGTATAAAAGATTATTTTACCAAGATGGGTTTTACCAAAGCCATCATCGGCAGCAGTGGTGGTATTGATAGTGCTGTCACGATTGCACTTGCCTGTGCAGCCTTAGAAAAAGAAAATGTAAGAGCCGTTTTAATGCCTTCAGAATTTTCAAGTTCTCATTCAATTAGTGATGCAGAAAAACTGAGCAAAACACTCGGAAACCCTTATGACATTATTCCAATAAAAAACATTTATGAGGCTTTTCTAAAAGAGCTTGATCCGGTTTTTAATAATCTCCCATTCAATATCGCCGAAGAAAATATTCAAAGCCGCACAAGAGGAAATTTATTGATGTCGATCGCTAATAAGTTTGGATATATTTTATTAAACACTTCCAATAAAAGTGAATTAGCAACAGGTTACGGAACGTTATATGGCGATATGGCAGGGGGAATTGGAGTATTGGGTGATTGCTACAAATTGCAGGTTTATGAATTGGCAAAATACATTAACAGTGAAAAAGAAATTATTCCTGAAAATATAATTACTAAAGCACCCTCTGCAGAATTGAGACCGGGGCAAAAAGATATTGACAGTCTTCCTCCCTATGATATTTTAGACCAAATTTTATATCAATATATTGAAAGAATTCAGGGTCCTGTTGAAATAAAAGAAATGGGTTACGATGCTGAGCTGGTGGATAGAATTTTAAAATTAGTAAATCGGAATGAATATAAAAGAAACCAGTTTTGCCCCATCATCCGCATTTCTCCAAAAGCTTTTGGAACAGGTAGAAGAATGCCGATAGTGGGAAATTATTTGGATTAAGGTCAAAACAGAAATCAGAATGATTTGTTTGTTTACTGTTTTAATTAATAAGCAATAGCTTTTTTTAAAAGATATGGCTTAAATTGGAGTAATAGAGAAGCCAATAAAAAAAATATTTATGGAAGCATACATAATAGCAGGATACAGAACAGCAGTTACCAAAGCAAAGCGCGGAGGTTTTCGTTTTTATCGGCCTGATGATTTAGCGGTTGATTTAATAAAAGGCCTGTTGGCCTCGGTTCCTGAATTAGACGGCAAAAGAGTAGACGATTTAATTGTAGGAAACGCTGTACCTGAGGCTGAGCAAGGTTTGCAGGTAGGTAGAATGATAAGTGTAAGAGCTTTGGGAATTTCAGTTCCCGGAATGACGGTAAACCGTTATTGCGCCAGCGGGCTGGAAACGATTGCGATTGCAACGGCAAAAATCAGGAGCGGCATGGCCGATTGTATTATTGCCGGAGGTACAGAAAGTATGACGATGGTTCCTACTTCAGGTTGGAAAACGGTTCCGGCTTATTCGGTTACTTCAGAAACGCCTGATTATTATTTAGGAATGGGGCTAACTGCCGAAGCTGTTGCCAAAGAATATAATGTGACCCGCGCACAGCAGGATGAATTTAGTTTGCATTCACATGAAAAGGCATCGAATGCAATTAAGAACGGATATTTTAAAAGCGGCATTTTTCCAATGCTGGTAGAAGAAATTTACCTTGATAAAAATCTGAAAAAGCAGAAAAAATCTTTTGTGGTAGATACAGATGAAGGTGTTCGGGCAGATACCTCCCTGGAAGCATTGGCCAAATTAAAACCTGCTTTCGCTTTAGGCGGAACCGTTACAGCAGGAAATTCTTCTCAAACAAGTGATGGCGCGGCTTTTGTAATTGTGATGAGCGAAAAGATGATGAATGAATTGAAACTTAAACCTATTGCACGACTGGTAAGTTGTGTAAGCGCCGGTGTTCATCCGCGTGTAATGGGTGTCGGTCCGGTAGAAGCCGTTCCAAAAGTTTTAAAGCAAGCCGGAATGAGTCTTTCCCAAATAGATCTCATCGAATTAAATGAAGCATTTGCCTCGCAATCTTTAGCTGTAATAAAAACCCTTGAGCTTGATCCTGAAAAAGTAAATATAAATGGTGGTGCTATTGCATTAGGCCATCCGCTTGGATGCACCGGTGCAAAACTCACCATACAAATCATTAACGATATGAAAAGATTGAATAAAAAATACGGAATTGTTACGGCCTGCGTAGGCGGCGGACAAGGAATTGCAGGTATCATTGAAAATCTGTAAAATTTGTTGGTTTACTATCACTTTTAAAATTTCACACTCATTCCTACCGCGATCTGTGATTTTAACTGTAGCGCCGGTGAATCATGATTTGGTCCAAAAAGTTTTACATTATCATCATAAATAAGATCAAGCCCGAGGCTGGCCGTTAATACTTTTGAAACTTTTGCAGTAAACATATTATTCATTAACACATCTACATTTTGCGGATTCTTTTCGTAATTAGAAAACAAATCCAATCTCCCTTTGTAGGTAATGGTTTTAGAAAGGTTTTTCAGATAATTAACTGTTACAAAAGCCCCTATTTCGTTATAACTTTTTTTTCCCGGAACAACACCATAAGCGCCTTTCGCCGATAAACTGTCATCTCTTACGATCGTCCACCGCGAAGTAATTGGCGAAACAAAAATGGATAGTCCATCGGCAGGTTTATAATCCAATCCGAGACTTAATAAGATGTAAGCAGGCGCTAAAAAGTTAGAAAGAAGATCTTTTGTTCCGTCTTTGTTGTAATTATATCCTTTTGAAAACTGCGAACGAAAATTAAATAAAGCAGATAAACTCAATTTTGGAGCAATTTCATACCCTGCTTTGGTTAAGAAGTTGATGCGATCATCATTTTTCCTGCTTCCAAGACTGGTGGTATTTACTAATCCATAATTAAGATCAAGCGTATTATCCCAGCTATATTTTTCTTTTTTATAAAAAGCGTATAAACCAAAATAAGAATTAACAGAGAATGAAAAATCATCGCCACCGGCTGCCCAATTGCTTTGGCTTCCCTGTGCAAGATTCAGATCAAACTGTCCTCCTGTTTTCCAAACTTTACCGCTATCAACTTCATGTTTTTTAATATCCTTCGCAACTTCACTTTGCATCTCTTTCACTGTTTTGTCCTGTGCAAAAGAGCTGGTATTAACAACCAAAAAACTTAGAAATAAAATAGATGATAATATTGACTTCATAAATTATACATTAAATAAAAAATTATCGTTACCAAAATTAATAATATAAAAGCAAGTTCCTTAAAAATACGCCCTTTTCTTTTGTAAAATGGATTACTTTTATATAATTGAACAACTTTAAAAAAGAACTATTATGGATGAGTTGATCCAAAAATTGCAAAGCAATCATGGACTTTCTGCAGAAGAATCGCACAAAATTCTAGGTACAATTGCTGATTATCTTAAAGAAAAATTTCCGATGGTTGGTGGCGCTATTGATAATCTTTTTCAATCAGGAACTACGCCTACAGCACCCGGAACAACGCCCGAAGATGTTCAATCGACTGTGTCAGATCCGATAAATGGCAACAGCGATCTGATGGATAAAATTTCAGAATTTATTCCCGGAACTACCGGAGAAAAAATTGAGGAGTTTGCCAAAAAAAATCTGAGTGGCCTTTTTGGAGAAAGCAAAAACGACTGAGTTTATCTCAAAACTTCCCTTGCAATAACGATTTTTTGAATTTCGCTGGTGCCTTCACCAATCGTACATAATTTGCTATCTCTGTAAAATTTTTCAACAGGAAAATCTTTGGTGTAGCCATATCCGCCAAATATTTGTACCGCATCTGTTGAAACCCTGACCGCCACTTCGCTTGAATAATATTTAGCCATCGCCGATTCTTTGGTTACATTTTCACCTTTTATTTTAAGATGGCAAGCCTGGTCAATTAATAATTCTGAAGCCATTATTTCTGTCGCCATATCAGCCAGCTTAAATGAAATTGCCTGGAAATCGGAGATCGGTTTTCCAAATTGATAACGCTCTTTTGAATATTGAAGTGATGCTTCATATGCACCTTTAGCAATACCGAGACCAAGTGCGGCTATAGAAATACGACCACCATCCAGTACACGCATCGCCTGTTTAAAACCATCGCCTACCTCGCCCATTCGTGCAGAATCAGGAATTCTGCAATTATCAAAGATCATTTCTGCTGTTTCACTGGCGCGCATACCAAGTTTATTTTCCTTTTTCCCTGCAAGAAATCCTTTGGTTCCACGCCTAACAATAAATGAGGTTGAATTATCACGTGCGTGAGGTTCACCCGTTCTACAAATCACCACTGCCACGTCGCCACTTTTTCCATGAGTGATCCAGCTTTTGGTTCCGTTTATTACCCATTCGTCACCATCCTCTTCAGCAACACACTGCATATTTCCTGCGTCGCTTCCGGTGTTTGGTTCTGTCAATCCCCAGGCACCAATATATTCTGCTGAAGCCAGTTTGGGCAAAAAATCTTTCTTCTGTTCTTCATTCCCAAACGCAAGAATATGGCCGGTACATAAAGAATTGTGAGCAGCGTATGAAAGCCCTATCGATCCACAAACTTTGGCAAGTTCCTGTATTGCTGCACTGTATTCAAAATAACCAAGACCGCTCCCACCGTATTCCTGTGGCACTAAAATGCCCATAAGGCCCAACTTTCCCAGTTCTTTTAAAATATGCACAGGAAATTCCTGCTTTTCATCCCATTCCATTACATGAGGCCTGATAAATTGTCCGGCAAATTGCTTTGCCGTTTCAGCTACCTGTGCAGTTAATTCGTTTTTGGCAAAATCCATTGTTTAAACACTTTTGTGTTTTGCAATTTAGAACGAATTATATAATTCTACGATTTGCTCAATTTCATTTTAATAATAGTTTCAACGCAATTATTAAATGTAGTTTAATAAGAAAAACAAAAAACCTAAGTATTTGTTTGTTTACTGGTAAGTAAAGAGATTTTTATTAAAAATAAGTGCTGGCTAATATTTTAGTAAAAATTAGTAAAAAGGATTTATTGAACAGAGAGGTAAGGAGAAACTTTATTAAAAAACTCATCATTGATCGTCATAATTTTTTTGATTTCGTCAACAGAATTAAAACTTCCATGTTGTTGCCGGTATTGATAAATCGCATTGGCAATATTATAATTAATGTAAGGATGCGTCCTCATTTCATCAACAGTGGCCAAATTGATATTGATCTTTTTTATTGCTTTACTGTTAATAATCAAATATTTTTTTATGTTTTGGAAAGTAGAATCAGGAAGATTGTAAGTTTCCGCTATTTGGTCCACAGAATAAAACCCGCCAAGCTTTTCCCTGAAAGCAATTATTCTTTTTGAAAGTTTATTGCCAATGCCACGTAAAGCAATAAAAGCGGAAGTATCAGCAACATTGATATCCACCAGTTGAACAGTATATTTTTTTGGATAAATTTTCTTTTCAGTAAATGAATTTTCATTTTTGGAAAATTCTTTTTTAGCAGCCAAAATAGAAACATAAGGAATCAATCTCTCAGCATCGGTTTCACTAAGTCCGTAAATCATTTTAATGTCTTCAGGTTTATAAAACTTTCCTCCTTTCGCAATGTATTTTTGGATAGTTTGTGCAGTTCGTTTCCTTACCCCCAATCTTATCCAATCATTTTCTGAAGCAGTATTTGGGTCAAAATAAAAAAGTTCTTTTTTTACCGACGTCCTATTTTTATATGCCGGAGTATAATCATTATAATATTCATCCTGGTTTTTAGAAAAAGTTTTTGCAGAAAAAGAATCAATTTTTAATTGTGAAATTTCCTTTTCAAACTCAGTGCTATCAACAGTTTCATTATTTGTAAAATAATAAAAGAAACGGGGGAGAAGGCTTACAATAATAATGATAGAAACGATAGAAATAATTCCGTTCCTTTCTTTTTTGGTAAAGCTGAAATAGTCTTTTAAAGTCTGCCACATTTCAGTTAGTTTTTTCTAAGTTAATACTAAAACTTAAAATATGGAGATAAAAAATCAATATGATTTATTTTGAAGCAGTTTCGGTATCCTTTTCTTCGGTTATTTTTTTTTCAGGCCTCATTTGAGGAAAAAACAGCACATCCTGTATAGATGGCTGGTTGGTGAGTAACATTGCCATTCTGTCTATTCCAAAACCAATGCCGCTTGTTGGTGGCATCCCATATTCGAGCGCTCTTAAAAAATCATAATCAATATACATAGCTTCGTCATCGCCTCGCTCCATCAGTTTAGATTGCTCTTCAAAACGCTCTTTTTGTTCCAGCGGATCATTGAGTTCGCTGTAAGCATTGGCAATTTCTTTCCCGTTCACGATCAACTCAAAACGCTCCACCAATCCGGGTTTGCTGCGATGCTTTTTAGTAAGAGGGCTCATTTCTACCGGGTAATCAATAATAAAAGTTGGTTGCACAAAATGCCCTTCACATTTTTCTGAAAAGATTTCATCAATCAGCTTTCCTTTTCCTATTGTTTTATCTGCGTGTATGCCTAATTGTTTACACACTTCTCTAAGTCCATCTTCATCTTTACCACTAATGTCAATACCCGTATATTCCTTAATGGCATCGTACATACTGATCCTTTTGTAAGGTGCTTTAAAATCAATTTCCTTATCGCCAGACATTGCTATTGTCGTTCCGTTTACCGCCAGCGCTGTTTTTTCCAACAACAGCTCAGTGGTATGCATCATCCACAAATAATCTTTGTAGGCCACATAAAATTCAAGCACGGTAAATTCAGGATTGTGTGTTCTGTCCATTCCTTCATTTCTGAAATTGCGGCTAAACTCATATACCCAGTCAAAGCCGCCAACAATTAATCTTTTTAAAAAAAGTTCGTTTGCTATGCGCAAATAAAAAGGAATATCCAACGCATTATGATGTGTTTTGAAAGGGCGTGCAGCAGCGCCACCGGGAATATTTTGTAAAACAGGGGTATCCACTTCAAGAGCGCCACGTTCGTTTAAAAAATCACGAATGGCGTTCATCATTTTTGTTCTTTTAATAAAAATTTCTTTCACATGTGGATTCACGATCAGATCTGCATAACGTTGCCTATACCTGAATTCTGCATCAGTAACTTCATCAAAGGTTTCACCGTCCTTTTCTTTTACCACCGGCAAAGGGCGTAGCGATTTTGATAATATTTTAAACTCTGATACATGAATAGAAGTTTCACCGGTTTTTGTGGTAAATACATACCCTTTTACGCCGATAATGTCACCAATATCAATTAGTTTTTTCCATACAATATTATAAAGGGTTTTGTCTTCATCTTTTGCAATATCATCCCTTCGGATGTACAACTGAATTTTTCCTGTTGAATCCTGCAAAACGGCAAAGGAAGCTTTTCCCATATCGCGGATACTGACAACACGGCCAGCCACGCACACCTCTGAAAAATCATCTTTGTTTTCATCGCCTTTATAATTGCTTTTTATAAACGCAGCCGTAGTACTCACCGGGTAGGATTCAGCAGGAAAAGTATCAATACCCAACCTGGAAAATTCTTTTAATTTTTCTCTACGTATAATTTGCTGTTCAGAAAGATGTTCAGTATTCATATAAGATCAATAAAATTTTGCCTTTAATGGAGGCAAAGCAATAAAATTTTTGCAAAGGTAAACTTTTGCATCTTCAAAGAAATAGACATGAAAATATAGAGAATGGCGATTTTTTGAAAATAAAAGACAAAAAAATACACTTCTCAGGTGAGAAATGCACTTTTATTACTAATTCACCAATGACTTTTAATGGAAACCAAAAGCTTCCATCCCACAATTCAAAACGCTATTATCTCTTTTTCAGCTCTTCTATCTCTCTTTCCAATTTTTGAATGGTTGCGTTGATATTACTCAATCGTTTACCATTTTTTGATATGTTAAACGTAGGATGAACTGTTTTTAATTCTTCTTTATAGTCAGCCAATTGTTCTTTAAGGGTTTTTAACTTGCCTGCAACTTCATTATTTCTAACGGGTCTTGCCATAATTTATTTTTTTATACAAAGTATGAAATTAAATTAAAAAAAGTCATCGTTTTAGAAAAATATTTTTAGATTATTTTGTATTAAAGATACAAATCAAATTATTATATATTTAATTTTTAATTAACATAAATTAAAATAGCAATATTATAACAGAATAAAAAAAGCTCTAAAACACATACACAATGGATAAATCGTAATTTTGCATTTCTTTCCAATATATGAGCGACGAAATAAAACATGAATGTGGCCTTGCTTTTATAAGGCTACGTAAACCCTTCTCCTATTACCGCCAAAAATATGGTACTGTTTTGTTCGGCTTGAACAAACTATATCTTTTGATGGAAAAGCAACACAATCGCGGACAGGATGGGGCTGGTATTGCTTCTGTCAAATTAAATACTGAGCCCGGTTACCCATTTCTTCATAGGATAAGGAGCACTGCCAACCAGGCAATTGCAGATCTTTTTTCACAAATAGGAAACCAGGTAAATGAAATTAAAAAATATCATCCGGATATTGAGCAGCATGCCGGACTAATGAAAGGCCATATCGACTTTTTAGGAGAATTATTACTGGGTCATTTGCGATATGGAACGCAGGGAAAGAACAATGTGGAATTTTGCCATCCTTTTATAAAAAGAAATACTATTCCGGCGCGCAATATTGCCCTCGCTGGAAATTTTAACCTTATCAATAAGGATGAACTTTTTTCAATAATAAATAGCCCTAGAAGTGAACAGGACCGCGGAAGTGATTTGGGAGCGATGATTGATATGATTCAACACTTTTTGATCAAGGCAGATGAAGCTTCTCCTGATGGGGTTGATATAGCCTCAGTTTTGAAAAAATCTGTTCCCTTTTTTGATGGTGGTTTCACATTTGGCGGCCTCACCGGCGATGGAACAGGATTTGTTGTAAGAGACGCCCACGGAATACGACCTTGCTATTATTATATTGATGATGAAGTAATAGTTGCTGCCAGCGAACGCGCCGCAATAAGAACGGCTTTTAATGTTGGAGAAAATGTAGTAAAAGAATTAATGCCCGGAAATGCACTCATCGTAAAGCCTGACGGAGAATATTCGATTGAACAAATCCTAGAGCCAAAAGAAAGAAAAGCCTGCAGTTTTGAACGAATTTATTTTTCCAGGGGAAGCGATGAAAAAATTTATCAGGAAAGAATTGCATTGGGATATCATTTAAGTGAACGGGTACTTAAAGCGGTAGATTATGACTTAAAAAATACCATCTTCTCTTTTATACCTAATACTGCTGAAATCGCATTTTATGGAATGATAAAAGGCGCACAGGATTATCTGAATAAAATAAAAATTGAAAGAATATTAAGTTGGGGAAAAGATTATGATGAAGAGAAACTGGCGGAGATGGTTAACCGAAAAGTACGGATGGAAAAAATTGCTATCAAAGATGTGAAACTCCGCACTTTTATTACAGAAGACCTCAACAGGAATGAAATGGTTCAGCACGTGTATGACATTACTTACGGAACTGTTAGAAAAGGCATCGATACGCTTGTAGTAATTGATGATTCAATTGTGAGAGGTACCACGTTGAGGGAAAGTATTATCAGGATGCTGTCGAGGCTTGAACCTAAAAAAATTATCGTCGTTTCATCAGCACCGCAAATAAGGTATCCTGATTGTTATGGCATTGACATGAGCAAACTTGGCGAATTTGTAGCCTTTAAAGCAGCTATGGAATTAATTAAGGAGAGAGGGATGGAATCAGAATTGCATTGCCTTTTTGAAAAATGTAAAGAACTAAAAAGAAACAATCAGCTGCACACACAAAATATTGTACGGGAAATTTATAAACCATTTTCTTTAGAAGAAATTGATCGTAAAATCGCCGAATTAATTACGCCCGCAGAAATAAATATTCCTGTAGAAGTTATTTATCAGACAATTGAAGATTTACACGATTGTTGCCCCACCAATTTAGGCGACTGGTATTTCACCGGCAATTACCCTACACCCGGCGGAAACCGCGTGGTAAATAAAGCTTTTCTAAATTATATGGAAGGCAAAAATGAAAGAGGCTACTAAAATTTCATAACACATGGCTAAAGAAAGTACCCAACCCTATTTTATTGGAATTGATATAGGGACAGGGAGTACTAAAGCCATAGCAATAAGCAGTAAAGGAACAATTATTGCCAATTCTCAATTATTTTATTCTACCAAAAACATACATCCCGGGTATTCGGAACAAGATCCTGAAACTATCTGGAAAGCATTTAAAGATGTAATTAAAAAAATCGTTGCCGATTTAAAATATCCACCGGTTTCCATAAGCCTAAGCAGTGCAATGCACGGTCTTATTGCAGTAAACCAACAAAATAAGCCAATTACTCTTTTAATAACATGGGCAGATACGAGAAGTGAAGAAATTGCTGAAAAAATTCATACTTCAGCAGAAGCAGAAAGTATTTATAAGGCAACCGGAACGCCGATCCACGCCATGTCTCCTTTGTGCAAGATCATCTGGCTCAGAGAAAACCAACCTTCCCTTTTCAAGGAGACTTATAAATTTATTTCAATTAAGGAATACATCTGGTATAAACTGTTTGGAGTTTATGAAATAGATCATTCCGTCGCTTCTGCAACCGGTTTGTTTAATATTGAAACACTAAAATGGAATGATGCTTCTTTGAGATTATGCAAGATAAAAACCGCCCAACTTTCAGAGCCGTTAAGAACTGATTTCATCAGAAAAAATGTGCTCCCTTCTATCGCAAAGGCTTTACATATTTCTTCAGAAACTTCATTCTGCATTGGAGCCAGTGATGGCTGTCTTGCCAATTTGGGAAGCTATGCAATTGATAAAGGAACTGCAGCTTTAACGATCGGAACCAGTGGCGCAGTAAGAATTGCCAACAAAAAGCCCATTTTTAATTTTCAGGAAATGACCTTTAATTATGTGATGGACGAAAACACTTTTATTTGTGGCGGACCAGTAAATAATGGTGGAAATGTGGTTCAATGGTTATTCGAAGCCTTTTTAAATATCGAAAAGCCTTCCGAAAAAGATTATGAAATTCTGTTCCATCAAATTGATTCTGTTCCGGCGGGAAGTAAAGGGTTGATTTTTCTGCCTTATTTATATGGAGAAAGAGCGCCTGTTTGGGATGGAAGATCCAGCGGTGTTTTTTTTGGAATTAAGCCTTTTCATACAAATGCCTATTTCTTACGTGCGGCATTAGAAGGAATTTGTTATTCACTAAACCAGGTTTTAAAAATTGTAGAATCATCAACTGAAAAAATAGATCAGCTAATTGTAGGTGGAGGTTTCATTCATTCAAAAACGTGGATGAAAATTTTAGCTGACATTACCGGAAAGAAAATATTTGTAATTGAAACTGAGGATTCATCTGCAGTTGGCGCGGCATTATTAAATATGAAGGCAATGGGAATAATAGAAAATTATTCTTCTTTCAAACCTTCGGTCAAAGAAATCGTAGCGCCTGATTTTGCTAATCATGCAAAGCATGAAGCCAATTACTTAGTATTTACCAAGCTTTATAATGCTTTAAAAGAACCGATGCACCTGGTTTATCAAAATAATAATTGATTAAAAAAGTTGCTTTACTGCCATGCATTTTCTAAAAACCGAACCCAGTTTTTGTACATGATATTATCAATATCTTTTTCAGAATAACCTCTGCTTTTTAAAATATGCGGAATTTTCTGAAGATCTGCAATCGTATCTAAATCAGCAGGGCATTGTTCTGTACCGAAAGCGCCATCCAAATCGGTTCCTATTCCTGAATGCAAAGAATTGCCGGCAAGTTGGCAAACATGATCAATATGGTCTATTACTGTAGAAATAAAAACGCCTTCATCTGCAGGTTTAGATTTCCCTCTTACCCAACCAGGCTTCAACATCCATGCGTCAAAAGCGCCGCCAATTACGGCTCCGCGTTCTATTAAAACTTTAATCTGATCGTCAGAAAACTGCCTGTTATGCGGAACAAGCGCGCGGCAATTATTATGGCTCGCCCATACATGACCTTTGAAATTTTCCAATGCTTCCCAAAAACTTAGATCACATAAATGCGTAGCATCTAAAATAATATTCAACCGTTCCATTTCCTTCAACAATTCACGTCCCTTACTTCCAAGTCCCCCTTCTGAATCCGTTCCATAAGCATAAACGCCGGGACCATAATGAGCCGGACCGAGCGCCCGCAATCCATTTTGATAGGCTTTTTCCATGTAGCTCATATTAACGATAGAATCGGCTCCTTCAAGACTCAATACATATCCAACGGGCAATTTATCAATATCATTATTTTGCCATTGAGCCAGGTGATCATTTAATGTGTCCGCATCATTTATTTGTTTCATCTCACCACAATCTTCCATGGCTTTGTACCATGCAAATTGTCCTTGCGTTTGTGCCCACGCCTGTTCCTGCGAATTCCATCCGGGCAAAAGGCTGCCGGGTTTTACAAATCTTGCAATCATTGTTGCCACACAAATGCCAATTTTCCCTTTGCGCATTTCAAGTAATGAAACGGTGCCATTACTCCTGTCGGGCTTATCAGTCATTCCTTTTTCTCTTTCGCGTATATTATAAACGGATTGAGTAAAATCGCGATTCCATTCCATCGCATTCATACTAAGATCAAGGTGTGCATCGAAAATTAAATTAGACATTTCTTATATTAGGTTTAGAATGGTTTAGATATTTTAGAATTTGCAGCAGGCAAACAAATAATTCAAATTCCTGTTTAGTAAACAACTTCTTGACTCAATTGCTACAGGAAAAAAATATTTTTTTTAAATCGTAATTTTTTTCTGCCGCGCTTCAATTTTCCACTGGTCTACCAAAGATCCGTCTTCAATTACATACGCTTCATCATATAAAGCAACAGTTGGGCAAATATGATAAGGAATGCCATAGAACAAATCGCCAATGGCAATTTTTTCCCAATCTTTTACTTCAATTACCAAATGCTCTTCACTTTGTGATTTCACTTCATAATCTTCTAAATTCAAAAAAAATATTCTTTTGGAAATAGCGTTTTCTGCAGCAACAGATTTATGCCCGAGATCAGTAGTGATAATTCCTCTTGCAGGTTTTGAGATTACCCTTGTAATTAAAACTGCAGCAAATTCAAAAGCTTGTTCATGTAAAAAAGAATCATAGCCATAATCCCAAAGTAAACACGTTCCCGGGCTGCAATATTCTTCTTTATATAATGCATGCACGGTAAAGGTGGGCGTTCCGCCTGCAATTACTTTTGGTTGGGGGAAACCTGCAGACTTAATTTTTTCCATAACCTTCTTTACCGGAGCAAAAGCTTCTTCTACTTTTTGCTTTCGCAATTCAAAATTTTCATCGCGGATATGCCCGTCATAAATATGCAATCCTTTTAAGTGAACATTGGTTAATTTCTTCAACTGCATATAAAGATCAAAAAGTTTTTCATTCGGTTCAATCCCCGTCCGATGCATTCCTGCATCCACATCTATATAAACATTTGCTGTTAATTTTTCTTCAGCAAATAAATCATTCAACATTTGTGCAGAAGACATATTATCAACCAAAGCAGAAAATTCTGCTTTTGAAAAATTTGTTATTAAAGAAAGAAATCTTTTTGCTTTTGAAAAATTAAGCTGGTAAGCCAATAAAATATTTTTCGCGCCAGCTTTTGCAAGCATTTCTGCTTCTGCAATAGTTGCACATTTAAATTTTGAAATGCCTGCCTCTGTTTGCATCTTCACTATTTCTGCCATCTTATGTGTTTTCACATGAGGCACCAGTCTTTCTGCATCTCCAACAATATTGATCATCGTTTGAATATTTGATGCAACACGCTTTTTGTAAACCAGCAAAGCAGGAGAATCAATTTCTTCAGGATTATTTAATTCGTACCATTTTTTTTCAGGCATTTTTTTCTATTTCTATTTCGGTTACTGATTTGGTAATTACGAGTTCCTCTTTATCTTCAAAAAGTTCAAAAATTGCTTCAATTTCAACAGGAATATTGCCGGGTAAAGAACCCATTCCTACAGCGCTACGCACACCCACACCATTTTCACTTCCCCATATTTCAGCAAACAATTCGCTGCAACCATTGATCACAAAAGGATGTTCTTCAAAATTTAAAGTGCAGCTTACCATACCAAAGACTTTTATCACTCTTTTAATTTTATCCAAACTTCCGAGCCCAGCTTTTAAAGTGGCTAAAATCGTTAAGCCAGTTTGCCGTGCTGCAAGTTTTGCTGCGTCTTTGTTTATATCATACCCAACTTTTCCTTTTATTAATATTCCTTCTTCCAAAACAGGCCCATGGCCTGAAACATAAATTAAATTATCTACCTGCAGCAAAGGTTTATATACACCGGCAGGTTTTGGAGGAGGCGGCAATACAAGGCCGGATTTTATAAGATTTTCCTCTGGAGTGTGTGACATATTTCTTTTTTAATTTTTTTATTTAAAGGGGAATAAAGGTAGAATGTTTTTAAGTAAACTTTTTCAGGCAATCTCCATTCAGGAATAAACGAGACAATAGTTTCACCTTAAATCTTTCTTATCTTCATCGCCCTTTTTTTAAAAATCATTTTAAAGCTATGTTGATTGATCAGGCAAAAAAAACATGGAAGCTTGCTTTCCCCATTATTTTGGGAGAAGTGGCCCAAATGATGCTTGGCATTATCGATACGGCGATGGTAGGTGCGGTAAATTATAAACAGCTTGCTGCTGCGGCTTTGGTGATGAGTGTCATCAACATTCCTTATGTTTTTGGAATAGGAATTACCATTTCTGTTTCTCAAATGGTTTCGATGGCGCATGGAAGAAGAGATGGAAAATTAGTGAGCCATTATTTGTATAACGGTTTCTGGCTATGCGCTTTTTCAGCGGTAGCTATTTCATTAGTTATAGAATTAAGCAGAAACATTTTATTTCATCTTGACCAAGATCCCGAAGTTGCAAAATTGGCTTTACCATACCTGGAAATAATGGGATTTTCTGTAATTCCAATGATATTATTTCTTGCACTAAAACAGTTTACAGATGGATTGGAATTTACCAAAACCGCAATGATCCTTTCGCTTGGTGCGCTTCCTCTAAACGCATTTTTAAACTGGCTTTTTATTTATGGCAATTGGGGTTTCCAAAGAATGGAACTTATGGGTGCAGGATGGGCCACTTTAATTACAAGGATTTTTATTTTCATTGTGCTTGGCTTAATTGTTTTAAACCATAAAACTTTCAGAAGATATATTGCGGTAAGAAGTCTTGTGTGGAAATTAAGAAAACAAACTTTCAAGGATTTGTTGCATATTGGAATTCCAAGTAGTTTTCAAATTTCCATGGAAGCAGGCGCTTTCGCGGTTTCAGGGATTTTGATCGGAACACTTGGTGCTGTAGAACAAGCGGCGCACCAGATTGCATTAAGCTGTGCCTCGCTCACATTCATGGTATCGATGGGATTATCACAGGCAGGCTCAATTCGCACCAGTAATTCATTTGGAAGAAATGATAACAGCCTGATACGCATCATTGGAAAAAGCACCTTATATATGGCGTTGATCTATGGAACTCTTTGCGCGATAACTTTTATTGTGTTGAGGAATCAGTTGCCTCTAATTTTTAATGGTAATGCAGAAGTGGTTCAAATGGCTTCCTATTTGCTTTTGTTTGCTGCTTTATTCCAGATTTCAGACAGTACGCAGGCTGTGAGCGCAGGTTTGCTTCGGGGAATAAAAGATGTAAAAGTTCCCACCATTTTTATTGCCATTGCTTATTGGGCAGTTGGAATCCCGGTAGGATGCCTGCTTGCGTTTTATTTTAAAATGGGTGCAGCCGGAATATGGATGGGCTTTATTACCGGGCTTACATTTTCAGCAGCTTTTTTAACTTTTAGGTTTAAAAAAATGACGCAAAAGATGTAAGACTAACCTGAACTTTAATAGCCCGGGTTGATTTTACTATTTTATAGTGAAGAAAATATTTATAGCAGGCAAAGAAATAGCGAAAAATTTTATTTTAAGTTTTTTAGAAAAATCGATTTCTCTTTTTTTCAGTAAACAAACATTTAAAAAAATTTCACTCTTGCGAAATATTCAATTCTATTCCAGGGGTTTTGCTGCCTTCTTTTCATCCAGGATAGATTTTTGTTTTGCTATTTCATCTGTTTGCTTAACTTGATCTGCTTTGTTTTTTGCAAGATCATCCTGGTAATCTTTTATTTTCTTTTCTAAATTAACCTGGTCATCCTGAAGGTTTTTTAATTTTTTTTCTGCTTTGGCTACTTCATCTTCCTGGTTAGAAACAGCAAGGTTATAACTTGCCATATTAATATCGCTTTGGAAACTTTTGATAAAATCAACACTATTAGCAGAAGGTTCAATATCTGCAACCATTTTCGCGCCTTTTACTTTATCTTTTGGAATTAAACCCGCTTTTGCGGTAATCATTGTTACGATACTTTTATTCCTTTCCTTACGGCTTTTTCTTTCAATTTTAAAAAGTACATCTTGTGGTTCATCAGGATTTAAATCTTTTAAACGAGCATTTCTATAAACCAAAAATCCTTTTGACTTATCGGCATTATAACCTTCAGATTTTAATTTATTTACAATGGCATTTTTCGTTTCGTCGGGTGGCAAATTGTATTCTGTAATGTAACAGGGATATTTTTGCCCGTTATATTCAACAGTTGTTTGCATCGGAGTTTGAGCGCAAACAAAGTTTGTAACGAATAAAGAAATTAATAAGGTAAAAATAATTTTCATGTGAATGTGTTTTTTAACTACACAAACATATCAATTTTATAATTATTCTTTCCATTGATTGTTTTTCCTGTTATTATCCGGCAACTTGTTTTTTGGATCAATAATTACAGATTGTATAGGCTTATTTGTTTCAACATGAATTACATGCGTATTGCCCTGTAACCATGTTTCCACCGGAACCTGAATTATCTCTTTTGACCCATTTTTTAATAATACCTGCAAGGTAAAAGGCATCGCCATTTTTTGAAGATTAGCAATCGTAATATCCGCTCCTTTTTTCGGGTCGCCACCTGTATATGAAACTGATTGAATCGCTATATCAAGTTGCCAGTTATTATAAAACCATTCTTTCCAAAACCATGAAAGATCTTCTCCGGCTTCATTATCCATTGTTCTGAAAAAGTCATCAGGTGCAGGATGTTTATACGCCCATCTTTCAATATATTTTTTAAAAGCATAATCGAACCTATCGTGCCCCAAAACTACCTCACGAAGCATCACCAGGCCAAAAGCAGGTTTAAAATATTCAATCGGATGCCTGTATTTTTCAGGAAACTGATCTGCGCGTGCCATCATGGTTGGTGCAGAAGAATCTTTGAGCCAGGGAATAATTTCATCAGCAGGATTTCCTTTTCCCGGCGCATATTCTCCGTCACGTTTTGGCGCATATTCACCGTTATTAAATTCATCAGCAGCATACACATCAATAAAAGTATTAAACCCTTCATCCATAAATGCATAACGTCGTTCATCGCTACCAACGATCATCGGAAACCAATTGTGTCCTATTTCGTGAGCGGTTACCCAATATAAATCTCCGGCTTTATCATTGATGCCATCGAAAACAATTCCGGGGTATTCCATTCCTCCTGCTATGCCTGCTTCATTAACTGCTACCGGGTATGGATACACGAACCATTTTTTAGAAAAATATTCTATTGATTTTTTTAAATATTCAGTAGCTCTTCCCCAGCCATTTTTGCCTGCGCTTTCCACGGGATATACTGACATGGCCAGGGCCGTTTTACCTCCCGGTAAATTCACTTTTGCCGCATCCCACATATAAGCTTTGGACGCACCGAATGCCACATCCCGGGTGTTGTACATTTTAAAATGCCAGGTAACCAAAGGGTTACTATTTTTTATTGAATCATTTTTTGTACTGTCAGCTATTGTCGTGGCATTTTCCGTGCTGCCAACTATTGTTGAGTCATTTATCAGAATGCCGTTTGCTTCATTTTCAGAACGAATCATGATAGTACTATCGCTTTGCCTCGCTTTCGCTAACCTGGCAATTTGCTCTGGCGTCAACACCTCATTTTCATTTTGTAATTCACCACTGCCGGCTACTATCATGCCCCGGGGAACGGTAACGGTATAATCAAAATTGCCATATTCACAATAAAATTCACCGTTGCCAAGAAAAGGTAACGTGTTCCAGCCTTCAAGATCGTCATACACGCACATTCTCGGATACCATTGGGCTATCTCATAAATTTTCCCGTTTTTGGTAGAAAAAAAATCTGTTCTGCCGCCAAAGCGGCCGGGAATTTTATAAAAATATTTTATGTTGATATTAATTGAATCACCTACCAATAAAGGATTTCCTAAACGTATTTGCATCCTTGTATCATCAACAAGAAAATCCGCATCGGCTGTTTTACCCTTTTGATCAATTTTTACACTTTCAAATTGGAATCCATCTGTATGACCGTTTCCTTCGGAAGAATAGAAATTCGACCTTGCATCTTTGCGATAGGTGTTTTGATCCAGTTGCAACCAAAGGGAAGATAAAGAATTGGGACTATTATTAAAATAATGAATCGTTTCTGAACAGGTTAACACATTCTCAACTGTATCTATTGAAGCATGTAACGTATAATCAGCGCGGTTTTGCCAATAGTTAGGCCCGGGAGAGCCACTTGCTGACCTAAATTCATTCCCGTTTTTTGTAAAAAAGTTTTGTGCAAACAATTCATGTGGGTCAAAGACAGAAGCTTCTTTTTTTTGGGCAAATAGTGAATTGCATAAACAATAAAAAATTATTAAAAGGGTACTGGTTTTAAAATACATTTTAAAAATTTTGGGATAAATTAAAAAACGAAAGTTCTGATAAATGATTTAATTACAGAAAAATTTGTTGTGTTGGTACATTAGTAGTGTATCAATTTATTCATCATTTCATCTAATCTTGAATTAGCTAAAAAGTTTTTTTCCAATTGTGAATTAAAAGGAACCGGTGTGTCGAGCGAAGCGCAACGCATTACCGGTGCATCTAAATATTCAAAACAATTCTGAGAAATCCACGCAGCCACTTCTGCACCGATTCCCCCGGTGAGTGTATCTTCATGAAGAACTAAAACTTTACCAGTCCTGTTCACTGAATTCCTGATAGCTTTGTAATCCAGTGGCAACAGGGTTCTGAGATCCAGGATATCAATAGAAATATCCGGATGCTTCTCTGCATAATTGCCCGCCCAGATAACGCCAATGCCATAAGTAATAATACTAACGTCAATGCCTGAACGCACTTCGCGTGCTTTTCCAATTTCCACTTCATAATATTCTTCGGGAAAATCTGCACTTAAACTTCTGTACAAAGCTTTATGTTCAAAAAACAGGACTGGGTTTGGATCATTGATTGCAGCAATCAATAATCCTTTAGCATCTTCAGGCGTAGAAGGATAAACAACTTTTAATCCGGGTGTATGTACAAACCACGCTTCGTTACTTTGGCTGTGAAACGGCCCTGCGCTTACTCCTGCGCCCGTTGGCATGCGAATTACCACATCTGCATTTTGCCCCCAACGATAATGGATCTTTGCAAGATTATTTACAATTTGATTAAATCCTACTGAAACGAAATCTGCAAATTGCATTTCCATTACACTTTTATATCCTTCCAAAGATAGCCCAAGTGATGCACCAACTATTGCACTTTCGCACAACGGCGTATTGCGCACCCTTTCTTTTCCAAACTCCTTCATTAAACCTTCTGTCACCTTAAAAGCCCCGCCATATTCGGCAATATCCTGTCCCATCAAAATCAATTCAGGATGAGCAATCATCGATTGCCGCAAACCTTCACTGATCGCATCTACAAAACGAATTCCCCGTTCTTCATTATTTGGAAAAACCTCTTTTTTCTCCAGGAATCTTTTTTTATATGCATCAAACGAACCGATCCTTTTTGCATACACCTCTTCAATTTCTCCTTTATATATTTCAGAATTTGAAACAAGAGATTGGTGCGTATTTTCTTCGACATGACTTTTATCAATGTAGTTCCGGATCTCATCCCGAATCTCTGCGATTTGCGGGTTGGTTAAAATATTTTCTTCAACCAAAAATCGTTCGTAGTTTTTGATCGGATCATTTTCAATCCATTTTTCAAACATTTCTTTAGGTACATATTTTACACCACTCGCTTCTTCATGACCGCGCATTCTGAAAGTCATACATTCGATCAGGTAAGGCTTTTGATTTTTGATGCAATATTCCCTAACTCCTTTTACCGTATCATAAACCGTAAGAATATTATTACCATCAATCTGCACGCCTTCCATTCCATAACCTTTTGCCTTATCAACTAAATTTTCGCAACGGTATTGTTCCCGTACCGGAGTGCTTAATGCGTACCCATTATTTTCAATTAAAAAAATCACAGGCAAATCCCACACTGCTGCTACATTCAGCGCTTCGTGAAATTCGCCTTCACTGGTGCCACCTTCGCCTGTAAATACAAGGGAAATCTTTTCCTGGTTTTTTAATTTATAAGCAAGCGCCACGCCATCGGCTACCGAGAGTTGTGGACCAAGATGAGAAATCATTCCACAAATAAAATGTTCTTTACTACCAAAATGAAAACTACGCTCCCGGCCTTTGGAAATAGCATCTAATGAGCCCTGCCATTGTTTTATTAAATCCTGTAAAGGTATTTTCCTGGAAGTAAAAACACCGAGGTTTCTATGCAAAGGCATAATCCACTCATCAGGCTGAAGTGCGAGTGTGGCACCAACAGAAATGGCTTCCTGCCCTATACCACTAAACCACTTTGAAACTTTTCCCTGTCGGAGTAACAAAAGCATTTTCTCTTCTATCATCCGGGGCAAAAGAATTTCTTTGAAAAGTTCGATCAGTATTTCATCGGATAAATTATTTCTGTTGAACTGCATGGTGCAAATTTCAGGTTTTCATTTATACAAATTAGCTTTTGGTAAAATAAGTTTGTTTACCATCACTAAAAAGATTACCGAAAGATATTAATCTTCTACACAAACTTAAGCGATTAAAAACCTCCTGTATGGTTCAAAGTTCATGACAGCCTTTAAGTTTTAATGAATTTGAATATATTGTGTAAATATCCTAACCTTTCATTTATTTTATTAACCTAATCATATAAATCGTATGTTCAAATTTGTTGCCAGGGGAATTAATTTTTTATTGGGTAAAAGTTTGCAAAATCGACATATTATTGTAAGTAGCTCACTTGAGTATTTACAAAGAAAAAGAGATTTAAATAAAAACTATTTTGACTATATAAGACTTGCAACTTTAGAATTAATCAGTGAGGAGATCAGGAAAAAAAAATTGACAGGTAGTGTAGCTGAATTGGGCGTTTATAAAGGAAAATTTGCACGGTATATCAATTTATATTTTAAGAAAAGGAAATTGTATCTCTTTGATACATTTGAAGGTTTCGATGAAAGGGATGTTAATACCGAGAAGAAAGAGGGATTTTCTTCCGGTTCACAAAATTTTTCTGATACTTCGGTAGAATCGGTTTTATCATTGATGCCTTTTCCAAATAATTGTATTCCTGTTAAAGGGTTTTTCCCTGAATCAGCGGCGAACATAAAGGATGAATTTATTTTTGTAAGCCTTGATGCGGATTTATATGAACCTATTTATGAAGGTCTAAAATTTTTCTATCCTTTACTAGTTCCGGGTGGGTACATCTTTGTGCACGATTTTAATAATGATAATTATCCGGGAGCCCGAAAAGCCGTTGAAAAGTTTTGTGCCGAAGAAAATATTTCATTTGTACCAATTCCCGATTCAGCCGGATCAGCCATAATTTGTAAATAACTAAATAGTTTTTACCAAAATAAGTTTGTTTACTAGCACTCAAACACCTCTTAAAAAATTGTCTTTTTTTATTTTTTTTGCAGATTACTAATCGCCGACGAGGCAAAAGAAAGTAATACTCCAAAAATAAACGCCCATAGAAAACCATCAATGTGGATTCCGGAAACAAATTTATCGGCCAGCATTACCATAAAAACATTGATGATCAAAAGAAAAATGCCTAGTGTGAGAATAGTGATGGGGAGCGTTAAAATAATAAGTAATGGCTTGACGATTGCATTTAATATGGCCAATACGATTACGAAAATTAGGGCGGTGGAATATGAATCAATGACAATATGAGGTTTCAAAAGCATTGATAATCCATAAGCGATTATAGCGGTAAGCAATAGCCTGACTATGAATTTCATGGAAAAAAATTTTTCTTAAAATTAACTCATATTACAAGCAATTCATAAAAATCTTCGGGTTGTAAGTATTTATTGGCAAGCTCTTGTAACTCTTCAGAAGTAACTTCTTTAATTACCCTGATGGAATCATAAAAATAATTTTCATCAAGATCATTTAGAATCAAACTTTTCCACCGGGAAATAACCTCGAAAGGCCCATCAATGTGCCCCAGGTTTAAGCCCATCATATAATTTTTAACCAACAAAAGTTCTTCATCATTTACAGGTTCATCTCTTATTAATTTCATTTCTTTATACACTTCTTCAATCGTTGCTTCACAAACTTCTTTACCCGCTTCTGTACTTATAACCCATGAACTTTCCTGTATATGATTTTCCAAATAACTGTGAATACCATAGGTATAACCTTTTTCCTCCCGAATGTTACCCATTAGCCTTGAACCAAAGTAACCTCCAAATAAAGTATTCAGCACGACTGTTTTTTTAAAGTCAGGGTGTTTGCGGTTTGGAAACGGGCGCCCAATACGAATAGCCCCCTGCACTCCTTTTTCGTCATTGTTGATGAAATATTTCTTTTGAATAGCAAGGTCGCGCTTATGCGTTGCCGTTATAACTTCATTATTAAGAGCAAGGTCGCCAAATTGGGTTTCCAGCAATTGTTCAAAATCAGCAGGAAGTTTACCCGCGGAGAAAATACGGCAACGGGATTTTAAATAATAATTCTCATAAAAAGAAACCAGTTCTTCTCTCTTAATTGCTTCTATATCTTCTTTGTTGCTAACTTTTCCATAAGGATGTTTCGCTCCGTATAAATATTCATCAATAAGCCGGCTGGCCACAAAATCGCACTTAAGCAAATCGACAGAAAGGCGCTGGATACTGTTTTGTTTAAAAATTTCCAATTCACTCTCGGGGAATATCGATTCAATAATTAACTCTCTTATTACCGGCAGCAATTCTTTCAAATGTTTTGAAAGGCAATGCAAGGTGATCGATGCCGTTTCGTTGCCACATTTGCGATTTAAATATGCACCATAATATTCAAAGTATTCTGTTATTTCAAAAGCATTTTTATTCTTTGTTCCGTTTTTGATCAAATGATTGGTAGCAGCAGCTATTGCGTTTTTATTTTCAAAGCTATTGCCGGCATCGAAAACAAAATCGATCATCGCAACTTCTTCTGCACCATCATTAATGTAATAAACAGGTGCACCATTTAACAATAAAAATTTCGTATATGGTTTAAGTGTTATTTTATAATCTATCGCGTCTTTTATCGGTGGTGCTATGGTTCTGTTGGGCATCTGAAAATTTTAAGAATGTTACATCAAAAGGGTGGAAGAATTATTCTTTAACTGAAGATCGGTAATAAAGAGTACTACTGTTGTTATCTGTAAAAATATTGCGGCATTCCTCTAAAACTTCTTCTCTTGTTACTGCTTGATATTTTTCCAATTCAGTGTTCATTAAATTAGCATCGCCCAATAATTCATAATTAGCAAGGCTGTTAGCCCTGTTCATCAGGCTTATATCTTCAAAAGCTATCATGCTTTCCGTTTTATTTTTTACTTTTTCCAATTCCGCCACACTTATCATTTCTGTTTTTATTTTTTCCAATTCTGCAAATACAGCATTTTCTCCCTCTTCAATAGTAACGCCTTTTAACAGCCTTCCGCTTATGGAAAGAAGTCCCGGATCAATACTTCCTGTTTGTGAGCAATCGATGCTACTGAATAATTGCTTTTCTTTCACCAGTCTTTGAAATAATCGTGAGGAAGTGCCGCCACCCAATATTTCAGTAATTATTTCTGCTGTATAATATCTTTGGTCAAGTCTTGATGAAATGTGCCAGCATTTAAATAAAGCATCTAATGGAACTGGTGCTGTAATTTCCATCATCCGTGGCTCTTTTTGAACAGGCTCCTGTTTAATTTTACGTTCATATTTATTGCCTGCAGGAATATCGCCAAACCATTTTTTGACAAGTTGCTTTACCTGGTCAACAGAAACATTTCCTGCTACTGTAAGTATAGCGTTGGAAGGTGTATAATGTTTGTGAAAAAAATCTTTTACTTCCTGCAAGGTGGCGTTTTCAATATGGCTTAGTTTTTTTCCGATGGTCATCCATTTATATGGATGAACTTTATAACTAAGATCTCTGAGTTTATGCCAAACATCACCGTAAGGTTTGTTGATATAGTGTTCTTTAAATTCTTCAATCACCACCTTCCTTTGTACTTCCAAAGAATTTTCATTAAAAGCAAGTGAAAGCATCCGGTCACTTTCCAGCCAGAAAGCTGTTTCAATATTTTCTGTCGGCAACTGGCAAAAGTAATTGGTAAGATCGCTTGATGTGTACGCATTATTTTCGCCACCTGCCATTTGCAACGGCTCATCATACGATTCAATATGCAAACTGCCGCCAAACATCAGGTGTTCGAACAAATGCGCAAATCCTGTGTGGTCTTCATCTTCATCACGTGCGCCCACATCATACATTACATCAACCACCGCCATCGGTGTACTTTTATCTTCATGTACAATAACCCTCAAACCATTATTTAAAACAAACTTTTCAAATTTAATCATAGGTGCAAAATTGCAGTAAACGAAATCATTTCCCAAATGGAGTTGAAAACGTAAGCAAAACAAAATGTGAAAAATGTGAAATGAAGAAAATAAAAAATGGTAATAAAAGCTGCTTTACTGACATCATCTTATTCGCCCTACCCTCAAAGAAATAATTAAAGGTTTATTTTCTCTCATAATCAGAATGTCAATTTTGTAGCCGGTTTTCTGTAAAAGATTTTTATAAACTTCAAGGTTACCAGTAAAATTATTGTCAATGCCCATTACAACATCTCCATTTTTAAGGCCGCTTTTATCAGCAGGAGAACCTTTTACAATATCATCAACAAAAACTTGCCCGTCTAAACTATATAGCGTCATTCCTGTATATGAATAATCAAAAGGATCCCGAAAATGGGTGTTAGGCGTTAAGTGAATTTCCTTCTGAGGATAATTAATTATTAAATTAAAGTGACGTAAAATATCATCACCAACCAGGCCCACCCTTTGGGGATAAGCAAGAACATTAAATTCATCTTCAAATAAATAGGTAGGCACTTTCCTGAATTTATAATTGCCAATCTCAAGTTGTTTTACTATTGAAAGCCGCATTCTTTTTTTCCCTCCCATCCCCTGCACTTCTATCTCCACCGGTTTTCTTCTTTTTAATAAAACTGAGCTGTCTTCATTAAAATGACTGCTTATTAAAAGGCATAAACCCGCACCTGTATCAAAAAAATAATTGTCGGTAAATTCTTTTGAATCCTTTATCGTGGCAGGGACGATTGGCAACCCTTGGAAAGAAGGATGCAATAATACACCATGTGGCGGATAGGTAATGTATCCGGGTTGGTAAACACTAATTTTCAGGCTGTCGAAATCCACCTTTACGACATATCGGGATAGAAAACTGTAACCGATTATTCCATCTATTTTTATTCCATACACACTTGTCAAAACTTCATAATTATTAATATAAAAATCGAGGCTGTCAACTTTAAGTCCCGGAAATACCAGGGTTTGTTTAGGCGCATAATCTACTTTACGCACACCAGCTATTCCATAAATATATCTGCCCGAAGGAACATGAGGAATGGAATATTTTTCAGTGGTAGTAGAGTCTAAAGAAATGCCGCCACTTCCTGTATCTAAAATAAAATTAAATGTATCAGATAGGTTGTCAAACCTGGCTTTTATCAATATTACTCCTCCGTTCAATTGTTTAAAGGGAAATGAAGTAATAAACTTCGCCGGCTTTTCCCAATACATTTCTTGCCCTAATAATTTAAAACTTGAAAGAGTAAACAATAAATAAAAGAAAGTTCTCATATCGGTTAAAAACTAAATTTAAGATTTATGCGTGTATTTTTGCTTAAATTATTATTGAGGCGTTTTAGAACCCCTCAAACGGAAATTACATCACATGAATACATCACAATTATTGCAAAAAGCACTACGTTTTGAGTTTCTTAATGTAGAAGAAGGCACCTTTCTATTTAAAAATGCTGCATTGGCCGAATTGATGGTTGTAGCTGATGAACTTAGAAAAATACAAGTGCCACATGGGAAAGTTACATGGATAATTGATAGAAATGTGAATACAACTAACGTTTGTATTGCCAATTGCAAGTTTTGCAATTTTTATAGAATACCTGGCCATAAAGAGTCTTATGTAACCGATATAGAAACTTATAAAAGAAAAATTGAAGAAACTTTTAAATATGGAGGAGAGCAATTGCTGTTGCAAGGTGGCCACCACCCGGATCTGGATCTGAATTATTATGTTACTCTTTTTAAAGAATTAAAGAAATTATTTCCAAAGTTAAAGCTTCACGCGCTCGGGCCTCCTGAAGTAGCGCACATCACTAAAATTTCCAAATCTACGCATCATGAAGTTTTAAAAGCTTTGAAGGAAGCCGGTTTGGATTCGTTACCTGGCCCCGGGGCCGAAATACTAACGGATAGGGTTAGACGATTAATTAGCAAAGGAAAATGCGGTTCCCAGGAATGGCTGGATGTTATGACCGAAGCGCACAAATTAGGTCTTACCACTTCCGCTACAATGATGTTTGGACATGTAGAAACGATTGAAGAACGTTTTGAACATTTGGTGAAGCTAAGAGAAGTACAGGCAAAAAAACCGGAAGGTGCTGTCGGATTTTTAAATTTTATCCCATGGACTTTCCAGGATGTAGATACTTTGCTCGCAAGGATAAGAGGTGTTCATAATCTTACCACACCTGAAGAATACATTCGCATGATTGCTATGAGCCGCATCATGTTGCCCAACGTAAAAAATATACAGGCAAGCTGGCTTACAGTGGGCAAACAGGTTGCGCAACTTTGCTTACATGCCGGCGCCAACGATTTCGGAAGCATTATGATAGAAGAAAATGTGGTAAGCGCTGCAGGTGCGCCACATCGGTTCACGGCAAATGGTATTCAGGATGCGATAAGAGAAGCCGGTTTTGAGCCTCAATTGAGAAACCAACAATACGAATTCAGGGAAATGCCCGAGTTGATAGAAGAGCAGGTGATTGATTATTAAGAGGTTCAATTAAAGAAATACTTTTCAGAACAGAACCTTTTTTAAGGTTTAAATCCTATTCTTTTTCTTGGTTCCTGCGGCGGATTTAATAACTGCTTCAACGCTTCAAAATTAATTGGATATCGTTATCGTGTGCAGTTAATTTCTTTTCTATTTTTTCCATTTGTAGTAGAATATCTTTATTCGTTGAGAGCATTTCGCGCATTTTTACAAAAATTTCTATCACTTTAATACTTACATTTAATGCCTGATCACTTTTTAAAACACTTGCTAACATCAACACGCCATGTTCAGTGAAAGCATAAGGCAAGAATCCTCCGAGATGCTGTTTTGATGGTATCGCATTTTGCGATACCATCGTCTCAACTTCTTTTGCTGTAAGCTGAAACATAAAATTAGAGGGGAAACGATCAAGATTTCTTTTTACCTGTTCCCTCAATCTTATCGCTTGTACTCCATATAATTCCGCCAGATCTCTATCTAACATTATTTTTTGCTTTCGTATATAGTAAATCTTATTCACTATTATTTCATCAATCAAAGCGAATTCTTTTACTGCTTTTCCCATGTTAGTTTTTTAATTAAATGTAAGGAATAGAGTGAATGGACAATTTAAGATACTTTTAAAATAAATATTTTTACAGAATGGGTTTTCAAACTTTTACTCCTGAACAAGCGGTTCCGAAAATAAAACAATACTGCGCTTACCAGGAAAGATGCCATGCTGAAGTAAGAGACAAATTGTATTCATTCGGGCTACACAAAAATGAAGTGGAAGAAATAATCTCCGGTTTAATAACTGAAAATTATTTGAATGAAGAGCGCTTTGCCATTCACTTTGCCGGCGGAAAATTCCGAATGAAACAATGGGGGAAAATTAAAATAAAACAGGCCTTAAAATTTAAGCAGGTAAGTGATTATTGTATCCGTAAAGCATTAAAAGAAATTGATAAACACGAGTACGAAAAAACTTTCCAGAAACTCGTTCAGCAGAAATTGAAGACCTTAAAAAGTGAAAAAAATATCTTTATAAAGAAAAGAAAACTGCAGGATTTTTTGTTGCAGAAAGGGTTTGAAACCCAATTAGTGCGCGAAGCAGTAAACCTTCTTTAAATTCTTTATTGCTGGCAGTAAAGCAACCAATAACTTTGTTTTTTATTTTCACTTATGTCTTCACTCATCATTACACTTATTCAGTCAAACCTTTTTTGGGAAGATAAAAAGCGCAATCTCGATATGTTTCAGGATAAAATTGAAAGCATCAAAGAGAAAACCGAGATCCTAATTCTTCCTGAAATGTTTAATACTGGTTTTAGTATGAAGCCGGAAATATTTGCTGAAAAAATGGATGGAGAAACGGTGACTTGGATGAAAAGGATTTCAGCTGAAAAAAAAATAATTCTCACAGGCAGTGTGATGATTGAGGAAGATGGAAAGTATTTTAACCGATTGATTTGGATGTTGCCAAACGGCGATTTCGGCGTTTATGATAAAAGACATTTATTTGCTTACGCTGATGAACACACGCATTATTCATCGGGAAATAAAAAACTGATCGCTTCAGTAAAAGGATGGAAAATCAGTTTGCAGGTTTGTTATGATTTGAGGTTTCCTGTATGGGCGCGACAGTCTCCTCCTCCTTTGGGAGAGGCCGGGAGGGGGCCTGAATATGATCTTTTGATTAACGTTGCCAACTGGCCTGAAAAAAGAAGCATTGCCTGGGAAACTTTATTGCGCGCAAGGGCGATAGAAAACCAATGTTTTGTTGCAGGCGTAAACAGGGTGGGAGAAGATGGAAATAAGATTGATTACAAAGGAGGCAGCACCATCATTGATCCGTTGGGAGAAATTATTTATCAAAAAAACAACGAAGAAGACCTATTTACTTATACTTTACAAAAAGAAAAAGTTACAGATACAAGAAACCGGTTTCCCTTCTGGAAAGATGCCGATGATTTTATAATTACCGATTAAAATTGGTAGCAGTAAACAAAGAAAAATCGGAGTTTTTTAATTTTTAAGGAAAGTATTTATAAATGTCTTTTTCTGTTTAATACTCTTATCAATTCAATTGTATTGTTTTCATAAAACAAACCAATGCGATAACTTCCCAATCTTATTCTATAATAATTTTTATGGCCTTACAATTTTTTGCACGAGGATAATTCGGAAAGTTTTTCTTTTACCATAATTTTCCTGATCGATTTTTCTATCAAAAGTTTTACAGATACAGGCAATTTAGCAACTTCTTTTTCAAACGATTTTCGAGTTTCAAGGTTCAATCGGATTTTTTAGTTTCTTGATAAACTCTTCCTTTTCCTTTTGATTCAGCAAAGTCGTTTTTCTATACAATTTTTTTTGCGTCATTATCTCTAATTGTTTCTTATTTATTTCTCCACTTCACTTTTCCTCACCTCCTCTTTTAGTAAATTTGCACCTATGCAGGAATATTTACAGGGATTGAATGATTCACAACGCGAAGCCGTACTTCATCGCGACGGGCCTATCATGATTGTGGCGGGTGCAGGAAGTGGAAAAACAAAGGTTTTAACTACAAGAATTGCTCATTTAATGGCTTCCGGCGTAGATGCTTTTCAAATTTTGGCGCTCACTTTTACTAATAAAGCAGCCGCGGAAATGAAGGAGAGAGTTACGCATATTTTAGGAAATAATGAAGCCCGCAATCTTTATATCGGCACCTTTCACTCTGTATTTGCCAGAATTTTAAGAGCAGAAGCAGATAAACTCGGATATCCCAGGAACTTCACGATCTATGATACCGATGATGCGAAAAGTGTAGTAAGAACCGTCGTAAAAGAAATGAATCTTGATGATAAGCATTATAAAGCCAACACGGTTTACAACAGGATTTCGAATGCAAAAAACAGTTTAATCACTCCTGACGAATACATTAATGATTTTGGATTGCAGCAGGAAGATATGCGCGCCAACCGGCCACTGATCGGCAAGATTTATGCTGCCTATTGTAACCGTTGTTTTAAAAACGGCGCAATGGATTTTGATGACTTGCTGTTGAAGTTTTACCAGTTGTTGAAGACACATCCTGAAAGACTGATTAAATACCAGCGTAAGTTTAAATACATAATGATTGATGAATACCAGGATACCAATACTTCGCAATACCAGATCATAAAATTACTTGGTGCGATGCACGAAAACGTTGCTGTGGTTGGTGATGACGCGCAAAGCATTTACAGTTTCCGCGGTGCTACCATTGAAAATATTCTCCAATTTCAAAAAGATTATGACGAAGTAAAAGTGGTAATGCTTGAACAAAATTATCGAAGTTCCCAAAATATTCTTCATGTAGCCAATCACATTATTGCCAACAATAAAGGGCAAATTCCCAAAAAACTTTGGACCAGTAACATTGAAGGAGAAAAAATAAATTTAGTTCGCACGGCAACAGATAATGAAGAAGGAAAATATGTAGCCGATGCCATACAGGAACAAAAATTACGTAATCATTTTCGTAACAGTGACTTCGCCATTCTGTATCGTACCAATGCTCAAAGCCGCAGTTTTGAAGAAAGCCTGCGAAGAATGAACATCGCGTATCGAATTTACGGTGGCATTAGTTTTTATCAACGAAAAGAGATCAAAGATTTTTTAAGCTACCTGCGTGTTATTGTAAATCCAGGAGATGAAGAAGCGTTGAAAAGAATAATAAATTACCCTGCAAGAGGAATTGGAAAAACCTCGGTTGAAAAAGCAGTTCTTTATGCCAATGAACAGAATATTTCAATGTGGAACGTGCTGGAAAATGCGGCTGAATTTGGTTACAGGGCTAACACGCTTGAAACGATCTCGAACTTTGTAGTGATGATCAAAATGTTTCAGAGTGAATTACAGAAAAAAAATGCTTACGATCTTGCAATTCTTGTTGGAAAAAATTCAGGAATTGTAAAAGATCTTTTTAATGATAAAACCACTGAAGGCCTGGCGCGGTATGAAAACCTGCAGGAATTACTAAACTCAATAAAAGAATATACAGAAACACCAACAGAAGATGGCGAATTGCTTGATAAAAGTCTTGGAAGTTATCTTCAACAAATTACATTGCTGACGGATGCAGATGACGATAAAGGAGAAAGCGATGTGGTAAAATTAATGACGATACATGCGGCAAAAGGTTTGGAATTTCCGGTTGTTTTTGTAGCCGGTTTGGAAGAAACGTTATTCCCAAATGCAATGGCAATCAATACAAGAGAAGAACTGGAAGAAGAAAGAAGATTGTTTTATGTGGCAATCACTCGTGCGAAAAACCTACTTTGGTTAACGTATGCCAACAATCGTTATCGCTTTGGAAATCTTACTCAAAATGAGCCTAGCCGGTTTATTGACGAACTTCCGCAGGAGCGTTTGGATAAATCATTTGCCGGCGGTAACATGCGCAATAATCAAACAAATTATTGGAATGCCTTTGACAGGCCAAAATATCCCGGTGCAAATCAAAAAAAAGAATCAAAACCAGAGAAGCCCGCTTATCTCGTTTCAACTCCTGTTATAAAAATAAAAGAACATATTCCTTCTCCTGATTTTGCACCAAGCGATACCAGTAATTTGCAAACAGGGCAAAAAATAGAACATCAAAAATTTGGGTTTGGAGAAGTTTTAAAAATGGAAGGCGCGGCACACAATCCAATAGCAATTGTAAAATTTGAACATAACGGCGAGAAAAAAATTATGCTCAATTATGCCAAATTAAGAATTGTGGAATAAACTTCGTTTACTGCTTAATGAACATGCCTGCGCTTGATAATTCCACCGGAAGCTTCTTTTATCGTGCTGGCAAAAACAAATGAACGCGGATCTATTTCACTCACCAAATTTTTAAGTTTGCGAATTTCTAATCTGGTGATCACGGTAAAAATAATATCACAATCATCATGCAGGTCAAATTTACCGGGCAAAAATCCACGCTCACCTTTGTAAATAGTTATTCCACGCCCCATTTCATTTACCAGACGGTCTTTTATAATTTCACTTTTGCCTGAAATAATAGTTACACCAATGTAAGCTTCCAAACCTTCTACCACATAGTCAACTGTACGTGTTGCGGTAAAATAGGTAAGCATGGAATACAAGGCCACTTGAATTCCAAAGTGAAATGCAGCAATGGCGAAAATAATAATATTAATTGCAAGAATAATTTCAGTGATGGTAAAACTTGTTTTTTTCCAGGTATATAGCGCCAGAATTTCAATGCCATCAATAGCGCAACCGGCCCTCATTGTCAACCCGATACCGGCCCCGATAAAGAATCCACCAAAAATGGAAACAAGCAGTTTATCTGAAGTAATAGAGTAATGAGGGAAGTAATAGAGGCAAATTCCCAACAACAGAATACATAAGAAAGTCTTCAATGCATAATTAAAGTTTACCGCATAAATACAAATGATAATAAAGGGAAGATTGGCCAACATGATCACATACGAAATATCTAAATGATAAAGCTCGCTTACCAAAAGAGAAATACCAGTGATACCACCATCAAAAAAGCCATTTGGAATAAGAAATCCTTTCAATGAAAACGCGGCCAGAAGCACACCGATGATTATGAATATCCCATCGCTTACCCATCCACTGATTGTAAAGCCACCTCTTGGTTTCTTTTCATTAACCGCCCTGACTCTTAATTGTAATACCGTTTGCTTTAATCTTGAGTTCAGTTTTTGTTGGGCTGTGGGTGTAAAATAATGATGACCTTCTACAAATTTTATTTCATCAACACTCCAATCTTCACGGTTTTTCACAAAACCCGCTTCATGCAGTTCCTTGTATAACTTATCCGCTCCAATAAAATATTTGTCGGTTCCGAGATAATAAAGATCTGCATCACAAAGGATTTCGCCGAGTTTATCCTTCGGTCGCTGCGGAATTTTAGTGACCATTATCAAACTACAAATATGCTCTATCTGATCTTTGTTGTAGCCAAATTGTGGCAACCATCTTTTTGCCATCTCACACGAAATTTCTTCATGATCACTGTAAGTATCTAAAAATCCGGAATCATGAAATAAGGCAGCCGTTTTTAAGATTATCAGATCATCACCTGTTACATTTTCTTCCTGTGCAAGCTTCCCTGCTGCAGCCAGTACTTCTTTTGTATGCTCGGCATTATGATAATGCAGGAAAGGTGGTAATTCTGTTTCTAACTTTTCCATTAAAAAAGCATAGGCTGAATCAAACTGCATTTGTTGTGATTGCGTCAAGAATTAAAGATTTATTTTATTAAAAATAATGATTTGCCGGTCTACACCAGATAGTTTTGTTTCAGGAAAAGAACACTGATACAAATCTAAACAATAGAGATTAAAATGATTAAAAATGTACCTTCAAGCATAAATTATAAACATTACCAAATAAACTGAAAAAGTAAATACTGGTTTTTATACTTTCTTATGAGAAATTCCTACCATATTTTTATCTGGAAAAAAGCGCCTTTTTTGCGTTTACTCATACTTGTTGTATTTGGCATTCTTTTTCAATTTTATTTCACGATTCCAATCAATATAATAACAGTTTCTGCAATTTTTTTATTTTTAGCCTTTTGTATTTTCAGTTTTTTACCTGAGGCCATCCGCTTTCGATTTAAAGTGGTTCAGGGGATTCTGATTTCATTATTTTTAATTTCATTTGGATCATTGATTACCTGGCAAAAAGATGTCAGGAATCAATCAGGCTGGTATGGAAATTATATTGATTCCGGTAGCTTTTTAGTAGCAATGATTAATGAGCCACCTGTTGAAAAAGCCAAATCTTTTAAAGCTCTTGCTTCTGTTGAAATCGTTATCAATAAAAAAGTTCAGCGAAAATCAATAGGAAAAGCCCTGTTTTATTTTGCCAAAGATTCTGTCTCTGAAAAATTAAAATATGGCGACAAAATAATTTTTAAAAACCCTTTAAAGGCGATTAAAAACAGTGGTAATCCGGGTGCATTTGATTACGAACAATATTGTGCTTTTCAGCAAATATTTCATCAGGTATATCTCAAAAACGACCAATGGAAAATTTTAAATGGAAATAATGCAGGCAATTACAAGACGGTAATTTTTACAACACGCAACTACATTTTACAAGCGCTCGAAAAATATATTCCCGGCACTGATGAATCTTCGCTTGCCAAAGCATTGCTGATTGGCTACAGGGTAGATTTGGATAAAGATCTGGTTCAGGCTTATAGCAATGTTGGTGTTGTGCATTTAATTGCCATTTCTGGTATGCATCTGGCATTGATCTATTATTTTCTATTATGGATTTTCGCAAGAATCCCTGTTATTAAAAAATCCAAATTAACCCGGCTTATTCTTGTACTTTTTTGTATGTGGTTTTTCTCTTTATTAACCGGCGCGCCCGCATCAGTTATCCGTTCTGCGGTTATGTTCACTTTTGTTGCGATTGGCGATTCTTTCGAAAGGAAAAATTCGGTTTTTAATTCATTGGCTATCTCTGCATTTATTTTATTATGCTACGATCCGTTCATGTTGTGGGATGTTGGTTTTGAACTTTCCTATCTGGCTGTCTTAGGAATCGTTATTTTCCAAAAAAATATTTACAACTGGTTTCATTTTAAAAATGAAATTTTTAATTCGGGATGGAAGCTCGCTTCAGTTTCTTTGGCAGCGCAATTGCTGACATTACCAGTCTGCATTTATTATTTTCATCAATTACCATTACTGTTTTTACTTTCAAATATGATTGCAATCCCTTTGTCAACAGTGGCTCTTTGGGGATGTATTGCGATTGTTGCCATATCACCCATACCCTTTGCAGCATTGTATTCCGGGAAATTAGTACGGCTTTCAATCTGGTTGTTAAACCACTCTGTTCTTCTTATCAACCGAATTCCTTTTTCTTTATGGCATGGATTGTTCATTTCAAAAACAGCGACAATTTTACTTTATCTTATTTTCCTTTCATTCCTACATTGTCTTATTAAAAAGAATAAAGCGACGCTGAAAATCGGAATCGCAACCACCTTGCTTTTCATAAGCATGATGGCTTATAAAAATTGGAAAACCGTTCATCAAAAAATAATGATTGTTTATAATATTCCAATGAATAAAGCCATTGATTTTATTTATGGAAATAAATATTATTTTATTGGCGATTCAACTTTAATTAAAAATCATTTGCTTGTAAATTATAATTTGAAACCGGCAAGAATTTCCTTCAGAGCAATGCAGAACGCGCCTTTGTTAAATAATTTATTCGTTAAAAATAATTTTTATCAATTTAATGACTGTAGAATTTTGATGATAGAGACAACACTAGCTTATGTTCCAACATCTCATAAAATCGATCTTGATTATATTATTATTTCAAAAAATCCAAAAATAAAAATTGCATCTCTGGAAGAAAATTTTAATTGTAAAGAATATATTTTTGATGCCTCTAACCCTACCTGGAAAATAGAGCAATGGAAAAAAGAGTGTGAAGAATTACATTTGCATTTTCATTCTGTTACTGAACAGGGTGCCTTTGTAATCAATTTGTAAATGAAAAACTTGTTTTCTTAAAATGCAACAAAAAATAAAATCAGCGCTTATTTCGGTTTATAATAAAGATGGCTTAAAGGAAATCCTTCCTTTACTTCAGCAGCAAAATATTACTATTTACAGCACGGGCGGCACCCAAAAATTTATTGAAGAAAACGGAGGCAAATGCGTTTCGGTTGAATCACTTACAGGCTATCCGTCTATTTTGGGTGGCAGGGTTAAAACCCTTCATCCGGTTGTGTTTGGTGGGTTTTTGGCAAGAAGGGACGTTGAGAGTGATATCAGGGAAATGGAACAATACCACATTCCTGAGATTGACCTGGTAGTAGTTGATCTTTACCCTTTTGAAGAAACAGTAAAGGCAACAAAAGAAGAAGCAGCAATCATTGAAAAAATCGATATAGGCGGGCCTTCTATGATTCGTGCAGCTGCAAAAAATTTTAAAAGTGTACTGGTAATTGCAGATAAAAAAGAGTATTCTGAACTTAAAAATATTCTTTCAGATAAAAATGCGGAAACATCCCTTGAAGAAAGGAAAGACTTTGCACGCAAGGCTTTTGATGTTTGTTCAGGCTATGATATTGCTATTAGTAATTACTTTAATAAAACCAATTTTGCCAACCCATTCCGGCTAGAAAAGAAAGTATTGCGGTATGGCGAAAACCCTCATCAGCAAGGATATTTCCTGGGTGATATGAGCGAAATTTTTGAGCAATTACATGGCAAAGAACTTTCTTATAATAACCTTGTAGATGTAGATTCGGCAGTGCAATTGATGAAAGAATTTGAAAAGAAGAATGAAACAGATCTTTCTACATTTGCCGTGATAAAGCACACCAATGTTTGTGGAATTGCCCAAAGGAAAAATATTTCAGAAGCTTTCTCTGCCGCTCTTGCTGGTGATCCGGAAAGCGCTTTTGGCGGAGTTTTAATTTCCAATTCAACGATCGATAAAACAACGGCGGAAGCGCTGAAAGATTTATTTATTGAAGTACTTATTGCACCTGATTTTGATGAAGACGCACTTCCTCTTTTGAAATCAAAAAAGAACCGCATCATTTTAAAATTACAAGAATTTCCGAAAGAAGAAGAACAATCCAAAGCGCTATTGAACGGGCTATTGATCCAGGAAAATGATAAAGGAAATTATACTGAATGGAAAGAAGAAGGCGGAAGAGCCTCTTCTGAACAAGAAAAGGAAGATTTGATTTTTGCTAATCTTGTTTGCAAACATCTAAAAAGTAATGCGATCACCATTGTAAAAAACAAACAGCTTTTAGGGAAAGGAGCGGGGCAAACATCCCGCGTAGATGCCTTAAGACATGCAATTGAAAAAGCGAACCAATTTGAATTTGATTTACAAAATTCAGTGGTTGCCAGCGATGCCTTTTTTCCTTTTGATGATTGTGTAAAAATTGCTCACAATGCAGGCGTTACTGCATTTATACAACCCGGTGGTTCTATCAGGGATAAAGATTCAATCGATTATTGCAAAGAGAATAATTTGGTAATGGTTATTACAGGTTTAAGGCATTTCAAGCATTAAGGATTCAGGGATAAAATAAAAAATCGAACTATTTGTTCGTTTTCTGCTAACTGAAATTATTTTTTTAGCTGCCTTTTCTCCTTCCATATTTGGTTAAAAGTTTTTTTGCTGAACTCAAGTGGAGCATGGTATTTATCCCATTTTTTAAATAATTTATTTACGATTTTCGTCTTTAAATTTCCATTTCCCATATTCATGAGGCTTCTTTTTAAAGAAGCCGTCTTCCATATCTTCCAGGCCATTTTTTCTGAAAAGGGAGCTATACCTTCTACTACGCTTTCATTGCGATTTTCCAATAATAATTCATGAAGATTTATCTTAACCGGGCAAACTTCTGAACATGCGCCACACAAAGAAGAAGCATAACTCAAATGCTTATAGTCTTCAAAATCCTGTAAATGTGGTGTAATTACACTTCCTATCGGGCCACTGTAGGTTGTGCCATAACTATGGCCACCAATATTTTTATAAACAGGGCAAACATTCAAACAAGCGCCACACCTTATGCAGTAAAGGCTTTCACGCTGACGTGCATCAGCAAGAATATTGGTGCGGTTATTGTTCAGGAAAATAACATACATGTCTTCAGGCCCGTCAGTTTCTCCAGGTTGTCTTGGTCCGCAAATAATGCTGCTGTAAACCGTTACTTTCTGGCCGGTTCCATAAGTCGCCAATAAAGGCCAAAGCAAAGCCAGATCTGTCATTGATGGAATCATTTTTTCTATCCCAACAACTACAATATGCGTTTTAGGCCAAGCGGTACTTAACCTTCCATTACCTTCATTCTCAGTAAGGGCAATTCCACCTATATCGCTTATTACAAAATTGGCGCCGGTAATCCCAACCTCTGCCTGTACATATTTTTCTCTTAAGTTTCGACGTGCTACCAATGTTAATTCTTCCGGAGTAAGATGTGAAGGACTACCCAGTTTATTTTCAAACAACCTTGCCACATCTTCTTTGCTTTTATGCATCGCGGGCGTTACAATATGATAAGGCGGCTCGCCATCTAACTGTTGGATATATTCGCCCAAATCAGTTTCAACACTTTCAATATTATTTTTTTGAAGAAAATCATTGAGATGAATTTCCTCGGTAACCATGCTTTTACTTTTAACGACGGTACAACAATTTTTTTCTTTACAGATTGCAAGAATTTCGTCTAAGGCTTCCTGTGAGTTTTCGGCCCACAATACTTTACCTCCACGTGCTGTAAAATGCATTTCAAATTCTTCCAAATGCTGATCAAGGGTTTCCAGGGCACGCCACTTTATATTTTTAGCTCTTTCTTTTACCAGGTTATTGTCTTCAAATTGTTCTTTCCCTTTTGGTACAACAGCATTGTATTTTCCAATATTATAATTGATTTTTTGCCGGTGATCCAGGTCTGCACTTTTAATGGTGCTTTTCGCTTTAAATGTAGCTGTTGTTTCTGTCATGCCTCTTTTCTTCTCTTTTTTAAAAACGGTTTCTTATTTCAACACACCTAACTCTTTACCCACTTTGGTAAAAGCTTCAATCGCTTTATCTAAATGTTTTTGTTCGTGCGCAGCGCTTAATTGAACGCGAATTCTTGCCTGCCCTTTTGGAACCACCGGAAAGAAAAATCCGATAACATAGATACCTTCTTCCAATAATCGTGCTGCAAACTTTTGCGACAACACTGCATCGTACAGCATTATGGGAACTATTGGATGAACGCCCGGTTTAATGTCAAAGCCTGCGACAGTCATCTTTTCGCGGAAATATTTTGTATTGGCTTCTAATTTATCGCGCAGATCAGTTGTTTCATTTAGCATATCAAAAACCGCCATTGAAGCACCGACAATATTTGGCGCCAATGTATTACTAAATAAATAAGGCCTGCTGCGTTGTCGAAGCATTTCAATAGTTTCTTTTTTGCCCGAAGTAAAACCACCATTGGCGCCACCAAGCGCTTTGCCCAACGTGCCGGTTATGATATCTATTTTGCCTGATACGCCGCGAAATTCGGGAGTGCCTCTTCCTGTTTTTCCTATAAACCCGGTGGAGTGGGAATCATCAACCATTATTACCGCATCATATTTTTCAGCCAATTCTACAATTTTATCCAACTGGGCAATGGTGCCATCCATGCTAAAAGTGCCGTCGGTAACAATAATTCTGCTTCTTGTCTCTTTCGCTTCTTTGAGTTTATTTTCAAGATCAGCCATATTGTTGTGTTCGTAACGAAAGCGCTGCGCTTTACACAAACGAACACCATCTATAATACTTGCATGATTTAAGGCATCAGAAATAATTGCATCCTCTTCGCTAAATAAAGGTTCAAAAACACCACCATTCGCGTCAAAACAAGCGGCATAAAGAATAGTATCTTCTGTTCCCAAAAAATCGGAAATCTTTTTTTCCAATTCTTTATGAATGTCTTGAGTACCACAAATAAAACGCACACTGCTCAACCCGTATCCGCGTTCGTCAGAAGTTTTTTCAGACGCTTCTATTACTTTGGGATGAGCGGCCAAACCAAGGTAATTATTCGAACAAAAATTCAACACGATCTTGCCACCTACTTCTATTTCTGGCCCCTGTTTACTGGTAATAATTCTTTCATTTTTATAAAGTCCGCTTGCCTTTATCTCTTCCAATTCGTTACCAAGCCGCTTAGAAAACTTTTCATTCATACTTGCTTATTTTTGAGACTACAAACCTACAATGAAAACAATAAATCTTACCTTAAAAATAGTTTTTTGCAGAATGTAACTTTATTCCTGGTGATACGTATTATATGAAAACAAGAGCTGATGTAATAAAAATTACCTGATTGTATGACTGAGAAAGAATTTAATGATTGTGTAACCCTTTATGCTGATAATGTATATCGGTTTATTGTAAAAAATTTAAAGCACGAAGAGGATGCCCGTGACGTGGTACAGGCATCATTTGAAAAAATGTGGATCAACCGGGAAAAAGTGGAAAACGAAAGAAGTAAATCTTATTTGTTTACTGTGGCTTATCACCAAATGATCGACCTGATAAGAAAAAACAAAAGAGTAAACCTGGAAGAGGATTTTTCATCGTCGTTAAAAACAACGAGAGAGCCACATACCGAAATAAAAAAAATATTGAACGAGGCTTTATACAGGTTAAGTGAAACGCAACGAAGCCTTGTTTTATTAAAAGATTACGAAGGTTATTCTTACGACGAAATTGCAGAAATAACCTCGTTAAGCATCAGCCAGGTAAAAGTGTACTTGCACAGGGCAAGAATACAATTGAAAAATTATTTGGTAAAACCTGAAAATGTGATTTAACATGAACATCAATAGAAATAATTACGAAGAATATTTTTTACTGTATGCCGATAATGAATTGACACCGGCAGAAAGGAAAATGGTGGAAGTATTCGTAAAAGAAAACCCGGAGCTAAAAGAAGAATTTTGTATGCTGAAGCTCACGATCAGTTCTCCGGATGAAGAAGTAAAACTGATAGATAAATCATTTTTAATGAAGAAAGAACCTTCTTTAATTAATGAAAAAAACTATGAAGAAATATTTGTTCTCTATCATGACAACGAGCTTACTGAAAAAGAAAAACAGGAAACAGAAACTTTTGTAACCCAACATCCTGATTTAAGAGCTGAATTTGAGTTGATCGGAAAAGCAAAATTAATTCCTGAATCATTGATTGTTTACCGGAATAAGAAAGAATTATACAGGAAAGAGAAACAAGGTAAAGTAGTTCCTCTGTTCGTTTGGAGATCTTTTGCAGCAGCAGTGTTTATCGGTTTTGGGTTATGGATTTCGTTTCCTTATTTTAAAAATCATGATTCAAAACCTCCCGTTGTAGTGCAAATAAATACTGCAAAAAAACCGGAAGCACCCATCAAAGTTGCTACTGCAGAGCCAAATAAAGAACAAACTCAGGTTGCGTCTTCTTCAGTAATTGAAAAAGTAAAGGGTATTACAAAAGGGGAAGTAAAGAGCGAAAAACCAATCGCAAAAGAGGAGAAAAATGATATTGCCGCTGTAAAGAAAGAAGTGAAGATAAAAAAGCCGTCTTATAAAGAGGATATCCAGGACTTAAATGTGCAGGAACCGATTCAAACCATCGCAATAAACGCCCCGATAAAAAAGATCCAGAAAAGTCCACAGGATTTTAAAAATTCTATAGATGAAAATGAGAGAAAAGCTGCTATTAACAAAATAGAACCACAGGTTAAAAATAATTATTCACAAACCGCTGCATATACGACTGATGCTTCGGTCAATAACGACAATTACGTATTTTATGATGTGCCTGCAGAAAAGTTCAGGAAATCAAAAGTAGGAGGCTTCTTAAAAAAAGTGAGGCGGATAGTTGAAAGAACCAATCCGATTACACGCCTGCTTGAAGGCAATGAAGAACCAGTCGTTGCAAAGAATTTTTAAAAAATTAATCACTCATATACATTTAACAAAATGAAAAAGTCAATTTTAATACTAACCATACTGTGCAGTGCGGTAAGTGGTTTTGCTCAAACAGATTCAATCCAGGTAGAACAGAAAAACGATACGGTTCGGATAGGCGGAATGATCATTCTTAAAAAAGGAGATCCCGATAATAAGCGTGTAACCGTAACCGTTGGCAATCGTCATCATGATAATCATTCTAACATAAGCACTTCGTCTTTTGTTTTAGACCTGGGTTTTGCCAACTGGACCGATAAAACCAATTACGCCAATGCAACCAACGATGGATATATTGTAAATAAGCCAGGTTCACCGGCTTTAAGCGCAAATGACCTCAAATTAAAAACCGTAAAATCGGTGAACGTTAATATTTGGTTTTTTATGCAAAGATTGAACCTTATAAAACATTATTTAAACCTCAAATACGGATTTGGTCTTGAATTAAATAATTACCGTTTTACACACGATATAAGCTTTAATGAAGGAGGAATGAATCCATATAATGCAGCTCAAAACATTCCTCATCCATTTATTTTCCGGGATTCTGTTAGTTTCAAGAAAAACAAGCTGGCGGCTGATTATATTACTGTCCCAATAATGATCAACTTAATCAGCAATCCCAATAATAATAAAAAAGGTATCAGCCTGAGCGGCGGCGTAAGTATGGGATATTTATACAGCAGCCGCAACAAACAAAAAAGCAGCGCGCGTGGAAAAGAAAAAAATCGCGGAGATTTTGATCTTGAAAAATGGAAATTTTCTTATGTGGGAGAACTTGGCCTGGGACCGGTTCATTTATATGGCTCTTACAGCCCTAAATCAATTTTCAAAAAAGATTTAAATTTTACTCCGTACAATGTCGGAATTCGATTTAGTAATTGGTAATTCTTTCTCATGTTTAGTTTAATCAGGATGCACAAAAACCTGCTTCGCAAGAGCAGGTTTTTTATTGGGTAGAAAAAATTTAAATCTTTGGTATTTCTTCGTTTACTGGTTACCGCTATTTACTCAGGTGCATACTTCTCTCGCGATATAAATGCCTGAAATATGGATCGCGAAGGTCTTTAATAAAACGAATAGCCTCGCCGGTACTTTTCATTTCAGGACCTAATTCTTTATTAACGCCCGGAAATTTATTGAACGAAAAAACAGGTTCTTTAATCGCAAAACCTTCCAGCTTTTTCTCAAAAGTGAAATCCTTAATTTTTGCAACACCTAACATAATTTTAGTAGCAATATTCAGATAAGGGATCTGGTAAGCTTTGGCAATAAACGGAGTGGTTCGTGAGGCGCGAGGGTTTGCTTCAATCACAAAAACTTCTCCATTCTTTATTGCAAACTGGATATTAATAAGGCCTTTTATTTGCAGTGCCCGTGCAATCTTTTCAGCATATTCTTCCATAGTTTGAACGATCAATGGCGATAAATTAAACTGGGGCAAAACCGCGTTGCTGTCACCACTGTGAATTCCTGCAGGCTCAATGTGTTCCATCAAACCCATCACGTGAAATGTTTCCCCGTCGAAAATAGCATCAATCTCCGCTTCCTGGCAACGATCTAAAAACTGGTCGATTAAAATTTTATTGCCCGGCAAATGCTTTAATAAACTCAAAACGCCATTTTCTAATTCTTCATCATTCAACACAATTCTCATTCTTTGTCCGCCAAGCACATAACTTGGACGAACCAAAACCGGGTAGCCAACCTGCCTTGCTATTTCAATTGCTTCATCCGTATCATAAGCCGTTCCATATTTCGGATAAGGAATTCCCAACTCTTTAAGCATATCACTAAAGCGGCCACGATCTTCCGCAATATCCATATTGTCGTAAGAAGTTCCGATAATCTTTATGCCTTTTTCATGCAATCTTTTTGCAAGTTTCAAAGCCGTTTGGCCGCCAAGTTGTACAATAACCCCGTCAGGTTTTTCCAATTCAATTATTTCCCAGATGTGCTCCCAAAAAACAGGCTCGAAATATAGTTTATCGGCGATATCAAAATCTGTAGAAACCGTTTCCGGATTACAATTGATCATGATAGCTTCCATGCCACATTCTTTAATAGCCAATAACCCATGCACGCAGCAATAATCAAATTCAATTCCCTGGCCAATACGGTTTGGGCCACTGCCAAGTACAATAATTTTTTCCTTTTGGGAAGGTACCGATTCGTTGTAAATAATGTTATTGTTCATTGATTTTAAAAGTGACAGATTGGTTATAAAGTGTATTTATGTTTCGTAGAGATTCAAATTTTTAATAAACCTGAAATCTTTTTTATTAAATGTAAATAGCGGAATGTCGAGATAAAGCGCGGTCTCAGCAATAAAAGCGTCTCCCATTAATAAGCCATGGCTGGATGAATAAGTTATTATTAAATTTTTTGTAACTGTGCAAATGTTGTCAGAAAGCGAAATGTTGTCAAAAGGCTCGATTTGTTTCAATATTCTATTTTTATCTGAATTGCTTTTACATCCCTTTATCATTTCAATGGCAGTTATAATAGAAATACAAGGTTCAACACTTCTATTTTTAAAATCAAAAAAAGCAATTTGAGCAATTTGATTAAATTTTTTATTGGTATCAAAAAAATTAATCAATACGGCAGTGTCAATTAGTACGTTGCTTTTTTTCTTGTCCATGCTTTTTTTCTTATAACTGATGCGTCTTCAAGATGTAAATCTGTTAAAGTGCCGGCTAATTTCTTTGGATCAAATTTCCTTTTGGCTTTAATAATAGTTACGTCTTTTTTGATTTTAAATCCTTTATCATCATCAGTTCTCTCCAAGCTTGATTCAATATCCAAAACTTTTGCTAATGTTTTTATAGCCTCTAAAGCTTTTGTATTATCAGATTTTAAAATTAAAGTTTGCATTTCCCTTTCCGGTTTTATCAAAGGTACAAAACCGTTTACTCAAATGTGCTATAAAAATAGGGCGTCTTTGCTTCAAACTCTGCACTGCAGGTATCAACCATTTTATAAACACGCGTAATTCCAAATGCTTTTCTTTTTTCATAAACGCCTTCATCTGTACTTCCATCTTTCATGATCTTGGATATTTGTTCGTCACCAAAGCCAAGATGTTTCGCTTCTTTTAAAAGTTCCGGAGAAATGTTTTCCAATGAAGTTTTTGCAATTTCTTTTTCGCAATTCACTATTTTTTGAATCTGGTAAATAAACCAACGGTCAATTCCTGTTGATTCGCAAATTCGCTTTACACTCACGCCAATCATTAACGCATCTTTTATGCGGAATATCCGGTCCCACTTTGGAATTTTTATATATTCCACTATTTCCTCTGCATGCATAAGGCTTTTTCCGTAATATCCAAGTCCGATGGCGTTATTTTCCAGGCTTTGACAAGCCTTCTGGATGGCTTCTGCAAAACTTCTTCCAATGGCCATTACTTCGCCCACTGATTTCATTTGAAACCCTAATGTATCATTAGCACCTTTGAATTTATCAAAGTTCCAGCGTGGAATTTTTACAATCACATAGTCGAGTGCCGGTTCAAAATAAGCTGAAGTTGTTTTGGTGATCTGGTTTTTTAATTCATCCAGTGTAAAACCAATGGCAAGTTTAGCGGCAATTTTCGCAATCGGGTACCCGGTTGCTTTACTTGCCAGCGCTGAAGAGCGGCTTACGCGAGGGTTTATTTCGATAGCAATAATATCTTCTGTTTGCGGGTTTAATGCAAACTGAACATTACATCCTCCGGCAAAATTTCCAAGATTTCTCATCATGGAAATGGCAGTGTTTCTCATTTTCTGATAAGCGGTATCGCTTAGGGTCATAGCTGGAGCAACCGTGATGGAATCTCCTGTATGAACGCCCATGGGGTCGAAATTTTCAACGGTACAAATGATCACTACGTTGTCATTATCATCGCGAAGCAATTCCAGCTCAAACTCTTTCCAACCCATCATCGCTTTTTCAACCAACACTTCATGCATTGGAGAAGCCGTTAAGCCGCGATTTAAAGCTTCATCAAGATCAGCCTTATGAAAAACAATACTTCCCCCGGTGCCGCCCAGTGTAAACGAAGGGCGAAGCACCAATGGAAAACCAATTTCCTGCGCTATTTCTTTACCTTCTAAAAACGAGTTGGCTATTTTTGCCGGCGCAACCGGAATATTCATTTCAACCATCCAGGTACGGAACTTCTCGCGGTCTTCAGCTTTATCAATTGCTTTAATATCTACACCGATTAAACGGATATTGTTTTTCTCCCAAATTCCCATTTCATCGGCTTCCTTACAAAGGTTTAAGGCAGTTTGGCCACCCATAGTTGCCAACACAGCATCTATCTTTAATTCTCCTGATTGGTTTTCTTCAATAATTTGTTCAATACTTTCGGTAGTCAGCGGCAGCAAATACACTTTATCCGCCATCATCGGATCGGTCATAATGGTGGCAGGGTTACTGTTGATTAAAAGAACTTTAACCCCTTCTTCTCTTAAACTTCGCGCTGCTTGAGTACCGGAATAATCAAATTCACAGGCTTGCCCAATAACGATTGGGCCCGAACCTATAATTAAAACTGTTTTAATAGAATGATCTAATGGCATGAAATTATAATGTGTGGGTGCCAAAAATAATGGAAAGTGATGAAATAAAGAGAAGAAAAATGAGAAGAAGATTATAAATAAATTTTTTTAAACAATGGTAATTGTCAAATTAAAAATCAGGGTTATTTGTTTGTCTATTATAAAAAAACAAGCCTTTCCCCAAAAGCCTGCCTTTTTAAATTCCTATCAAAGTAGGAAATAAATTATAGAAGATAATGTTTATCCGAACCATAAAGATTCTTAAACATTTTCTTCAGAATATAAATTTTATCGATCCATTCATCTTCGCCTTTACTTTGAAATTCATCCATATAATGTTCTACTTTTTCCACAGTTTCTTCCGCATTACCCAGCAATTCGTTCGTTTTCGCTTTAAGGAAATCACAAAATTCATTTCTTTTCTCGCGGGGCATACTTAAAAATTTTATCAAAGCGAAGCCCCCTGCGGCTCCCAGTATAATTGCTGCAACTTTATTCGTTTTTGACATTGCTACGTAAAAATTTAAGTTCTTAAATTTGTAAATATGATTTCGTTTTCCATTAAAAAATATATTATACATAAACCGTTCCTGTTTTTAATATTATTGTTTTCTTCGGCTTATACCCAGGCACAATTTTTCCCTGTAAAACATTATCCAAAAGATTATTTCATTTATCCGGTAGATGCCAGAATAAGTCTTGCGGCTAATTTTGGTGAGCTTCGGCCTAATCATTATCATATGGGTTTAGATTGCAGAACCAACCAGGTAGTTAACAGACCGGTAAAAGCAGCAGCAGGCGGATATGTTGCCCGCGTAACGGTTGAACCATTTGGCTACGGGCAGGCAATTTATATAAATCACCCCAATGGTTTAACAACCGTTTACGGACACTTAAACCGTTTCTTTCCGGCACTGGAAAAATATGTAAAGGAGAAACAATATCAACAGGAAAAGTGGAATGTTGATTTACATTTTCCACCCGGATTGTTTCCGGTAAAGCAAGGACAATTCATCGCCTACAGTGGAAGTACAGGAGGCTCCATGGGGCCACATACGCATTTTGAGATTCGGGATACAAAAACCGATAAAGTATTAAACGAACTTTTATTCGGTTTGCCCATTCCTGATAAAGTTCCGCCAACGATCGTTCGGCTGGCCATGTACAACAGGGAAAAAAGCACTTACAGCCAGTCTCCCGAAATTTTCAGCCTGAAAAAAGTGGGTGGCGATTATACCACTATTGAAAGTATAATTCCTGTTCATGCTAATAAAATCAGCTTTGGAATTTCTGCGAATGACAAACAATCAGGTTCCAATAATCCTAACGGAATTTATGAGGCGGTTATTTATCTTGATAATGTTCCTTTGTCAGCCTTTGAACTGGACAGTATCAGTTATGCGGAAACACGTTATGTAAATGCACACGTCGATTATAAAACCCATGCCGCAGGGGGTCCGTATATTGAACATCTTTCAAGATTGCCGGGTTATCCGCAGGGCGTTTATAAAGATATCAATGGCGATGGAGTGATTGAATTACATGATTTTGAAATACATCACGTGAGAGTGGTTGTAAAAGATCCTTATGGAAACACTTCTGTTCTCAACTTCAAAATAAAAAAAGAATCGCCAAATGAAGACCCTGATCCCGTTGCAAACAATAAAGCCATTGAATTTCAAACGGGACAAGTAAACGTTTTTGAAAACCAGCACCTGCAGGTTTATTTACCGCCTGCAACTTTATATGATTCTGTGGCTTTCTCGCATTCAGAAAAAATTTCTGATGCTCCTGACGCTTATTCGGCTGATTATTCTCTTCTGTCGGGCTTAATTCCTTCACAGGACTTTTTCACTGTCAGGATAAAAGCAGATAAACTTGTTCTAGAGAATTTAAAAGACAAAATGTTGATAAAGCAAAGCTGGAAAGGCAAGAGTGAAGTGTCGAAGGCTTCACACAACGGAGATTGGTATACAGCCAAATTCAACAATTTTGGAGACTTTGAATTAATTGCAGATGATGAACCTCCGGTTATTCGAGTTGATTTTCAGGACGGCGCCAATATTTCAAGTTATCATACGATTGTTGTTACTCCAACCGACAATAATCATGTAATCAAAAATTTTCGTGCAGAATTAGATGGAAAATGGCTGATGTTTACAAATGACAAAGGCAGGAAATATATTTATTACTTTGACGGGCATTGTCCCCGTGGAACTCATGAATTAAAAATTTCCGTGCAGGATGAAGCCGGAAATAAAACTGAAAAAAATTATCATTTCACCCGATAAAAACAATAAAATGACAACATTAACCGAAGGACAAAAAGCACCCGATTTTACCGCAAAAGATCAAAACGGAAACTCAGTCTCTCTAAAAGATTTCCGTGGAAAAAAAGTAGTTCTCTATTTTTATCCGGCAGATGATACACCCGGCTGTACAGCAGAAGCGTGCAATCTAAGAGATAATTTTTCAGATTTAAAGAAAGCCGGATTTGTTGTAATCGGAGTAAGTCCTGATGATAAAACGAGCCACAAAAAATTTGAAGAAAAATATCATCTTCCTTTTACTTTGGTAGAAGATCCTCAGAAAAAAATTATTGATAAATATGAGGTTTGGGGCGAAAAAAACATGTATGGCAAAAAATATATGGGCCTTTTAAGAACCACTTTTCTGATTGATGAAAAAGGCGTGATTATGAAAGTATTCAAAAAGCCAAAAACAAAAATTCACAGTGAGGAAATTTTAAAAGCGGTATCCTGATTTATTAGTTCAGAATATGTAATTCCAAAATTGATTTTATGGAATTTGCAATAAAGGAAAATTCATGGATTGCCCGAATCGCAGCTAAAAAATTACATTCGGATTATGTGGCACTTGTATTAGGCAGAACCATACATCTGCATCGTGTTTCCAAAGAAGATTTCTTAAAAAATGAAAAGTGGGTAAAACACGAAATGTGCCATATTAAACAATTTAAGAAATATGGTTTTTTCTCTTTCATCTGCAAATATCTTTGGGAAAGCCTGAAGGTTGGATATTACAAAAACAAGTTTGAAGTTGAAGCAAGAAAAGCTGAAAACGCTGAAAATAAAAATTGAAGTTATTTGTTTGTTTACTATAAAAATAGTCTAAACCAATCCTTTAAATTCAACTTCATCGAACACCAACTTTCTTTCAATGGAATCCCGGGTAATTAATGCTCCGGATGAATTAACAGCAACTATTTTAGTTTCAAAAACCTTATTTTGATTTTTAAGTTTTACCAATTTACCACGCGCGTACAAATGATCATTATATTCTTCAAGCATTTTTTTAAAATTACCGGCTTTTAATTCTTCAATTCTTTTCAAAAGAGAGCTGTGAAGTTCGGCAGCCAGTTTAATTACATCATATTCCTTACCTGTTGCCAGTTTTAATGAAGTAGCTTTTAAAATACCTTCCTCAAATTTTTCCTGGTTAATATTTAAACCCACTCCAATTACAGACCACTGCCATATTTTACCCTTAATCACATTTTCTATCAGGATGCCTCCTGCCTTACTGTCATTAATAAAAAGATCATTAGGCCATTTTATAAAAAGATTTGCCAAACAATATTTATTAAAAAGATCATAACAGCTTAGCGCAACGGCCACACTTAGCTCAAATTGCCGGGATACAGGAAGCCACTGCATTTGAGCTACTACAGACAGGATAATGTTTTCAGCCTTATTACTTTGCCATTGCTTTCCACGTCTTCCTTTTCCATGTGTTTGTTCATTTGCAAAAACGGCAATTTCGCTATTAATTTCGCGTTTTTGTATTAAGGCCATGGCATAGTTGTTGGTACTATCTACGCTATCAAGAATTAACATGTTTTTTGGCACAAAAGACATACAAATCGGATTAGTAAAGAATTAGTATTTTTGATAAAATAGATACAAAATTTACGTTGAAAGCTGCAATCTAAGAGAATAAATTTATTTTTGCTGATTGCTGAAATTAGCACTAGTTAAAAGAACACATTTGAATAATTTAACATTACTGGAAAAAAGAAAAAAATCAACCATAGCAAGGATTACAAGAAACGGCAAGCTTTTTAAAACGATAATCCATGCCATACAGGAAAAAAAAGGAGAAAGAATTGTAAGCCTCGACCTTAAAAAAATCCCTGAAGCAGTAACAGATTTTTTCATTATATGTGAAGCCGGCAACCCGATACAACTAAAGGCGATAGGAGATTTTGTAGAGGAAGAAGTTAAAAAAAAATGTGGCGAAAGTCCTTATAAACATGAGGGAAGGCAGGGTGAACAATGGATTTTGATTGATTATGTAAATGTAGTGGTTCACATAATGCTTCCAGAGCCCAGAAAATTTTATAAGCTTGAAGAAATGTGGAGTGATGCGTCGGTGATTGAGCATTAATTTGAAGAAAAATTAAATATTTAACAATAACAAAATCTTATTCTGATACAGAAGAATCGAGATAAAATATTGCAGAAGCAATCAAGATATGGCAACTGAAGAACAGAAAAAAAAATCAATACAAAGAAGATTGAACACAAATTTACCTTCTGGTACGCCGCCGGATGGCGACGACCCCAAGAAAAAGCCAAGATTGAGCATTTACTGGGTTTACGGGATCATTTTTACAGTTATTATAGGTTACAATCTTTTCAGAACAACAGCAGGTACCGGTGTAGAAATTAATGACATCGAATTTTATAACATGTTGCGCAAAGGCGATGTTGATCAGATAAAAACTGTTGGCAATAAAAAATTAGTACGTGTTTTTATAAATCCCCAGAAGTTGGATAGTGACGCCAGTTACTTCCAAACTGTTTTTGGGCAGAATTATGATGAGGTTAAGAAAATAAAAGACGCGCCCCAGGCTTACTTCGGAATTATTAAAGACGAAGTTTTTGCCAATCAACTTGCACAATTTTATAAGGACCATCCTGATGTAACACGCGTCCCCGATAAGCCAGGCGATGAAGGTGAATTATTTGGTCAGTTGGTAAGCACGCTTTTACCCATACTTTTAATCGCACTTGTATTTATTATGATGATGCGTAAAGTAGGTGGCGGAGCTGGTGCGGGTGGCCCGGGCGGAATTTTTAATATTGGAAAATCAAAAGCCACTCTTTTTGAAAAAGGCACCAGGGTCAATATCAATTTTAGTGACGTTGCCGGACTTGATGAAGCAAAAGTGGAAGTGATGGAAATTGTTGACTTCCTGAAAAATCCAAAAAAATATACCAACCTGGGAGGAAAAATTCCGAAAGGAGCTTTATTGATAGGCCCTCCGGGTACGGGCAAAACATTATTAGCAAAAGCTGTAGCAGGTGAAGCTCAGGTTCCTTTTTTCAGTCTTAGTGGTAGTGATTTTGTTGAAATGTTTGTAGGAGTAGGTGCAAGCCGCGTAAGAGATTTATTCAAACAAGCAAGAGAAAAAGCGCCTTGTATTATTTTTATTGATGAAATTGATGCCATCGGCCGTGCGCGTGGAAAGAACATGATGATGAGCAACGACGAAAGAGAGAACACTTTAAATCAATTGTTGGTTGAAATGGATGGTTTTGGAACTGATCTCGGAATTATTATCCTTGCAGCTACTAACAGGCCCGATGTTTTAGATACTGCCTTATTACGCCCCGGAAGATTTGACAGGCAAATCACTATTGATCGCCCGGATCTTGTAGGTCGTGAAGCAATTTTCAAAGTTCATTTGCTCCCAATCAAAGTTTCTCAAAATTTAGATACCCATAAATTGGCTGAGCAAACTCCGGGGTTTGCAGGTGCTGATATTGCCAATGTGTGCAATGAAGCGGCTTTAATTGCAGCCAGGAACGGAAAAGAAGCTGTTGATATGAATGACTTTCAGGATGCAATTGACAGGGTAATTGGCGGACTTGAAAAGAAGAACAAAATTATTCTTCCCGAAGAAAAGGAAATTATAGCCTATCACGAAGCAGGTCATGCAATTTGTGGATGGTTTTTAGAACATGCCTATCCCTTATTAAAAGTAACCATAGTACCGAGGGGAACGGCTGCATTAGGCTACGCCCAGTACACACCGAAAGAACAATATCTTTATAACACAGATCAATTGCTCGACCAGATATGCATGACACTAGGCGGCCGCGCTTCAGAATCAATTTTCTTCGGTAAAATTTCTACAGGAGCCAGTAACGATCTTCAACAGATTACCAAAATGGCCTACGCAATGGTTACCGTTTATGGAATGAACGATAAAATTGGTAATGTAAGTTTTTACGATCCTGCACAGGAAAATACTTTTACCAAACCATTTAGTGAAGAGACTGGTAAGCTTATTGACCAGGAAGTGCGTGCCTTAATTGAAAAGGCTTTTGAAAGAACCAAAAAGTTATTGACAGATAGAAAGAAGGAAGTAGAAATTATTGCCCAGGCATTGTTGAAAAGAGAAGTTCTTTTCAAAAGTGATGTTGAAGCCTTAATTGGCAAACGACCTTACGAAGATAAAAAAGCGCTTGATTTCGTAGACAATCCAAAGGATGGGGTTATTGATTCGCCCATTCATGTAGTAGATAGTAATGACACGGACATTAAATCGTAAAAATGAAAGTTTCTTCTTCTAAAGAGAAAATTCTAAAACAAATAAGAGAGGCACTGAGTAATCCGGTGCCTTTGCCTTTTCCGAAAAGCGAAGGAACCACTTCTGTTTTTAAAAAACCACAGGCCGAAGAATTGGAAATAATATTTGCCGAAGAATTTACAAAACTTCTTGGAAAGTTTGCTTTTTGTGTAAATGAATCAGATGCTAAAAATCAAATAAAAGAATTGATAAGGCAGCAAAAATGGAGCAATGTTTATTGCATTGAAAAACAATTTTCAGATTTATTAAACCCAAAAGAATTTCCTGAAGTAAATCAATCTTCTTTGCCAGACTGTGATGCAGCCATCACGTCATGCCATTATCTTATTGCACGAACTGGGGCTATCGTAATGAGCAGCGCACAGGAAAGTGGCCGCACCGTAAGTGCTTACACTCCTGTTCATATTTGCATTGCTTATGTTGATCAATTGGTGTTTGATACCCGTGATGCTTTAAAAGGATTGAAAAATAAATATGGTAATAATCTTCCGTCATTTATCACATTTGCAGCCGGGCCGAGCCGCACAGCCGATATTGAAAAAACACTTGTAGTCGGTGTTCATGGTCCTAAGGAAGTTTATTTATTTTTGATTGATAAACCAACGGAAATTTGATAAATAAAATTTTATTTTAGAGTAAACCAACAAATAATTAAGATTCCTGTTTTTTATTTAAAGTAATTTCCCAGATTTAAAAAAAGTCTGCAAATTTTATAGAGATCATGCAAATACCTGCCGGGAAAAAAATATACTTTCTTTCTGACTTTCACCTTGGAGCCCCTGATTATGAGTCCAGCCTCACGCGTGAAAAGCGGGTAGTGCAGTTTCTTGATGAAATTAAAAAAGATGCTGCCGTAATTTTTATCCTTGGCGATCTGTTCGACTTTTGGTTTGAATACAAAAAGGTTGTTCCTAAAGGGTTTGTAAGAATTTTGGGCAAACTGGCTGAGCTTACTGATAATGGGATTATAATTTATTTTTTTGTGGGCAATCACGATATGTGGATGAATGGCTATTTTGAAAAAGAGCTCAATATCACAGTATATGAAGATGCTCAGGAATTTGAATTCAACGGCAAGAAATTTTTAATCGGGCACGGCGACGGTTTAGGCCCCGGTGATCACCGCTACAAATTCATGAAAAAAGTTTTCAGGAATCAATTTTCTCAAAAGCTTTTTGGAATGTTGCATCCCTCAACCGGCATTAGAATAGCAGATTTTTTTAGCAGGAAAAGCAGATCTGCTGCCGGAAAGAAAGATGAACAATTTTTAGGGGAAGAAAAAGAGTGGCTTATTGTATTTGCCAAGCAAACGCTAAAGAAGCAACACATCGATTTCTTTGTTTTTGGCCATCGCCATTTGCCTATAGTGCATCCATTAAAAGAAGATAGTCTTTATATTAATCTTGGCGATTGGATAAAGTACAATAGCTACGCGATATTTGATAATGGAACACTTATGCTCAAATATTATGAATCATGAGAAAAAAAATAGTGTTACTGATTATTTCTTTTACTGTTTTTTTTGCCTTTACTACTTTTGCTCAAAAAGATTCTTCGTTTCATTTTATTACTCAATTTAATTACCCGGTTTCTTCTTTCACTGTTGATAATATTGGTGCCCTTTACGTTATTACTCCTGGTAACCAATTAAAAAAATACGATGAGCAAGGCGACTCAGTCGGAGTTTTTAACCAGGTAACGCAATATGGGAAATTAACTTATGTAGATGCGGAAAATCCCTGGAAAACCATTTTGTTTTACCAAAATTTTTCCACAATTGTTTTACTGGATAAATACCTCAATGTAGTTACAGCCATTAATCTGAGAAAGCAAAATATTTTTCAGGTTCGTGCGGTTACCAGTTCCTATGATAATAATATTTGGCTGTACGATGAGCAGGATAATAAATTAAAAAAGATTGATGACAATGGAAATGTTCTTTCGGAAACAGTTGATTTTCGATTACTCTTTGATTCTGTTCCGGAACCGACAAAAATAATTGACAGGGATGGATTTGTATATTTATATGACCCCGAAAAAGGGGTTTACATTTTTGATTATTACGGAAGTTTTAAAAGTAAACTCCCTTTTCTAAACTGGACCAATTTAGAAGTGTTTGGAAAAACAATTTATGGATTTGACAGGGAAAATGTTTACAAATATGTGCCGCCCATACCCGATGCTACTGCCTACAAATTACCCGAAGAATTAAAAAATAATACAGCTGTAAAGCTAGCCAACCATCGCATTTACGTACTAAAAAACAGAAAGCTTTCTGTTTATTCTTTGCCTTAAAATCTTTTTAAAGGTTTTTTTGAATTCCTTATCCGTTCATAGATACAAGGAATTCAGCATTGTCTTTAGTGCCTTTCATGTTTTTCATCAGTATATTGATGGCTTCTTCCGGATTCATATCGGCCATATGGTTGCGCAATACCCACATTCTTTGGAGTGTTTCTTTGTCAAGCAACAGATCATCTCTGCGGGTTGACGAAGAAATAATATCAATAGCAGGGAAAATTCTTCTGTTAGATAATCTTCTGTCAAGTTGAAGTTCCATATTACCAGTACCTTTAAACTCTTCAAAAATTACTTCATCCATTTTGCTTCCTGTATCAACAAGAGCGGTAGCGATAATGGTAAGTGAACCCCCGTTTTCTATTTTACGGGCAGCACCAAAGAATTGCTTTGGTTTTTGCATCGCATTCGCTTCTACACCACCAGATAAAACTTTACCACTCGCAGGAGAAACGGTATTGTGAGCTCTTGCCAAACGGGTAATACTATCTAATAAAATTACCACATCATGACCACATTCTACAAGACGTTTTGCCTTTTGCAAAGCCATTGTGCTCACTTTCACGTGCTTTTCAGCGGGCTCATCAAAGGTAGAAGCAATTACTTCAGCCCTTACACTTCTTTCCATATCTGTTACTTCCTCCGGTCTTTCATCTACCAGCACAATCATCAAATAACATTCAGGATGATTGGCGGCAATTGCATTTGCAATTTCCTTCAGCAACATAGTTTTACCGGTTTTGGGCTGTGAAACAATTAATCCACGTTGCCCTTTACCTATTGGGGTAAACAAATCAATAATCCTTGTTGAAAAATTATTGGGTGTTAAAAATAAATTCAGTTTTTGAAATGGAAATAAAGGAGTAAGATAATCAAACGGAACACGATCACGTACTTCATCGGGGCCGCGGCCGTTAATCGTTTCGACCTTTAATAATGCAAAATATTTTTCACCTTCTTTTGGAGGACGAACTGAGCCATATACTGTATCACCGGTTTTTAAACCAAATAGCTTTATCTGGGAAGGAGAAACATACACATCATCAGGCGATGATAAATAATTATAGTCACTGCTTCTTAAAAACCCATATCCATCAGGCATCATTTCCAAAACGCCTTCAGCAAGAATAATTCCGTCAAATTCGATGTTAAACGCAGGTTCTTTTTTCTGGAAATTCTTTTGATGAGACTGATGACCATTTGAAGGAGGCTCCGGCATTAGTTCTTCTTCCTCATCTTCATTTTTCAGCAATTCAATCAATGCGGGCGCAATGGTTTTAGGATCAGCAAGGCGCTCAACATGATCATCTTCATCTTCTTCATATTGATCAAAATCCAATTCCGGTTTTTCTACAGTTTCCTCTTTTGGCTTTTTAGTAACTTTCTTTTTTTCTTCCGTTTTTTTAGCTTTCGGTTCTTTTTCTTCCGTTTTTTCTTCTGTTACCGGCGTATCATCAACTTGCTGTTTTTTGGCAACAGGTTTTACAATACGTTTTCTTTTAGGTCTTTCGGAAGCTGTTTCCTTTTTATCATTTGGGGCCATGGATGCTTGTTTATCAAGAATTTTATAAATCAGTTCTTGTTTTTCTAAATTTTGTATGTCAGTTATATTTTGCTGCTCGGCTATATCGAGCAATTCCGGAACGAGCATATCGTTCAGTTGTAAAATGTCGTACATATAGAGACGTATAGATTAATAGTCAAAAACGCAATTGAAGTTGTAAAATCTAATTTTGATATTTATAATGGAATGGATTTTTAATACTGATGTAACCGTAGCAAAGGAAAGTTAGTCAGCTTTAATCTGATGCAATATTACATTAAAATAATAAAATAATAAATTTTTTTCTTTTTGAATGATAATTAAAAACCAGATTTTTTATCTCTTTAATAAGTGTTTCAGCAAGGATTAGACCAAAAAATTTATTTGTTACTTTATATTTGCGAATATAATAGAAAGAAATGTTTAATAAAAGAGTTCGTATAAAAGAGGTATTAGAAAATGAATTAATTAACCACGAGTTAACAGTAATGGGCTGGGTTCGTACTTTCAGAAATAACCAGTTCATTGCACTCAACGACGGAAGTACTAATTCAAACTTACAGTTGGTTTTAGAACTTGGAAAATTTGACGATTCATTGCTGAAAAGAATAACAACAGGTGCCGCTTTAAAAGTTTCAGGAACATTAGTTCCTTCTTTAGGCAAAGGGCAAAAAGTAGAACTGAAAGCAGAAATGGTGGAAGTATTGGGAGACAGCGATGCGGAAAAATTTCCACTGCAACCCAAAAAACACAGCCTGGAATTTTTACGCGAAATCGCTCACTTGCGTTTCAGGACCAATACTTTTGGAGCCATTTTCAGAATCAGGCATTCGCTTGCTTATGCCATTCATGAATTTTTTAATAAAAAAGGATTTGTTTACCTGCATTCTCCGATAATTACAGCCTCTGACGCTGAAGGCGCAGGTGAAACTTTTCATGTTACTGCATTTGACCTTGAAAATCCTGCAAAAAATGAAGATGGAAGCATTAATTATAAAGAAGATTTTTTTGGGAAAGCTTCGAATCTTACCGTAAGCGGCCAGTTGGAGGCTGAACTTGCAGCATTGGCCCTTGGAGACGTATATACTTTTGGCCCAACTTTCCGTGCTGAAAATTCAAATACTGCAAGACATCTTGCTGAGTTTTGGATGATCGAACCGGAAATGGCTTTTTCTGATTTGGAAGATGACATGAACCTTGCTGAAGAATTTATCAAATACATTATTAAGTATGCTCTGGAAAACAACCGGGAAGACCTTGACTTTTTAGCAGCAAGACTTGTTGAAGAAGAAAAACAAAAGCCACAAAACGAGCGAAGCGAAATGGGATTGATCGAAAAACTTCAATTTGTAATTAATAACGATTTTGAAAGATTAACTTATACAGAAGCCATTGAAATTTTAAAAAATTCACCAGCCAATAAGAAAAAGAAATTTCAATATTTGGTGTATGAATGGGGAATTGACCTTCAAAGTGAACATGAGCGCTATTTGGTAGAAAAGCATTTTAAAAAACCCGTTATTCTTATCAATTATCCCAAAGAAATAAAAGCATTTTACATGCGGCAAAATGTCGATGGAAAAACGGTAGCTGCGATGGATATTCTTGCGCCTGGCATTGGTGAAATTGTTGGGGGGTCACAACGCGAAGAAAGATTAGATGTTTTGGAAAAAAGAATGAAAGAAATGAACATTCCTGTCGAAGAAATGAACTGGTATTTAGATACAAGAAGATTTGGAACGGTTCCCCACGCAGGTTTTGGGCTGGGCTTTGAAAGATTGATCCAATTTGTAACCGGCATGACCAATATCCGGGATGTAATTCCTTTTCCACGCTTTCCAAAAAACGCAGAGTTTTAAATTCAAAATAAAAATCAGCTTTATTTATTGGTTTACTGTTGAAGCAGATTCTTTATTTGCCAAAAAACTTCTGATTCTTGTTCCTACATTCTCTCTTATATTTTCATAGAAAAGATTGTAGTCGGCAATATGGTAATTTTTGGTATGCAGAAAAATACTTCCGAAAAATTTTGGTTTGTTTACCCATAAAACATTTCCATGAATCTGCGCATGCACAAGATGTGAAATCACTTTATTGAAATTACGGAGCACCGCACCTTTATTTAAATACGTAGGAGCAAGCGAAGTATCCATTGTCCAGGTAAGTGGATTAATTACATAAGCCTTCTGCTTTTCTTTTTCAACATACGGTGCTTCATAACCTTCCTCGAAAGTACGCCAGCTTACAAAGCAACCTGTAGAGGTAGAATCTTCACAAGGCTTCAGTTCAGAAAAATAATCAGTAAAAACAGGCAAGCCGACAATATAAGCACACACCAGCTGTTTCTCAAGTGGTTTCCCTTCAAAAAATTCTTTCAATAACCTGCCGGCGTGCCAGGTTCCCTGGCTGTGCGATGCAATAATTATTGGCCGCCCGTTATTGTAATGTTCCAGGTAATATTCAAAGGCCTTTTTTACATCCTGGTACGCGGTGTCTAGCGAAGCATTTGCAGCCTCTTTATTTGTTGTATAAAAAGCATCCAGGTTTGCCTGCCGGTAGCGCGGTGCAAAAACACGGCAATATTTATTAAAAACACTTGCCTGGTAACGTATCGACTCTTTATCTGTTTTCGAATTGATTTTTGCATCATCAATATTTGCATTCCATCCGTCAGGCATTTTCATATCCGTGTAAGAAGTAGGGTAGATAAAAAACACATCAGCGAGTGAATCTTGTAATGAATTCTTCAGATCTTTTGGCACATCATCAGAAGGATTACTTTTAAAAGGAGAGGCAGCCCAGTAATCCAAATCGCTATAATCAGGCAAATCATTTTTACTTTTAAAACCATAATTTACAGGCTGGCTGTAAATTTTAGGACTACAAGAATTCAATGCCTGCAGACCATAAAATAAAAAAATAATTACTATACCTTTAGATAAAAAATATTCTTTGTAATTTGACATTGGCTGCGTTACATTCGTTAGTAAAATTAAATTTCAAAATCAATGACCATACCAGTAGTTGATTTGTCTGAATTTACAGGCGAAGATCCGAAACTAAAAGAATCTTTTGTGCAGAAGCTCGGTAAGGCTTATGAAGACGTTGGTTTTGTTGCCGTAAAAAATCATGGAATCCCTGCTAATCTCATTGAGGATCTTTACAAATATGTTCAACAGTTTTTCTCACTTCCTGCAGATAAAAAAAGAGCCTACGAAATTCCGGAACTAGCCGGGCAAAGAGGCTATACTTCTTTTGGAAAAGAACATGCAAAAGGAAGTGAGGCTCCCGATCTGAAAGAGTTTTTTCAATACGGGCAAATTGTTTCAAATGATCACCCTTTAAAGCCTGAATATCCCGATAACGTAAGTGTGGAAGAAGTGGAAGGATTTAATGAAACGCTTTACAAAGCTTACCGCGCTTTTGAAAAATCAGGTAAAAACCTGCTTCAGGCAATTGCACTTTATCTTGGCTTAGATGAACATTTTTTTGATGACAAGGTAGAAGAAGGAAATTCTATCGTTCGTGCCATACATTATCCACCGATAACCGAGGAGCCTAAAAGTGCCATCCGCGCCGAACAACATGAAGATATTAATTTAATAACCTTATTGGTTGGCGCTTCTGCAGGTGGACTGGAAATTCTTACGAAACAAAATGAATGGGTTCCGGTTACTTCTTTGGAAGACCAGATCGTAGTGAATGTAGGAGACATGTTGCAAAGGCTTACTAATAATAAACTGAAAAGTACCACACACCGCGTTGTAAACCCTCCGCGCGAGTTGTGGCACACTTCACGTTTTTCCATTCCTTTTTTCCTTCACCCAAAATCGGCTATGGATCTTTCGGCTTTGCCGGATTGTGTTGATGAAAGTCATCCAAAAATATTTCCGGATATTACCGCCGGAGAATATCTTGATGAACGTTTAAGAGAAATCGGTTTAAAGAAATAATTGAAATTGATATGACGAACGACTTAATAAGAAACTTTTCTGCATGACAAAAACTTTATTCCAAAATATTTAAGGGCCTGATGGAGACCAATGATAATTTTTAAAAAAATTTTTTCATGATACTGCACAGGCACATTCCCTTTTTAAAAGCTGTTTTTTATTATACCATTTCTGCCTTTGGCGGACCACAAGGGCATTTGGGCATGATGATGAAAACCTTTGTTGAAGGAAGAAGAGATGTTACCAAAGAAGAACTAATGGAATACGTTGCGTTTTGCCAGCTTTTACCGGGCGCTTCTTCAACACAAACCATCACGCTGATCGGTTATAAACGCGGTGGGGTTCCTTTGGCTATACTTACACTCCTTATCTGGATATTTCCGGCAAGTATTTTAATGGCGATTTTTTCTTTCCTTTTTTATTACGTAAATACTTACCATGTAAACCTTGACCTCTTCTCTTACATTCAACCCATGGCGGTGGGCTTTATTGCATTTGCTGCTTTCAGAATGTACAAGGTATCCATCAAAAATAATATCACATTTATCATAATGGCGGTGGGAGCTGTTGGCACTTACCTTTTTTTTAAAACACCCTGGGTTTTTCCTATCCTGATTGTACTGGGAGGAGTAGTTACCAATTTTAGCGACAAGCGCTTTCCTGAAAAAGAAAATATAAAACCAAGACATATCAAGTGGACCAACATCTGGTTGTTTCTTCTCATCTTTCTTATCGTTGCTTTCTTTAGTGAAACCGCCCGAAAGCAGGACTGGCAGCATAAAAGAGCTTATAACCTTACTGAAAATGTATATCGTTATGGAAGCCTCGTTTTTGGCGGTGGAGACGTTTTAATGCCAATGATGTATGAACAATATGTAACCAGGGAAAAATCAAACTATCTTAATAAAGAAGAATATTTAACCGGCTGGGGAATTGTTCGTGCCATTCCCGGTCCGGTATTTTCCGTAACCTCTTACATTGGCGGGATGGTTTTGAGAGAGTACGGAACCAAGTGGCAGATCATCGGCTGTTTTATAGGATGTATTTTCATCTTTTTACCCAGCGCCTTGTTGGTTTTATTTTTCTTTCCTGTCTGGCAAATTTTGAAGAAATACGTGGTGGTCTATCGTTCTCTTGAAGGAATTAATTCAGTTGTCGTCGGCATTATGTGGGGATCATTTTTGTATCTCGTGAAAGATATTTCCATTACTGATCTGGATACGGTAAGCTTTGTAAATCTTTTTGTAATAGTAGGAACTTTTTCTTTGCTCACCTTTACCAAAATTCCTGCGCCATTTATTGTGCTGGGCTGCCTGCTTATAGGATTTTTATTTTGAAAAGCAGTAAAACAACTTTTATCAAATATTTTTATTTTCGTAACCAGTGAACTAATAATTTCAAGAGATTTTTATTTTCTTTTTTTAGAAAATTTTACATCAGATCATAATCCAAAATACGGCGCAGGTATCTTCTGTCTTGTATAATCCATGTTACTTCATAACTGCCGGTTCTGTTTTTTGAATATAAATACAGATATACACGCTGCCCAACTTGCGAGATGTAAACTGCGTTTGTAGTACGTTCTACGCCTTTGTCCTGGTAAGTAAAATGCAAATTAAAAAGATCGCTGTAAGCCAGCGTTGGAATAGCAACAGTATCTCCGCGAATGATCATTGTTACGCTACTGATTTCTGTTTTAGGAACTTTCCCATAATTACCATAATACGGCCTGCGGTCGATCCTCACCAAATATTTGTCGTCATAATTGAGCTTATGTTTTGCAGGGTCAAAAGGTGCGGTTTTTACTTCGGCTTTTATTCCCTTTCCTTCAAAAACGATCGAATCTTTTCCTATAGAGGTATAAGGAACTTTTTCCAATGGCGTTGTGGGAGCGCCTTCGCCAATGCCGGCCAATGTAAATGTTGCAAGCTCGGCCCTTACATCCATTGTATGAAATCTTTCAAAGGACTCTGTTTTGCGCCGTGAATCGGGCATATCATCATTTTGTGCAAAACTATGGGCCGTTAAAAGTATTGCAACCAAAAAAACTAAAAACTGCTTGGCATTCTTCATACTTATTCTTTTCCTGAATTTATTGATTTACCTGCGGGTATCCTTTGGCAATCCAATCGGTTTTAATATTGTGAGGCAAATTAAGTAAATGATAATTCGTGAATTTCATTTCTTTCAATAAGCCAATTGCAGGACGAACATTCGGGCAATGTTCAAAAGGACAGCATCCACAATAAATTACAATATTGGCAGAGCGGGGAACTTTACTTAATGACTCTTTCAATTTTTGAAGGTTTTTTTTATCCCCAGTCATTCCTATATCCATAGAATGAGGTATAACCACTCCGGGACCGACACAATAAATAAGTGGAATATTTTTATTGCTTTGAAGTGTTTGCGCAAGAGCTGCAGGCTCTATTAATTGTTCCTTAGTCCAGTTTTCGGGATTAGATTGCTGTGCCTTACATTGCTGAAAGCCAAGAAGAATAAAAGCAAACGCAAAATAATAAATAATTTTTTTTGATTTCATACAATGGATTTTATCAAAAATAAAATAAAAATTTTTTGGTTTTTGTCAATTAACTTTTTCGAAAGCTATGTAAGAAAAATATGCTTTTATTTAGCCGGGGAAGCGCTGTTAGTTTTTTCAGCTTTAGCTTTCTTTCTGAAAAATCCACGAAGTAAAAAATTATGTTGAACTGCTTCCAGGTCATCATTGAGTTTTACGCTTGCTGATTGCAGGTTCTGCATAGTGGTTTTTAATCCCGCAGCCGTTTTTTCATCACCTAATAACATTCCTGCAGGCGTATTAGGATTTTTTAAGCCCTCGTTTACCGTATGGGCCGCGCCTTGCAAACTGCTCATAATTTCTGTAGATTTTGCAGCCACTTCCTGCAACTGTGATATTGTTGATCGTAATTTACTAAAGATTAGCGTATCACTTACCAAATCATTGGCTAAAGTACCGGAATCGTTTAGCCTCGAAGTATAATTGGAAACATTTGCTGTAAGTTTTTGAAGATTTGAAGAAGCCATTTTTAAGGTGATAACCGTTTTATTCAGCTCATCTGCAAATGTTTCATCCGTAAGCAACTTACCAATAGAGCCTTGTCCATTAGCCATTTTATTGCTGATCACTTTAAAATTATCCGTTATAGCCAGCAAATTATCGTTGTTTTTCGAAAGCGTAGCCATCATGGCATCGGTACTCAACAACTCTTCATTATTCAACACATCGCCGTTTGAAATTACCGACGCCTGGGAAGAACCGCCATAAATTTCAATTATTTTATTTCCTATCAGGCCATCTGAAGAAAGTTTCGCTTTCGCGTTTTTATGAATATACGGAACTGATTTTTCATCGATATTCATATCAACTTCCACTTTGTTGTTTCCAATCAGGGTCACATTTTCAATTGTACCTACTTTCACTCCTGAAAACCAAATATTATTACCTTTTTGCAATCCGTTTACATTTTGGAAAAACGCTTTTACTTTAATCGATTTCTCAAAGGTATTTTTTTGAGAACCCAGCGTGAGTACAGTCCAGATAAATATGGCCAGCCCGAGGAAAATAAATATTCCTACGATGATAGCTCTTCTGTTTCCGTTCGATCTCATAATTATTGAATAAAATTATATTTATAAAAATTTTGAATTCTCTCATCATCACTCGAAAAAACTTCTTCAAAGGTACCTTCCTTAATAAAAGTTCCGTCATATAACATCGCTACTTTATCGCCGGTTGTTTTTGCGCAGGTAAGATCATGCGTAATGATGATGGACGTAGTATTGTACTCGTGCTTTACCTGGTTAATCAAATTGTTAATTTCAATGCTTGTGATCGGATCAAGGCCGGATGTCGGTTCATCATACAACATAATCTTTGGCCTTAGAATTAATGTTCGTGCGATCCCGATTCTTTTTCGCTGGCCGCCAGAAAGTTCTGAAGGCATTTGATTAATAGTTTGCAATAATCCCACTTCATTTAAAACACTTTCAATCCGCTTTTTTACTTCTTTTTTCGATAAATTTTTTGCATGTCTTACCAAAGGAAAAGCCAGGTTTTCTCTTACCGTCATGCTATCATAAAGCGCACTGTTTTGAAAAGAAAATCCGATCTCAAGCCGAAGCTTCTGCAATTCCCTATCCTTTAAACGTTCTACTTCTTTTCCCAACACGTTTACTTCTCCGCTATCCGGTTTTAATAGGCCACAAACAATTTTAATTAATACGGATTTCCCGGTTCCTGACCTTCCTAAAACCACCACATTCTCTTTGTTATGCACTTCAAGGTTTACACCACACAGTACTTCGTTTTCGCCAAAAGATTTATAAAGATCTTTTATTGAAATTATCAGTCCGTTGGCATCATTCTTTTCGTTTTCTAATTCCATGAGTTACCTTATGCTATTTGTTATTTGAACAATAAGAATCTCCTCAATAAAAATTAAAAACATCGCAAGAACCACCGATTGATTGGCAGCCTTTCCAACACCTTCTGTTCCGTTTTTAGCATGAAACCCTTTATAACATCCTACAATTCCTATTGTAAAACCATACACAATACTTTTTACCAACGAGGAAAATATATCCAGGAAAGAAATCTTTTGAAATGCCTGTTGAAAGAAAGTAATAAAGCTTGTCATTTCATTTTGATGCACATTTAAAAATGCGCCCATCATTGATACAAAACCAGTGTAACACATCAGCAAAGGAATCATAATCGTAGTTGCCAACACGCGACTCACCACTAAAAATTTAAAGGGGTTTACCGCAGAAACTTCCATGGCATCTATCTGTTCTGTAACCTTCATTGAACCTAATTCTGCCGCTATATTTGATCCTACTTTTCCGGCGCAGATTAAAGCTGTGACCAAAGGTGCCAATGCCCGAATAATAGCAATAGCCACAAGACTTGGTAGCCATGAAGTTGCACCAAATTCAGACAAAGAAGGACGTGACTGCTTGGTAAAAACCAATCCTGTTATAAAGCCTGTAAGAGAAATAAGGAATAGAGATTTATATCCTACTTCATAACATTGTTTGATTATTTCTTTTATTTCATACGGAGGTACAAAAAGCTCTTTAAAAAACCGAATTATAAACTGGAAAGCCGAATAAAAATCAATAAAAAGTGAATCTATCTTTTTTGAAATCAAATTTTTTTCAACTGGTTTACTATTTATCATGCTAACTCTTCTTTCTTTTTGCAAAGATGGGTTTTGAAAATTAAATCATACAAATTTTTTAATATTAATCAGAATTAAGCTAAGAAGTAGTAGTAGATATCCTTGTAAAATAACGAACTAAACAATATTTCCCTTTTATTGTTGCTTTACTAAGACGATCTTCTACAGGATAACCTTAAAAAGCTATTTTTCTTCTTTTTCAAAACCTAACACTACTGAATTGATACAATAACGAAGGCCTGTAGGCGGTGGCCCGTCCTCAAACACATGTCCCAGGTGAGAATGGCATTTCCCGCATTCCACTTCGGTTCGTTTCATTCCCAAAGAATTATCGGGAAGATAAATAATGCTGTCTTTTGAGATCGGTTCAAAAAAACTTGGCCATCCGCAACTGCTGTTAAACTTGCCGTTACTTTTAAAAAGAGGGTTACCACATACTGCGCAATAGTAAGTACCCACCTCACTGTGCTGATAATATTTCCCCGTTCCGGGCCTTTCTGTACCTTTTTCACGGGCAATATGATAAACTTCTTTAGGTAAAACTTTTTTCCATTCTTCGTTTTTAACCTCTGCCGGATTTTTATCTTCAGCAAGGAAACCGTTATTTTTTTTGTATTTATCCATGTTATTTTCTTTTCATTAAAAATGGGTTGCACCAGTTTGTAAAATTACGTAATCAAAAAATGATCGGTTTCCTAAAAAAAATTCCTGCTTTTTATCATACTGTGTCAATTTTTAAAAAGCATCAAGTATATTTGATGCTCACAAGGATTTTATTACGCCAATGTTCAACCTTATATTATTTGGCCCACCGGGCAGCGGAAAAGGAACGCAGTCAGAAAAGCTGATTGCCAAATATCATCTTAAACACCTTTCTACCGGTGATTTGTTGAGAAGCGAAATTTCGAGGAAAACCCGATTAGGGTTAGAAGCAAAAAAATTTATGGACAAGGGACACCTTGTACCGGATGAAGTAGTGATCGGGATGATAAATGATGCTTTAGACAATAATCGTGATGTTGCAGGATTTTTATTTGATGGTTTTCCGCGAACAGCAATCCAGGCGGAAGAACTCGATGATTTATTAGCCAAAAAAAATACCTGTATTGATGTAATGCTTGCGCTTGAAGTAAGCGAAGAGGAATTGATAAAGCGGCTGGTAAAGCGCGGAGAGACAAGTGGGCGTTCAGACGACAGTAATGAAATGGTAATAAGAGCCCGGATCCAGGAATATCATAAAAAGACCGCTACAGTTGCTGATCATTACCAAAAAGTAAATAAAGTGGTAATGATAAAAGGGGAGGGAACCATTGAAGAAATTTTCAAAAGGCTCTCTGATGAAATTGACCGTTTGATGAAACTGGATAATTGCGTTTAATTCATTTATTTATCTCCCAACTTTAACGCTCACATTTTATTTTGTATTCTCTTTAAGCCATTCAACAATTTCTTCAAATTTTTTTTCGCCCGTTGAAATGGAGATTACAAAATTGTAAAATTATTCTTCATTAGCACAAATCATTATCCCAGTTTCTTGTAACAAGGCAGCCATGGCAACAGCCCCGGTTCTTTTATTTCCATCAATAAAAGGATGATTGATAATGAGGCTTTCGCCTAAAGCAGCCGCTTTTTCAAAAATGGATGTATATAAATCAGCACCTCCAAAAGTTTGAAAAGGCCTTGCAATCGCTGATTCTAATAAACCAGAATCACGAAGCCCGTCGGAACCACCATATTTTTGAATTGAAAGTTTATGAAGGTTAAGAATATCCTCTAATAAAATCATTTTGCAAGCCTTTTTAGAGTATTATCATAACGCTTGCTAATAGATTCAAAATGCTGCGATAAGTTATAGACTTTTATTTCTGATTGTTTTTCACTCTTCTCTAATTCGGTCAGAATATTTTTTAAAGTTTCTTCATTATCCAATGCCTTTATCTTTTCAATTGCCTTTAATTTCATTTCGTTAATGCTCATAACTAAAATTTAGTTATCAAATTTAAGAAATATTTACACTAATTTTTCTTTCTTTTAATTCCTGTAAATTCGTGTAATTCCCCTACGAAAAGCAATGTGAACGCATTATTTTTGATGGGAATTTCTTTAGATAGTTGTTTAAAAAGTAAACAAGTGAAACTCGGAAATTATATTTTAGGCAAATGGCTTGAAGGTGATGGAACCGGACAAGAATTGTACAATGCGGTAAATGGTGATGTGATCGCAAGCGCTACTACCAAGGGTTTGGATTTTAAATCTATTCTTGAATATGGAAGGAAAAAAGGAAGCCCGGCTCTACGAAAAATGACTTTCCAGGAGCGAGGGAGAATGTTGAAAGCGCTGGCACTTCATCTTTTAGAACATAAAGAAGATTTTTACTCAGTAAGTTATAAAACCGGTGCAACGCGGGCTGATAGCTGGGTTGACATAGAAGGAGGCATTGGCAATCTCTTTTCAAATGCTTCTTTACGAAGAAAATTGCCGAATGAAATATTTGCATTGGACGGCGAAAATATCGGCCTCAGCAAAGGTGGCACTTTTGCGGCTCAGCATATTTTATTGCCGAAAGAAGGAGTGGCGATTCATATAAACGCGTTCAATTTCCCGGTGTGGGGAATGTTGGAAAAAATTGCGGTAAACTTAATGGCAGGTGTGGCGGCCGTTGTAAAACCGGCTTCCATCACTTCGTTCCTTACAGAAGCAGTTGTGAGAGAAATAATCGCTTCAAAAATTTTACCTGAAGGTGCATTGCAATTGATTTGTGGCAGTGCCGGCGATATTTTGGATCATGTTACTTCACAGGATGTGATCACTTTTACAGGTTCTGCCTCCACGGGTTTGATGCTAAAATCCAATCCAAATGTGTTAAGAGAAAATGTGCCTTTCAATCTTGAAGCCGATTCTTTGAATTGCATTGTTTTAGGAGATGATGTAGATCCCGTAATGCCTGAATGGGAAATTTTTATAAAAGAGATTAGAAAAGAAATGACTTCAAAAGCCGGCCAAAAATGTACAGCTATCCGGCGAATTTTTGTTCCTGAAAATAAAATGGAAGAAGTGTGGAAAGCGATCAGTAAATCATTGGCACAAACAACTATTGGCAATCCTGAAAATGAAAAAGTAAGGATGGGAGCTCTTGCCGGGCAATCACAAAAAAAAGAAGTAATTGAACAGGTTCAGAAATTGTTGGCTTCTTCACAAATCATTTACGGAAGTATTGATAGTGTAGAAGTGATTGATGCGGATGATAAAAAAGGTGCCTTTATGAGTCCCTTACTCTTAAAAAATGAATCTCCTTTTAATAATGATGAAGTACACAATATAGAAGCTTTTGGCCCTGTAAGTACTATAATGCCTTATAAAAATATTGATGAAGCCATTGCTTTGGCAAAACTCGGAAAAGGAAGTTTGGTTAGTTCAGCGGTTACAGTAAACGAACAATTTGCAAAGAATTTTGTTTTGGGCGCCGGTACTTATCACGGAAGAATTTTAATATTGAATCGCAATTGCGCAAAAGAAAGTACCGGTCATGGTTCACCTTTACCGATGTTGATTCACGGAGGACCGGGAAGGGCCGGTGGCGGTGAAGAAATGGGAGGTTTGCGCGGAATAAAACATTACATGCAAAGAGTGGCTTTGCAGTCATCACCAACGATGCTCACAGCCATTACCAATGTTTATCAGCCGGGCGCAAAGGCAAATACAGAAACCATTCATCCATTTAAAAAATATTTTGAAGATTTAAAGATTGGTGATCAGTTGATAACCCAAAAAAGGATCATCACTTCTGAAGACATTGATAAATTTGCTGACTTAAGCGGTGATCATTTTTATGCTCATTTAAAAGAAACCGATTTCGCAGACACCATGTTTGATGAGCAGGTAGCGCATGGTTATTTTATCATCAGTGCTGCGGCTGGCCTATTTGTTGATAGCTATAAAAAGAACCCGGTATTACTAAATTATGGAATTGAGGAATTACGTTTTACCAAGCCCGTTTATGCCGGTACAGGAATTTATATTAAATTAACCTGCAAAGAAAAAATTGAACAGGAATTAAGGCCCGCCCGAACGACAGAAATCGTTCAGTCGGGCGGGGAAATCACTTCTGAAACAAAAAATGTAAAAGGAATTGATATACCCAAAGGAATTGTAAAATGGTATGTAGAAATATTGGATGATACCGACGAAATTTCCGGTGTTGCCACGATACTCACTATGGTAAGAAAAAGAAAATAAAATTGTACTAAATGGAACCCTACGTTAGCTCTCACACAGAACACGGAATTACAACTATTGAATTTTTTCATCCTCAAAGTAATTCCCTACCAGGCAAACTCCTGGATGCTTTGGCACAGGAAATTCATTATGCGGGCACTCACGACACAAAAGTGGTAGTATTAAAAAGCGCGGGAAACGGAGCTTTTTGCGCGGGTGCAAGTTTTGATGAATTAATTGCCGTAAAAAATGAAAAAGAAGGTTTGGAATTTTTTATGGGCTTTGCCAATGTAATTAATGCCATGAGAAAATGTACTAAATTTATAATCGGGCGGATACACGGAAAGTGTGTTGGCGGTGGTGTTGGTCTTGCTGCTGCTGTTGATTATGCCATTGCCGTAAAAGAATCAGAGGTAAAATTAAGTGAGCTATCTCTTGGTATCGGCCCATTTGTGGTAGGTCCGGTAATTGAAAGAAAAATCGGAACTTCCGCATTCAGCCAGCTTTCAATTGATGCTACGCTCTGGCGAAATGCCGATTGGGCAAAACACAAAGGCCTTTTTGCAGAAGTGCATCAGTCGATTCAAAATCTTGATGAAGCAGTGTACAGGTTGGCAAGCTCTTTAGCACATACAAGTCCCGAAGCCATGTCGGAAATGAAAAAAATGTTCTGGCAGGGAACAGAAAACTGGGATTCTCTTTTAAAAGAAAGAGCTGCAATAAGCGGACATTTGATCTTAAGTGATTTTAGCAAAAATGCCATCGACGCATTTAAGAATAAAATGAGAAAATAAAACAGCGCTATATTTTTCTTCAATAAAAATTTCTAACCCTTAAATAGTACAATCATGCAATGGCAGGGAAGAAGAGAAAGTTCAAACGTAGATGACCGTCGTGGAATTTCCGGTGGTGGATTGGCAATAGGTGGCGGCGTAATCGGCGTAATTTTTATCTTGGCAAAATTTTTATTGGGAGGAGGGGATCTTAATGATCTTCAACAATTGGTTCCGCCACAGCAACAACAGGAAATGACGCAGGAACAAAAAGCGGCTCAAGATACAGAAGCTGCTTTTGTGAAAGTAGTATTGGCAGATACAGAAGATGTATGGTCTAAATTATTTAACGATATGGGAAGAACTTATACAGATCCAACTCTGGTTCTGTTTAATGGAACAACCACTTCAGGATGCGGATATGCGAGTGCGCAAACCGGCCCTTTTTATTGCCCGGAAGATGATAACCTATATATCGATCTTTCTTTTGCGCAACAATTAAAAGATCAGTTTGGTGCAAAAGGAGAATTTGCTATCGCTTATGTTGTCGCACATGAGGTAGGCCATCATGTTCAGGATTTGCTGGGTGTTACTCAAAAAATGGCACAACTTCAACAAAAGTTGAGTGAAACGGACTACAATAAGTATTCTGTAAGGCTTGAATTACAGGCCGACTTTTATGCCGGTATCTGGGCGCATTATGACCAGCAAATGAAGAATGTAATTAAGCCTGAGGATATACAGGAAGCACTGAATGCTGCCAATGCAATCGGTGATGATCGTTTGCAGGAAGAATACCAGGGAACCGTTACTCCTGATTCTTTTACTCACGGAACTTCTGCGCAAAGAATGTACTGGTTTAAAAAAGGTTATGAAACCGGCGACCTGAGCCAGGGAAAAACCTTTGCTTCAGGTGCTTACTAGAAATATTTTCTTTTCCTCCGGGATTCCTGCTTTGGTTTTATAAAAACAAGATTTCAGCTTTTTTGTTTGTTTACTGCAAATGAGTTTTTAGGAAATTTACATTTTTAAAAAATTATTACCAATGAATGATTCCGTTCAACCCGTCTATTTCAAAACTCCATCAGAATTTAGAAAATGGCTTTTTGAAAATCATGAAAAGGAAAATGAATTGCTTGTTGGTTTTCACAAAGTAAACAGCAATAAACCCAGTATCACCTGGAGCGAATCTGTGGACGAGGCGATTTATTTTGGCTGGATTGATGGCGTACGAAAATCGATTGATGAAGAGCGTTATTGCATCCGGTTCACGCCAAGAAAACCTATCAGTATCTGGAGTGCAATAAATATAAAAAAGGTGGAAGAGCTTACGGGCAAAGGTTTGATGCATCCATCTGGAACGCAAGCTTTCAAAAAAAGAAAAGAACATAAGTCACGAATTTATGCTTATGAAAAAAAACCGGAGACACTGCGGAACGATTTTGAAAAGAATTTTAAATCGAATAGAAAAGCGTGGATATTTTTTCAGCAAATGCCTCCATCCTATATGCGAACAGCAATTCATTGGGTAATGTCAGCAAAAAAAGAAGAAACAAAATTCAGGCGGTTAGAGCAATTAATAAAAGATAGCGAAGAGGGAAGAAGAATAAAGCAATTAGATTATTGAAACAAAATAAAGAAGTAAATTACTGAATGATTTACGAAAGCATAATTATCGGAAGAGGATTAATTGGTTCTGCGGCAGCAAAATACATTAGCCAATCGCAAAAAAATGTAGCCCTGATTGGCCCTGACGAAGCAACTGCGTTGGAACAGCAAATTGTATTTGCAAGTCATTATGACCGTGCACGAATTCAAAGAATCGTTGGAAAAGATTCAGTAGAAACATTACTTAATTTTCTGTCTGCGCGGCAACATACCGAACTTGAAAAAGAAAGTAACATCAATTATTATGTAGCCGATGGATGTTTACTTGTAACGCCTGATGATAGTGATAATTATTCGAGCCAATACAAAGAAGAAGCAAAAAAATTTGATGTCGATTATCAAATATTTAATGATGCCTCACAACTAAAAAGCTTTAATGCTCATTTCCATTTTCCTGATTCAGCAAAAGGAATTTATGAACCTGCTCCGTCGGGCCATATCAATCCACGACTTTTAATAAAAGCACAATCTGAAGTTTTCAAAAAAAATGGTGGTGAGATTTTTAATAATACGGTTAAAGAGATCACTTATCAAAATGATGCAATAAAAATAAACTGCGTTGATGATGAAACTTTTTATGCAAAGAAGGTTTTATTGGCGCCGGGTTCCTTTGTCAATTTTCTAAATCTATTAAAAAACAAACTTTTTTTAAAAGTAAAAAGCGAAACCACTATTTGGGTAAAGGTAAATGAGCAGGAAGCACAACGCCTTTCTTCTCTTCCTGGTCTTTTATATAAAATCAACGAACCGGAAATACAGGATATTTATTTGATCAGGCCGCTCAGGTATCCTGATGGAAACTTTTATTTGAAAATGGGCGCTAACCTTCCCAATGATATATATTTCACGAGCTTACAGGAGATACAGGAATGGTTTAAAAACGGTCACAAAAAAGATAACCGGCCCGTATTGGAAAAAGCTTTAAAATCCATTCTACCCTATCTTTTGATTGAAGAGATTCATGAAAAAAGGTGTATTGTATGTTATACCAAACATGGCAAACCCTACATAGGCCCTATAGAAAAAGGATTGTATGTTGCTGCAGGCGGAAATGGTTATGCAGCCATGAGTAGTGACGCACTGGGAAAAATAGCAGCGACGCTTTTATTAGAAAATAGATTTCCGGCAGAATTTTCAGCAAAAGATTTTGAGCCTGTATTTGAAACAGAAGCAGTTTAGCAATCACTACTTTTCTCCCAAAAAATACTTCGGTACGCCTTTTGACAAGTATTAAAAAAAACAAGATGCCCCACGGAACCATGTTACAATATTTCCATTGGTATATGCCCAATGATGGAAATTTATGGAAACAAATAAAATCGGAAGCACCAAAATTAAGGGAGATTGGATTCACTAGCATTTGGTTTCCTCCGGCCTACAAAGGTTCAAATGGCGGCTATAGCGAAGGGTACAACCCTTATGATCTTTATGACCTCGGTGAATTCGATCAGAAAGGATCCGTGAGAACCAAATACGGAACCAGGCAGGAATACCTTGAAGCAATTGATGCTGTTCATGAAAACGGCATGAGGGTAATTGTTGATATTGTTTTAAATCATAAAGCTGGTGGAGATGAACAAGAAAGAATAAAAGTGATAAAAGTAAATCCTGACGACCGAACCAAAGCTATTTCAGAACCGATGGAAATTGATGCTTACACTAAATTTACTTTTCCGGGAAGGAATAAAAAATACTCAGATTTTGAATGGGATTATATGTGTTTTACAGGCGTTGATTATGCAAATGATACCGGGGAAAAAGCCATTTTTAAAATCCTAAACGGCTATGGTGATTCATGGCAGGAATTGATAACAGATGAAAAAGGTAATTATGACTATCTCATGTACAATGACATTGATTTTAGAAATCCGGCCGTAAAAAAACATCTTATCAATTGGGGAAAATGGTATTGGTACCAAAGAAATTTTGACGGGGTTCGTTTGGATGCAGTCAAACATATCCCTACCTCTTTTTATGACGATTGGTTAAAAGAAATGCGTGAATTTACCGGGAAAGAAATTTTTACAGTAGGTGAATACTGGGCCCCACATTCACTCAACTTGTTATTGAAATATATTGATGAAACCAATCATGAAATGAGCCTTTTTGATTGTTGTCTTCAAAATAATTTTCATGTAGCTTCTCTTTCAGGAAAGAAATATGATATGCGGAAAATTTTTGACTATACATTATTAAGTGTATACCCGGAAAGAGCCGTAACGATTGTCGATAATCATGATACACAACCATTGCAAGCGCTGGAAGCCTCTGTAGAAGCCTGGTTTAAAGCAATTGCTTACTCCCTGATTCTTCTTCGTTTTGAAGGATACCCTTGTATTTTCTATGCTGATATATATGGCGCACATTATAAAGACAGAGGCGAAGATGGAAACGAATATGAAATATGGCTTGAGAAAGTGGAAGAATTGGAAATGCTGATACAAGCGCGCCACAACAATGCTTATGGAACTACCCGCGATTATTTTAATCACAAAAACTGTATTGGCTGGATAAGAGAAGGTGATGAACACCATACAGGTTGCGCTGTGCTATTGTCAAACGGCGATGATGGTTATAAAAATATGGAAATGGGAAAAAGATACTTTGGCAAAACCTTTATTGATTTGTTGAAAAAAAGAAAAGAAGAAGTAAAAATTAATAAAGATGGCTGGGGTAAATTTTTTTGCCAGGGTGGCTCTGTTTCAGTTTGGATTCAAAAATAAAGTGTTTACCTTTCTACCAGTAAATAAACAAATTCAGCGAATTTTTATTTTGAAAAGAGGAGAGATCGTTATTTCCTTTTATAGATAGGAACCGTACTACAAGGTTCTCCGTACATAATACTTTTAGCTACAGGCCGAAGAATTTTTGTTATTTCAACAAAAGCATTTTCCGGAATTTTTTTATCGCCACAACCTTTTATTACTACTCTTTTATCTTCATATTCTTTCGGATCAATTTGTTGCAAATTTTTTAAAAACAAAATCTTAAACACTTCATCAGCCGTGCCAAACCCAATGTCTTTTGCAAATGGCTCTAAATATGAAACGGCCAGCATATAAGCCCAAAGAGGAATGATTGCGTCTGCAGAACAGGTAATGGCTACATTTTTATTTTTGTAAATACTCCAGTCAATTGATTTTAAAGTTTCGCGATATTCTTTTTCTTTTAAAATCAATTCCATAAATAAATAATCTTTTACATCAAAAGTTGCCACTTCTCCGGCAGGATAAAAACTTTCAAGATTTAAAGTTACCAATGCACTTTGCGCTACTTTATTTATGATTGTATCTTCCATAATTTGCTGTTTCTGTAAAGTTACAAAATCCTTTTTTGCCCTTTTTGCGAAGTGGCTTTAAAAGAAAAGCCAATCTTAAAGACTGGCTTTTCTAAAATTAATTTTTTATCTGCTTAGAAAAACTTGCTTCTGTAATCTTTAATATCAGCAGTATTTTTCAACTCCTGAAATGATTCACTTAATGTTGACTGAATGTCTTTATTCAGCTGATCATTCATTTGTAACTTTTGTAAAGCTTCATTAACCGGAGCTTTTGGATAAACACCATTTACTTTTATTACAAACACACCTGAATTTCCGGCAAAAGCAGGAGAAACTTTAGTTTGATACGTTTTATCAAAGGCTGCGCCGGCAACTTTTGGTTCATGGCCAATACCGTTAATTATAGGCGCATCAAACGTGAGAGTTGAATCTTCTCCTGTTGATAAAACCTGCAAATGGTAAGGCGCTGCTGCTGCTTCAAGTGTAGAAGGATTGTTTAACTTACTTTTTATTATGTCTGCTTTTTTGTTGTTCATGATGATTCCTTCAACCATGGGACGTGCAGTGCTTACATCAGGAAGTCCTTCTTTTAGTCTCTTGTCAACAATGGCTACAATAAAATCATCTTTTATAGAAAAAGGATCAGAAACCTGTCCTTCTTTCGCATCAGAAGCCCATCTTACAATTGCTCTTGCATCCTGAAGCTGGCCAATCTGGTAATCGTTTTCTTTTATTTCTGTGGGGACGTCTACTTTTTTTAATCCGTTTTTAGCTACATAATCATTAAAAGATTTTTCATCCTTTGCATAGCCAGATAATTTGATAGCGTCTGTGTTTGCGGTATTAATCGTTTGATCACTTGGGGCAATTTCTTTTGCCATATAAGCAATTTTGTAGCTTGGTTGAAAATCCTTCTTATCAAGAATTTCAATGTAATGCCACCCAAATTGTGTATGCACCACCTTCTTGGTTTCTCCCTTATCATTTAATAAAAAATCTGCAAAAGGTTTAGAGAAATTATCGCTTTCAATAGTTTGAAGATCAAAAGTCATTACACCATTTTGTTGCTTGGCCACTTCATCAGTTGAATATTTTGCACTCAGCGAATCAAAGTTTGCTCCATTTTTTATTGCGGTAGCAATGCTATCTGCAATTCTATGAGCTGTAGTATCATCCATCAAAGGTTGTTGGGTTTGGGGATTTACAGTTCCAATTAATATATGCCGGCATTTGATGGTATCAGGCATTACTTTACTGTCTATTTTCTTTGCAAGGACATAGTTTCCATTTTCTTCGTAAGGACCAAACACACCACCGTTAGGTAAAGAAATAATAGAATCCTTTTTAGGTGACTGAATCCCGGATTGTGGTGTATATCCGTCAACATAAGGGATAACAGAAGAGTTTCTTCCTAAGAAAAATTTAGCATTTGAATCTGCAGCAAATTGGGGTTTCAGATCTTCTAAAGATTGTAAGATCTTTGCACTGTCAGATGCATTTGCTGCCGCACTGAATGACACATAAGAAAGCATAACACCCGGTTCCTGCTTATATTTTAATTTATTATTATCAAGATACGTTTGAATATCACCATCAGATACCTTTATAGCACTATCGCTAATTTCAGTATATGGAACTGCCACATAAGAGATTTTGGCAAACTGATTTTTTTCCTCGCTTTGTTCTTTCATAAGCCACTTCGGCTGATACATACTTCCGGCAATCATTGAAGTGTATTTTGAGTAAAGAGTATTCAAACGCATGGGTTCAATAATCTGAGAAATGATAGCACTTCTTTGTTGTTCATCCTGGTTTTTCTTTGTTTGTGCCCACCATTGCTTTGCCTGTTCAATATCATATTCTCCTGTTTTTTTATCAGTAAAGGCTTGCTTTAATTGCTGCGGCGCCTGGTCACTAAACATAATAGAACTCATTTCTTCAGGAGTAAATGTGATTCCCAATTTTTGAAATTGATCTTCTACGATTTTTTGTCCTACCATTTGATTCCACACAGATTCCATTATCTGGTTGTTTTGAGAAGAACCTGCATCAGGATATTGCTGTTCAACTTCTTTTACGCGGTCGTTAAAAGTATTGATATTAATTTTTTCACCATTTACAATACCCACCGCAGTTGTGTTGTTATTGCCGAATAATGAACCACCGTGCCTGCTGCTCATGGAATCCATTAAAATAAAACTGATAAGGCTTATTCCTATGAGCGCAATTACTATCACGGCTCCTTTTTCACGAATAGTCTGAATGATTGACATATTGTATATTCTCTTAAATTTGAAATGAGGCGGCAAAAATAGTGTAAAATAGAATAGGAACAAACTGTGGATAACCTACCAGGATTAGCGCTGGTATTGTTTTTTGATAATATGCGTTTTTGACAAATTTTTCATACTTAAAAAGAAAAAATACTTTTCAACAATTACCTGTGGGAAAATTGTTTTTGCTGTGGGAAAACCAGGATTTTAAATTCCTCCTTATTGAATAACTTTTAATAACTAATTTAATTTTAGGCTAATTTCCTTCTTAAGAAGAATAAACAACATTTTCTCCCATTCGAATTCACAATATTTTAAAATAAAAGCTTTGTAAATTTATTAACGTCATGTTTTATCAACAGTGTGTTAAAAAACACGTTTTAATGAGAACAAGGGTTGATATTCTGTTGTTAAAAGATTGGGGATTAGTGTGGATAAAAAGGATATTTTAAATTTGCATCAACAGTAAAAAGTAATATATCCACAAATTAACACTTATAATAGTAATAGGCCTTTAAATTAATAAGGTATTAATACTAAATACTATGGCAGATATTAACATTGAAGAAGCAAAGAAAAATTTAGAAAAAAAAGGTTTTCTCGATTTAGAGATTGATGTTAACTTGGACCTCTTCTCAGAAATTGAACGCTTAAAAATTAAAAAAAATGCTATTGTACTTGCTCACTACTACCAGGAACCGGATATCCAGGATGTTGCTGATTTTATTGGAGACAGCCTTGCTCTTGCGCAAAAAGCCCAATCCACTAATGCGGATATAATTGTTTTTGCGGGTGTGCATTTTATGGCCGAGACTGCAAAAATTCTTAACCCTCATAAAAAAGTTTTGTTACCTGATCTTAAAGCCGGCTGTTCGCTTGCTGATTCTGCACCCGCAGGACTTTTTAAAAAGTTCAAAGAAAAGTATCATGATCATTTGGTAATCACTTACATCAATTGTTCAGCAGAAATAAAAGCTTTGAGTGATATCATTTGCACTTCGTCCAATGCAGAAGCCATTATCAACAGTTTACCAAAAGACCAAAAAATTATATTTGCTCCCGATAAAAATTTAGGTGCTTATTTAATTAAAAAAACCGGAAGGGATATGGTTCTTTGGAATGGATCGTGTATGGTTCATGAAATATTCAGCCTTGAAAAGATTACAAAACTTAAGATGCGGCACCCAAATGCAAAAGTGATTGCGCATCCTGAATGTGTAGAAGCAATTTTAAAAGAGGCTGATTTTATAGGAAGTACCAGTGGTTTATTAAAATATACTGTGCAAAATCCTGCAACCGAATTTATTGTTGCTACAGAGTCAGGAATTCTGCATCAGATGCAAATTAAATCACCATTAAAAACTTTTATTCCTGCGCCACCCAATAATTCCTGCGCTTGTAATAATTGTCCTTACATGAAATTAAATACGCTTGAGAAATTGTATTTATGCATGGAGTATGAAGAACCGGAAATTATTATGGATGAAAAACTGATTCAAGCATCAAAAAAACCCATAGAAAGAATGTTGGAGATTAGCAAAAAGTTTGGTTTATGATAATATTGTAAACAAATAAACTTTTTTTTTATTTCAATATTAAAATTTTTATAGTAAATTAATAAGGAAGGTATATTTTGTTTTAATAAACAAAAAAATGCCCGTGTTTTAAACAGGCTTTTTTTTAAAACAAGAATATTTTTTTATTCAGGCCACTACTCCTTCTGTAATTTTTGCTCTTATTTTAGCTTCAATTTCATTTGCCAAATCAGGATTATCAATAAAAAGTTGCTTTACTGCTTCACGTCCCTGGCCAAGTTTGGTAGTATCATAACTAAACCAACTTCCGCTCTTTTGAATAATACCCAGATCAACACCCATATCAATTATTTCCCCAACTTTTGAAATTCCTCCACCAAAAATAATATCAAATTCTGCTACACGAAAAGGTGGAGCCATTTTGTTTTTAACCACTTTTACTTTTACACGATTTCCTATAGATTGATCACCATCTTTTATTTGTGCCATACGGCGGATATCTAATCTTATCGAAGAATAAAATTTTAATGCATTTCCTCCGGTAGTTGTTTCGGGGTTTCCAAACATAACACCGATTTTATCGCGTAGCTGGTTTATAAATATGCAACAACAATTTGTTTTACTTATGGTAGCAGTAAGTTTTCTCATTGCCTGGCTCATTAACCTTGCCTGTAACCCCATTTTACTATCACCCATTTCACCTTCTAATTCTCCTTTTGGTACTAATGCAGCAACAGAATCTATTACAACAACATCCACTGCTCCTGAAAGTATTAATCTATCTGCAATTTCCAACCCTTGTTCTCCATAATCCGGCTGGCTTATTAGAAGATTGTCGACATTTACACCTAACCTGCGTGCGTAAGTGCTGTCAAAAGCGTGCTCTGCATCAATAATGGCACACATGCCACCTTTTTTCTGTGATTCAGCAATTACGTGAATTGCCAGGGTTGTTTTACCTGAAGATTCTGGCCCATAAATTTCAACGACTCTCCCTTTAGGAAGTCCGCCAATTCCAAGAGCAACATCTAACCCTATAGATCCGGTTGAGATAGTTTCATGAGGTTCCTGTGATCGCTCATTCATCATCATTACGCTTCCTTTACCATAATCTTTATCTATTTTATCAATAGTAAGTTTTAATGCCTTTAGTTTTTCAGATAATTTATCCGGAGTATTTGCTGCCATTGTATCTATATTAAATGAGTATTATAAATTGTAAAGGTATTTGTTGCGCAAATATAGAAATTAAAATTTATTAACACTAATAAATTTAGCATTTTTTTAGTAAATATTTTAGTTGTGATATGACATTTAATTTAAATTTTTTTAGCAGGAAGGGTAATTCGGGTATTGTGTATATATAGAAACAATTTTTTAATAAAAAATAATACAACAAGGCATCCTGTTTTAAAAGGATTACCCCAAACTCGAAACTAAGTATTTATTATTTATGCTTGGTTGTTTTGAAATTTAAGAAGCCTGGCAACAGATTCATTTAATGTTTGTTCCTTTTTTGCAAAACAGAAACGAATAACCTTATTTTCTTTTCCATTTTGATAAAAAGCAGAAACCGGAATAGTTGCAACCCCAGCTTTTTCAGTTAATTTTTTTGCAAATTCAAATTCAGAATCGTTGCTTATGCCCGCATAACTGTAAAGTTGAAAATAACTACCATAGGAAGGAAGGGGTCTAAATTTTGTTGCTGCCATTAAATTTTTAAAATAATCCCTTTTGGCCTGGAAAAAAGTTCCAAGCTGCAGGTATTCTTCTTTGTTGCTGAGAAAGCTTGAGAGCGCATATTGTATTGGTGTATTACAGCAAAAACAATTGTACTGATGAACTTTTAAAAATTCTCTCATAAGATGATCAGGGGCTACGCAATAGCCCATTTTCCAGCCGGTACATTGGTAAACTTTTCCAAAAGAAAAAACAACAAAGCTTCTTTCAAAAAGATCGGGGTATTTTAAGATGCTTTCATGTTGATTTCCATCGAATATGATATGTTCATACACTTCATCACTTACAATAAAAATACCTGTGCCTTCAACAATCTCTCTAAGCTGTCGAATATCGTTTTCATCAAGAACCTTGCCTGTTGGATTGTTGGGCGAATTAAGGAGGATCATTTTTGTGGCTGGCGTGATTTTTTCTCTTACAATGTTCCAATCAATTTTATATTCAGGGTATTCTAGCTGAATTAAAACAGGGATAGCTCCGTTTACTTTTATATTTGGAACATAACTGTCGTAAGCCGGCTCAAAAACAATTACCTCGTCGCCTTTTTTTAATATTGTGGTTAGTGCAGTATACATAGCGTAGGTTGCGCCTGGGGTAATAGTAATTTCAGAAGAAGGGTTAATTTTTTTATTATATAAAAAATCAATTTTCTCAGCAATAGCTTCTCTTAGTGAAAGCAGGCCATTTCTGTGTGTGTATTGATTATGCCCATCTCTCATTGCTTGGGAAACAAGATCTATCAGCTCCTCGCTTATTTCGAAATCCGGAGTACCTTGCCCTAAATTTATCGCCTCATGTTGAGCAGACAATACACTCATTACTGTAAAAATAGAAACACCGGTATTTGGTAATTTACTCGTAAGAAATGGCTGCATAATTATAAAAGTTCTACCAGGATTATAAATATTTATCTCCCTTGTTTCTTCTTATTTCTGTCAGGTATTCCTTTATGTTTTGTTCTTTTTCTTTTTTGCAAACCAATAAGGCATCGGGTGTGTCAACTACTATAAAATCATCTAGCCCCTGAAGTAAAATTAATTTGTCACCTGAAGTATGAACAATGTTCTTTGAAGAATCAAAAAGAATAATATTATCGCCGGCAACCGCATTTTCATGATAATCTTTTTCGAGATTTTCATAAGCGCTTCCCCATGTACCAAGATCGCTCCAGCCAAATGAAGAAGGAATGACATACACATTATCTGCTTTTTCCAGGATACCATAATCAATGGAAATGTTTACACATAAAGGATAAATTACTTCTATCGCCTCTTTTTCCAATTCTGAATTCATTGCATTTTTTGCCCCATCAAAAAGCTCGTGAATTTCAGGAAGGTATTTTTCAAAGGCAGCAATAATACTTTTTGTTTGCCAAACAAAAATCCCGGCATTCCATAAAAAATCACCACTGGCAATAAATGTTTTTGCTAGTTCCAGGTCGGGTTTTTCTGTAAAAGTTTTTACCTTATAGATGTTATCGCTCACGGATTGCTGTTCATATTGAATATACCCATACCCTGTATTAGGCTGAAAAGGTTTTATTCCCAACGTAAGAAGTGCATTGTTTTTTTCGGTAAACTCCAGTGCTTCCAGGCTTATTTTTATAAACGCAACATCATCAAGTATAAGGTGGTCAGCGGGAGCACAAATTAAATTGCTATCAGGATTTAATTGTTTTATTTTATAAGAAATATAGGCAATGCAAGGTGCTGTATTTTTTCTTGATGGTTCACAAACAATATTTTCTTCTGGTAAATCAGGCAATTGCTTAGAGGTAATGTCTTTATACTGATAAGAGGTTACAATGTAAATATTTTCAAGTGGGATATATTGTGCAAAACGGTCGAAAGTGGATTGTATAAGTGTTTTTCCCGTGTTTAAAATGTCTAAAAACTGCTTGGGAAGATCAACACGGCTCACCGGCCAGAAACGGCTTCCTATTCCTCCGGCCATGATGGCCACATAGTTATTTTTGTTTTTTATCATGGTATAGGTTATTAAATAATGCCTTCTTTTATAAGATCGTGCAAATGAATAATTCCTGCATATTTGTTATTCTCAGTTACTACCAGTTGGGTTATATTTTTATTTCTCATGATATCAAGTGCAATCACAGCAAGCGATTGGCTGTCTATCGTTTTTGGGTTTGAAGTCATAATATCCTTTGCTTTTACACCTGCGTGATACAAATCTTTCTCTAACATTCTTCTAAGATCGCCATCAGTTATTATTCCGATAATATTTTCATTTTCATCCAATACAACAGTTACGCCTAAACGCTTTTTTGTAATTTCAATAATCACCTCCTTCAGTAAGCTTTCTTCATTTACAGAAGGCTTCTCGTTATTTATTGAAAGTTCGGCTACCCGCAAGTATAATTTTTTACCTAATGTGCCTCCCGGATGAAATTTCGCAAAATCTTCAGAATTAAATCCCCGCAATTCCATCAGGCAAACAGATATTGCATCACCCATTACCATTTGTGCAGTTGTACTGCTTGTTGGTGCCAGGTTATAAGGTGAGGCTTCTTCTTCAACAGTGGTATTTAAAACGATATCTGCACATTTTGCAAGATAGCTTTGCATATTTCCGCACATGGCAATAAGCGTGTTTTTGAAATTCTTTATAAGCGGAACCAAAACTTTAATTTCAGGACTGTCTCCGCTTTTGCTGATAATCATCACTACATCATCCTGCTGTACCATTCCTATATCGCCATGAATGGCATCAGCCGCATGCAGAAAAAGTGATGGAGTACCTGTGCTATTAAGAGAAGCTACAATTTTTTGAGCAATGATGGCACTTTTTCCTATTCCACTTATTACCAGGCGCCCTTTTGATTCAAAAATCTTTGAAACGGCATTTTCAAAATCCCCATTGATATAATTTACAAGCGCAGCTACAGAATGAGATTCTGCAATAATTGTTTGTCTACCAGTGCTGATAATATTATTTGCCATTAAATTGATTCAAAAAAGTGCTAATGTATTTTGATCTTCAAATATGAATCATTTCTTTGAAATGTATGCAAACCTACTTGAAATGTATGGTTGAGCAAAGCAAAGGATTTTGTTTTATTAAGACAAAAACTTCGTACCTTAACCAAATTAACCCAATAAGAGTGAATTTTTGTAGAATAACTTTAACCAAATTTTTCAATTAAAGAATTAACTTTGGAACCTTTAGATTGAATAGTAGAAACGAAAAACCATGCCCACAGTAAAAACAAAAAATCCAAAAATCCAAAAATCCAAAACGCTAAACAAAAGTAACAACGCGGCAATATCAAGCGACCTTATTCTTACAGAGCAACTCCAAAAACATTTTGGGTTTAATTCTTTTAAAGAACCTCAAAAAGAAATAATTGACAGCCTTCTTTCAGGTAAAGACACCTTTGTTATTATGCCTACAGGCGGTGGAAAAAGTTTGTGTTATCAATTACCTGCAATTATTAATGAAGGTTGCGCCATCATCGTTTCACCCTTGATTGCCCTGATGAAAAACCAGGTAGACTTGGTTCGGGGATACAGCAGTACCGATAATATTGCCCATTTTTTAAACAGTTCTTTAAATAAAGGCCAGCAGAAGGTGGTAAAAGATGATCTGCTGTCAGGAAGCACTAAACTTCTATATGTAGCTCCTGAGACCTTGACAAAAGAAGAAAACGTTGAATTTTTTAAAGATTTAAAAATTTCTTTTTTTGCTGTCGACGAAGCGCACTGTATAAGTGAATGGGGACACGATTTCAGGCCGGAATACCGGAGATTGCGCGAAATAATGGATCTGATTGACCCAAAAATACCCGTAATTGCTTTAACAGCTACTGCAACGCCGAAGGTGCAAAGTGATATTATAAAAAATTTGGGACTTCGTGATCCCAATATTTTCATTTCTTCTTTCAATCGTTCTAATCTTTATTATGAAGTAGTGCCTAAGGTGAAAAAAGACCAGGCGATAAAAAGTATTGTAAAATTTATTTCTCAAAATAAAGGCAAAAGCGGTATCATTTATACTCTTAACCGGAAAACAACGGAGGAGCTTGCCCAAACCTTAATGGCAAACGGAATTCAGGCGGTGGCTTACCATGCCGGTCTTGATACCAAGTTAAGATCGAAAAGACAGGACCAGTTTTTAGGCGAAGAAATACAGGTGATTGTTGCTACGATAGCATTCGGGATGGGTATTGACAAACCCGATATCAGGTTTGTAATTCATTACAATATTCCTAAATCAATAGAAAACTATTACCAGGAAACAGGACGTGCCGGTCGCGATGGCCTGGAAGGTAAATGCCTGCTTTACTATTCGCACAAAGATGTTGCAAAATTGGAGCATTTAATGCGAGACAAATCTTTAAGCGAAAGAGAAATTGGTGCTCAATTGATCAATGAAACAGTAGCTTACTCTGAAAGCGGTGTTTGCAGAAGAAAAATGCTGATGAATTATTTTGGAGAAAAATATGACCAGGACAATTGTGGAGGCAAATGTGATAATTGCAAAAACCCTAAAGAACTTGTAGAAGCAAAACCCGAAGCTTTGATTGCTTTAAAAGCAATTAAGGCATTAGAGGAACGATTCCCGATCACTTATATGATACCGGTGATTATCGGAAGGTTGAATCCGCAGATAAAAATGTATCGGCATGAAGAAAAGCCTGAGTTTGGTTCGGGTAAAGAAAAGGATGAACATTTTTGGAATTCTTTAATTCGGCAAATGCTTTTGGAAAACCTTATACAGAAGGATATTGAGGACTATGGTGTTTTAAAACTTACAAAAAAAGGCGAAAACTTCTTAAAGAAACCTTCTTCATTTAAAATTGCCTTAAATCATATTTATGAAACAGATGGCGACGAAGAGGAGGATGCAACAGAAACCGGTGAAGCTGATGCTGCAGATGAAAAATTGATCCAGCTACTAAAAGATCTTCGCCAGCAGGAAGCAAAAAAGCGAAATTTACCTCCGTTTGTAATTTTCCTTGAAAATAGCCTGATAGATATGGCCACACTTTATCCTACTACTCTGAAAGAATTGGAAAAATGCCAGGGAGTAAGTATTGGTAAAGCAATGAAATTCGGTAAACCTTTTGTTAACCTTATTGAGAAGTATGTAGAAGAAAATGACATTGAAAAGCCTGATGATTTTGTAATGAAAAGCGTGGTTAACAGGAATAATAATAAAATTTTCATTATCCAGAACGTTGATAAAAAGATGCCACTGGAAACAATAGCTAAAAACCGCACATTGGAATTACCGGAACTTTTAGAAGAGATGGAGACCATTGTGGCCAGCGGTACAAAGCTAAATCTTGATTATGCCATTGAGGACCTTATGGAAGAATATGAAAGGGAAGAAATTATTGATTACTTTAAGGGCTGCGAAACCTCAAGCCTGGAAATTGCAAAAGAAGAACTTTCTGAAGGCAATTATTCCTTAGAACAATTAAAAATTGTCAGGATAAAATTCTTATGTGAATACGGAAATTAAAAAAAGGTAAAAAGGAATTTTTATTTTAAATGAATAATTCTATTTTTGCCGCCCGTTGGTGCGGTAGCTCAGTCGGTAGAGCAAAGGACTGAAAATCCTTGTGTCGGCGGTTCGATCCCGCCCCACACCACAACTTTAATAACTAAACCCTTATAAATCAAATGTTTATAGGGGTTTTTATTTTTGGGGTACACGTAGGAGTACATTTGGCCTTTAATTACCTAAAAAAGTAAGAAAAAATGAATTTCTGTGTAGGAAAGTTGAGGGTTACGTTTTTGGCCAAAATACTAATGTGTAAAACCCTTTACACTTCTTGGCTTTTTATTAGTTCAAATTAATATAAATATTTTCCCCATTTGTTTTAGAGATACTTCCTTGATTATTTTGGAATTTTGATTGATTGAAATGTTTTGTTTTGCCGTTTTATTGATAACTTGTTGTTCATTATGCCAACTATTAGGATTTATGGGCTTGATATTTTAAGAGCTGCTGCTATTTTGTTTGTATTAAGACTTCACTCATTCATATTTACACCTCTCCCACTGAGAAAATATTCCAACTTCCTCTATGTGGACGGTGTTACTTTGTTTTTTGTTTTAAGCGGTTTTTTGATTGGTCAAATCATTTTAAAAACTTATGATAGAAAACGGTTTAACATTAGACAATTAACCCAATTCTGGTATAGAAGATGGATGCGAACACTTCCGGCATTTTATGTAACGATTAGTTTACTATTCCTATATGAATATTTCCATCATACAATTCCTTACAATGGGCGGGTTTTTAAAACATTTATTTTTTCTCAATGTTTTTCGGCTGGTAATACAGATTTCTTTAGAGAAGGTTGGAGCTTAAGTGTCGAAGAATGGTTTTACTTGTTAATCCCTTTCTCTTTATCTGTATTGCATTATTATTTCAACATCCCTTGGAAGAAACTATTAATCGGAGCAATAATTTTTGTAATTGTATTAACCGAAGTGGTTATTTCTTTAAAATTAAAGCGGATGCCATATCTTAACAACAGAACTGCCAACGGAGAAACAGCGTTCAATATAAACATAAAATCCATTACTTACTTAAGGTTTGAAACTCTTATGATTGGCGTTCTTGCAGCCTATTTGTTCTACTATAAAAAACGAATTTGGGAATATAAAAACTTTTGGTTTTGGAGTGGAATAGTACTTTTCATTATCATTCCTTTTGCTTCAAAATATTTAAACAGTTATAGAATCAAACTTTCCGGGGAAGCTATAGCAACTTTATTCTTATTACCTAAACTAAACAGTATAAAAACAGATAAGGGTTTAATATATCAGATAGTTACTTATATAAGTTTAATCTCTTACTCTTTGTATCTATTGAACTATAGCGCTTTTCATGCTGTTGTAATGCCGTTTTATGATAAGTATTGGTTTCAATATTACGGAACGAACACCTATTTCTCTTTTGCCTTTTTACTATATTTCGGATGGGCCTTTTTGGCAGCCTCTATGATGTATTACTTAATAGAAAAACCATTTATGAGGCTAAGAGATAAAAATGTTGGAAGTGTTATGTTGAAATACAAAAGGAAAAAGGGACCATAAATATGGCGATCTGTTTAATAAAAACTTTAGAAATTATTCGTCAGTAGCAAAATTCCGCGGTTTTTAAACCCTTTTTATTATGTAAGAAAATTAGATAAATACTTATTAACCTAAAATCAGTAAGCAAACAATTATTATTATTTCTTATTTTGGCTCACTACTCAATTTTTGTTACGCCGGTTCTTTCAGATACTCCATTTTCATTAAAAGCTTCGATAGAAAAATAATATGGTTGGTGAGCATTTAGCGCTTTCAGATCAAGCATGTTTTTGTCATAAACCATCCATGAACTGTACAACCTGCCAGGCGATATTCCCCACAAAACATTATATCCTTGTGCACCTGTCACTTTATCCCATGTTATCATCGCATCTCTTTTATCTGCCAGCCTTTCTACTTTAAAACCCGCTACTTTAGGTGGCAATTTGCCACTTCCGATTCCGAATACGCGTAGTCCGGATATGGCAAGGTTTGGAGTTGGTACATGAATATTATTGTAGCGGATATAACGCACTTTACGCGGTGCTCTAAGTTCAACATAATCGTTGGGCACATCTTTAAAATTTTTACTTTGATCAATGAGTGTTACCCAATTGGTACCATCTATGGAGCCTTCAATTGTATAGCGATGATGGAGGTGGGGATACCGGCCATACATACCGGATTTATAATCAGCATAATTTACCTGTATTGCAAATACCTGAGCAGGTTTTTGTAAATCAATTTCTATCCATTGTGATTGATCATTTTTATCGGCCAGCCAGAAGGTCTTTATGTTTTCATCGTTTATGTTCTGAGGACCGTAATCCATTTGGTGTGAGGAAGCTTTCACCGGCTTTTTGTAAGACAATAACATCCATCCTTTAAAATCGCCATGCCTGCCAGCCACAGAAGGAGCATAATGCGGATAATCACCAAAATAATTGTTCACATACATCAGTCCATCCTTATCGAAGGCTGCAGGAAACATGTTGATACGTCTTTCCCAATTTACATTTACAGCTACAACTCCTGATGCAAAATGCCAGTATTCGTTTTGTGGGCCGATTACTGTACTGCCATGTCCGGCCCCGTTCATAAATCCTCCGGGCTTAAAAGAAACCGGGTTATTTGGCGCATAAACAAAAGGACCTAAAGGATTATTACTTGTATAAACACCATCTCCATATACATTAAATTCTGTTCCAGGGGCAGCATATTGCAGATAATAAGTGTGATCATGTTTAGTCATCCAGGCACCTTCAATATATCCGCCCAAAGTGGTATCGCTGTTATTTTCGCCAAAACGCTCCCAGCCATGCTTGTCCATATTTAGATTGAACAAATTATAGGTTGAATCTCCGGGTTGGAAGTTGTTATTCTTATCCAATCTTTCTGCACGAATGGGAAATTTATTGGATGACCCCCAATACATATAAGCTTTCCCGTCATCATCAATAAAGAGATCCGGATCCTGTAAATTATTTAATATGCCTGGTATGGCCTTCCAGTTGCCTTTCTTGGGATTATCCGTGTATAAAATACTCATCGAACCTGAAGGGTCGCCAGCCACGTATAAAATTGAATCTTTGTAATTACTGGCTGCCGGCGCATTCGATCCCTGGAAATACCATTTTTCCGGTTTAATAAAATCCCAGGTTAATAAATCTGAAGAATGCCAGTAACCTAAGGATCTTGTTACGAACATATAATATTCACCCCTGAATTTTACTACAGCAGGATCTGCGCCTGAGCGATAAGAAATGCCTTGGTAGGCATTGTAAATCATATAGGTATAATCAATATTCAGCGGATTGCAATAGGTACTCATTTGGGTTGATTGAGCCTTAACTGCATCAATACCCGGGAATGAAAAAAGGACAAGAAACAATAGTAAAATGAATCGTTTGTGGTGGATCATTATTTGAATAGATACTATTTATAACCGGAATTAGCTAATCCCCGTTTATATCTTTTATATTTAAATGGCAAAAGCCAGTAAAATAACAAATAACCGTAATTATTATTTATTGACTTCCTGGGTTCCTACAGCATTCGAACTTTATTAAAAACATTATTTGCCAGCTACACCGAGTTTATACAAAGCTATAATGTCTGCAGCCCCTAATGCAGATTTATAAACCCGGATTTCGTCAATTTTTCCCACCATGGGGACTGTCCACGTATCTGAGGTTAATTCTTTTCCGGGTATATTATTATACCACCCGCCAATAATTACCTCATTTGGAACAATAGGATTAAAATAAGCGGTTCCCCTGTTTTGATAATCCGGCTCTCCAATCATCACTCCATCTGCCCAAATTTGGAAAATTTGCGAGTTTTGATCATAAGTAACCACCAAATTTATCCATTTGCCTGGAGGAATAGTAGGTGATTTATAGTTGTCGGTCCAGGGTGCATTCAGGTTATCCTGCCGGCCACCGTTTACATCTGCATAACTGGGATGTACAATAAAATCACTAGTATCTGAATCTGGATTCCATCCAGTTTCTAAAAGAAAAGCAAAATCAGGCCAGAATTGTCCGGGATTGGCAATACTAAAAGTCATAGTTGGTGTAGAACCGTTATTCTGAATTTGCACCCATTCGCTAACAGTAAAGCTTTTTAATGAGGTATCTAAGGCTGGTATTTGGGAAGCGTAATAGAGGTAACCGCTATCAAGAGAAATCGCTTTACCTACTACTCCATTATCTATGTAAGTAGCATTGGATGTTGAGGTAGGAGTTATGCCTGAAATTGATTCAGCCTCCGTTCCATTGAATCCCCAGTAGGCAATTAACTGATCGGATGCCACTTGTCCGGAACTATCAAACCCTTCTATTTTTCCTGCAAAATCAGCAGGAGAAACTGAAGGTAGATTATTGGGGTTTCCTTTTTTACAACTTGGTAAGATAAGTATTCCCACTACGAGCATCAGGAATAATTGAATTACATATTTATACTGAATATTCATATTTATATTTTTTTATAGTCTTCAATTTTAATACCCGGGATTTTGTTTTAAAACCCCTTTTGATAAGTCAATCTGGGTTTGTGGTATAGGCAATAAATCGTCCCTGGTTCCGACAAAATTAGTTTTGCCGGCAGCGTGCAATACACTATCGGCAATTCCCCATCTCACAATATCAAAAAACCGCTCTCCCTCCATAGCTAACTCGATTCTACGCTCATGCCTAATTGCATCGCGTAATTGTGATTGATCGGTAGTAGTTACAGGAGGTAAAATAGAATTATCTCCATTTCTTGCACGGGCTCTTACCATCTCTAATTTTGCTAAAGCTTCGTCTGTTTGACCTAATTCATTGGCAGCTTCAGCATACATGAGTAAAATATCAGAATATCTAAGAATTCTTATGTTCGTCCACCAACCAAACTGGTCGCCAACTGAATTGCGAACGGCAGGATTGGTATAAACCTTTTTATTATACCGCGGGTTCGGCTCTGCAGGAAAGACTTCACCATATTGAGTAGGTGCGGGGCTTGGACAAAATAAAATCGTACTATTTTCGCGAGGATCTCCCGGTTCATAAGCATCAACCAATTGTTGAGAAGGAACATTAAATCCCCATCCCAGATTAAACTGGCCGGACCCCCTTACCCCTTGAACATTTGCATATTGACATCCATACGAATCTTCCTGATGATTTGCATCTGCATATGCTTGTATTTCAAAAACAGACTCACTGGAATTTTCCCCATCTTCAGTAAAGATTTTATCATAAGGAGTGTTTAAATTGTAAACCCCCGAGCTAATCACCATTCCTGCAGTTGACATTGCCTGTTGCCATTTTTTCTCGTATAAATAAACTTTGGCAAGCATACCATTGGCGGCGCCACTGGTAGCTCTCCCAATAAATTTGGCATCCCATTTTAAAGGTAAAGTAGCAGCTGCAAACTGCAAGTCATTTTCAATAAATGCATATACTTCAGACGAGGTTGACTGTGCAATATTTGAAGCGCTAACATTTTCCAAAACAGTGTCTACTATCGGAATATTTCCAAATAGTCTCACTAGCATAAAATAAGAATACCCACGTAAAAACCTGGCTTCTCCCCTTGCCAACATTTTAGTTGCATCAGGAGTGTTCGAGCTATCTTTGGCCACCTGGCTCAGAACAATATTACAATCTGTTATCGTGGCATAATAACCAGTCCAAAGATCATTCGTCAAACTGTTGGTTGGTGTAACAGGGAAATTATCCATTTCAATTTGTGTAGAAGCATCCGCCGGAGTGCTTCCTTTATCGGCGTCATCACTTCTGATACTAACGGCTCCTATATATCCAAATACACTGGTTTCCCAGGTACGTAAACTAGCATAAGCAGCAAATACGTATTGGTCATAAGGACCACTGCCTGCAACATAAGGGTAATTTTCTGTAGTATACTGACCCAAAGGTTTTCTGTCAAGAAAATCTTTCTTACAACCTGCACCAAAAATACCTATAGTTAGAATAATCAGTGAGACTGAAATGGCCACTATATTTTTTTTATTATTTCGCATACGACTTAGGTTTAAAAAAATTTAAAAAGTAAGATTTAGTCCAAAAGAATATATAGCAGGTAAAGGATATACTCCATTATCTGCCCCTGCACTTATCGGATCAGAAATTGGCACTTCAGGACTATACCCGGTCGCTTTTGTAAAAGTGGCTAAATTCTGGCCGCTTAAATATATCCGCAACGTTTCTATTCCTGAAGCTTTAAGTATATGAGGACTAAAAGTATATCCCAATTGAACGGAACGAATGCGCAGGTAATCACCTGGCTCTAACCAATAACTTGAGAATAAATAATTATTGGAGCGAGTGTTATCCAGGATAGGTTCTACATTGGTAGTTCCGGGCGCTGTCCATGCATTTAAGCGATTCGATTCATAATTAAGAATCGCAAAGGTGGCTGTACGACGTTGCACAAATATCTTGTTTCCTGCTACTCCCTGTAAATCTATACCAAGATCAAAATCTTTATAATTCAATGAAACATTCCCTCCAAAATTATATTTTGGGAAAGGCGAACCTAAATATGTGCGATCTTTCTGATCTATTTTCCCATCTCCGTTTATATCTGCATAAGAAATGTCTCCCGGAGCTGAAGAACTCATGTGAGGTAATTTATCCAACTGAGCAGTTGTTTGATAAATTCCTGTTTGCACATATCCATAAAAGTAACCGATTGAATTACCTGTTTCAGTTACGTTAACACCACCATTCCCTATAAGCTTGAAGTTGATGTTATTTCCAATGGATTCAACCTTGTTGTTATTTACACTGAAGTTTCCGTTAACTGAATAAGAAAAATTCTTTCCCAGTTTATCTTTCCATCCGGCTGTAATTTCGAGTCCTTTATTATCTATGGTGCCTAAATTAGTAAAGTAATTAGTATTGCCGGATGCTCCCGGTAAGGTAATGGAAGTAAGAATATCATGTGTTTTCCTGTCGTATAAATCCACATCCAGGTTAAGCCTGTTATTAAACAGGCGGGCTTCAAAACCAGCATCCTTGCCTTCCACTTTTTCCCAGTGTAAATTAGGATCGGGAACATATGCAGGAACTACAGATGGATAAATGTTACTTCCAAAAATACCTACATTGGAATTATTCAAAGCGGGGTAAGAAAGATAATTACCAATATTTAAACCATTACCTACTGTTCCCCATGAAGCTTTTAATTTTAAGAAATTAAGCCAGCTAACATTTTGCATAAATTTTTCATCAGTCATTATCCAGCCAGCACCCACACTACCAAAATTTCCCCACTGGTTTGAAGGTGAAAACTTGGAGGTGCCATCACGACGGAAGGTTACATTTAACAGATATTTGCCCTGGTAAGAATAATTTACCCTTGCCATGTATGAAGTTGAAGCATCTTCAGAGGCATAACCACCATAATTTCCCGGGTTAGACTGTTGGGCAACATTTAAGTACCAAAGAGTAGGATCATTTGGAATGTTGAGGGAAGTATCTGTTCGATTTCCATTGATCCCCGAGGTATAGTGATATAGCGTACTAAATCCTGCCAGCGCAGTAATATGATGACTTCCAAAATCCTTATCAAAAGTAAGGGTATGGTCTTGCTGGAAGGTTTTATAAAGAATTTGCGCCTGGCTTACTGAAGTATGAGGATTTACAGCATAACTGGTATCTGTTGGCGTTGAGCCTTCTCCTAAATCAATATAATGGAAAGGCAATGGGGTGTAACTTCTGGATTGGTTAAAGCTCAGATCAGTAAATAAAGTAGACTTCCATGTGAAGTTTTTAAGAAACTTGATTTGTGCAAAAATGTTTCCGGTAACACGGTAACCAGTATTAATGGTATTTCCATTATTTTCATCAATGAGTGCTACGGGATTATCAACTTGTGCTCTTTGGAAAGAGGGCATAGCATAATATAAACCGGGCCCTGCTTTGATTGGTACTATCGGGGCAGCCCAGGTGGCTTTATTGGCGAGATCTCCCACACCTGCCGGAGGATTTTGCTTGTAATGCAACCCGGTTAAATCTGCGCCCACACTAATATTTTTAGTGATATGGATTTCCTCATTTAAACGAGCTATGTATTTTTCATATTTATCGTATTTCAATACACCTTGTTGATTACTATAACCTACATTCAAATAGGTGCTACTTTTATCAGTCCTGTTAGAAACGCTCAAGCTGTTATTAGACTGTAAAGCTGTACGTAAAACCTGGTTCTGCCAATTGGTATTGGCGGTATAATTAGTAAAATCAAATGGAGCTGCGCCAATATTAGCAAGTTGCGCAGAGTATAATTTTTTAAACCCGGCAGCATCAACAACAGATATTTTATTATTTACTGTTTGTTCGCTTAAACTAGATTGGAAGCTGACCCTGGTTTGTCCTAGTTTGGCTCTTTTTGTAGTTATTATTATAACCCCATTACCACCTTGTAAACCATAAATAGAAATTGAAGAAGGATCTTTCAATACTTCTATAGTTTGAATGTCTGCAGGATTTAAATAATCAATATTGGTTTGTAACATTCCATCAACAACATATAATGGGTCAGCATTATTAGTTGAGTTGACGCCTCTTATTCTTACGGTAGGAGAAGATCCAGCCTGTCCCGAGTTTACTATCGTTAAACCGGCTACCCGTCCCTGTAATGATGAAATAGGATTGGTTGAAGGTTGCTTTGCTACCACATCCCCACTTACGACAGCAATAGAACCGGTAAGGTCTCTTTTTTTCTGAGTTCCATATCCTATTACGACTACATCATTTAGCGAACTTACTTCTCTCAATAATTTAATATCAATAGTTGTTCTGGAGTTAACGCTTATTGTTTGCGTTATATATCCAACAAAGGAGAAAATCAATGACCCGTCTGATGGAGCAGTGATTGAATAAGATCCGTCAGTTCCGGTAGTGGTTCCTGTTTTTGTACCAGCCACAGCAATACTTACTCCTGCAAGCGGTTCTCCTGTTTCACTAACTACACTACCATGTATTTCTATAGGTGGTGGCAACGATGATTCAGCGTTCAATGCTTTTGAGGAAAGTATGGATGAACTTTTTTCCTTGACAACAATGGTCTTACCAATAAGCTGGTAAGTGAATGGCTGGTCTTGAAAATATAAATCAAGCGCCTCTTTTAAAGGTTTATTTCTGATATTTACATCAGTTCTTTTTGCTTTATCTATTAGCGCTACATTATACCAAAAAGTATATCCCGTTTGAGCTTTAATTTGGGAAAACACTTTTTCAACAGGAACATTTTTTCCGGATAAAGTGATGTTTTGGGAAAAGCCATTGGCACTTACCTGCAGGCAAGCTACAGTTAGTAAAATAGCAGCTACATTCATGATTCGCAGGGTTTTAATCAGTACGCCCCTTTGAATATACCGGGTATTAAATCGAGCAATTTGCATATGTTTGAAACATTTGGGTTTAAAATAATCAGTCTAGTAATTTCTTATATGGAATGGGATTTTTAGCTTTTATTATTTATTCGTTATTATAATTTTTTTACCTTCTATTTTAAAATGGATTCCTCCTTCTTCAAGTACTTTCAGCATTTCCGAAGCATTTACATCCTCTGAAACCTCACCGCCATAGTGATCCGTTGGCTTTTGCCCGCTATAGACTACATCGACATTATACCAACGTTCAACCTGGCGCATGATAGTTTCAATACTTGCATTTTTAAAACTGAAAAATCCATTTTTCCAGGCTACCGCTTCATTTATATCCGCATTTACCACAGACATTTGGTTGCCTTGGTTTTCCATTACAGCCTGTTCTCCTGGCCTTATAGTAACAGATGCACTATTATTTAGCACTTTCACACTTCCTTCAAGCAATGTTATCTTTGCTGCTCTCTCGTTATCATATGCGTTTATATTGAAATGTGTACCCAAAACCTGGATTTCTCTCTTTGCTTTAGAGGAGGAATTGATAACCACGGTAAAAGGCATCTTCTTTATTGGGCTTTTTCCTAATGATAGAAGAATAGTTTTTACTTCAAAATAAACCTCTCCGGTAATTTGTACTTTCCTTTCTTTGCCTGTAAATGCGGTTGGATAAGTTATGGAAGATGCTGCATTGAGCCACACCTTTGTTCCATCTGATAATTCTAGTTGGTATTGCCGTCCTTTCGGGGTTGTCATTGTATTATATAAAATTTTTCCACTAGAGTTTTCCTGATCTTTGTAGCTAATCTGATCTCCGTCCTTAAGTATATTGACATTTCCCTGGTTAGCGAGCAACCCGTTTTTCAGAGTATCCAACACTATTTTTTTGCCATTAGATAACGTTAATATTGCACCTGAGTGCCCCGGCGCAATATCATTTTCAAGTGGTTTTGCTTTTACAATATTATTTGCCAAAGCCTTAGAGGGAGTATGTTTTGAAAAAAAATAGATGCTGCCTGCAGAAATGATTAATATGGCAGCTGCCCACCATTTGAAACGATATTTTTTTGGAGCATGCATTTGATGAATATGTAAATCCTCTTCATCATGAGCAGTCTTTACAATATTATTAAATACCTCATTAGCCGTATCATCATCCATTTCATGATAAACAACTGTATCTTTTACCTCATCACTTATTAATTTTTTTAAAACGTCGGCATAATCTTCATGAGCTACCATCTGCAGGAATTCATTCCTTTCTTCTAAAGTAAATTTTCTGTGAATATACTTTTCAAACAATTGATTAAACCTTGCAATGTTTTTGTCCATTAATATTCTATTAAACAGCGTAAAGCTATCAATACTAAATACCGGCGAACGATCAAGCTGTAATTACGTCTTGCATAATTGACACTTGAAAAGAGAAACAGGACTGGTAAAAGCGAAAATATTTTTTATAAAACGGGGAACTTAAAAATAAAAAGTAGAAAGAAAATAATAATCGTATCTATTTCCTGGTTTGCTGATATGGCATTTTTAATATGTTTCAAGGCTTCAACAATATGGCCCTTTACTGTTGAAGTTGAAATACCCATTGCCTTGGCAATTTCATGGTGCTTTAAACCTTCTATACGGCTGTAATTGTAAACCTTTTTTTGTTGGGGCGATAACTGGTTTACAGCTTTGCTAACAAGGCTATAGAGTTCTTTATAGTAAAGGCCATCAAATACTTCATTATTTTGTTGCTCGCCTTGGACAATGGCAATCTTCTTAACAACAGCCTGTTCATGAGCGATTTTTCTCAAATAATTAAAGAGATGGTTTCGAACAATCGTGTTCAGATAGGCATTAAAGTTCCTGATTGCAGGTAAATTTTCTCTATTGGTCCACAATTTTATGAATACCTCCTGTACAACATCTTCAGATGCCTGCTTTTCACCAGTAAACCTTAAGGCTATTGAAAATATTTTATTTCGATAATTATCGAACAAGCAACGAAAAGCTTCTTTATTGCCTTCAGAAATCTGGAGGAATAATTGATTATTTATATCTGGAGAAATTGGGGTCACTTCAAGCAATAGAAAAATGTTTATAATCTTTAAAAGCACTTCTTAAGGAAGAACTACCATATGATGACATCTAAAATTTGAATTCTGCTGCTTCAAATATTTTATAGTCTGCCCCACAATACAACAAATCAATATTTATGGCATCGCAAAATGTAGAAAATCTAAAATTTAGTTTTGCAATCTTAAGCAAATCCTTTCAATTCGATTTCTTTTTTTCATGAAAAAACCGATTTTTTATAATCAGAGGTGGTTGCTTAATAAAAAATAAGCTAAATTTCATTTCTGAAATTATCTTCAATGCACTTAAAGGAAAGGTTCCAAAACAACTACGATTTTCTGCGGATTTTGGCGGCTTGTTGCATTATTTTTCTTCATTCTTTTGCCCTTTTGGGAAAATATAATTCAGAGCCTCTTGTTCAATTTTCAAATGGACGAATTAATTTTTCGTTTATCGGGTTGAGTATTTTTTTTTGTATAAGTGGCTATCTTATAGCAAAAAGCGTCGTTAAATCTCCGTCAATACTTAATTACTTGTGGAAAAGGCTGCTTAGAATTCAACCCTTACTGATTGTAACGTGTTTCTTTACCGTCTTCCTTCTTGGTCCTTTTTTTACCAGTTTATCTTTAAAGGAATATTTTTCAGATTTTCAAACTTACAGCTACTTCAGAAATATTCTTCCGGTTTTTGGTATACAGTTTACTTTGCCAGGTGTGTTTCTTCATCATCTGGATAGAGGTGTAAATGGATCATTATGGACATTAATTGTTGAAGAAAGAATGTATTTAATTATGACAATCGTTTTTTTGTACCGAAAAGACAAGTCCAACTACTTTATCGTTTTAATTATTTTACTGAACCTTTTTTATCTTGTTAACCGATATTTTTTTTATGGGGAAATGCTTCCTTATTTTTCTGGTAGCGCTTTTTTTTATTCTCTTCTTTTCCTTAATTCTGGTGCACTTTATATTCTTAATTTGCGATTTACAAAAAATATTTATTTATCAATAATTGCAGGGCTTGTGGGTTTCTCTATTGCAGTTGTTTTTCCAAAGGTTGATTATCTTTACTTTATGTCTCTCCCAATTGCAGTAAATAGTATTGCAAAAATCAGGGGAAAGGTAAATTATGCAGGTAAATATGGAGATTTTACCTATGGAACTTATGTTTTTTCCTTCCCTGTACAACAGGCGTTAATAGCCAAGGGAATTGTAAACCCGTACCTCCTTTTCATCCTTACTCTTTTGATTGTTTTACCTATGGCGGTCCTTTCCTGGAATTTCATTGAGAAGCGGTTTTTGAGGTTAAGGCACATGTTCAAATGACCCTGATTGAATCAAATAGCGGTTACCTTCCAAAATCGTCCTGCAATCTTACAATGTCATTTTCATCGCTGGGGTTAATTTCATCAGTATGCTGCCATATTTCTGCGACAATCCCCCATGTTTTAAGACCGATCAAACGATGACGCTCGCCTTGTTTTAAAGTAATGATATCGTTTATTTTTTTTACCTGGATATCTTTTTCATCGTCACTCTCACTTTGGATTACGCCAACCTCTCCTCCGATAACTTTCCATAATTCTGATCTGCGGTAATGGTATTGCCAGCTTAGCCGTTTTTCTTTTTCAACGATTAATATTTTGGGGCTTATTTTGCCTGAACCTTGTTTTTTTGAATCCTCTACGTCTGCAAAAAAGAAATCGATAAATTTTTGTGACTGTTGTTCGTCTATCACGAAGAACCCACCCCATGGCCGGCTTTCATCAGCATTGATGATCACAAACCCTTTTTGGTCCAGGTATTTTTTAACGGTTTCAAACACTTCACTTTTTGATGCGTTGGAAGGTAAATTTAATTCCATTTTTAATTGTTTATAACGGTTATGAACAAACGCAGTTAGCGACCCATATACACCATAAGAATTTGAACGTCACTTGGATTTACGCCACTTATCCTGCTGGCCTGCCCCAGGGTTTGAGGTTTAATTTTTTTAAATTTTTGCCTTGCTTCATTTGATAAGGAAGATACATTTTCATAGTTGAAGCTTTCCGGAATTATTTGTTCTTCCAGTAAACGCATTTTTTTAATCATTTCTTCTTCTTTATCAAGATATACCTGGTATTTTATTTGGATTTCTGCTTGTTCGAGTACCTCATCGGAGAAAACATTCAGTTGATCCTGAATTGCTGAAATTGCGTTTGTCATGCTTTTCAAAGTAATTTCAGGTCTTAATAAAACTTGAGCTACCTTAACCTTTTGCTGAGCTAATGCGGATGATTTATTTTCCAGGTAATCATTTACTTGCTCTGGCTCCAGTTTTTTGTTATGCAGAATGCTAATTATTTCTTTAATGTCTTTTTTCTTTTCAATCACTTTGTCCATTCTCTCCTGCGAGGCTAAGCCTATTCTAAAACTTTTCTCTGTAAGACGAATATCTGCATTATCCTGCCTTAGCAAAGTTCTGTACTCAGCTCTACTGGTAAACATCCTGTAAGGCTCATCCGTTCCTTTATTGATTAAATCATCTATCAATACGCCAATGTAAGCCTCATTCCTTTTTAACGTAAATGCTTCAAGGTCATTAATATTTTGATGAGCGTTTATGCCTGCTATAATTCCCTGGCAGGCTGCTTCTTCATAGCCCGTAGTTCCGTTTATTTGTCCGGCAAAAAATAGATTCTTTATCAATTTGGTCTCAAGATTTACCTTGAGTTGGGTTGGAGGAAAATAATCGTATTCAATCGCATAACCAGGTCGGAACATTTTGCAATTTTCAAATCCGGTGATTTTCTTGAGGGCCTTATGTTGTATTTCTTCTGATAAAGAAGAAGAAAAACCATTTAGATATACTTCAACAGTTTCAAAACCTTCAGGCTCAACAAATAGCTGATGTCTTTCTCTTTCCGAAAAACGATTGATCTTATCTTCTATGCTTGGGCAATATCGCGGCCCTGTTCCTTTTATCCTTCCCTGGAACATCGGACTTTCATGAAAGCCTGACCTAAGGATATCATGAACTTCGGAATTGGTATAAGTAATCCAACAGCTTTTTTGCTTCAATGGTTTTTGGGTTTCAATAAAAGAGAAACCGGTAATAATTTCATCTCCTTTTTGTTCTTCCATCCTCGAATAATCCAAACTTCTTCCATCTATTCTTGGAGGCGTTCCGGTTTTAAGCCTTGCACTTTCAAATCCCCATTCTACTAATTGTTCTGTTATACCAATAGATGCTCGTTCGGCAACCCGCCCACCTTTTGTCTGTTTTTCACCAATATGTATAATCCCATTTAAAAAGGTTCCGTTTGTAAGTACAACAGACTTTGAGTTGATGGAGTGACCTTGTGCAGTTTTTACCCCTTTAATTTGATTTCCACTTTTCAGCAAACCGACAACCGAATCCTGGTAAAAATCTAAATTGACTGTTTTTTCAAGAAGGCTTCTCCATTTACTTGAAAAAAGCATCCTGTCATTTTGTGTTCTGGGGCTCCACATGGCGGGACCCTTACTTCTATTGAGCATTCTGAACTGGATCATACTTTCATCAGACACAATTCCGGAATAGCCGCCTAATGCATCAATTTCTCTCACAATTTGACCCTTTGCAATTCCTCCCATTGCGGGATTGCAACTCATTTGTGCCATGTTTTGCATATTCATGGTAATCAGCAGAACCTTGCTCCCTAAATTGGCAGCAGCAGCAGCAGCTTCACACCCCGCATGACCCGCACCTACAACAATGACATCATATTCTTGAAACATTCTGCAAAAATACCGATTTGGATTTTTTAATGAAAATATGTTTCACGTGAAACGAAAGAAGGATTGTTTCACGTGAAACATTACATTAACGAAAGGTAATAGTCTTCTTTTTTTCTCATAATAGCTTTTTCCGATTTTTTTTGATCAGTGTATCCGCACAAATGGAGTATACCATGAATCATAACCCGATATAGCTCTGTAATAAAAGGAACTTTTAGTTTTTCTGCATTTTCTTTAACTCTTTCAACACTTATATAAATTTCAGAAACCACTGGTAGAGACGAGTTTGATAGTGTAAAAGTTAAAATATCTGTCAGTGTATCATGGTTAAGGTATTCACGGTTTAATTTTAATAAGAATTCATCGGTACAAAAAACATAAGAAACAGATTTAAAAATTACCCCTTCTTCAGCAAACACGCGGGCTAGAAAAGACTTTATAAAGAGTTTATCCTTTAAAGAAAACTGAATGTTATGATTATTTAAAGTAATTGTGCCCAAGAAGTGTGAAATTTGAAAAGAATTATTTGAAGAAAATCTATTTTACGAACTTATGAAGTTATCAGAAGTAAAAACAGGAACAAAAGTAAAAATTAAGTCGTTTGAAAACCACGAAATTGTCTTAAAATTAATGGAAATGGGATGTTTGCCCGATGAGGAAATCACCGTTTGGAAGAAAGCGCCCTTGGGAGATCCGATTTATGTGTTAGTAGCCGGGTATTCATTAAGTTTAAGATTGGACGAGGCTGAACAAATTTTTGTAGATCTTATTGTAAATAGCTGAAAATAGCAGAATGAATATTGGATTGTATTTTGGGTCTTTTAACCCGGTCCATAACGGCCATTTAATTATCGCTAACTATATCGCAAATTATACCTCTTTGAATCAGGTGTGGTTTGTTGTTTCTCCTCAAAGCCCTTTTAAACATGAAGCCTCATTAATAAACGAAAACCATAGAAAGCATTTAATTGACCTGGCCATTGAAGGTGAAAAGAAATTGCGTACTTCTAATATCGAGTTTAAACTTCCTAAACCCTCTTATACGGTTGAAACTTTACTTTATTTGAATGAAAAATATCCTCAACATGCCTTTTCAATTATTTTAGGAAGTGATAGCTTCCAAAATATTAGGAAATGGAAAAATGCAGATTATTTACTGGAAAACTATTCTCTTTATATTTATGAAAGGCCTGGTTTTAAAATTGAGCCAGAGATGTTAAATGATCGAATAACTGTTTTAAAAGCTCCATTACTTCAGATTTCGAGTACGCGGATCCGCGAAATGATAAAGCAGAAAAAATCTATAAGGTACCTGGTTCCTGATATTGTGAAGGAAGAGATTGAAAACCAACAATATTATGGTTAAGGAATAGTAAACCAAACTAATAATGAAGATTTTTATTTGTATTAATATAATCCTAACCTAACTCCCATTTTTCCTCTATAACTTTTACGTTCCTTATAAAAAATTATTTACGCTTTGGGAGGATTAGGATTGCGATTTCTGTGATTTCTATTGGTATTTAGACTACGGCTATTGGTATTTGAAGATGGCTTTTGCTGTGGTCTTTTGGGTTGAATATTTTTAGAGCGATTTTGGTTGCCACTATTATTATTCTTCCTGTCGTCGATCTTTCTTTTACGGCTGTTTTTGTCTAAGGATTTTAGACTTATTTGACCTACAACATCTACAAATTCCGGCTCTACCTCTTTTGGTTTATCGCTGATGATTTCTACTGTTTCTAAAGCTGCCGGTTTTACTCCTTGTTTATTTTGTTCTTTAATTTTCTTAACTGTTTCAATAGAAAGTGGGTAATGTTTTGTACTATCTGCCATAGAATACCACATCAGGTTACGGAAAATATCTTTTTTTACCAAAAAAGCGCGCCCTTTAGCTACTTCAATTACATCAGCGTCGTCAGGAAAATATTGTAAAGCATCAAGATAAGTATCCAACTCATAATTCAAACAACATTTCAATCTTCCACATTGCCCGCTAAGTTTGGTTTGATTAATGCTAAGATTCTGATAGCGTGCAGCATTTGTATTAACACTTTTAAAATCTGTTAACCAGGTACTGCAGCAAAGTTCACGACCACAACTGCCAATTCCGCCAACCTTACCAGCTTCCTGCCTGGCACCAATTTGTTTCATTTCCACCTTTACCTTGAACTCATTGGCATACAGGCGAATTAACTCACGAAAATCAACTCTTTCATCAGCTATATAATAAAAAGTAGCTTTTCTGGCATCTGCCTGAATTTCCACTTCAGACATTTTAAGATCTACGTTTAACTGACGTGCAATTGCGCGACTTCTTACTAAAACTTGTCTTTCCCGGGCTTTGGTCTCCTTCCATTTTGCAATATCGCTATCCGTTGCCAGGCGAAGTATCTTTTTATAATCTGCCGTGTTTTCATCAATTCTTTTCTTTTTTAATTGAATTCTAACCAGTTCACCGGTAACGTTTACTGTGCCCACATCAAAACCACTGATTCCTTCTACAGCAACAATATCGCCCTTTGTAAAGAAGTGTAAGGTGTTATTTCGATAAAAATCAATCCTGCTTCCCTGGTTAAAAGAAACTTCGACGATCTTACATGAACTTTCTCTATCATCGATAGGCAAATTCGAAAGCCAATCATGCACATTTAGGCGGTTACAGCCACCTGAACTGCATCCACCATTGCTTTTACAGCCATTAGGTTTACCGGTTCCGCAAGTCGTACATCCCATATTAATAGTTAAAAAAGTAAGTTAAAAAAAAGTAAAAAGAATTCAATCAGAGGCAGTACAATTTGTCAAGATTTTGTTTAATGAAAATATAAACTTATAGTAAATACTCGTAATTCTATTTATAAAATATTGGTAATCAAACAGATTTAAAATAAATTGGTTTAAAATTAGTTTTTTAAAGCGTCTGCAGGATTCTTTCACTCAATGAATCAAAATTAGCGAATTATCTTTAATAATATGAAAAAAGCGAATCGTAAGTGAATGGAACAACATTTTAGCATGGGCATTCCTTTCAATAAAATAAACCGCTTTTTCAAGCTCTGTTACCATAGCTTCCTGCGCTTCCAAAGAACAAATTTTATTTAAACGTGTTGAAAAATCAAGGTCCTTTTCCGGAATTATTTTCAAATTTTCTTCACTTAAATAGTTGCTCCTGACTGCTTGTTCGAGTAAATGAATAAAGTATTTTAAAAAAGTTTTCTGTTTTTCTCTGCCAATTTTGCTTATCTCCTCTATCCATTTTAATTGTGAGCTAACGTTGTTTTTCACAATGATGTTCAACCAGTCTCTTATCTGCCTCTGCAGATCTTCTTCCGGATTTTGTAATAACTGTAATGCTTCTCTAAAACTTCCTTCTGAGATTCCCGCAATTTGTGAAGCTTTTTCGGGTTCAATGTTGTAGTGCTGAAGTAGAGCCTTGTTTATTTCTTCATTGGAGAGAGAAGGAATCTTCATAAGTTGGGTTCTGGATAAAATTGTAGGTAAAATGGCCTCTTCATCTTCTGCTACCAAGATAAAAAGTGTATTTACCGGAGGCTCTTCTATTAATTTGAGCAATTTGTTTCCTTCTTTTCCCAGGTATTCAGGCATCCACATTATCAATATCTTATAATTACTCTCAAAGGGTTTAAGACTGATTTTATGAGAAATATCATCACATTCAAAAACAGTAATATTTCCTTGCTTATTAACAGGGTTTTCAATTTTTGATTTTGAATTCTCTTTCAAAAAGTCGATCCAATCTGCAACATTACCATAAGGTGACTGGCTAATAAATTCGCGCCATTCTGTTATATAATCGGTACTTAATACTTTGTCGTGACGGCTGTCCCTTTTTAATGCCGGGTAAGAAAAATGCAGATCCGGATGAATAAGTTGGTTCACTTTAATACAGGACGAACAATTACCACAACTATCTTCCAGCGTAGTAGGTTCTATGATAACTTCTTCTTCACCAAACAAGGAAGCTGTATTGTTGGTTGCTGAATTATGATTTACTTTTTGACAAAGGATGTATTGGGCAAAAGCAATAGATAGAGGTAATGCACCGCTACCTTCTTTTCCAAGAAACAGAAGAGCATGCGAAAGCCTGTTTTTTTGAACCAAGTCTTTCAATTTATGTTTTACTTGTTCTTGCGCTATTACTTGTTCAAATTGCATGAAGGAGTAAGATTAAATATATTAAAGAGACAAAAATCTCTTAATCTCAGATATAAAATAGAGTTTTTCTAAAAAAGAAAAGTCAAAGCTTTTACATAATGAAAGGCTCTCTGTATGAAAGATTATTCGCCTAAATAGCTTAATAACTTTTCGTAAGCTTCTTTGCCTTTTGGATTCGGATTATTGGGGATTAGCCTGTCACTGTTGAAGAAAACCGTTAGGAATTTTCCGTTTTCATCAAAAAGAAATTTAGTGAAGTTCCATTTGATCGGATCAGTAAATCCATTCTTTTCAGCAGTAGCAACCATGTATTTATAAATTGGGCTCATGTCGTTGCCTTTTACTGAAACTTTTGCGGCCATTGGAAAAGTAACACCATAGTTTTTTTTGCAAAACTCAGCTATTTGGCTATTCGTCCCCGGCTCCTGCCCGCCGAAGTTATTGGCCGGAAATCCTACAATTACCAGTTTATTTTTATATTTTTTATATAAAGCTTCAAGGTCGTCATATTGAGGAGTGTTGCCACATTTTGAAGCAGTGTTAACCACCAAAATTTTCTTACCCTTAAAATTAGAGAAATCGATAATTCCTCCGAGAAGCCCTGGTACTTTAAACTGATAAATTGAAGTTTCTTTAACTACAGGTGATGTGCGAACCGGAATAATAAAAGAGAGTAATAGAAAGGCAATTCCGGCAAAAAGTGTCTTTTTCATGACTTTTTTTATAAAGGTAATGATTCAAAAAAATATTTGACGTAAAGATTCAGTGACAATTAAACGAACTTTGCCTTTCAAAAAAAAGGACTATAAATAAAATGAAAGCAGTTTTAGAATTCAGGGTAGAAGACATAATAGAAAAATTTGACACCAAAGCGGTGATTTTCGATCTTGATGGAACATTGTTGGATAACAATTCATATCACCTGAAAAGCTGGCTTGAGTATTTGAAGAATATCGGACGTGATATATCAGAAGAAGAATACAATGCCAATATTAACGGCCGCACCAATAAAGATGTGATTCAATATATTTATAACAGGCAAATGCCTGAAGAAGAAATTTTGAAATTTACACTGGAAAAAGAGGCTCTTTACCGTAAGCTTTACAAGCCGTTTATTAAACCACTTTCCGGATTAATTGATTTCCTGGAAGTTTTAAGAAACAAAGGCATTCCCATGGCAATTGCTACTTCAGGAATTCAACCAAATATTGATTTTATGTTTGAAGAGGTGCCTATAAAACAATATTTTACAGAAGTTGTCAATTCTTCTCACATCACCAAAGGAAAACCCGATCCTGAAATCTATTTAAAAGTTGCTTCACTGCTACAAATCTCACCCAAAAACTGTTTGGTGTTTGAAGATGCGGTTGTAGGAATAAAATCCGCAAAGGCAGCAGGAATGAAAGTAATTGCCGTGGCAACAACACAACCCAAAGAAGAACTTTTATTGGCAGATGTGATCATTGATGATTATAATTTTTAGAAAGCTGTCTATTACAGTAAACCAACAAATTTTGAAGAATTCTGTTTTAAGTATCCATTATCTTTCATAACAGCCGATATCAGGATTTGAGTCACGTGGTTTATCATCAAGATCAGAAAGGAAAACTGTAGTTACTCCGGCATTTATTGCAGGAGAATTTGGATGATTATTAAAATGAAAATCAAATATGTTTTTAGAAACATCAATACTGTCAAACATGGGCGTTTCGTTTTTTATTGAAGAGGTAAAAGTGGCATTTGGTATTTCATCTTTGGCTTTATAAAGTACATGATCAAATGTAGCCGAAAAACCTGAAGAGCCTTTCCTGTCAATACTTATTTCGTTATCAACGATTCCTCCATCTCCCCAAAAGATACAATTTTGAAATAAAGCATTGAGCGTAAAAGTTTCATTGCCTGCATCTGGTAAATAATCAAAAAGCTTCAATACCGGTTGTTGGTGGGAAATATAATTGGTTCCGTACGAAGCCACTGTGCAATTTATAAAACGATAATCACCGCCTGATTCAAGCTCAATATTGCTTCCACAATTACTGATCAAACAATTATCAGCATAAATATTGGTATTTATTGCCAGGATCCCTGCATCATAAATATTGTCAATCCTGCATTTAGAAAGGTTGATTTTTGGATTTGAATTATTAGAAATCCCTGTAGCCACGATTCCCTGGTAAGCATTTTTTATGATCGCGTGCGTAAGAGAATTATTTTCACTGGAACTTCTAAAATAAATTCCCGGCCAGCTTGCCGGTAAATCTTTATAATCCTGATCAAGTCTATCGCCGGCAAATATTACAGGTTCGTCTTTTGTTCCTGTTACTTTTAAACTTCCGTCCACCAAAAAAGGAGCATCAGCATGCAAAAATATTTTGGTTCCGGCTTCAATAGTCAATGTGGCATTTGAATCTATTTGTATTCCTCCGATGATCACATAAGGCAGGATTTTATTCCAGGTCGTATTTGTTGTAACTAATTGTTTTTTAAGAAAAATAGCATTTTGACCGTATGCTTGTAATTGAACCCATTTTTTGTTTCCGTTATAATCGATCTCGATGCTGTCCGTAAGAATAAAAGGAAGTGTTGCTGAAGAAGGATTTACGTTTACCTGCACAAAAACATAAATGCTGTCGTTTTTGTTTATCTCCACGTCGTTAACTTCTGAAGAAGCAATTCCATCAACATTCATTTTAAAAGGCGATGAAGATCCGCCGGAAAGCTTTACTGAGGAAATTTTCAGCTTTTGATTATTGGTATTAAAAATTTTAAAAGATTGGGTAATTGAACCTACGGTGGCAAATACGGTATCAAACGATAAAGTATCTGTGTTGGTATATAACGTTGCATCCGGACTTGTAATAAAAGAATCTTTCTTACAGGAAAAAAAGATGGCAGCGCATAAAAAAATGAAGATGGAAAATTTCAAATGAGTTTAGTTATCAGATTATTAAATAATCATTATACAAGTACACTTTCTATTTGCTCAAATCCTTCCTCCGGGGGAAGTTCATTCCATAAAATTCTGTAAATCGTTTCTGCTATCGGCATTTCTGCTTTCACTTTAGTATTAATCAGGTACATACATTTACTGGCGTTGTAACCCTCAGCTATCATACTCATTTCCAGTTGCGCTGATTGCACTGAATATCCTTTGCCGATCATGTTTCCAAAAGTACGATTCCGGCTATACAATGAATAGCAAGTAACCAGCAAATCCCCAAGATAAACCGATGCCGCATAATTGGTTTTCGGTATTTTGTTTTTAAGAATAGCATGATGATCAATAGTGCCAACTTCAACATTTTCAATTCCCACTTTTCTTAAAAACCCGGCCATTTCATCAGCACTATTGGCAATAAGAACACTCAAAAAATTATCTCCATATTCAAGTCCATGAGCGATACCGGCACCAATTGCGTAAATATTTTTTAATACTGCTGCGTATTGAACACCCAGAATATCATTATTACAAATTGGAATTAAATAAGGCGTTTTAAAAAACCCACAAATTTTTTGAGTGGTTTTCTCATCTATTCCGCTAAAAGTAAGATAAGAAAGCTTTTCTGCAGCCACTTCTTCTGCATGGCAAGGCCCGAGCACTGTAAAGTAATCCTTTAGCTGCACGCCGAATTCGCTATTTAAATATTCGTTCAATAAAATATTCTTGTCGGGTAAAATCCCTTTTACGGCAGATATTATTTTTTTCCCTTTAAAAATGTCGGGAGATAATCCGTTAAGCGTGTTAGCAACGAAAGCAGAAGGAATTACGATAATAATAAGGTCGCTGTTTTTAATTACATCCTCTGCACTGCTTGAAAAATTGATAAGTTTTGTATCAAAAAAAGTACTGCTTAGATAATGTGGATTATGACGACGGCTTTTAAAACTATTTATATTGGAATCACTTCTTACCCACCAATTAATTTGGTTTTTATTATCGGTTAATATTTTTGCAATCGCTGTTCCCCAGCTTCCACTGCCAATAATTCCAAATTTCATGATAGGTTTAATTTTTCGATAGCGATCTGCGCTGCGATTTGGCTGGCATCTTTTTTATTAAAAGCTTTTGCTTCGGCAACCAAAACTCCGTCTACCATAGCGCCAATCGTAAACAATCTTCTTCCGTTTTCAATACTTTCATCCAGCGTCTCAAACTCCAGAACTTTCCCGTTTTTATTTGCCCAACCGTACAGTTTATTTTTTTGATTAATGTCGAGATTTTCCAGATCCTGCATAAATAAATGAGGCGTTATAATTCTTTCCGTTACCCATTTTTTAGTTTGATCGTATCCTTTATCCAGGTAAACAGCTCCGGCGAGCGCTTCCAAAGTATTTCCAAAAATCTGCGATATTTTTAATGAATGATCAAAATGATTATAAAGGGTTATTTTTTTCAAACCGATCTTTACGGCAATATCATTTAACTGGTTTCGATTTACCATCTTGCTTCTCATCTCAGTTAAAAAGCCTTCATCTTTATATGGATAGCGCATAAATAAGTAATCAGCTACAATGGTACTTATCACTGCATCTCCCAGGTATTCGAGGCGTTCATTATTTTCATCTGAACCTTCACGTACCGAACGATGGCTCAGGGCTGTTTGATATAAGTCTAATTCTTTCGGAGAAAAGCCAAGTACATTACGGAGTTGTTTCCGGAAATTTTGTTTCTCTTTAGAAAGAAAGATGTTTATGAATAACGCCACGTGAGCAATTAAATTTATTATTTAAAATTAAAGAAAATTAATTCTACAAAATTGGTCTTTGCATAATTATGAACAACTACTTCTGCAATTCTTCCCAATACTCGGCCGCACGCCTTGTATGTGGGATTACGATTGTTCCGCCAACAATATTAGCGACTGCAAAAATTTCGTACATCTGTTCAGTGGTTACACCTAATTCTTTAGATTTTCCCAAATGGTATTTGATACAATCGTCGCAACGTAAAACCATGCTGGCAACCAATCCGAGCATTTCTTTGGTTTTTTTGTCAAGCGCGCCATCCTCATAGGTATTTGTATCAAGATTCCATAAGCGTTTCATAACGAGATTATTTTTACTTAAAATAACCTCATTCATTTTTTCGCGATAGTCATTAAATCCTTTTATTAGTTCTGACATAAAAAATATTTAAAATGTAAAAAGATTGGCTGTCTTTTCATTTTAATTATAATGAAAAGCGAACAAATTTACGGATAACAAAAAGCAGAGACTAAAAATGGCCGAAGTTATTGATATCGTCATCAAAAGTGTGATCAGGAAATTTGTTTAATTGAGCCTTAATAATGAAATAGCTGGTAATAGCAAATGTAATCCCTACAAGAACAACCGATACGATGTTGTCCATTCCAAAAAGCATAATACCAATTACCAATCCAATGATCTCTGAAAAGATCCATGCAATAACCGTATAAATTTTCCAGGTGATTGGCTTCAAGCCTTTCTTTGCTGCAAGTTTTCCAATTTCCCTGGTTAGAAAAATAAGTGCAATTATTTCAAGCATTGGCTCATTTCTTTTTTAGCTGTGAAATTAAAGATCAGGCAAGAGAAATATCAAAATTCACCAGTTGTACAAATTCTTCAAGCCGAAGATTAATATCTTTTTTTGAAATTTCTTTTAGCCTTTGCGGGCCAAAAGCTTCCACACAAAAACTTGCCATTGCAGATCCCACTATTATCGCGGTTTTCATGTTTTCAAAACTGATGTTTTTAGTATTATCAATATGGCCGATAAATCCTCCTGCAAACGCATCGCCGGCGCCCGTTGGGTCAAATACATTTTCCAGCGGTAATGCAGGAGCAAAGAAAACCTGGTTTTCATGAAATAATAAAGCACCATGTTCCCCCTTCTTTATAATTAAAAAACGGGGACCCATCTGAAGAATATTTTTAGCGCACTTTGCCAAAGAATATTCACCACTCAATTGCCGTGCTTCGCTGTCGTTAATTAACAGAACATCTATTTTTTTCAGAACTTTTTTCAGGTCTTCCATTGCTGTTTCCATCCAGAAATTCATCGTATCAAGCACAACAAGATCGGGTCGGGTTCGTAATTGCTCAATCACGCTCAATTGCAGGCTGGGCATAAGATTTCCTAACATTAAATATTCTGCTCCCTGGTATTCTTCCGGTACTATAGGGTTGAAATTAGCAAGTACATTCAGGTCGGTAATTAAGGTATCCCTTGTGTTCATGTCGAGATGATATTTCCCACTCCAGAAAAAAGATTTCTGATCCGGAACAATCTCAACCCCGGTAAGGTCAACCCCGCGTTTTTTTAATTCATTCATTTCTTCTTCAGGAAAATCGTTTCCTACAATTGAAATTTGCTGAATCGGATTGGTCAGATGGCTGGCAGCATACGCTACATAAGTACCCGAGCCACCTACAATTTTATCAGTTTTACCAAAAGGTGTTTCAATTGCATCAAACGCCATCGAACCAAGTGTAATTATTGCCATAGAGAATGTATTCTTTTAATCCGTGCAAATGTAAAAGATAATAGTTGATTGGTTAAATAGTTAATTTGTTAATTAAGCTCAATTTTGACAAAGAGTAAAAGCTGAAAATAAAATTATCTTTGTATTCTAATTCTTAAGAAATGCTTTTATCTATACATCCGTTAAATCCACAACCACGGCTTATAAAGCAGGTAGCAGAATGTTTAAAAGAGGGAGGCGTAATTATTTATCCTACCGATACCATTTATGGACTAGGTTGCGATATTCATCATCCAAAAGCAGTAGAACGAATTTGCAGAATCAAAAATATTGATCCTAAAAAATCACAGCTTTCATTCATCTGTCGCGATCTGAGCCACCTGAGCGATTATACTAAAAGTATTGATACGCCTCTTTACCGCACACTTAAATTATGCCTTCCCGGCCCTTATACTTTTATTTTACCCGCCAGCAAACAGGTGCCTAAAATTTTGAAAAGCAAAAAGGAAACCATCGGTTTGCGTGTGCCCAACAACGTTATATGCCAGGCTATTCTTGAAGAATTAGGAAACCCTATTTTGAGCGCTTCCCTTCCGGGAGAAATGGTAGAAGAATTTACAGATCCCGAAAAGATATTTGAAACTTTTGGTAACCAGGTTGATTTGGTAATTGATGGCGGCCCCGGAGGAATTATTCCTTCAACGGTAGTTGATTGTACTTCTGATAATTGGATAGTTCTTCGTGAAGGGTTGGGTGAATGGGCTGCGTGATTTTTTCCTCGTTTACAGTAAATCAACAAAAAACGTGGATTTCTTTTTAGTCTTCTACAAGGGTTTCTGAATCATTTTTAAAGTCGGGCCAGATATTAAAACTTTTTCGATGGTAACGGCATAATCCGTGTATCTCAATGGCATCGCGGTGTTCCCGTGTTCCATAGCCTTTATTTTTATTCCAGGAATACATGGTATATTTTTCATGCAGGTTTTCCATGTATTCATCCCGGTAGGTTTTGGCCAATACACTTGCAGCGGCTATCGGGGCATACATTCCATCACCTTTTATTATACATTGGTGAGGAAGTTTTTTGTATTTTTTAAAGCGGTTGCCATCAACCAATAAAAGTTCAGGAGAAGTGTTGAGTTTGTTTAATGCAAGATGCATTGCTTTAAAAGAGGCCTGCAAAATATTGATTCGGTCAATTTCAACATTAGTAACACTTGCTACGGCAAAAGAATAACATTCTTTTTCAATAATAGGACGCAGGAGATTTCGTTCTTCTTTTGTAAGCTCTTTTGAATCGTTTAATAACGGATGGTAAAAAGTTTTTGGAAGAATAACGGCTGCAGCGTAAACAGGACCAGCATAGCATCCGCGGCCTACTTCATCTACACCCGCTTCAATAAATTTATTATGAAAAAAAGGAAGCAACAATTCAGAAACTTTTTTCAAAAGTAATCATCACCTTTTATTATGCATTCATTAAGTTTTCAACATTCAATTTTAAAATAAACAGAAAGATAAATGTATGCAGTTGGAGGTTACCTTTGGAGAGTTTACATCCGGATAGTTAAATTAAAAATGACAAACCTAAAAAGATGGCTGAGATTGTATTGAAAAAAGCAAATAAGAATATTGCCAAATGGCTTTACCTGGGCGTTTTTATGCTTGTTATACAAATTGTATTGGGTGGCATTACAAGATTAACTGAATCTGGATTGAGTATTACTGAATGGAATCCAATCACAGGTGCTTTGCCTCCGTTAAATCATTCAGAATGGATGACAGAATTTTCAAAATACAAAGGAACAGATCAATTCAGGCATATCCATGCAGATTTTTCTTTGAGCGATTTTAAATCCATATTTTTCTGGGAATGGTTTCATCGCAATTGGGCAAGATTAATGGGAATTGTTTTTTTGGTTGGATTTTTTTATTTCCTGATAAAAAAGCAATTTAAAAAAGACATGATCATTCCTTTTATTATTTTGTTTTTGCTGGGGATGATTCAGGGTGCTGTTGGCTGGATAATGGTGGCCAGCGGATTGGTGCCGGACAGATTATTTGTTGATCATATAAAATTGGCTACTCATTTTATGACGGCACTTCTTCTACTGTGTTATACTTTTTGGTTTGCTCTAAGTATTTCTGTTCCGTCGAGCATGAAAACATTTAATAAATCTCTACGAAATACCACATGGACTATAATGGTGGTTCTCTTTTTTCAATTGATCTACGGCGCGTTTATGGCTGGCTTGCATGCAGCAACTGCTGGGCCCACCTGGCCCACTATCAATGGACAATGGTTCCCTTCTTCCATGAATGATCTTTCCCCCGGTTGGAAGAATTTTATTGATAATAAAATTACTGTTCAATTTATTCATCGGGGCTTTGCATATACGCTTTTAATACTTGTAATTATCTGGACGTTAAAAGCGAAGAAAGTCATTGGAAGCGTTTTGTTTTCACGAACAAAATATCTTCCATTGTTTTTAGTTTTATTGCAGGTAGCGCTGGGTATTACAACTGTTCTTTTGTCTCCGTATGGCAGTGATTTGGTTTGGCTTGGTGTTGCTCATCAGTTCGTGGCTATCATGTTTTTAATGTCCATCATCTTTATGCTTTATGTTATCAGGCCCGCGGTTGTGCAGCCTGGGTATTTTTAAGGCTTTGAAATAATTATATAATGAAAAAGCTTTTTCACAATTTTTATTATTCGTTTCCGATTCAATTGTTGCTTCTTCATTTTAGAAAATCACAGGTATTATTAATCCTGTGGTTAATATTATTTCTTACCGTTTCTGGTCATTTTATGGGCTCATTTGGAGCCAATACTTTATTTCTTGCTCCTGAATATCTGGGAAATGTAAATGCAGCGGGCGCTGCTATTACAGGCGTTGCAACCGGTATTTTTATAATGAGCTGGAATATTACCACGTTTATATTACACAGTGGTCGGTTTCGTTTTCTTGCTACAAGTTCAAAACCCTTTTTAAAATATTGCCTTAATAATGCCATTATTCCGATTGCCTTTTTGATTTTGTATTTTTTAGAGGCATTATATTTTGACAGGGTAAAAGAATTAATTCCTTTAAAACAATTTTTATTTATAGTTGCGGGTTTTGCGGGAGGATTTTCGCTTCTTCTCTTAATTTCATTTCTATATTTTTTTGGTGCAGACAGAACCATAATAAGAACATTACCACCGGTTCTGAAAGACATTGATGAAAATAAAATTCAGGAAACGCAAGAAGAAAAAATACTGATAGATGATTTCGGGTTGCCGGTAAAAAATTATCTCAGCACGAGGCTTAAGGTAAAAAAAGTTCGTTCAGTAAAGCATTATAGCCAGAATTTTTTGGATGTAATTTTTAAGCGTCATCATTTTTCTGCAATGCTTTCAATTCTCTTCGCTTTTATTTTTATGTTATTTATTGCTTTTTTTTTGGATAATAAATTCTTCCAGATACCGGCTTCAGCAAGTATTCTTTTGTTTTTTTCGATACTGATTTCAGTAATGGGTGCGCTTACTTATTTTTTAAGAAGCTGGAGTTTGTTATTTATAATTCTTCTTTATACAGTCCTGAATATTCTTTATAAATATGATGTGATCGACCCCCGTAATAAAGCTTACGGACTAAATTATACAATTACCGAAAGACCTGTATATTCCCTTGAAAGCCTTGAATCTTTAAACACTGAAGCAAAAATTGATTCTGATAAAAATAATATGATTTCGATCCTTAATCATTGGAAACAAAATCAACATGAGGATAAACCGTTAATGATTGTTTTTAATTTTAGTGGCGGCGGCGTAAGAAGCGCAAGTTTTTCAATGAATGTATTGCAGGAGTTGGATAGTATTACTGGTGGCAGAATTATGAACAAGACCATGCTTATAAGTGGAGCTTCAGGCGGAATGTTGGCTGCTGCCTATTTTCGGGAATTAGCCAGATTAAAGATAAACGGAGCGCGCATAGATTTGGAAAACAAAAAATATTTGGATAACATTTCAAAAGATCTTCTGAATCCGGTTTTTTCTTCTTTGGTTACGCGTGATCTTATTTCTCCTTCACAAAAATTTTCGTATAACCATTACAGTTATGTAAAAGACCGGGGTTATGCTTTTGAAGAAAAACTTGACCTTAATACACAAGATGTTTTAGATAAACCAATTGGTTTCTATGAAAAAGATGAAAAATCGGCCAGGATACCATTGATGATTTTAAATTCGACCGTAACACGCGATTTTAAAAAAATGATGATATGTACTCAGCCAATCAGTTTTATGATGCAACCGTCGTATAAAGACAGTACAACAAAAATAACAGGTCCGGATGCGATTGACTTTGCGGCCTTATTTAAAAACAAGGATCCTATGGATTTAAGGATGTTGACCGCTTTAAGAATGAATGCAACTTATCCTTATGTTTTACCCGCCGTTTGGCTGCCTTCCAAACCTATCATTGATGTAATGGATGCGGGGCTTCGTGATAATTCCGGGGCAGAAACTTCTTACCGATTTTTGAATGTTTTTAAAGACTGGATAAAAGAAAATACGCGCGGCATATTGCTCATACAGGTAAGATCCCGAATTAAAGGAAGCTGGAGCAATGGATATAAAAGTGGTGGCATTTCGGATATCATCACCAACCCTTTCACTATGATTCAAACAAATTGGTTTACGCTACAGGATTATTTTCAGGAGGATGAACTGGCCTATTTAAAAAACACGTTCGGTAACCAACTTCACCGGGTTTCATTTATGTATATTCCTAAAAAACCAGAAGGCGAAGCGCCGCTTAATTTTCATTTGACAGCGAGTGAAAAAAATGAAGTTAGTGCGTCTATGCACAGGGAAAATAATATTGAAGCGATACGGCAGGTGGAAAGTTTTTTAAAAACTGATTCAACTGAACATCAATAAAAGTTTTAAAACCACCCTCTTTTTTTAAATTCCCATATCATCCAAACAGGAATAATGAGCATTAGTCCTACTGCAATAAAAAACCCATTCGGATTATGAAGCCAGGGAATCCGGATAAAATTCATCCCAAAAATGCCCCCGATAACAGTTGCAGGAGCCAGTAAGCAGGTAACAACCGCCATTACTTTCATTACCTCATTCATTTTTAAATTTACATTGCTTAAATAAAGATCCTGTAGGTTGATCATCATATCCCTATAGTTTTCTGCAAGCTCATTTGCCTGTACAATGTGATCATAAATATCTTTAAAATATCGTTCTGTTTTTCCATCTATTAGAGCTGTTTCGCTTCGCAAAATGCCATTGATCATTTCGCGAACAGGAGAAATATTTCTTTTCAGAAAGATCATTTCTTTACGCAGGAAGTTGATTTTTGCAAGCGTTCTTGTATCCGCTCTATGGACTATATCTTCTTCAAGGTCCTCTATTTTTTCTCCCAACTTTTCCATTACCACAAAATAATTATCAACAATAAGATCAATAAGAGAATAAAACAAATAATCTGCTTTATTGTCCCTAACCTTGCTGCCTGCAATTTTTATTTTTTGGCGCAAAAGATCAAATACATCTCTTGTTGCATCTTCCTGGAAACTCAATACAAAGTTAGAACCAAGTACAATACTGATTTGTTCGCTTTCAACAGAAGAAAATTCTTTATTCAGATAGAGCATGTTCAGCAAGCAAAAGATAAGACTATTTAGTTCATCCATTTTTGGGCGTTGGCCAGAACTTAAAATATCTTCGGCAATAAGTGGATGAATACCGAAATGTTCGCAGATCCTGTCAATATCTGCTTTTTTTAAACCACCAAGGTTGATCCAAAAGTTCTTTGAACTTTTTAAGTATTCAAAGGTATCTTCTATTGAATTGAGTTCCTGGCAATTCACGCTTGCAGAATCATATTCGTACACAAAAATTGCTGTTTTTTCAGGCTCTTTTCTTAAAGAAGCAATCGTAGGATTTACCTGCAGAACTTTTTTGGTTATTAACCGTTCCAAAGGTTTTATGAACGATAAGTACCTTTCGGTTCGCATATAATCTGTTTATTTTTATTAAAAAATGTAGAAACTGAATTAGTGTTTGATAAGGGAAGAATCAGGTATTTTTATTACTGATTTTGGTACACTGGTCATCCACATATCATGATAGATTTTCCAGTTGCCTGATTCTTGCTGCCAAAGTGAGATATATGCTCCTTTATCAGTTTGAATGCCCTTCTTATTTAATAATTGGTATGAACCTTCTTCTACAAGAATCGAGCTGTCGCCCCATATTTTTATGGTATTCAATTTTATATCGCTAACCCCGGATTTCATCATTTCTGAAAAAAAATGCTCTATATCTTTTCTTCCTTCAATGGGCGATTGATTTGCCACCATTATTTTAGCATTGGTTGTAAAAGATTGTGCAATTTCCGTTGTGTCACTGGCTTTATAAGATTTGATAAAATGTTGGTTAGATTGTAAAACCGAAGCCTCTCCTTGTTTAATATCAAAGGCAGACACTGATTTTTCAATTTCTATTTTATCCTGGGGATTGCAAGAGAACAAAGCAAACGCAGAAAGAATAAAAAGAAGGCCACATGTTCTGGTTACAAGCATTTTAAAAATTTTATAAAAAATTAAAAAGAGGAATAAAGATAAAATGAACCCTTTTAAAAAAGATACATCATTTTTTTTGCTTTTTCAAGATCTTCGGGAGTATCGATAGAAAGAGGGCTTTCATCTGTAAGCACCATTTTAATTTTTACTCCATTTTCAAGATGGCGAAGTTGTTCCAGTTTTTCAATTTGTTCCAGGGGGGTTGCCTGCCATGAGGTAAAAGCCATTAATGCACTTTTTCTAAAGGCATAAATGCCGATATGTTTATAATAGGCAAAAGAAATATTTTTTTCACGCTGGTAAGGAATTACACTTCTTGAAAACAAAAGGGCGTTGCTATTGTTATCAACCACCACTTTTACATGATTTGGATTATTGATTATTTCTTCGTTTACTATGGGATACATTAATGAAACCACCTTAATTTGCTGATCATGGTCTTTATTAAAAGCGTTTAATAAATTTTGCAGCAATACTTTTTTTACAAAAGGTTCATCTCCCTGTACGTTTACCACAATGTCAACATCGATATCCGCTACCACTTCTGCAATGCGATCACTTCCGCTTTCATGTTGCTGCTTGCTCATCATCGCATATCCGCCATTTTGAATGATTTCATCAAAAATGATCCCGCTGTCTGTAACTACAATTACTTCATCAAACAACAGTGTAGCCACGGTATTATCATAGGTGTGTCGTATGATTGTTTTATCACCCAGCTTTTGCATCAGTTTCCCGGGGAAGCGTGTGGCTGCATAACGGGCAGGTATAAACGCAATTGTTTTCATCAGTTCTGATTTATTTCAGGTTCATCTATTTCCATGGAAGGATCAAAAACTTCCGGTAAACTTTCGCTTTCATATTTGCACTCAGCGCATTGATAAACATTTTTTGCTGAAATAGCGTAACTTCCAAAAAGCCATGTGAGTATTGCCGTTGCAAGGTTAGCCGTTGTTTGCCTGGGGACCAGTTCTATTGATTTACTCCCACATCTGGGACAAACGGCCGTTTGCCGGTAAGCCTCATCAAATTTACTTAATAATTTATTTGCCTCTTCTTCCTGTTTTTTTATTACAACCAGTTTAATGCCTCCAACTGCGTTGGATAAAATCGGATCAACGGTTACCGTAAATTCATCTTTTAAAAAACACTCAATTCCTGCATCTCTTAACCTTGTGAGTAAAATATGGGCAGAAAAATAATTTTGAAAGGTACGTATGGTAACCAGCTTCATTAATTCAAGTTTGTATGTTTTAAAAATACTTAATTTGTTTGATGGAAAAAGAAACCACCATTAAAAGATTATGGTAATTAAAAAATGGAGTTTGCGTAGCGAACTCCATTTAAATAATTAATTTGAACACTTTAAGGTTAAATTTTTATTCTAATTATTGAGCATTAATGGCATTACCAACATTAACAGCTCTTCATTTTGCTCCTGTTCTGTTGGTTTAATAATGCCTGCTTTTGTGGGGGTGCTTAATTCAATCACAATTTCATCTGTATCGGCTGCGTTAAGCATCTCAATTAAAAATTTGGCATTAAAAGCAATTTGCAAATCTTCGCCATCATATTGGCAGGTCATTCTTTCGTTTCCTTCAAAACTAAAATCTACATCTTGCGCTGACAGTTGTAATTCGCTTCCACTGATAGAAAGCGCTACCTGGTTGGTACTCTTATTACTAAACACATTTATTCTGCGTAAGGCATTCTGGAATTCATTTTTATTTAAAGTAAGCTTATAAGGGTTATCCGCAGGGATGACCACTTTATAATCGGGGAACCTCGCATCAATAAGACGGCAAACTAATTCTATTCCATCCTGTTTTACAAAAAGGTGATTGCTGTTATAGGAAACCGTTAATTCAGCATCTGTGTTTGGCAGCACGTTTTTTAATAAATTCAGTGGCTTTTTAGGCACAACAAAAGAAGCTTTTTCAGGAGAAGAAATATCTGTGCGTGAAAAGCGAACCAGGCGATGAGCATCTGTTGCTACCGTTGTAATTCCCTTCGGGGAAAGTTCAAAGAAAATGCCTGTCATTGCAGGGCGAAGTTCATCAGTGCTTGTGGCAAAAATGCATTTATTGATAGCGGTAACCAATGCTGAAGAAGGCATATTGAAGGAATTAGCGCTTTCTGCCAATGGTTCTTTTGGAAAGTTATCAGGGTTTTCACCCATTACCTTATACTTTCCATTGTCACTGGTAATTTCAACGCCATAGTTTTTGTCAATATTAAAAGTGAGCGGCTGTTCGGCAATATTTTTAAGTGAATCGTGAAGAATTTTTCCCGGAATACAAACTCTGCCACTGTCTTTTGCTTCAACATCCATATTAATTTTCATAACCGTTTCCAGGTCTGTAGCTACAATAGTGAGTTTGTTGTTATCTATTTCAAACAAAAAATCTTCCAATATTGGCAAAACCGTGTTGGCGCTGATAACTCCACTTATTTGTTGTACGTGCTTTAATAATTGGGAAGATGAAACAATGAACTTCATAAAAAATGTTTAATGCCAAAGATAAAAGATTCAAATTAATGAAAAGAAATAAAATGTTCACTAATTATCCAACGGATACCCGCAAAAGAAAACAAATAATTTTGTGAAGTTTTCGTTCAGGAAACAGCGTATAAAACTGTTATGAATCTTAAAACCTATTTTTGTAGTAATATAAAATTTATGGAAGTTAAAAACAATAGAATTGCTTTGCTGGTGGATGGGGATAATGCACAATCTAAAATGATGGATTTGGTTTTAGAAGAAGCTTCCAAATATGGTAAAGTAACCATCCGCCGCGTTTACGGCGACTGGACAACACAGCATATGAATCATTGGAAAAGCCAGCTTAACGATATGGCCTTTAACCCGATCCAAAAATTTTCGTATACAACAGGGAAAAATTCTACCGACAGCGCTTTGATCATTGACGCGATGGACATTTTGCACGCCGGCCTGGTAGACGGATTTTGTATCGTTTCAAGCGACAGCGATTATACAGGACTTGCCAAACGCATAAGAGAAGCCGGGATTTTTGTAATGGGAATTGGCGAAGAAAAAACACCTTCGGCTTTTGTAAAATCGTGTGAAATTTTTACCTATGTTGAAAACCTTGAGCCAAAAACAGAAACTCCGGAAACTCCGGAAAAAAAGGAAACGGTAAAAAAACAGAAAACAAAATCAACAGCCAACGTAAATAAAAAACTCATCAGTAAGGCTTACGACATGAGTATGAACGAGAGCAACGAAGCCTATATTTCTACGATGGGAATCAATCTTCGCAAACTTGATCCGAGTTTTGATGTGCGCACGTACGGTTGTAAAACACTTACCCAGTTTTTCTCCAAACTTTCCGGGTTCCAGGTGGTTGATAATGTGATTAATGGGTTGAATAATCCATTGGTAAGAAAAAAATAAGCCTCCCCAACCCCTCCAAAGGAGGGGCTTTTTGGTGAATTAAATTCCTAACTATTTGTTGGATTTACTGTCAGTAATTTTTTGGAACACTCCTTTGGAGGGCAGGGAGGCCGTCTTTCCAGTTCCACAAATAACGGCTGGCATAAGTGCGGTAAGGGCTCCATTTTACAGATATTTTTTCGATCTTTTGATACAAAAGTTTTTTATCGGTTTCTTTAATGTTGTAAAGTTTAATCACACTCTGTTTCAAGCCAAGATCATCCATTGCAAACACATCCTCTCTTCCAAGTGTAAACATCAGGATCATTTCTACGGTCCATTTTCCTACACCTATTATTTGTGTGAGCAATTCAATAACTTCTTCATTACTCATCTTGTACAGTTTTGCATCTGTGATCTTATTTTCTAAAAAGAAACTGCAAACATTGTGAACATAGGATGCTTTTGCATTTGAAAAACCAATGCTGCGAAAGGTTTCAGCGGGTGTATTCAAAATCTGTTTTAGCGTGGGTTCCTTACCGTTATACAGCTCCAGAAATCTTCTGAATAAAATCTTGGCAACTTTTGTACTTAATTGCTGACTTAAAATGGAAGAGCACAAACGCAGGTACACTTTATTTGTTTTTTCAAGAACGAAAGCGGGTTGTGCATCTATTAATTTTTTTAATTTTTTATCTTTTGATAAATGGGAGAGATGTTTCATTATTAATAAATAAGGGAAATAAGACCTGGCAAACTAACCTGGTTCTTTAATTGTATTTTCAAGTTCTTCTTCGGCGTGCCTGGTAGAAATAGGAACGGAATTAAATTCGTTCCGATATATTTTTATCAGTAAAATAAAATAACTGATAAGCAAAGGGCCGAAAACCAATCCCAGGAATCCAAACAAACTAAGACCCACGATTACCCCAAAAATGGTAATTAATGGATGAACGTCTCCTATTTTGCGAAGCAAAGTAATCCGCGCAACATAATCAACATTGGTAAGAATCGCAAGCGAATAGATCCCTAATCCCACTCCTTGCCAGGTATGACCTGACACGAAAAGATATACGGTTAAAGGAACCCAAATGAGCCCTGTACCGATGATTGGAATTAACGAGGCAACTCCGGTAAGAAAGCCCCAAACTCCAAATTCTTTTATACCAAAAATAAAATACCCGAGCATACCCACAACCCCCTGGATAATAGCAAGCAAAGGAATTCCGATTGCGTTAGCTCTTATCATCAGGTCGGTATCAGCGCTAAGCATTTCGCGGTTTTTATTTTTTAATGGGATAAAGTCATTGATATAATTTTCCATTTTTCTTCCGTGAAACAACATGTAATACAATACGAAAAACATCAGGATGAGATTGGTAATAAAATTAGCAGTACTGGTTAAAAGTATGGGTACTCTGCCGGCAAGATTTTTAAATGCCAACTGCACATTATCTCCATTGAAAAGTTCGATGCCTGTTGCTTCCTGTATTTTTTGAGAAAACCCTTTTACCGCTACCACCAATGGTACCGGATTATTGAAAAGCGCTACCAGCTTTGGCACAAGCATTACCACGGCGAGGTAAACAGGAAGGCAGATAAGAATAGTATAACCAAGGATATAAAGCAAAGCAGTCCAGCTTTTTTTCCATTTTCTTTTTTCAACAAGATTGAAATAGCTTTTTTTGCTAAGGATATACAAAGTGATAGAACCTAAAACGCCGGGCAAAAAAATAAAAAAATGATTTACAATTAATATCCCTACCAGGATAATAATACCTAATAATATTATTTGTCGCAGGTGATTATTAAATGTATTCATATACTAAAAATACTAATAAAAAGACTAATGTATTTTCAGTCTTATTTTAGTGGAAAATTAATGTGATAGAATTGTATGCAGATAGTAAAACAACAATTTTTACAGATTTCTGTTTTAATCTTTCCATACAGATAATCCTTCGCTGCAGTTAGCACAAATATCAATATTTTTGCGGCTTGTGGTAAGTTCTTTCCGAAACTGTTTGTAATTCTTATTGTGCCAGATTTCTTTAAAAGATTGATTTTTCAGATCGCCTAAGCGATGTGTCGCATCTTTATCAAAACAACAGGGAACCACCATACCGTCCCAGGTGATCACGTTCGCCTCCCAAAGCTTGGAGCAATGGTTTTGCAATTTATTTTTTGCGATGTGGCTGCCATCTTTATTTTTTTTATAGCGGCTGAATTTTTGATTTTTGGGAATCAATTGATTGGGATCCTTTTCATAATCATAGATCTGCGCTGTTTTAAAACGCACTTCATCCACGCCTACTTCTTTGGCCAGCTTTTTTACCTCTTCAATCTGGTGTTCATTCGGGCGAACTACCAGGAACTGAAAAAACACAAACGGTGTTTTACTTTTCAATTCCTTTTTCCATTTTACAATATTTCTTGCTCCTTCAATTACCTTTTCAATATTTCCTTCTCTGCGATATTGTTCATAAACATCCTGTGTGGTGCCATCAAGAGAAATAATTAATCTGTCAAGGCCACTTTCCACCGTTTTTTTTGCCATCTCATCGGTAAGAAAATGTGCATTGGTGGAAGTGGCAGTATACATTCCTTTTGAAGAAGCATACGAAACCATTTCCAAAAAGTTTTTATTCAGATAAGGTTCTCCCTGGAAATAAAATATGAGGTACAAAATATCTTTGTAGATATCGTCGATAGTTTTTGTAAAAAATTCTCTTTTCAGCATACCTCTTGGGCGGGTAAATTCCCTTAAACCACTGGGACATTCGGGACACTTAAGATTGCATGAAGTAGTAGGTTCAAAAGAAATAGAAACCGGCAAACCCCATTGAACCGGCTTTTTAGTAAAACGGGTAATATAATAGCTTGAGTAAACCTTTGCCGCATTCCACAGGCGCCTAAGTGTAAGTTTAGACAAGAAATTAATAGTGTCGTTATAATTAACCTGTGGCATAGGCCAAAGATAACTGCTAAAAATGAATCATGCTTGTTACAAAGGATTTTGAGCCACAACAGTGTTATCGCTACCTAAAGAATCTTTAACGGCCAATTGAATCAATGGCGGTTCGCTGAAGTTTAATTTGTGATTGATGAACTTGTGGTAATTGGCGGAAATTACATTGAGTGCAATGAACTTCATTACGAAGATCCTTGTTTCTGTTGGCAGGTATTTTTTTATGTCCCAAAAATCAGGATTATCAATGCCGGATTTTTTCATCGCTACTTTTACACCACCCGTACCACAATTGAAAGCTGCTACAGAAAGAAGAATGTCGTCATTGAAGAAATGCAATTGATCCCGGAAAAATTTTGCAGCGGCAATAGTTGATTTCGTAAAGTTTTTTCTATCATCATTTTTTGAACTGATGTGTAACCCATAATCTCTTCCAAGCTCGCTCATGAACTGCCAGTATCCAACAGCTCCGGCATGTGAAACTGCGTCTGCATGAAAATTAGATTCCAGGGCAGGAAGCACCTGGAATTCTTCAGGCACATCATATTCTGAAAGTATTTTTGCTGCTTTAGGAAAATAATTTTTTCCGCGGCCAAACATATAAATGATATAATCCCTTTGCTTGCTGGCAAATTGTTTTACGTAATCCTTACTTTCTTCACGGTGCTCACGAAGAGCAAGAGGATAGATAACGCGGGCAGGGTTTTTAACGAGCGTACTGCCCACAGAAGAAGCAGAATCAAGAGTGGAATCAGAAAAATTACCACCGGGATAACTTATGATGTTTTTTGCTGAAGTGGTAAAGCCAATTATAAATAAAATTATAATCAACGTTAATAAGCTCTTTGATCGAATATTTTTCATGACGAATTTTTTCCTGGTCAAATAATTATTTCACGTTATAAAAACGCAATTTCAGAACAATGGGATCTTTGGTTTTTTGTTGAAAAATATTGAACTTTATATTGATTCTATTTATGAACTACCCTATATTGCAAAAACCATGCAAATTTAATCTTCAAAACGGTAAGATGCAAGCCTTGAGGGTAGCCAAGCGTTAAAAAAGAACGGATGAAAAAAGTAGTTTCTACTATAATCTTCTTGTATTCAACTGTTTATGCACAAACACCATTTAACAATCCCAATCGAATAAATAATATTTCTTTTTTTGAAAGCAAGGCTTTCAGCAGGCTTCAATCAGCTAAAAACACGGCAGCTTCCAATAATTTCTATGTGACTTATTACAGGTGCGAATGGTATACAGACCCAGCAGTCCGTTATATCAGCGGAAGTGTAACGTCTTATTTTTTGATGACAGCTGAAGCTGATAATATTGTTTATGATCTTTCTGATTCATTGGTTGTAGATAGTGTGAAGCAAAGCAACAAAATGCTTTCTTTTTCTCACAAGGATAATACGGTAAAAGTTGATTTTGGTTCTTCAATTTTGGCGGGCACGTTGGATTCTGTGACTATTTATTACCATGGAGTACCTGCCAATTCAGGTTTTGGTTCTTTTATAAATTCTGTTCATGATTCTGTACCGGTAATGTGGACATTGAGTGAGCCTTACGGAGCCCGGGATTGGTGGCCTTGTAAAAACGGGCTGGATGATAAAGCGGATTCTATTGATGTTTATATTTATGCTCCTTCACAATATACGGCCGCATCAAATGGTTTAAGACAAGGTGTAATAACAGAAGGAAGCACAAAAATCACTCATTGGAAACACCGGTATCCTATTGCAACTTATTTGGTTTGTATGGCGGTTACCAATTATGCTGAATTTGAAAATCATGTACAGGTAGGCAATGTTGATTTGCTGATGCAAACTTTTTGTTATCCTGAAAACCTTTCGCTTTGGCAGCAGAACACACCTCTTGTTTTATCCACTATAAAATATTTCAGTAACATTTTTGGCCCCTATCCATTTATAAGAGAAAAATACGGGCAAGTTCAATTTGGCTGGGGAGGAGGCATGGAACACCAGACTTCTACGTTTATCGTTACGCCAAATGAAACCCTGATGGCACATGAGTTGGCGCATCAATGGTTTGGCGATAAAATAACGTGCGCTTCGTGGCAGGATATATGGTTGAATGAAGGTTTTGCAACTTATCTAACCAGTATGGATGCAGAAGTCCTTTTTCCCCAACTAACATTACTGCTTCGCAAGCAGGAAATACAAAAGATCACGTCTCTTCCGGGCGGATCTGTATTTGTTGACGATACTACCAATGTGAACAGGATCTTTGATTCAAGGCTTACTTACACAAAAGGTTCTCATCTCTTATATATGTTGCGATGGATATTGGGTGATAGTACATTTTTTCGCGGTATGAGAAGTTATATTAACGATCCTGCTTTGGTTTATGGTTTTGCAACAACGAAGGATTTTAAAAGAAACTTAGAAAAAGTGAGCGGAGTAAATTTGGATTATTTTTTTAAAGAATGGTTTTATGGACAAGGTTATCCATCCTATCATGTTCAATGGTCTCAACTAGATAACAATTTTGTGCGGATAAAAATAAACCAGGTTACTTCTGACCCATCTGTAAAATTTTTTGAATTACCGGTTGCCTTACAATTTAAAAATGCAACGCAGGAAAAAACAATTGTTGTTAACAATGAGAACAATGATGAAATATTTTTGAGAGATATTGGGTTTGCAGCAGATACTGTAATTATTGATCCGGATTATTGGCTTATTACCGCAAATAATACATCTGAGAAATTAGAAGAAAATGCCCAAAATAAGGTTGATGTTTTCCCCTCCCCTTTTTTAAACCAGTTTTACATAAACATGCGCAATTTTGGTTCAACGAGTGCAGTTTTAAAAATCTATGACAGTAAAGGAGGTTTAATGGCGAAAAATTATTTTGCAATTGATAACTCTTTATTTTACACAGTTAACACTCAAAATTTTTCACGCGGAATTTATTTTCTGAAAATAGAAACTGATAATGGTATTAAGTTTGCAAAAAAAATACTGAAGCAATAAAATCATTTGCATCAACACTAAGCAAACCTCTTGTGGCACGAAAAAAGAAACGTTCTTCCCGCGCATTTTTAAAAATAATTTTAGCGCTTTTTATCGTAATACTTGCTTTATATTACCTGGTTAATTTATTCATTTATCCTCCTCATGTTTTCTACCCGGGTTTCCAGATAGAAATACCAAATGGATATGAAATTCACGGCATTGATGTAAGCCGCTATCAAAGCACTGTTAACTGGAAAGAGGTAAAAAATATGGAGGAAAAAGGAATTAAGATCGGGTTTGTTTTTATTAAGGCCACTGAGGGAACGAGTATAGTAGACGGACAATTTCGACGAAATTGGCTTCAGGCAGAAGCCCAAAATATTCCGAAAGGCGCGTATCATTTTTTTATTGCAACAAGGAGTGCTAAAAAGCAGGCAGAGAATTTTATACAAATGGTGAATTTAAAACCAGGTGATATGCCTCCGGTTCTGGATGTGGAAAAGAGCCTTGGGGTTTCTGTATCGCAAATGCAAAAAGGAGTAAAAACCTGGCTGGATGTAGTAGAAAAACATTATGGAGTAAAGCCAATAATTTATACCAATATTGATTTTTATGAGCATTATTTTCAAACCGGATTTGAAGAGTATCCATTGTGGATTGCTCATTATTTACAACCCGACCAACCACGTATAGAAAACAAATGGATGTTTTGGCAACACAGTAAAAATGGGCGTGTAGATGGAATAAATGCCCCGGTAGATTTTAATATTTTTTATGGTGATAGCACCGACTTTAATAATTTTCTTATCCAATAAAAGAGCACATCAATAATTTTTTCTTGCAAGCACGATCGTGTTTTTAAACTGTTTTTTCTTCCCCTCTTTATTAAAAATCTCTATATAAATTATATAAATTCCCTGTGGTAGTTTCCTTCTTTTATCATCTAAACCATCCCACCGGTAATAGCCACTTGTTCCGCTTAATGAATTTTTTTCGAGATAGCGAACAGGCCTTCCCGAAGCATCAAAAATCGTAATGTTGGCAACATATCCCGGCGACGGAAATTTATAATTAATAATAGCAAAATCTTCGTTACCATCGTTATCAGGTGAAAAAATTGCCGGTGTAACGGTGATGTCTCCACGAAATTCTTCTGTCAATTTATATTGAGAATTTTTATAGCCGGGTGTTCCGTACCCGACAGAAGTAGCTGCTGAATGAAAATTGCTTTGAGCAGAGGGTGCATTGTAATCCATTCTTTCCAGCGAAACCCCTTCTGTATTATGAATTAAGGAGAAGTGCCAATTATCAGCATAAGCAACTTCATCAATAATATTCTTCTGGTCATTTAAAATGATCACATTTCCTTTATCATTTGGAAAAGAAGGAAGAGAATTTATTTTTAAAAAAGCATCAGGATCAGGAGTGATGTATTGGCTTTTTACAATTAACGGATCTGTTGTAATTACCATAAAATTATTCGGGAAGAATAAAATATTTTCAGTCGTTAATTGATCAATACTACTGATAACATTATTGCTGTTTCTATTGGCGATATACAGTTTGCTGAGATCAATGATTTTGTTGGAACGGTTATACAACTCAACATAATCAACTCCTGAAGGCAACGGGTTAAACAGAATTTCGTTAATAACGATATCAAAACTATCTGCATCTTGCGGTAATCCAAACTTAGCAGAATTATTTGAACTGATCACGTTTCCCGCGCAATCTGAAATGTTTGTTGCCGTTACGTTATAAATATTTCCCGCTGTGATTGGATTATTAAGGCTAATCGTCACTTTGTCAAACAAAGGTGGGACTAGTTTTACACTCGTTGCTGATAAAGAATTATCAAAAGCGAAATTGGTTATCAAGGCGGCTTGTGCACTATCGACTGGTTCATTAAAAAGCAGGCTGATTGAGGTGGAATTATTTATTAATGCATGCAAAAGTTTTGGTGCAGCCTCATCATTATTTATTCCATCAACAGAGTTTTTTCTTCCCGGTGTTCCACCATTATTGTCTTTGCTGCTTGTCCAGTTACTAAAAACGGCGCAGGGATTTTTTGTGTCAATCATTTCTAATGACCAGCCGCCATCTTTCTTCAATTCATTTTGATACCAATCTGAAGAATATTGGACGGCGTGAATAATTTTTCCGGTTTCGTCTTGAAGAGAAATCAAATCACCATCATTGTTAAGCAAAGGGAAATTGGTTGCACTAATAGTTTTTCCAAAAACAGATAAAGAAGGAAAGGCAGAGGTAGAGCAAACAATTACAAAACTATCGGGTTTTAAAGTAAACTCTTTGAAAGCTGTGCTGGAACTGCTTACATCACTTACTTTCCATCCTTTTAAATTAATTGGAAAAGCCGAAGTGTTTTTAAGTTCGATCCACTCGTAACCAGGTAAACCCACTTCTGGTGATGGGTCAGCAAAAATTTCATCAATTACAACATCATACTGTTGGGGCTTGTAAAAACTAAAAGAGATAGTAGCGTTATTAATTGCATTTCCTGACAGGTCTTTTACACCATTTACAGTTAGCGTATAGTTATAACCGTTAGTAAATGAATTGGCAAATACGAGATGAACCAAAGACGAATTTTGTGCGTCAATTATTATAGAATCCGGCATTCCTAATCCCTTATTGGCGGAATAATTTGAAAAAATGTTGGTTGAAGATTCCAAAGGTTCATTGAAAAATACATCCACTTTTGAAGAGGAAATGGCAGTTGCTGAAACAATTTCAGGAGGAGAAAAGTCCGGATCAAAACGTTTTATTTCAATATCATCTATGAAGTGCTTTTGAAAAAAGCTTGCCGTACTTTGTTTAATTAAAAAACCAAACCATGAGGTTCTAGTATAAGTTGAATCCGTGACAGTCCCTTCCTTTGTATAAGAATTTCCTGTTCCGGTAAGGTCACGTAACAAATTCCATTTTCCGGTAGAATCTCGTGTTACTTTTATTTTGAATATATTGCTGGTGTGATCTAATGTTCCGTTTTCTCCGTCAATAATTTTTATCGTAATGCCGTTTGGGTCTCTTCTGTAAAGTGAAATTTCGTCGTCTGTGTTTCCTGCTCTTACAAAGTAGCCTACATTGGTAGAATCAGCCGGATTAGGGGCGGAAGACGTTAAATAGGTATCCACATAATTGGCAGAAGAAGGATTGAAAGCGAGTTTCATCCAATATTCCCATTGGGTAGCAGTGCATAGTTTATTTTCAGTAACTAAGGCAAAACTGCTATTAGCAATGGAATTATTGCTTTGAAGCTGAAACGAATTGTTGATGACGAAAGAAGGCGTATCGCCGATCCATGAGGGATTTTCTATAAAATTGCCATCATTAAAATTTTCGGACAATTGTGCCTGCGAGAATAGCGATATTAACAGCAAAATAGCTAAATACACTAAAAATTTTTTCGGCATAAACAGTAGCTTTGGATTTAAAGATAAAACTTTATGCTTTTCTTTGCATTCCTTAATAAAAAAATTTTAAAAAATGAAAATCGCAGTGGTGGGCGCAACCGGGCTTGTAGGAAGTAAAATGCTGCAAGTGCTCGAAGAAAGAAATTTTCCGGTTACAGAATTAATTCCCGTGGCTTCTGAAAAATCAATTGGAAAAGAAATCACTTTTAAGAATAAAAAATACAAGGTGGTATCTGCAGAAGATGCTATTGCTGCCAGGCCTGATATCGCATTGTTTTCTGCCGGCGGCAATACTTCACTTGCGTTGGCTCCAAAGTTTGCCGAAGCAGGTATTACTGTGATTGATAATTCTTCTGCATGGCGAATGGACCCTTCAAAAAAACTGGTGGTTCCTGAAGTAAATGCCAACGTCATTACCAAAAATGATAAGATCATCGCAAATCCAAATTGTTCAACCATTCAAATGGTATTGGTTTTAAATCCACTCCATAAAAAATATAAAATTAAAAGAGTGGTAGTTTCTACTTATCAAAGCGTGACCGGAACGGGCGTAAAAGCCGTTCAGCAGATGGAAAATGAGCGCAATAATGTAAAAGGGGAAATGGCTTATAAATACCCGATTGACAAAAATGCGCTTCCACACATTGATGTATTTCTTGACAACGGATACACCAAAGAAGAAATGAAAATGGTGAACGAAACAAGAAAGATCATCGGCGATCAAACTATTGCACTAACTGCTACCTGTGTTCGTATCCCCGTGGTTGGCGGACATAGTGAAAGTGTAAATATTGAATTTGAAAATGACTTTGACTTAAAAGAAGTAAGGGAAATTTTATCCAATGCACCGGGCGTTGTAGTTCAGGATGATGTGGAAAATTTCGTTTATCCTATGCCGTTAACTGCCCATGAAAAAGACGAAACATTTGTGGGAAGAATCCGCAGGGATGAAACGCAACCCAATACTTTAAACTGCTGGATCGTGAGCGACAACCTGAGGAAAGGTGCTGCTACGAATGCGGTTCAGATTGCGGAATACCTGGTAAGTAAAAATCTAATTTAAATCTTGTAATGCCTGCCGAAGCTGGTTAAGCATGGCAGGTATTTCTTCTTTTTTGCAAGTGCCGACGCTTAGCCGGTACCAGTCAGAATCTTTTGGCGCACCAAATGCATAAAAAGGAACTACAGCCAGTTTTGCTTTCTCTAAAATGTAAGATGTCACATCAGATTGTGTAGAAATAAAATCTCCGTTTTTTGTTGTTTTACCGGCAAGGCTTAATTGAATAGTGAGATAAATCGCGGCTTGTGGCGCACACGCATCTACCGAAAATCCTTCTGATTTTAATTGTTGAAAACCTTCATAAATGCGTTGCAATCTTTCATTCAATTCCTGCTTAAAAACCGAAAGGTATTGATCCACTTCATCGCGTTGCATTAGAAATTTGGCGGTCGCATTTTCTTCAGCCATCGGGCTCCACGCACCTATATGACTGTTGATCGCTTTCATTTTTGATAAAACCAATTCCGGCCCTAAAGCCCAGCCTACGCGCACTCCTGTTGCTGCAAATGCCTTACTGATTCCATCAATAAAGATGGTGTACTCTTTCATTTCAGGGCGAAGGCTAACGGGATTATAATGTTTTGTTTCCCCAAAGGTCAATGTCCAGTAGATCTGGTCATACATCACGTACAACTTTTTTTCATCTTCTCCCCGGCGTTTGTTTTCTTCCAGAACCATATCACAAATCTTTTCGAGTTCTTCCTTCTTGAAAACGGTTCCTGTCGGGTTTAATGGCGAACACAAAGCGATCAAAACTGCGCCCTCTATGTGCGGCTTTATATCTTCTGCGGTAGGCATAAAATTATTTTCAGCAGTCGTTTCAATAACTTCATGGCGGCCTTCTGTAAAATGTACATAATGATTGTTGTTCCAGCTCGGCACCGAATAAATTACTTTATCACCTTTATCAACAATGCTGCGGTAAACCGTATAAATAAGTGGGCGGCCACCTGCAGCAATAAGAATTTCATTGGTATTGAAATCCAATCCTTCTCTTTCTTTTATAAATTTTGCAACTGATTCTCTTAACGCAAGAATGCCGTCAGCAGGCGGATACGTGGTCTGGCGATTTTTATAAGCATTTATTATTTCTTCTTCAAGCTTTGCAGGAATTGGAAAGATTGAAGAGTCAAAATCGCCAATGGTGAAATTGTAAATGTTTTCGCCGTTTTTGATTTTTTCTTTTATTTCGCCGCCCAATTTTACAATTTCACTGCCGATTAAGGTGTTGGCTAAAGCGCTTAATTTGCCTTTTGTTTTTATGGTAGAATGTGTATTGATAACTGAAATTTTTTAGGTTGAATATAAATATAGCTTTTTTCTTTAAAATGCTTGTGATAAAACAGCAGTTGATCTTTGAAAAACACGAATGATTTCATCTATTTTTCAAAGAAGATGTCCGGCATATTCAAAACAATAGTGCCACATTTTTTGTAAAATTCGCTATCTTACTAAAGAATCAAATTCTGTTTGGACCAGTGCAAATCCCAAATTTTATTTATTTATTTGTTTACTGCAATGCATTTTGAAATGAAAGCATTTAAAAGGAATACTTTCCTTCTTCAATGAGTTTATCAGCAATAAGACGTCTTGCATCTTTGCTGTTAAAAGGTTCTGTTTTTGTAAAACGTTTTAAACCGAGCAGCATCATTTTTTGTTCATCGCCAGTTGCAAATGCATTTATCGCTTCTTTACCGGCTTTTGACACTTTATCAACTGCATCGTTCAGGTAACATCTCATTATTCCAATCTGCACTTTTGAATTTTCTTCACCGTTTTTATCTGTCACTTTTATTACCCGAAGCAAAGTACTTTCTGAAACAAAAGTTTCAATCACCATATCAGCAATGTTCATAATGATCTCTTCTTCTTTGCTCAGGTCGTTCATCAATTTTTGTACAGCAGCGCCAGCAACCATCAGGATGCATTTCTTCAGGTTGGATATTATTTTTTTCTCTTTTGAAAAAGCACTTTCTTCTCCGTTTCCAAATTCAGGAATGCTCATCAATTCTTTTTGCACATTCATCGCCGGTCCCATCAAATCCAGTTTTCCTTTCATGGCTCTTTTAAGCATCATGTCAACAGTAAGAAGTCGATTGATTTCGTTGGTTCCTTCGTAGATGCGGTTTACACGGCTGTCGCGGTAAGCGCGGCTAATATCGTATTCGTCACTGAAACCATTTCCTCCGTGGATCTGTACGCCTTCATCTACTGCAAAATCAAGCACCTCACTTCCGTGAACTTTTAATATCGCGCATTCAATTGCAAATTCTTCCGCAGCACCCAACAGCGCTTCATTAAAGGCTTTGCCTTCGGCTAACAATTCGGCTTCTTTCTCGTCGATCCATTTTGAAGTTCTATATAATGTGCTTTCATCAGCAAAAATTTTAATAGCCATTTCTGCGAGTTTGTGTTTAATCGCACCAAAATTGGCAATCGGTGTTTTAAATTGCTCACGTGTTTTTGCGTATTCGATTGAATTGGCTAAGGCTAACTTTGCACCACCAAGTGCAGCAGCAGCTAATTTTAAACGGCCAATATTTAAAATATTAAAAGCGATGATGTGACCGCGACCTATTTCACCCAACACATTTTCTACCGGCACCTTACAATCCTGGAAATACAATTGAACAGTGGACGAACCTTTTATGCCCATTTTATGTTCTTCAGGCCCGCGCGTAAATCCTTCAAAATCGCGCTCAAGAATAAAAGCGGTAAACTTATCTCCATCCACTTTTGCAAAAACAGTGTACACATCTGCAAAACCTCCATTGGTGATCCAGATTTTTTGTCCGTTTAATAAATAATATTTTCCATCTTCAGAAAGTGTGGCTGTTGTTTTTGCCCCGAGCGCATCACTGCCGCTTCCCGGTTCTGTTAATCCATAAGAACCTTTCCATTCTCCGCTGGCTAGTTTTGGAATGTATTTTTTCTGTTGTTCTTCCGTCCCGAAATATAAAATAGGTAAAGTGCCGATGCCTGCATGTGCACTCATGGCCACACTAAATGAACATCCGCCGCCCAATCCTTCGCTCACTAAAGTAGAGGTTACAAAATCTTTTCCGAGACCACCAAGATCCTCCGGAACAGACGCGCTTAGTAATCCTAATTCACCGGCTTTTTCCATTAAAGAGGGCATCAGGCCCGGTTCCAGTTTATCGATCCGGTCCACAATTGGGTAAACTTCTGTTTTCAAAAACTGAAGGCACATATCCAGTATCATCAATTGCTCTTCACTAAAATCTTCAGGAGCGAAAATATCAGGGGCGTTATTTTCTTTAATAAGCCATTCGCCGCCTTTTACCGATGTTGTGTTTGAAGTAGTATTCATAAAAATTATTTTAAATTATCGTAAACCATTTGTAAAACCTCTTTTGCAATTTCTATTTGCCCGTTAGTGACACCTTCGAGCGCTTCGTTTAATGTTCGATTGGCTACATCCATTGTTTTTTGTTCCAGGGCTTTTGCTTCTTTCGTAAGAAAAATAAGATTGCTCCGGCGATCATTTTTTGAAGCTACTCTTTTCACCAATTTTGATTTTTCAAGGTTATCCACCAATCTTGTAATGCTCGGCTTATCTCTGAAAGTTGCTTCACACAATTGTTGCTGGCTTTGCCCGTCTTCCTTCCACAAGTGATACAAAACACTCCATTGCTCAATCGTAATTTCTATTCCCGTTTCCTTAAAATTTTTCTGCAATCTCCTGGCAATAGCCGTAGAAGCCTTGCCGGTGATGAAACTATAGAGTTCGCCTTTTTTAAATTGGTTGTTTATCATATAGTTGTTTATGCAACTATACAAATCTAATAATTCCTTTTGATATTTAAAAATTATTTTTGTGGGCTCATCACCACTAAAAAACGATTCTTTTTCAATTATAATTTTTCATGACTTTTATTTTGATTTCCATCTTTTTATTGATTCTTTATACAGCGCTGCTGCTGTATTACAGGAAAGGCTGGCGTCAAATTCCTGCTTATGTTCCAAAGAAATTGGATGAAAATGAGTTTCCTTTTATTTCGATCATTATCGCCGCGCGAAACGAGGAAAAGAATATAGGAGCCTGCATTCAGTCCATTCTCAACCAAACTTATCCTCAACATAAATTTGAGATTATTGTTACCGATGATCATTCAGCAGACAATACCGTTTCGATTGTAGAATCTTTTAAAAAAGACAATATCATTCTTCTTCATCTTTCTGATTTTATAGAAAACCAGGAATTAAATTCCTACAAAAAAAAATCAATTGATACCGCTTTGAAATTTGCAAAAGGAGAACTGATAGTCACCACTGACGCTGATTGTATCGCGGGGGAAAAGTGGATAGAAACGCTTGCTTCTTTTTATAAAGAGAAATCGCCCGTATTTGTTGCTTTACCGGTAACCTTTGCTCCAATTGGAGAGGGGTTAGGGGTGAGGCTTTTTAAAATATTTCAATCACTCGACTTCATGACTTTGCAGGGAATTACCGGCGCTTCCGTTTTTAAAAAAGTTCATGCAATGTGTAATGGTGCCAATCTTGCCTATCAAAAGGAAGTGTTTTTTGAAGTTGGAGGTTTTGAAGGAATTGATCAAATAGCAAGCGGTGATGACATGTTGCTGATGCATAAAATTCAAACGCAGTATCCGAATGAAATTATGTTTTTAAAATCCAAAGATGTAATTGTAACCACCAAGGCAGCCGGAAGTTTAAAAGAATTTATGAATCAAAGGATCCGCTGGGCAAGTAAGGCAGACATCTATACCGATAAAAAAATTACTGCAGTCCTATTATTGGTTTATCTTTTAAATGCATGGCTGTTAATTGTTGGCTTATCGTCCTTTTTTTATTTAAATATGTTTTATTTATTCCTTGCTGCAATAGTTGTAAAAACGATCGTGGAATTATTATTTCTTTTTCCGGTAGCTGCTTTCTTTGGTAAACAAAAACAACTTTGGTGGTTTCTGCCCGCGCAACCTTTTCATATTTTTTATACGGTTATTGCCGGTTGGCTGGGAAAATTCGGAAGTTATCAATGGAAGGGAAGAAGAGTGAAGTGATGAAGATAATTACCAAAATTATTGGCTTATATTTACGTTCAAAAGAGCGAATAGAACTTATGATGTTTTTTAAATTAAACGGAGTTTAATAAATAAAAATGGAAATAGACACAATAATGCGTGAAATACAGGAGCTTCCTTTAGTTGAACGATTTTTAATAGTGGAACAAACTTTAGAATCGATTAAAAATGAAGAATTAAAACTTCAAGAAGAATCAAAGGCAGAAGATCAGCGGATAAAAAGATTTAAAGACTATTCTGTCAGCGAAATATCATTAGCTGAGGACTGGCTTTCGGAAGAAGATAAAAGGTGGGACAATTTAATATAGATATATGTTTAAACAAGGGGATATCGTTATCGTTAAGTTTCCTTTTACTGATGGTTCAGAATTTAAAAAGCGGCCAGCTTTGGTAATCTCTAATAACAAAATTGAAAATTCTGAAGATTGTTTGCTTGTACAAATCACGTCCAAATTAAACAATGATGGATTGTCTATTACTATACACAAAGGAGATTGTCTGAAACGTCTTCCTTTAAAAAGTTATATCCGGCCTCACAAAATATTTACAATTCATAAAAGTCTTATTTTGTCAAAAATCTCTGAAGTAAATAAAAGCTTTATTAGGGCGGTTAGTAACAAAATTTTTGAATTGATAGAAGTGTCTTAATCTCTACTTTTATTGAAATGCAAAAATCCTTTTCCTTTTCACAAAATGCCTGGCGAAGACTTAAAAAAAACAAAGGCGCAATGGCGGGGTTGTTTGTTATTTGTCTCGCAGTTTTCGTTGGTATTTTTGCCTATTATCTTGGAAACGATTCTACGCCAAATGCTGATCGGGAAATTGTTGAAATAATGGCTGCCCGTCCTGGATTTAAGCAGATGTTTCTGCGTGTAAAAAAAGAAAAAGACATTTCTTCTACCGGTTTTTTTAAACACTTATTCTTTGGTGCAGAAGATAAATATGTATATGTACCGATCAATAGTTATAAAGCAAGTGCCGATTCGGTTTCAGTAGAAAAATATATTGACGAAGGCATACAGGAAAAGCGGGTGTATGCGATGAATGATCTTGCGCCGAAAAATTATATTGAATCAAAAACTTATTGGCTGGGCACTGACACATTTGGCCGCGATATTTTAAGCAGGCTGTTAGTGGGAGTGCGTGTAAGCCTTGCCGTTGGATTGATCACGGTGCTCATCTCTCTTTCTATCGGGATTATTCTCGGAGCTTCGGCAGGATATTATGGCGGAAGAACAGATAATATCATCATGTGGTTCATTAATGTAATATGGAGTATGCCTACTTTGCTGTTGGTTTTTGGTATCACACTTACATTGGGAAAGGGCTTTTGGCAAATATTTATTGCAGTAGGCTTAACGATGTGGGTTGGTGTGGCCCGTGTGGTTCGCGGACAGGTTTTAGCGCTTCGTGAACTGGAATATGTGCAGGCGGCAAAAGCATTAGGCTTAAAAAATTTCCGCATTATTATCCGCCATATACTTCCCAATGTTTTGGGGCCCGTGATCGTAATTGCGGCAGCTAATTTTGCCAGCGCCATTATTATTGAAGCAGGATTAAGTTTCCTTGGAGTAGGAATTCAGCCACCCACCCCAAGCTGGGGTTTAATGCTCAAAGAAAATTACAATTTTATTATTACCCACCGCCCTGCGCTCGCGCTTGCTCCGGGCATCGCCATCATGATATTGGTACTTGCTTTTAATTTGTTGGGAAACGGGCTAAGAGACGCTTTGGATGTGCGCGGATAAGTTCAATCCTTCTTTGGAGGGAAGGTAGGGCTTCATTCTTCATTCTTCGGGTAATCAAAAAATAAGAATTCCTTTTTAGCTTCACGGAAATCTTTCCAGTGTTTTGTTTTTACCGTTACAGCATAAACTGAACACGTGGGCATAGTGTAAACAGGAGAACAATCCAGAGCATTAACAAATTCTGTAATGCCGGGATTATGCGCAAACAAGGCTACGGTCTTTTCTTTATCGTTAAGCATTTCAACTACATCATAAAAATCTTTTACCGAAGCCTCATATAAAGAAGGTAACAACGCTAATTTTTTTGAATCCTCTTCTAATTCTTTCATAAATAGCTTAGCCGTTTTCTTTGCGCGTTTTGCAGAACTGGAAACGAAAGCATCTATTTTTATGGATTTTTCTTCCAACCTTTTGGCCATTTCCTTAGCGTCAGATTTACCACGCTCTGTAAGGCTTCTTTCAAAATCGGATAGTGAAGGATCATCCCAGGCACTTTTTGCATGTCGAACGAGTAAAAGCGTTTTCATCATTATTTGTTGGTTTACTGTAAAAAGGCCGGTGTTCAGTATTTTATTTCTTTACACAAATCTCTTGCCTTTTTTACAATTTTTTCTTTTCATCAAAATAATTTCAGGCTACTCTTTCTGTAATTCTATTATCTTTAAAATCTTTTACTAACGTCATCGCCTGATGGATCTAATATTCTTTTTATGCTTTTACTACTATGTATAGCGGCTATTTTGCTGCTGATATTGATGGTTGTTTATTTTAAACTAGACACGTTTATTTCTTTTCTTATTGTAAGTATTTTACTCGGAATCGCCGTGGGGATGAACATTCAGCAGATTTCCGGTTCCGTTACCAAAGGCATCGGAAATACCTTAGGCCCGCTGGTAATTATCTTAGGTTTTGGTGCTATGCTGGGAAAATTAGTGGCAGATAGTGGCGCGGCGCAACAGATCACGGCGTCGCTCACTAAAATTTTCGGCACCAAAAATATCCAATGGGGAATGGCCCTTGCAGGCCTGGTGATCGGTATTCCTTTATTTTATACCGCCGGTTTTATAGTGGTAGTTCCTTTGATCTTTGCTATTGCTGCTACTACCCGGTTGCCGTTACTTTATATAGGTGTTCCGATGTTGGCTGCACTATCTGTGGCGCATGGGTTTTTACCTCCGCATCCATCCCCTACTGCGATTGCAGAACAACTGCATGCCAGCATCAGTAAAACTTTGATCTACGGAATTATTATCGCTATTCCGACTATCGTTCTTGCGGGGCCGCTTTTTGCAAAAACGTTAAGAAAATATAATCCTTCTCCTACTAATACTATTTTTCAGATCCACTCAATTCCGGAAAATGAATTGCCCGGAATCGGCATCAGCCTGGTAACCGCATTGATGCCTGTAATTTTATTGGCGGTAACCGCTTTGGTTTTATATGTTGTACCCGCCACAAGTGGATTAGGAAAAGTAATGCAATTTCTCGGAGACCCGAATATTGCCATGTTACTTTCTGTTCTTATTGCCGTTTATTTTTTGGGCATGAAAAGAGGAAATAAAATTCCTGCCATTATGAAACAACTGGACGAAGCCTTCAAAAGCATTTCGGTAATTCTTTTAATTATAGCCGGCTCAGGAATATTTATGCAAATAATGAGCGATGGCGGCGTAAGTATTTACATCGGGCAAATATTAAAAGACATGCAATTGTCTCCATTAATTCTTGGCTGGCTGATAGCGGCAATCATCCGCGTATGTATTGGCTCTGCTACTGTTGCAGGGCTTACCACCGTTGGCATCATGCTGCCGATCCTTGGCATTAATCAACACATCCGTCCTGAATTAATGGTCTTATCAATCGGCGCCGGAAGCCTGATGTTCTCTCACGTAAATGATGGCGGCTTTTGGTTGTTTAAAGAATATTTTAATTTAACCATTAAAGAAACTTTTCTTACCTGGACCGTAATGGAAACGATCGTTTCTGTTACCGGGTTGATAGGCGTTTTGATATTAAGCCATTTTGTTTAGGCCTAAAAAAATCTTCTTTATTTCTCATATTTCTATCGGTAACGTGAATAAATGGCTCTGAAATCAAGAAAATCGGCAATTTGACGGTGTGCAGACAAATTGATACCTGCCATCCAATTTTTATTTAATTTATAGTACAATCCCCATCGGTGATAAATGCGGTCGATATAGGGATTTTGATTAAATATATAAATGCCAATTTGCTGGCTAAAATTAAATTTTTTAAAAATAAATTCATGCCCCAGCAATACTCCGGCACGGTTATAATCTAAATTTGATCTTCCATTTATTTCCAATGTTTTCTTAACGCCCAGATCCGCCACCCATTCTACTCCCAAATTAACCGTATTAAAAAATCCTATTTTCCGGTTTGCCTGTAATGCAAATCCATAAACCCAGTAAAAATGGTCTTTATCCAATGGAATTGTTTTGTAAGATCCAAATGGCATAACATCAAATCTCCAAACAAACTTTTTAGCAGGGATACTATTTTTAATTTTCACCTTTTTTAAATCATAATCAATTCCCAACGATGCGGTAGGAAAATTAATGCCATAATTAGGATGGAAAAAGCCCCCGTTTGAGTTATGATTAAACATGGCATCAAAATCCACCCGAAGTTTTTTACCGGCTTTTATAGAAGTATTAAAACCAAGACACAAATACGGGTTAATATATAAACTATAGGAATAGTTTTGATTGTTGGTTATCTCATTATATGGGTTACTGTTATAACTTAACCCGGCTTTTGCTACCAGCCCAAGCTTAAATTTTTTATGATTGATTAGATAGGGTTCAATAAAATAAGAACTATAAAAAGCATTTCCTAAAAAGCCTTTACTAAAATTGTAATAAGCCAAAGTAAAACCTGAATTATAATTTTTGCGTGCATAATGCTTTGCCTCCTCATCAGACCGCCTTCTGTTTAGCTTAATCTCTACCCCGGTTACTACTGTGCCGGCAGTATTTTTAACTTGTATATCGTGGGCAAATACAAAACCATAAACAGGGCTTGCAGAAATGGAGAAATGAGTTATTTTCTTTTCTGGTAAATCGTTGAGTTGAGCCAATGGTTTTTCAATCATAAAAAAAGTGAAAAAAAATAATATGCCTATACTTTTTTTCATTAGCGTGTATGAGTTTTACTTTTAATCTTTAGAGAATGAGAGCAAGTGGTAAATAAGGTGGCGTTTATTCCAGCCATTACTCCTTTCCGATTTTGAGTTTATTAAATTTTACGGACTAAAACTACCAACCTGTCAAATAAAAACAAATGACTACCATCATTATCCTGGATGATCGTAAACTTTATTCAACCAACCAATACTGACAACTGAAAAAATAAGAACATGTTTTATTTATTGCTTTACTGTAAAATAGGTGATTTAGGCTTCAAAGAGAATGCTTTAATTTTCATGCATTGGATATAATAAATATTTAACTTCGGCTGCCAAACGAAATGGAAAACTGAAATGATGCCGGAAACCAAGTTAATTGCCAAACCTCACTACATGATCCTTGACGGCCTTAGGGGCGTTGCTTCGTTCATGGTAGTAGCCTTTCATCTTTTTGAAGCACACTCCACCAGTCACCTGGACCAGGTGATTAATCACGGATATCTTGCTGTTGACTTCTTCTTCCTGCTTTCAGGTTTTGTAATTGGATATGCTTATGATGACCGCTGGGGCAAAATGAGTATTGGTGATTTTTTTAAACGGCGCCTGGTACGGCTTCAACCGATGATAATTATAGGCATGACGATTGGCGCTGTATTATTCTATTTTCAGGATTCGGTTCTATGGCCTGCTATCCACCTGGTGCCTGTATGGAAGGTACTTATTTTGATGTTGATCGGCTATACGCTTCTTCCAATACCCTTATCTATGGACATTCGTGGCTGGCAGGAAATGCATCCTTTGAATGGTCCGGCATGGTCCTTATTTTTTGAATATATATCGAATATTCTTTACGGCCTTTTTATAAGAAAGTTTTCGAAAACGGCGCTCTCCATACTGGTATTTTTATCAGCAGTTGCATTAATATACCTTGCTGTAACAAGCCCTAACGGAGATATAATTGGTGGCTGGTCAATTACGTCAGAACAGTTACGCATTGGCTTTACCCGCGTGATGTACCCGTTCTTCGCAGGATTATTGCTTTTTAGGATTGGCAAACTTACCAAGGTGAATCATGCTTTTTTTTGGTGCAGCCTGTTAACGATAATTGTTTTAAGTGTACCAAGAATAGGGGGCAGCGAACATTTATGGATGAATGGACTCTATGATTCATTAACTGTTATTCTTGTTTTTCCTTTAATCGTATTTATGGGGGCGAGCGGCGAAATTAAAGGGAAATATGCCACACGAATATGCAAATTTTCCGGCGATATTTCTTACCCTTTATATATTACGCACTACCCGCTTATTTACATTTATACCGGATGGGTGGCTGATCATAAGATTCCAATGAGCCAGGCGTGGCCTTTTGCACTACTCACGTTTGTGTCAAGTATTTTAATTGCCTATACTTGTTTGAAATTGTATGATGAACCGGTAAGACGATGGTTAAAAAAGAAGGTTTTGTTGAAGAATAATTGATCTGTTTTACAAAACAGAAATCGATGTTTTTTGTTGGTTTACTGATTACTAATTTAGGTCAAGGCAGGATATCCTTCGACAAGATCAGGATGACACAAAAAATCAGGATTAATCAATCACCTGTTCAAACTTAATATCATCTGATGAACAGCCGACCATTACTTTGACCTTATCTTTTTCAAGAACCCAACGATGCTCGCCTTCATCCCAATACCTGAGGTTTTCAGGGTCGAGTTCAATCTGAACGGTTTTCTTTTCACCCGGCTGTAATGTTACCCGCTGAAATCCTTTTAATTCTTCCTTTGGACGGATTACTGCTGAATTGAAATGTTGCACATACAATTGCACCACTTCATCACCCGTCATTTTGCCGGTGTTGGTTACATCCACGTTTACAATTACCGGTACGCCAGCTTGTATCTTTGGATTCTTAATTTTAAAATCAGAAAATTTAAAGGTGGTATAACTGAGTCCGTATCCGAAAGGATATAAAGGCTTTCCTTTAAAATACATATAGGTTCTTCCGTCCCTGATGTTATAATCCATCATAGGGGGCAATTGATCCATGGAACGTGGCCAGGTTTGAACCAGTTTTCCACCAGGATTGTAATCTCCGAACAATACGTCGGCCAATGCATTACCCAATTCCTCGCTGCAATGCGTGATTTGGAGAATAGCCGGAATGTTATGGTCGGTCCAGGTAATGGCATATGGGAAGTTAGCTATCAATACCACCATCGTATGAGGATTGAGCCGGTACACTTTTTTGATGAGATCTTCCTGTTCAAGGTAAATGGTTTTCCTGTCAACCGCTTCTCGGCCATTACTGGCTACCGGGCATTTTCCCCATCCGGCGTTGCACCAGGGATGGTTACCTACCACCATGATCACATAATCTGCGTGGCTGGCAAGATCGTTTACACTATCCTCATCATTGCCTGTAGTCCATTCTACTTTCACTTTATCGCCAAGTTTATTTTTGATTCCCTCCAGTGCCGAAACGGTGTAGGGCGGTGTTCCGCTGTACCAATCAAGCAATACTTTATTGGCATAAGGCCCGATGATGGCAACAGACCTGATCTTATTTTTATCAAGCGGTAAAAAATGATTGTCGTTCTTCAGCAATACAACCGACTTCCGGGTAACTTCCCGTACGAAATCTTTGGTTTTTTGCATCAGCCACGGTTCCTCACCATCTTTTATAGAAGTGTAAGGAACCATCGAAGGAGGATCGAGCAAACCGAGCTTTATCATTACCCGAAAATTTCCTCTTATCACATTATCAATATCTTTTTCAGTCAGCAGGCCTTCTTTCAATGCTAAATTTATAGATCCCGTAAACCTGTCGAGAAATTGATTGATGCCGGCCTTCACAGCAGCCGCTGCTGCCCAGGCGCTGTCGGGATAGTATTTATGGGCTCTCCAGAGTAACCTTAAGGCGCCACCATCAGTGCAGATAATACCGTTTTGTTTCCATTCATCTATCGCTACATTTTTTAAAACAGGGTTTACCATCATAGGAATGCCATTGTATTTATTGTATGACGCCATGAACGCGCGGCTTCCTGCTTCTATGCCCATGTGAAAAGGAACCGAATAATATTCACGGAATAAACGGTCATCAAAATCAGAAGAGCTGCTGTCTCTCCCGTTTTCATTGCTGTTGGCAAGAAAATGTTTCATGAGCGATGCCGTCATCCAGTATTTGCTGTTATTGCCCTGCAAGCCTTTTACATAAGCCTGTACCATGCAGCCATTAAAGAAAGCATCTTCGCCATAACATTCTTCCGTTCTTCCCCAACGCGGGTCACGGCCAAGGTCGGCGTTAGGAGCTCTTATTACCAAATCACCTGTATTGTATTTTTCTGATTGGAAAATATACCTCGCTTCGTAAGCTTCTGTTGCAGCCACTTTCCTGATCAATGCTGTGTCCCATGTTTCTCCTAATCCGTACGATTGAGGAAATAGGGTGGTGGTTACCAGCTTCCTTCTTCCCCACCCGCCGGGCCCTCCCAAAGCCACTCCATGTAAGCCTTCCATCTGGCCGGTTCCTTTAATGCCTAATCTCGGCACCGAAGGATTGGTGCTAAGGCACGAAATCTTTTCATCCGGTGTCATCAATGAAATAATATTATCAATTCTCTTTTCTATACCCAGGTTCGGGTCCTGAAAAGGATATTGATATTTGCTTTGCGCAAATGATTTTACACCAATAACCAGGAAGAAAAAAATACAAAGGGTACAAAGTTTTTTGGTGATCATTCGGCAATCGTTTTATTGAAAAAGTGTGAAGAGAATTATTAAAATTCTATTTTGCTTTAAAGCTATTAAATAATTAAAACATTTGAGGTATTGGCCGAAATATTATATTCTGGAATAGAAATGTTTATTATTTGTTGGTTGACTGTGAATCGGTTCTGGAAGGGATGTGTTAGGTTAATCATCATTTTATTGTGCCTCACATCATTTGCGGCTTTCTCACAGCAATTTTATCTTAAAAAATTTCCGCTAAATAACACTACGCGATACATCACCAATTCGCCAACGGTAAGAGGAATTGTATTCTTTTACCAAACCGCTTCCGACACCAGCAAGGCGGTATTTTAAATTGAAAATTTTAAGCAATCCGACATACAATTTTTTGCCGAAAAAGCGCGGTTGTATAATGCTAAAATTTGCATGAATAATTATGTAAGCAAGCCCGGAGATTTTATTTATTCAGTCACTTCCGAAGGTGAAATCATTTATTTCTATCATCCCAGGCCAAGGGAATTTCCTGGTGAAAAAATCAATTAACCATGAAAAAGTTATTATTAGCAATAATACTCTTTTCCGGTTGCATGAAGGCAAAAGAAAAGGTTTCAGATGAAGTGCTGGTAAGCGTTTTAAACCAATGCACCGCCACCATTTATTTATACAACAACCACACCGGAGCCCAATATTCAAAAGACATATTCGACTGCGAATATGTTTCTGTTTTAAGAATAAAAGTAGCCCCCGGAACGTACAAAGTAAAAGCCGAAACTTCCCAGAGAAAGACCGTTACCGAAACATTTACAAAAAGCGTTTATGCGGAGAGGTTAGATATTGAATTTTGAGAATAAGAATCTTTACGATTTATTAGTTTACTGTTTTCATCAAAAACTCGCCAACCTAAAGTTGGCCTTTTTGTTTGTATCCTGACAATGTTAAAATTTGTATTGGCGCGTCGCCAATACAAAAAGCGCAATAGAAAAGTGATGATAATCAATAACGGCATTTTTCTTGCAAAACTGATCTGTTTCGTTTAATATTGTGTTGGTGGAAATTGCAAACGACCTTTTCTAACTGAAATATCTTATGACAACAAACTTAAAATCAGCAAGACATTTATATGGACGTGGCTGGCTTGGACTAATTCCACTTGTCGGTGGCATTGTAGGAATCGGATTAATTATTCTTGGAGTTTTTAAATACCGAGACAGAAAGCTAATAATAATTGGGGCAGCAGATTTATTTTTTACAGTAGCAATTTATTCTTCCATGTTTTATTATTTCATGTATAGTGATGCGGCAGCAAAAGGCTTTGCGCAAACTTCGCAAATGTTCTTAAATGGGTTGGTTAAAGAATTGGAATTTTACAAACTCAAAAATGGTTCTTATCCGGACAGTCTGGAGCAATTACCAAGGAACCACGATATCTTTTCAATTCATGACCCTTTGCTCTCCAGACGCCCGGGAACAAAAGACACAAAATATAATTACAGAAAGACGGGCGATACTTACATACTTTTTTCATCAGGGATTGACCGAATACCGAACACAAAAGATGATATTTATCCTACGGAAACATTAAACAATATTTCTAAAACCGACACTACAAAACATTGACGGACGCAACTTCCACCAATAACTAAGGTTTCGTTTTGCCCAACGGGCAAGAAATGAAACCCCTGTTGAACGGAACCGGGCCATAAAAAATGAGTATGGATTTGTCGCAGAACAATTTTGGTGGTATTTATGCAGCAAGTGTTTTGATTTTTTCAGAGAGTTGCTCAAAGCTGTTTTTTAAACGTGCTTCTGGCGTTTTTTGTTCCGGGCGACATACAGGTTCCCTTACCCGCAGTTTAGCCAACAGGAACTATTTGTTTTTCCAATAAATATTTCTTTGGCGGCCCGCGCTTTCCGAAGATTTCCAGGGTGACGAGCGTTCCGGTTTTGCAACACGGACATTTACGGAGCAAGGTTTTTACTTTCAGTTGAGGCCGTTTTACTTTCAAAAGTGTTTGCAGTGTTTGTAATTTGCCACGCTTCCATGTGGCGCTGAGGATGCCGTAATGCCTTATTCTTACAAAGCGGTGTGGTAAAATGTGTTGGGCAAACCTGCGGGTAAATTCTTCATTGGTAAGCGTCATTGTTTTTTTATTTGCACCATCACGGTAATCCTTATACGAAAATGAAACTTCTGATTCCGTCACCTGCTGAAGGCGATGATTGCTGATGGCTACTTTGTGCGTATATCTTCCAAGATATTCTATCACTTGTTTTGGCCCACCGAAAGGACGTTTGGCATATACGACCCACTGCTGCTGAAACAAACTATCGAAGAGCGCCTTGTCGGTAATACCATTTTGCCTAAGCTGCTGAACATATTTTGC
>JAGWRO010000027.1 GCA_028876495.1 Bacteroidota bacterium
AGGTTCTCACCTTACAATTATGCATTTGATAATCCGATAAGATTTATTGACCCAGATGGAATGTGGACTCGCGATGCAAAAGGAAATGCTGTAGCGGAGAAAGGAGATAATACAAAAACGTTGGCAACTTATTTGCATGTAAATTTTAAAACGGCATCAGGGATATTAAAAGAAAATGGAATCGCCATTAATAGAAAAGGAATTTTGAATTTGAAAGTGGGTAATGCATTAAGTTCTCCCATAATAACTTCTGCATATGAAGTGAGTGATTGGGCTCAATCTGAAATAAAAGGATTTGACAAGAAAATTATGATAAACAATGATAAAATAAAAACTCTTACAGAAAAAATAACAGATTTAAAAGATTCCAAAATAACCCCTAAAGAAAGTGAGGCACAAGATCATTTAACCGATGATGCAAATGCAGGAGACCCACACACAGGAAAAGATATTGGGAAAATGGTTCGGCATAGAATGGAACGAAACGAAAATAAAAAAATTGATAAAGAAATAGATAAAGTAGACAAGGAAATTACCTCCCTTCAGCAAGCAAATAATGATGCTCAAGTTGGTATCGCAACATTAAAGCCTCTTATTGTAAAATAGGGGAAAAATAATAACAGCTTTAGTTTTCATAAAACCTTTTTAATATTTTAATTATGAAAATATTTATGTTTTTTATAAATGCAATCCTTTGGCTTTCTTTATTCATTATTCCTGCTGGTATTTTAGGATTTATCGGCTTATGGTATTTTGTTGAATCAAGTAAGAATCTAATTCTTTCTATCGTCCTTTGGATTGCGGGAGGGGGCCTAGGAATTGTATTTGCGGAAATTGTACGTAGGAAGTACGGATTAGATAATTTCTTTGGAAGAAGATTAGCTACTCCTGATATTGATGGAGGGAATATTTTAGATGAAAAATATGGAGAACCAATAGTCAAAAAAAATGCTAATGACAAAAAAATAGACAAAAATCCTTAACTGGCTCCTACCCGTAGGATGCTCATTTCTTGGCGGGCGTCCAAGCTATCGGTAGAATGTGCAAATAAGAAAGTACTGCTGTCCTGATGTTTGTAACTCGGGACATTTTTATTGCGCCAATTTTTGTTTCATTTCCTGTTGAAAAAGAAAAGCATCAATCAGTTTAGATACAACCGTTTTATTCTCTTCAGAGAGTTCAATGATACGGTTAAACTTTTTTTGCAGCGGTTGGAGTTAGCCCAGATAGTACCTCAGGACAGCAGTGACACACCTAACAACGGCGGAAGTTATTCAACTTTATAATATTTTATTTTATCAAGTAAAATTATTTCATTACGACCTTTGCTTTGATTCGAAAATTCTATTTTGATAATAGCCTTTACTGGTTTTGGAAGTAAAATTTTCTTGATTTTGCCACCCTCAATTACCCAAGCATCGCTTGCACTTCCAGATTCTTTACTTCTCTCAATATGTCCACCGACAATCTCATTAGTGAAATGAACAGTTAATAATAATAATTTTTTATTCTTATCATACATATATTTTCCTCCAATATTTATGATGCGTTTTAGCCCGAAATATTCACTTGTATTAAATAAGAAGGTGCTATCATTTAGAAATTGATAATTATTCAAATAGCCTGCAGATACCTCTGGGGAATTTTCTTGCCACCTTCCAATTAAGTTTTGAGCAAGCAAATGGTTTGTAATAATAGTTATGAATACAATAAGCATAAATAGTTTTCTCATAAAATGTTTTTATTTTGGTTGAACCATAATGTAATAAGTCTTAGGCTTAGTCTTTGATATAGTAGCATTGACGCTATTGAATCCCATTGTGCTTTTCAATCCAACATTTGCGGTAGCTCCTTTTTTAATATTATCTCCGACGCTGTATGTTAGAATGTGACCATGACCCCCGCTTGGATTGTTATATCCTATAATGGAAAGACCCCCATTTATTGCATTTTGTTTAGCAGTACTTTGATCAACTTGAACATAGTTAGAATTAGTGCCGGAATTTAAGGTAGTAACCATTGTATTGGCATTGCCTGTAATTACTAAAGAATTATTGCCAGTAGCAGAAGCTAAAGTCTTCATTATATCTTGAGTCGATTGATTACAATGTGTTTCACCGTGACCTTCTGCATTTTGCTGTAAAGCAGGGTTGCTTATATTTAATGTTTGTTGTTCTTGAATAGCTGTTGTTAGATTCACTTTGTCAGAACCCTTTTGTGTTTCATCATTTCCTTTATATTCATAATGTAAATTCACCCCACTTCCTTTTTCCTGGAAGACTGCGTTGGAGCCATCTTCAACATGCTTTATCAAATTTCCTTTATTGTCTAAAAAATTTGTTTCAGCACTATCTCCTAAAACATCATTATGTAAAATTGGATTATTATCCATAGATGCGTATGGGCTTTCGCCATCGTTTGGTTTGCTATCTATCTGCCACCACCTGCCTAACTGCGGATCAAGGCTTCTAAGATTTGTTGCATAAAGTTCAAGACCGCTTCCATCGCTGAACTCCTTATTCTGTAATTCAGAGCCTTTGTTCCATTTGTATTTATTTTCTGGTGCCCCGTTCAAAGCTTTGGAAGATATGCCAGCCATTGTTAATCCGAACGGATAATAATAGGAAAAGGATTTTCATTTCCGGATATATTACCTTGTTAAGGAATACATATCAAAGAACTTATTGGTCCGAAGAAAACAAAATGGTTGTCTCTTAACTGATTGACGCTTTTCTTTTTCAACAGG
>JAGWRO010000028.1 GCA_028876495.1 Bacteroidota bacterium
ATTCTTGAGCAGATCATCTACAAAACAATAAATTGATATAATTTTATCTTCATTGAGCATCGGTAAAATAATTTTAAGTGGGTAACTCAAAATTATTCTTTATTCCGATGCTCTTTTTAACTGGCAACTTGAGTTAATTAAGAATTGGCTGCTTCCATCATTTTTTTGCCCTTTGCAATTGCATCATCCAGGTTACCCACCAGGTTAAATGCTGCTTCAGGATATTCATCTACTTCGCCATCCATAATGGCATTAAACCCGCGGATCGTATCTTCAATAGAAACCAACACACCTTTTAATCCTGTAAATTGCTCTGCAACGTGGAACGGCTGCGAAAGAAAGCGCTGAACACGGCGGGCACGACTTACAGTTAATTTATCTTCATCACTCAATTCATCCAAACCAAGGATGGCAATAATATCCTGCAATTCTTTATACCGTTGCAAAGTTAATTTAACACGGTTAGCACAATCATAATGTTCGTCACCCACAATAGATGGAGTTAAAATCCGTGAAGTCGAATCCAAAGGATCAACCGCCGGATAAATTCCAAGATCGGCAATCTTTCTGCTTAATACAGTGGTGGCGTCCAAATGCGCAAAAGTAGTTGCCGGTGCCGGATCAGTTAAGTCATCCGCAGGCACATATACCGCCTGAACCGAGGTGATAGAACCATTTCTTGTTGAAGTAATCCTTTCCTGCATCAATCCCATTTCTGTAGCCAGCGTTGGCTGATATCCCACCGCAGAAGGCATCCTTCCCAGCAAAGCCGATACCTCAGAACCTGCCTGGGTAAAACGGAAAATGTTATCTACGAAAAACAAAATATCCTTTCCTTTGCCGGTGCCATCTCCATCACGGAAATATTCAGCAACGGTCAATCCACTTAAAGCCACACGTGCTCTTGCTCCCGGCGGTTCATTCATTTGGCCGAATACAAATGTTGCTTTTGATTCTTTCAATTCTTCCATATTTACCGTATCAAGATCCCATCCACCTTCTTCCATGCTATGAATAAATTTGTCGCCATATTTCATTATACCGGCTTCAATCATTTCACGCATCAGGTCATTTCCTTCACGGGTTCTCTCTCCTACACCAGCAAATACAGATAAACCGCTATAAGCTTTGGCAATATTGTTGATCAGTTCCTGGATCAAAACCGTTTTACCTACACCAGCACCACCAAACAAACCGATTTTACCACCCTTTGCATAAGGTTCAATCAGGTCAATTACTTTAATTCCGGTAAATAAAATTTCAGTTGCTGTACTTAAATTTTCAAATAATGGTGGTTTATTATGAATCGGCCTGCCGTTCTTCTTGCTTACCTGTGGCAATCCATCAATAGCATCACCAGTTACATTAAATAAACGACCGTTTATATCATCGCCCACGGGCATTAATATGGGAGAACCGGTATCAACCACGTCAATCCCGCGTTTCAAGCCTTCAGTACCATCCATTGCGATGCAACGAACACTGTCTTCACCTAAATGTTGCTGAACTTCCAAAATCAATTTATCCCCATTTTCTTTAGTAAGTTCCAATGCATGAAATATCTCTGGAAGTTTGTTTTCGCCTGCAAAATGAACGTCAACAACCGCCCCGATGATTTGTTTTATTTTTCCGGTATTTGCCATAAAATGTTTATTAAAAAGTCCTTATTTCAATTTGGCGGCAAAGGTAAGATGAACCGTTCAAAAAGACAACAATGATTAAAGATTATTTCTATCTTTTAAGAAGGAATTAATCGACACTTAAAAACAGGAATCTTTAATTTTTATTGGTTCATTGTTAGCTAACAAAACCACCAACTATTTTCCTTTTGCATCGGCACTTCCATCTCTAAAATATTTACCGATAACAGGCAAACCTCTTACTTCCCGCCATTCTACCTTTAAAAGAAAAGCTATATATATTAATATTAGTAAAGTTCCGGAAAGTATGCTTGCCATAAATCCCGGTACATAATGCTTAAATATTTTGTGTACAAAAAAGAGGAACACGACTATCACAATGTAGGCGACCAATTTCCGCCATGCATAAGGTATCCGGTAATCTTTTTGCCCCCAGATAAATGAAATGACCATCATACTTCCGTAACAAGCAAACGTTGCCCATGCACAGGCCATATAGCCAAAATAAGGAATAAAAAAATAATTAATCACTAAAGTTATTGCAGCTCCAACGAGCGTGATATAAGCACCGGCAATGGTTTTATGGGTGAGTTTATACCAAATGGAAAGATTATAATAAATACCCAGGAACATATTTGCCAAAAGTAAGATTGGAACTACTTTCAATCCAGTCCAGTAGATTTTTAATTTTGCAGGATCGGTACTCAAAAAATATTTCCAGATATCAATGTAGAGAGAGACGACAAGAAACATTACCGTAATTGTAATAACAAAAAACTTCATCACCCTTGCATACACTTTTTGCGGATTTTTACCTTCCGCCTGTTTGAAAAAAAACGGTTCTGCGCCCATGCGAAAAGCCTGAATAAATAAAGTAATAAGAATAGATAATTTATAACAAGCAGAATAAATGCCTACCTGGTCTTTGGCAGCAGTAACATTACTTACCGGCGCCAGCCACGAAAGCATAATACGATCAAAAGTTTCATTAATCATTCCTCCAAAACCAGCAATGATCAAAGGCATAGAATAGATCATCATTGCCACCCATATTTTTTTATTGAACTGAAATTTGAAAGAGAAAAATTCTTTTCTTAAAAAGATCAACGCAGAAAATGAAGCGATCATATTGGCAATAATTATATAACCAACGCCATAATCCGGATTATAAAATGTAGCAAAAAATCCATTCGGATTGTGGGCTGCCAAACGCGGGCAAACTGATAGTAAAAAATAAGTTACGGCTATTTGTAGACAGATGGTTAAAATCCGGATAAACGCATACTTTCTGGGCCGTTGGTCTAACCTTAGTTTTGCAAATGGCAAAGTAGATAATGTGTCAAAAGCGATAATCATCGCCGCATATACAATGAATTCAGGATTACTATCAAGCCTCAATAAATGTGCTATAGAAGTTTTAAAGAAAATTAAAATACTGGTTAGTAAAACAGTGCTCGATACTATTGAAATAATTGAAGTATTGTAAATGGCTTTTGAATCTGATTCTTTAGTGGCAAACCGAAAATAAGCGGTTTCAATTCCGTAAGTGAAGATCACATTCAGAAATGGTATAGCAGCATACAAAATACTCATGTCGCCATATCTTGCAACAGTTAATTTGGTAGTAAAATAAGGAGTAAGCAGGTAAAATAAAAAGCGCGCCGCAATAGAGCTAACGCCGTACCACATAGTTTGTCCTGCTAATTTTTTTATGTTGCTCAAACAAGTTTGGATTTAGAAAAGCGCAAATTTAGTTGTTATCCTATGGAAAATTAAAATTGTAATTATTTCTTGGTTTACTATTAACGATATCTGCAAGCAAACATTCTAATCAGAGAAATTAGTGATCTTTTTTCTTCCAGCTTTAATGATGCCTTTTTCTTTTTTCACCTTGATCCTTTTTGCTTTTGACACTTTGGTGGGCTTTGTGGGCTTTCGTTTTTTTCGTTTTATCAAGGCATTATTCAATAAGATGTGCATTTTTACAATCACTTCCTCTTTATTCCCCAACTGTGTTCTTTCAGATTGGCTTTTTACCAAAAGGAATCCATCTTTAGTAATCTTATTGGCCAATTTCTCAAGTATAATTTCTTTTTGCTTGCCAGTTAAAATTTCTGAGGAAGCCACATGAAAAGAACCTTCAACCATAGTTTCAACTTTGTTCACGTTTTGGCCGCCTTTCCCGCCACTTCTTGCTGTCTTAAATTTTATTTCGTTTAACACATTGATCATAGGATAAAAATACAAAAATTACACGCGTATTTTCTTCTACGTATATTCGTTGCAATAAATTCGTAATTTGTACCGGTAATTTTTATAATACAAAAAAAAAAATCATTTTTGCATATAACCATCAGTAAATGAAGTTAAAAGATATATATTCATCCCTGTGCGAAAGAAAAGAAAAGGGCAAAAAATCTTTTGCTGTTTTGATTGACCCGGATAAAGTGGACCATGAAAAACTGGAACGGCTGATCCGTCTTTCGCTTGCTGCAAAAGTTGATTATTTTTTAGTGGGCGGAAGCCTGGTGATCTCAAATTACCTGGATGAATGCGTTCAATACATTAAACGCAACTGTACCATTCCTGTTTTACTTTTTCCCGGAAGTTCATCGCAGGTTTCAAAATATGCTGATGCGTTATTATATCTTTCGTTGATCAGTGGAAGAAATCCGGAGTTATTAATCGGGCAACATGTGGTGAGCGCTCCTGCTATTAAAAAAAGCGGACTGGAAATTATGAGCACCGGATATATGGTAATTGATGGCGGCGCACCTACTACCGTTTCTTATATTTCAAATGCAACACCTTTACCGGCTGATAAAAATGAAATAGCGATGTGCACAGCAATGGCAGGAGAAATGCTTGGAATGAAACTAATCTATATGGATGCCGGAAGCGGCGCTAAAATTCCCATTACAGAAAGCATGATAGAACTCGTTTCCAAAAATATTGAAGTGCCTTTAATTATTGGTGGAGGAATTACTGAGCCTGAAAAAGCCTACCTTAACTGCAAAGCAGGAGCAGATGTTATTGTAGTTGGCAACGCGATAGAAAAAGATGAATCATTGATTATAGAAATTGCTTCTGCAGTACATTCTGTGCCGGAAAAAATAGTTAGCTAATGTTTGTTTCTTATTGCGGCCTGAAAACCTGGTTAGATACCGGCGGAATATCAGGTATCTTAATCCTGTTAAATCCGTGATTGGTTGCTTTGTGACAATCATTACAGGTTGCCGTTAAAAGCGTAAAACTGCTGTCAAATTTATTTTGATCTTTGTCTTTTATTGCAGCAGAAACACTATCTATCGCAGGTTCAATCATGCCTATTGATTTCACTTCAGGCCTGTCAGAACAATATTTCGGAATATCATCCAATGCTTCCTGAATTTCACCTACTTCAAAATTTGCCAGATCCCAGTTTCCGTATTTACCGGCAAACCAAAGTTTTGCATGATGAACCTGGATATCAGACATAAATTCACCAAGGCCAGGTTTATAAGAATTATTGACCAGTGTTTGTAAACTATCAATTCTTTTTTGCAAAACAACCGTGTCAGTTGAAGATCGGTTGCAGGAATACAAAAGAACAGCTGCAACGAAAAGGAAATTTTTCATAAGAAAAAATTAAGGAATAAATGTACCATTAATTCTTAATTGAAAAGTTACAAACTCATCATTTCTTTAAACTTCACAGCCTGCCTGCGGCTCACTTCAATTTTTTCGCCACCGTTAAGGTCTAGTAAAAGGCCGCCATTAAAATAAGGCTCTATTTTTTCTATCATCCGAAGATTAATGATATGTTTTCTGTTGGCCCTGAAAAAAACTTTTTCATCCAACCTCTCTTCCAGTGCATTTAATGATTTTAAAATAAGTGGTTTATTGGTACCGAAAAAAACTTTGGCATAATTACCCACGCTTTCAAAAAGCCGTACATCCGAAAGTCTTACAAACCAGCAGCGTTCCCCATCTTTTACAAAAACCTGGTCATTCTCGCTCAATATGCCACGGTTATTGTAAGAAAGTATTTCTTCTTCATTTTTCTGCCTTACCTTTAAAAGCGCTTCGGCAAGGCGCTTCGGCTCTACCGGTTTCATCAGGTAATCCAACGCATTTACATCAAAAGCTTTTAAGGCATACTCATCATAGGCAGTTACAAAAATCACATGGGGCGCTTTATCCAATTGGCTCAGCATATCGAAACCGCTTTTATCCGGCATTTGTATATCTAAAAAGATAAGGTCAGGATTTAAAGTTTCAACTTTTTCAATTCCTTCAGCGGAATTTGCTGCTTCTCCTATTATTTCCACATCAGAAAACTCTTCCAACATTCTTCTAAGCTCGCTTCTGGCAAGCCGTTCATCGTCTATAAGAACCACTTTCAGCATACTCTTTATTTTTTATTATTTAATTAAAATCAATATTCAACCGGCATTACAATTTTAGACTGAACTTTGGTTCCCGCAATTTCTTCCACCTTAAAATAAGCATGACCATTACACAAAAATTTTAGCCTGTCGCGCGTGCTTTTGAAACCAAAACCTTCATCAGTTTTCTTTTCAAGATTGCCCGAGTTCTGAACGATCAACTCAAAATCTTTATCTGTAAATCTTGAAATTATTTTTATCGTTCCGCCATTAATTCTTTTACTGATTCCGTGCTTTATCGCATTTTCAACCAGCGTTTGTAACATCATCGGCGGCACCCTTTGTTCAAGAGTATCTTCATCAATATCCATTTCTACTTTTAATCTTTCTTCAAAACGCATTTGCTCCAAGGCAAGGTAATCCTTCACAATATCCAGTTCTTTATGCAATGGAACCGTTTCCATTTTTTCTACCTGCAGGCTACTTCGTAAGATGTTCGAAAGTTCTGTAATGGCAGTTCTGGCGCGCTTTGGATTCTCATCCACTAAAGCTCTTATACTGTTGAGGGAATTAAAAATAAAATGTGGATTAATATGCGACTTAATGGTTTTCAGTTCCAGTTCTTTTACCGTTTTTTCAAGGTTCAGCCTGTCCACTTCGTCTTTACGGTTTCTTTCAAGGTAATGCCATATCATATAAAGCAGCAACCAAAGTGCTATTAAAATAAAAGTAAAAATAATATCCCACCAAAAACGGCCCCGGTGTTGTTCTTCATATTTCCATACGCCGTTGTTATTTCTATACCAGCCAGTAGTTCTTTTTATGTTTTGAACTGTTTGATAATTGGTAGAATCTTTCGGATTATTTTTTTGAGCTAAATAATAATTAGTTCCTGAAAGCCCAAGGTCTTTTTCTTTTGTTATAGCCTCTTTAAGATTTTGATTTTTTTCATATTGCACTAAAGAATTTCCTGTAACAAGTGCTGTGGATTTTGCGCCGTAATACGCCAGCAAACCGGTAAGCATTACACTTATAACAAACAAACCGATCACTTTCTGAGTTGAAAACTGTATCCACCCGTTTTTTTTTAAAACAAACCGTAGTAAATGAGTAGCTATTATATACCAGCAAAATTCTATTAAAAGAATGGCTAAGAGAAGATGTCTTCTTTCTGCAGATTTCCAATAAACGTCTTGTAATAAAAAATAAAAAAAAGCAAGGTTCAGCAATGTCCATCCGCCCCAACCCAGGATTTGACATACCCAATATCTATAAATTCTCTTATGCATTTTACAAATTTATACGTAAAAAACAGTAATGATAGGGAGGACTTGATTAGTGGTGAAAAGCAACGTTTAAAAGGTGTAAAAGTTTACCTAAAAGTAGCAAAACCATTTTAACTTTAAAAAACTTTAGTTTTACAAGGTAGAAAAAAAATTTAATGCAAAACCCGAATTTAAATAAAGAAAGAGAAGAACTGTCTCCTGCTGAAAAGGAATTTGAAAACAATATCCGGCCCGCGATTATTGAAGAGTTTAGCGGCCAGGGACAGATCATTGAAAATTTGCGAATTTTTATAAAAGCAGCAAAAATTCGTGAAGAGGCGCTCGATCATATTTTATTCCATGGGCCTCCGGGTCTTGGTAAAACAACTTTGAGCCGAATTGTAGCCAATGAACTTGGCGTAAATATTAAAGAAACCAGCGGGCCTGTTATTGAGAAACCGGGCGACCTTGCCGGTTTGCTTACGAATCTTGAACCAAATGATGTTTTGTTTATCGATGAAATTCACCGGCTTAGTAATGTGGTGGAGGAATATTTATATGCGGCAATGGAGGATTATCGAATCGATATTATGATTGACACCGGACCTAACGCACGCAGTGTTCAAATCAATTTAAATCCATTTACATTAATCGGGGCTACTACACGAAGCGGTTTGCTTACGTCGCCCTTACTTTCCAGGTTTGGAATCAAATCAAGATTAGAATATTACGATAAGGTAACCTTACAAAAAATTATTCTACGTTCGGCAGCAATTTTAAAAACAAAAATCACTTCAGATGCTGCAACAGAAATTGCAGGAAGAAGCCGGGGAACGCCAAGAATTGCGAATGGTTTATTAAGGCGAGTGCGCGATTTTGCTCAAGTGCTTTCGAACGGAGTTATTGATTTAAGAATTACTGAACACGCACTTAAAGCCTTGAATGTAGATGAATTTGGATTGGATGAAATGGACAACCGGATTTTAAGTATGATCATCGATAAATTCAAAGGTGGCCCTGTAGGAATTACCACTATCGCAACTGCAGTGGGCGAAGAAGCGGGAACGCTGGAAGAAGTATACGAGCCTTTTTTGATACAGGAAGGGTTTATAATGCGTACCCCGCGAGGAAGAGAAGTTACTGAAAAAGCTTACCGGCATCTTGGAAAAATTCCACATAGAAATAGTAAAGGGCCGGAGTTGTTTTCTTAATCTGGTGTCAGTAATCGAATAAATAATTACAATTTCTATTCTCAATAATTTGTGAAAATCCGTGTAATCGGTGGTAAAAAAATTATCTTCGTTATATGCCAAATTATAAAGAAATTTTATTAAAAAAATTCAACGAGGAATACCAAAAACTTAATGAAGAACAAAAAAAAGCAGTCGATACAATCGAAGGGCCGGTAATGGTTATAGCGGGTCCCGGAACCGGGAAAACCCAAATATTAGCAGCAAGAATTGGAAAAATCTTAATGCAACCCGATTCATTTCCCGAAAATATTTTATGCCTTACCTACACCGATGCAGGCGCTATTGCCATGCGTAAAAGATTGTTACAGTTTATTGGCCCGGATGCATATAAAGTAAACATTTACACCTTTCATGGATTTTGCAATGAAGTAATTCAGCAAAATTTATCACTTTTTGAAAAATTAGCGCTCAACCCGGTTTCAGACCTGGAAAAAATTCAGCTTTATAAAACGCTTATTGACCATCTTCCAAAAAACAATCCTCTAAAAAGATACCGGGGCGATGTTTATTACGAGATAAAAAATCTTCAAAAATTATTTTCAGCAATGAAAAGAGAAGGTTGGACGCCTGAATATATAGAGAACAGCATTGACCAGTATCTTGATAAAATTAAAGACGACGAAAATTTTAAATATAAAAGGGCTTCCAAAAAATCAGGGAAAGAAGTTGGTGATTACAACCCGGCTTATTTTAATGAGGTGGAGCGAATGAAAAAGTTGTCTGCTGCAGTAAATGAATTTAATAATTTCCAAAACCTGATGAAGCAACACAACCTGTATGATTTTGACGACATGATCAATTGGGTGATTACAGTTTTTAAAGAAAATAAAAATGTGTTGGCTGATTACCAGGAAAGATTTCAATACATATTGGTTGATGAATACCAGGATACAAGCGGAACACAAAATGAAATTGTAAAACTGCTGATTGATTTTTGGGATGAGCCGAATGTATTTGTTGTGGGCGATGATGATCAAAGTATCTACCGTTTCCAGGGGGCGAATGTTGAAAACATGGAAAGCTTTGCCAAAAGTTATGGAGGGCTTTTAAAGATTGTGCTTACCAATAATTATCGTTCTACAAAACCTATTCTTGATGTTTCAAAATCTTTAATCGATAGAAATGCAGAAAGGCTTATCCATAAATTTCCCGGGCTTACAAAAGAACTTAAGTGCTCAAAAGAAGAACTACAAAAATTAATTGACCTCCCTGCAATTATCGAATACAACACGATAAAAGATGAGATGGCCGATGTAACCAATAAGATCGAAACGCTTATTGGCAAAGGTGTAGAGCCGGGTAAGATCGCAGTTATTTACAAAGAAAATAATTATGGCGAGCAGTTGATGAGATATTTCAGGCTAAAAAATATTCCTTATTACTCTAAAAAAAGTATTAATATCCCGGATGATCCTTTTGCAAAAAAAATAATACAGATACTAAGATATCTTGTTGCCGAACATGATATTCCTTATGGAGGAGATGAACTTCTTTTTGAAATTTTACATTTTGATTTTTATAAAATCCCGCCAATAGAAATAGCCAAACTTACTGTTGAAGTAAATAATAAAAATTATAATGAGCGTACTTCCATCAGGAAATTGTTATTCGAAAAAGCAAATGCTATTGCCAAAGACCTCTTTGATAATGGCATCAACCCTGCTTTAAAAAATTTCAGTAAAATGATGGAACAACTGATTGCAGAAGTTTCTAACGTGCCCCTACAAACGCTATTCGAAAAAGTAATATCAGATGGAGGAGTGCTCTCCTACATCATGAAAAATAAAGATAAAATCAGGCTGCTACAAATTTTAACCGGCTTTTTTGATTTTATTAAAGACGCAACTGCGCGCAATCCTACCCTGGATTTAAAAGGATTAATTGATGTGATTGACCTGATGAAAAAGGAAAAAATTGCCTTACCACTGATGCAATTTTCGGGTAACAGTGCCGGCGTAAATTTATTAACAGCACATGGTTCAAAAGGATTAGAATTTGAACATGTTTTTATCACAGGGATGAATGCGCACTTGTGGGAAAAAAAATCAAATCCAAATGACGGCTATAAACTTCCTGACACTTTATTTTCTTCCCTTCCTTCAGGAAGCGCCGAAGAAGAATTGCGGAGATTATTTTATGTAGCAATAACCAGGGCTGAAAAATATTTGAATGTTTCTTTTATCAAAATAAAACCTGACGGTAAAGACGCAGAACATTCTATGTTTGTTGCTGAAATTGTTGAAGGCAACGATTTGAAGATCGATACTATTAAAATGCCGGAAGAAGAATTAATGGAATTTGAAATCCTCAATTATCTTCCGCAAGCTCCTGAAATTGATAAGAGCGAAGATGATTTTATTACATCTGTTCTTGATAAATATGTAATGAACGTAACTTCTTTAAATAATTACCTGGATTGTCCGCTGGGTTTTTATTATAAAAATTTAATCAGGATTCCTGCAGGGAAATCAGAAACGCTTGAATTTGGAAGCGCTGTGCATTACGCTTTGCAAAAGCTTTTTGAAGAAATGCAAAAAAATGAAAAGCAGGAATTTTCTTCTAAAGAAAAAATGATTGAACATTTTAAATGGTTCATGAAAAGGCATCGTGAAAATTTTACCCCTGAATCTTTTGCAAGAAGAATGGAACAAGGCGAAATTGTTTTAGGTGATTATTACGATCAGTACATTCCTCACACAAATAAAATAGTAGCAGTAGAAAGAAATATAAAAAATGTAGTAAACGGAATTCCTATCAAAGGAAAAATTGACAAAATGGAATTTAACGGAAAAGAAGTGAATGTAGTGGATTATAAAACCGGCGATGTAAACAGTGAGTATACAAAGAAAAAATTATTGGCGCCCAACGCCGATAATCCGATTGGCGGCGATTATTGGCGGCAAGCCGTGTTTTACAAAATTCTGATTGATAACATGGACGGAAAAGACTGGAAAGTAGTAAGTTCCGAATTTGATTTTGTTGAACCTGATAAATCGAAAGGATTTCAGAAAAGAAAAATTTTTATTGAGCCTTCAGATATTACAACGGTAAAGCAACAATTAACCGAGGTTTGGAATAAAATACAGGCGAGAGATTTTTATACCGGTTGCGGAAAAGAAGATTGCACGTGGTGCAATTTTGTAAAAGAAAATGAAATTCATATTGCGCTCCACGATATGATTGAAGACGAACAGGAGATTTAATTAATTTAGGATGCAGAAGAATCAATATCCATTCAAAGCGTTTAAGTTTGCTTTTCTGAAATGAAAATTTATAATTCCATAATAGTTTTAGCGGCTGCGTTATTTTGTTATCTTCTTTCTGTTTTGGGAAGCGGATGTGCACAGATTGGAATGCCGACTGGCGGACCGAGAGATACAACGCCCCCTGTTTTATTAAATGCAACACCACCAAATAAAACCCTACATTTTACCGGAAATAAAATCGTTTTAACTTTTGATGAATATGTGCATTTGCAAGACTTGCAGAAAGATTTATTGGTAGCACCTGAACCTAAAATAATCCCGAATGTAAATTCAAAATTAAAAACTGTTACTATCAAGATCCGCGATACCCTTCAACCCAATACAACTTATAGTTTTCAATTTGGTAATGCGATACAAGACATTAATGAGAACAACCCTTTACATAATTTTACTTATGTTTTCTCAACCGGCTCTTATATTGATTCTCTTACTTTTAACGGAAGTGTAATTCTTGCTGAAACAGGCAAACCCGACAGTACTTTAATTGCAATGCTCTACAAAAACCCGGACGATTCTGCTGTTTATAAAGAGAAACCGCGATATGTAGCCAGATTAGATTCGTCAGGGAATTTTCATTTTAAAAATCTTGCCGGAGGCACTTATCATTTGTATGCTTTGAAAGATGTAAGCGGGCAGAAAACATATAACAATCCTTCACAACTTTTTGGGTTTGCCGATAGCGCCATTCATATTTCAACAGAAGTAAGCCCTGTAAAATTATACGCCTATTCACAAAACGAATATGTAAAGCCACCAACCAAACCCGCTGCTCCAGTAAAAAAAGGAGCTGAAAAAGTATTGAAATACAACACCGCAGCTACAGGCGGTTCGCAGGATTTACTTTCGCCGCTCACCATAAATTTCGCTGTCCCGTTAAAGAATTTTGATTCTTCAAAGATTAAGCTAACGGACACTTTATTTAACCCGCTTCAATCGGCTGAAATATCTTTAGATACGACACAAAAAGTAATTACCATTAGAAATAGCTGGGCGCCCGATACAAAATATAAGTTGGTAATTGATAAAGATTTTGCCGCAGATACTTTAGGAGATGAACTACTAAAATCCGATACGATCAAATTTACAACAAAACGCGAAAATGAATATGGAAGTATCCAGCTTTTCTTCAAAAATCTGGATAAGATCGCTCACCCGGTTTTGCAATTCGTAAAAGATAATAAAGTTGTTGATTCTTTCAAATTAACCTCTCCAACGTTCAGTAGAAAATTATTTGAGCCCGGCGATTATGAGTTAAGAATATTGAATGATGAAAATGACAACGGAACCTGGGATCCTGGAAATTATCAACTTAAAAAACAGCCGGAAATAGTAACACCCATTCCTAAAAAACTCAATATCCGTGGTGATTGGAGTAATGAAGCCGATGTGATATTATAACCTTTTTAGTGCTGCCCTAAGCTGGTTTATGAAAATAAAAATTCAGATTATTTGTTGGTTTACCAGAGACTTAATCATTTCAATAATCAAAATTGAAATTCTTAATTTTGCGAATGATCTTTTCCTCCTCACTTTTAGAAAATGCAGTTAACGAATTTGCAAAATTGCCCGGCATCGGTAAAAAAACGGCTTTACGCCTCGTTCTTCATCTATTAAAAAAAGACGTAAGCGATGTAAAAGGTTTCAGTGATGTTATTTTAAAAATGAGAGAAGAAATTCATTTTTGTTCGCGTTGCAAAAACATTGCTGACAAAGAATTGTGTAATATTTGCGCAGATCGCAGCCGCAAACAAGAGATCATTTGTGTGGTCGAAACTATTCGGGATGTAATTGCGATTGAAAGCACCCAACAATATAACGGACTTTACCATGTATTGGGCGGAATTATTTCTCCGCTGGATGGAATTGGCCCCGATCATTTGGAAATAGATTCTTTATTAAAAAGAGTAAACGAAGAAAAAACGGAAGAATTGGTTTTTGCTTTAAGCCCAAATATCCAAGGCGATACAACCATTTATTACCTCAGTAAAAAATTAAAAGACCATCGGGTAAAAATCACTACAATAGCACGTGGTATTGCCTTTGGAGGCGAACTGGAATATGCAGATGAAATGACGCTCGCCCGAAGTATTTCCAACCGGATGCCCATTGAAAACTATGTTGGCCAAAACAAATGGTAAACATTTTATCCACTACTTATTTATTAAATTATTAGATGAGCTATAATTTATTATCTTGCAATTCCATGCAAACTGAAATAATTTGAGCAATATCATCAATACCGAATTCAAACCTGTTATTGGATTTTCGTCCGGCGATATCAATGGAATCGGCCCCGAATTAATTATAAAAACACTTTCAGATAATCGTATTCTTGATTTTTTTACACCGGTAATTTTTGCCAGTAATAAAGTGATTAACTTTTATAGGAAAAGCCTTCCCGACTATAATTTTAACTTTACCAGTTTAAAAGATTTTAATAAGATAAATACCAGGCAGGTTAATATCTACAATTGCTGGGAAGAAGAAGTGGTTATTAACCCGGGCGAGTTAAATGAAACCGGTGGAAAGTATGCGGTAAAAAGCCTGAAAGCTGCGACAGATGCCTTGAAGAACGGGCAAATAAATGGTTTGGTTACCGCACCAATCCATAAAAAAAATGTGCACAGCAGTGATTTTCCTTATACCGGCCATACGCCTTTTTTCAAAGATTATTTTGAACAAAAAGATGTGGTGATGTTATTGGCAGCAGGAGATTTCAGAGTGGGTTTGGTTACAGAACATGTTGCCTTAAAAGATGTGGCCCAATTTATTACCAAGGAAAATATTTTAAGCAAACTCAATATTTTGTATTCTTCCCTAAAAAGAGATTTCAATATCGAAAAACCAAAAATAGCTGTTTTGGCGTTAAACCCACATGCCGGAGACGAAGGTCTGATCGGTTCAGAAGAAATAGAAATAATAAGGCCTGCGGTAGTAGAAGCAAAACATCATAATATGATCGTATCTGGCCCGTTTAGTGCGGATGCCTTTTTTGCGCGTGGATATCAAAACAGATTTGATGCAGTTTTAGCGATGTATCACGACCAGGGTTTGATTCCATTAAAATCATTGGCATATGGCGAAGGCATCAATTTTACAGCTGGACTGCCGGTGGTTAGAACCAGTCCTGATCATGGAACCGCTTTGGATATTGCTGGTAAAAATAAGGCCGACGCCGCATCATTTACTGCTGCAACATTCGGAGCCTTGGAAATTCTAAAAAACCAGGCATTTTTCGATGAAAATCATAAAAATCCTTTGAAAAAAATGAGTGGTTCCGTAGTAGCAGGCGGGCCTGATGAGTAATAATAAAAAACCAAAAACAAAATAACTGCGGTTCTTTTTCGTTATATAAAATCAGCGTTATTTTATTATTAATTTTTAACAAAGGTATACATTTGTAAAAGGATTTTTTTAACACCATTGCATGGAGAATATCATTTTTAGCAGCGGATTGGCATTCTTAATTACTTTTTTTTCAATACCAGTAATCATTGAAGTTGCGAAAGATAAAAAACTTTTTGATGTACCTGGCGAAAGAAAGGTACATAACGTAGTTATTCCAACGTTAGGCGGCTTAGGTATTTTTGCCGGCTTTATTTTCGCTACACTTATTGGTGTTCCTCCTTCAGAAACTTCTGTTCTTCAATATTTGATGGCCGCAATAATGATCATCTTTTTTATGGGAATAAAAGATGACATCTTAATTCTCACTGCAACTAAAAAGTTTGTCGGACAATTAATTGCTGCCGGTATAATCATAAAATTTGGAGGAATTGAAATTAATAATCTTTACGGAATCCTCGGTTTTTATGCACTTCCCCCGACTGCTGCATTTTTAATTAGCTTGTTTACAATAGTTGTCATCACTAATTCATTTAACCTTATAGATGGAGTTGACGGCCTGGCAGGAAGCCTGGGCTTCCTTACTTCATTGATCTTTGGAATTTATTTTTATTACGCAGGACAAACTCTTTATGCAATAATGGCTTTATCCCTTGCCGGAAGTCTTGTTGGTTTTTTAATCTACAATTTTAGCCCGGCAAGGATATTTATGGGCGATACAGGTTCGTTGCTGATTGGCCTTATCAATTCAATATTGGTAATTAAATTTATTAATGTCGCATCTGATCCTTCTTCTCTGATTCCATTAAATTCCGCTCCTGCTTTGGGTTTTGCAATTTTGATTGTTCCCCTTTTTGATACATTAAGGGTGGTAAGTTTACGAATTATTAATCGTCGCTCACCGTTTTGGCCAGACAGAACTCACATTCACCATCTTTTATTAGACATTGGCTTCAGCCACAAAACCATAACGTTAACTTGTGTGGCTACCAACATCCTTTTTATTGCAATTGCCTATATTTTAAGTTTTGCCGGTACCCCAATAGTTATGCTGGCTCTTTCAGCAACCTCAATTCTATTGGTAGGTATAGTTTATTACTTCAGGCAAAAAAGAAAAAAGATGGTCACTAAAGGTCAACTTAATGAAAAGCCAATTCTTCATTCTCACAAGATTTTTACATTCACCGGGGAAACAATAGCACAGGATTAATCATTCTCTAATTCCCTTTTATCATTTCGATTTCATAAATTTGTGCACTTTTATAAAGCCAATTTTGGCCTTAATCAGTATTAATAAATTTTGAGAAATGTTAGAAGAGACAACAGAAATAATAGACGAAGCAACAGTTTCGATGCAAAAAGCAACCGAACATTTTGAATCTGAATTAGTAAAAATAAGAGCCGGGAAAGCAAATCCAACCATGCTTGATGGTATAACTGTTGATTATTACGGAACGCCTACTCCTATTAACCAGGTTGGTAATTTAAGTGCAATCGACGCCCGCACACTTACCATTCAACCGTGGGAAAAAAATATGCTTCAGCCAATTGAAAGAGCTATCATAGCTGCCAATATTGGCATTAATCCTCAGAATGACGGGAATATCATTCGTTTGTTTTTACCTCCTTTAACTGAAGAAAGAAGAAAGGATTTGGTAAAAAAAAGCAACGGTGAAGGAGAACAGGCAAAAATTGCGATACGCAATATTAGACGCGACGCAATAGAACAGGTAAAAAAAGCACAAAAAGACGGTTTAAGTGAAGATGAAGCCAAAGAGGCTGAAGATGAAATTCAATCTATAACTGATGCGCATATCATACTTATTGAAAAATATCTTGCTGCCAAAGAAAAAGAGATTATGTCGGTTTAAATTGACATTTTATGTTAAATGAACAACTACTGATATTAATAACTACCCCGATCTATATTGTTGTGATCGCAGCGGAAATAATATTAAGTAATCTTCATTTAAAAAAATACTATACGCTTAAGGGTACTTTATTGAATGTCTATCTCTGCGTATTGAATGGAGGAATTGATCTTTTATTTCGAGCAGTTTATTTAGTCATTCTTATTACAGTTTATCAATTTCATTTTATCAGTTTTTCGTTTAATCCTTTTCTTTATTGGTTTCTGCTTTTTATTGCAGAAGATATTGCTTTTTATTTCGAACATCGCGTTGATCATTTTTGCAGAATATTTTGGGCAATTCATGTTACCCATCACTCTTCTGAAGAATTTAATTTAACTACCGGATTTCGTTCGTCCGTATTACAGCCCTTGTATCGTTTTATTTATTTTATTCCACTGGTTTTGCTGGGATTTAAACCCTTAGATATTGTATTTATGTATTCTCTTACCCAGATCTACGGAATCCTGGTTCATACGCAGTATATCAGTAAAATGCCTTCATGGTTTGAAGCGGTGTTTGTTAGCCCTGCACATCACCGGGTACATCATGCAAGTAACGTTCGCTACCTGGACAAAAATTTAGGAATGGTGCTAATCATTTGGGATAAAATTTTTGGCACTTTCCAAAAAGAAGTAAAAGAAGATCCGGTTAGATACGGATTAACCAAACCATTATCTCACCCCTATCATCTTACTAATATTATTTTTCATGAATGGAAGGATATTTCCCGTGATATGAGAAAAAAAATTCCATTTTGGCTCAAGATAAAATATTTAATTATGCCCCCAGGCTGGAGCCATGATGATAGCACAAAAACAGCTAAACAATTAAGAAGAGAATTACTCCAAAAAGAAATTAAACATTCCTCTGGTAAAACTTTTGCTCTAAAGATTCTGAAGTTTAAATAAATACAGTACATTTATTTATTAGATTGCCAGGCATTCAAATATCGAAATCTAACCAAACCTTCATTTATTCATTTTTAAATTAAAAACTATGAGCTTTATTAAGGATTTTAAAGCATTTGCCTTGAAAGGTAATGTGATGGATCTTGCTGTTGCTGTAATTATCGGTGCCGCATTCAGCGCTATTGTTTCATCATTAGTGAAAGATATTATTACCCCGCTGATACTTACGCCTGCACTTAATGCGGTAGGTGCCAAAAATATATCGGAGCTAAAATGGGGCGAAGTTACGTATGGAAATTTTTTAAATGCGGTTATCAGCTTCATTGTTATAGCCCTGGTAATTTTCATGTTAATCAGGACAATTGCCAAGTTTCAGAAAAAAGAAGCTGAGAAACCTACACCTCCACCTCCTGAAATATCTACTACAGATAAATTATTACAAGAGATCAGAGATGAGTTAAAAAAGCAGTGATATTATTTCAATAAATTTGCAATCCCAATGATCTTGTCATTGGGATTTTTTTTACCTTGAAAAAAGGAAACATGGAACTGTTTCAAAATTATTTTTAAATGAATACAGAAATTTACCAGATAAAATTACCCCAGTTTGAAGGACCATTCGACCTGCTTTTATTTTTTATTGAACGTGATGAACTGGATATTTATAATATACCTATTTCAAAAATTACCAATGATTTTTTGGATTACATCCACCAAAGCGAAACTTTGAATATTGAACTTAGCAGTGAGTTTATTCTATTCATTAGCACACTAATGCGCATTAAGGCAAAAATGCTGATTCCAAGAAAAGAAATTGATGCCCTGGGAAATGAAATTGATCCAAGGCAGGAATTGATAGATAAGATTCTTGAATACAAAAAGTTTAAAGAGGCATCTCAAAAAATGAGCGAAATGGAAGCTTTGAGAATGTTGCTGGTAAAGCGCGGAAACATTCAACAGGAACTGGCCATGATAGGAGAAGAAGCGGGCGAAGGAACAGAAATACAAACGGTGACTTTGTTTAAACTGATGAAAGCTTTCGAAAAAGTGGCACAACGTTTACTTGACAAAAGAAACCGGCCGGTTCATACGGTTATCAGTTACAATTATACGATGGAAGGAACGCGGAAATATATGCTTGACCTGATTAAAACCGAAAAAACCGTTTCGTTCGAAAAAATATTTGATGTTTGTGACGATCGCATTCACGCCATATTTCTTTTCCTGAATATTCTGGAACTGATTCAGTTAAATTATATGAATATCATCATCGGAAGCGGCACCAATAATTTTATAATCGAATACAACGAAAATCGACCGGAAGACCAACCGGAAGAAGAGAATATCATTTCATAGATAAATAAACCTGACACCAGTAAATAAAAATCTTTATTATTTCTTTGTTTACCAGCTCCTGCATTTTTCACTTCTTACTTTTCTATCCTTGCAGCCCAACCTCCGCCCGGCGCTAAATGAATTTGAAGTTTGTCATTTTTTGTAATTGTTGCATCAACTTTTTTATAATCGGTCCCGTTTCTATCTGCATTTACACCATCCTGAAAATAAGTAATGTGAAAAGTTCCTTCGGGTAGAAAAGAAAAATCAATGGTTAGATTGCGAGCGGTCCAGTTGGTCATAGCTCCTACAAAATATTTGTCGCCTTTCCTTCTCGCAGTTACTACATACTCTCCTACTTTTCCATCTAAAGGAATTGTTTCATCCCAGGTGGTTGGCACACTGGTTATAAAATCCAAAGATTCTTTTTCTTTTTCATAAGTAGTAGGATTATCTGAAAGCATCTGCAACGGTGCGTCATAAACTATATACATGGCTAATTGTTGGCAACGCGTACCAAGGCTCATCGGATTACTATTGATTGCTGCAAAATCTTTCTTTTGGGCATTCCGCATCGCACCGGGTGTGTAATCCATGGGCCCGGCAAACATGCGGATGTAAGGTAGGGTAACCGCCATTTTTGGAGTAGTAAGAGAATCAGTCCATTTATCCTGTTCAAGGCCGGGAACACCTTCGAAATTTACCACATTCGGATAAGTTCTCATCAATCCGGCAGGTTTATGCGCTCCATGATAATCAACCATCAAATGATGCTCTGCAGCGGCTTTGGCACAACGCCAATAAAAATTAACCACAGCCTGGTCGTCCCGATCCATAAAATCAACCTTAATACCTTTAACACCCCACTGCTCAAAAAGATCCATAGCTTCTTTCATCTGGTTGTCCAGGGTGCGCCAAACACACCAAAGAATTACACCTACTCCTTTTTGTTTTCCATAATCTGCTATGGCTTTTACATCTACGCCGGGCACACGTTCGGTCATATTACCTAATTTATACCAACCTTCATCCATTATGATATAAGGAATATGATGCCGTGCAGCAAAATCAATATAATATTTATAAGTTTCGGTATTTACCCCTGCTTTAAAATCCACACCGGTAATGTTCCAGTCATTCCACCAGTCCCACGCTACTTGTCCTGGTTTGATCCAATCTGTATTTTCGAGTACGGTTGGTTTTGCCAGTTTGTAAACGATCTGGTTATTCAACAATTGGTCATCTTTATCTGCCACAGCAAAAATGCGCCATGGAAAGGGACGTGCCCCATTTGTATGTGAAATATAATCATAAACGGTCGCGGGCGGAAAAGTACGGTCAGACCTTGTTTTTTGTTCTGTTTTTACTGCCGGTGGAAATACTGATTGCAATTTGTGATCGCTGTTACCGGTGAAATACAATCCCGGATAATCATAAAGATCACTTTCGGTGATCAGCAATTTTCCGGCATCATTAAGATCAAGTAATAATGGCAATTGAGCTGTTTTACTACTGTCCACTTTTTCAACCGGTTCTTTTTGATACATGTGTTCATAGCTGTTCATCCAGCGGTTGGCAAAAGCAAACCACCCACTGGTATTGTCTGGAAAAGAAATATCACATTTTTCTTTGTTTACTGTGATACTATCGTTAAAATTAGTTTCAAAACGATAGGCAAACGCATCATTATATAGACGAAAAACAACATTAAAATGATTTTTGTATTTCAAAGTCAACTGGTTATAGTCATCCTGGATAGTAGCGCTTTTAATCGCAACTACAGGATGAATTATTTCATTCACCTTTTGTTTTTCTGTTTTAGAAATTTTCGCATTTGCAGCAGGAAGTGTTTCATCCTTAAGTATTAAAGCCGCTTCTATCGATGTAATAAGAGGTTTATCATCTTTCATCAACGAAAAATGCAGCGATTTGTCATTATTTATTTGAACTTTTAAATGTCCATCCGGAGAAGCAATCTGGTATTGCTGTGCATTAGAGGTTGCAGAATACAATACGAAAATCAGGCAATAAAAAAATACTTTTTGCATACAATATAGTTTGGAATAATGGAGGCAAAAGATACAATGATATTTGCAATTTTCTCAGATAATCTAATAATCAGTTCATATTTTTTGTCATTTGTTTTGATTAGAAAACTAACAGCACTACCATTCAAATTGAAATTTGAACCATTCATAACAGAAATATGCATCTTAATGTACTATGTTTTGCATAGTACTTACCTTTAACCATATCTTTGTTATGTAATTAAATCAAAAACAATTAAAACAAAAGAAAATGAAAACAATAACAAGCAATAAATCAGGAGAAGCTCTTGAAGTTGTAAAACGCATCATGTATTCCTTACAAGTATTATTGGTAGGATTATTTATCCCCTTTTCATTTGTATTCGGAATAAGCTATAACCTGCCCAATGCAAAAGCCGAAACCGGCAGTAGCATCAGCAAACAAGCCCAGGTTAGCCACCAGAATAACACTGTTGATCTTACAAAAGTGTTATCTGAAAAAAACAGCTAAAGAAATTAAATCAATCCCTCAAACAGTAAAACAACAAAAAAATGAAAAAGTTATTCAGCAACCCAACCGAAGTAGTTTCCGAAGTTGCAACCCAAGTAATATATTCCTTAAGAGTTTTGATGATCGGGTTATTTATTCCATTTTGTTTCCTCTTTGGAATAAGCTATAACAGGCACATAGATAGCCCTGAAAATGGAATTAACATCAGCAAACCCAACCCGGTGATAGCAGATAATACAACTGTTGATCTTGGAAAAGTTTTATCGGATCAAAACAGTTGAACCCTTCATAAAAACATGTTTGCCGGTATCGTGGAGCACATATTGCAATGTCCACACATAAACACCAGCATCCTGGGGTTCTCCCTTGATCGTTCCATCCCACTTTTGAGTCCAGTCTTTTGATTCAAAAACCAACTGGCCTAAACGATTATAAACTTTAAAGTCCAGGTTATCAGCCTTAAAGGCATTGAGCGGATATAAAAAATCGTTTAGGCCGTCCCCGTTAGGAGTAAATGCATTCGGCACGGCAATATAGCAACTTTTTAAAACACGGATATTGTTTATTGCCGTATCAAAACATCCCAAATCATTTTGAACAACCAAAGAAACAGGATAATTGTGTTCTGCCAGTAAAATCGGGTATTTCTGAGGATAAGGATTTTCACTTTCGCTTGTGTTGCCGTTTTGGAAGTTCCAGTAATAGGAAGTGATATTTCCAATACTTTGATTTTGAAAAGAGGCTGAATCCTCGGGGCACAAGGTATTATTGGTTTCGAATGCAGCTTTTAATTCATTATCTAAATTCACTTCCTTTGTTACAGTATCAGTGCAAAATCCATTAGAAACTTCAAGCCTGATATTTTTTATTCCAAAAGAATTAAAATAAGATACCGGGTTTTGCAAACTGCTTGTTCCGTTGTAATCCAACAGCCATAACCATTGATTGATTCCATTTGATCCTGCATTTAGAAAATGGACTGTATCATAGATACATCCTTTATTTATAGAATAGGTAAAATCAGCAGACACTGTATCTTTCACTGTAAAGCTTAATGCAGAACCAGCAGGTGTTTCCTGAGCACATTCATCAAGAATCGTATTTCCATCATCGCCTTTTTTAAGTATTATTTGATAAGTGCCGCCCTTAACGATCGGATTAAATAAATTAACGGTAATTGTTTTTGTTCCCTGGTTTACACAATTAGTTGTAGCACTTACTACCGTTATAGGCGAAGGACCGGTAACCACAAAGTCACTTCCATTTGCCGCTACAGAACTACATAATATATTTTTTTTAAACACAAGTTGTAAAGATTGTGGAGCACACATTACCGGCATAAGACTGTCCATTGGCGTAGGAGCAAGTGGCAAAATCTGCAGAGGCAAAGAATTGCCAACCGGGATAGTAGTACCACAATTATCTAAAAGTGTATTACCATCAGAACCATTTTTGATTGTTATTGTATAATTACCGGGTGGAAGTGAATTGCTTAAATCCAGTTCAAGAGAATCCATATCAAAAGCATCGCAATAAGAACTTGCTGAAGTAATGCTGGCAACCGCAGGAGAAATTGTAAAATCACTTCCGTCGACAGCAAGGCTGCTACATTTCATTTTTTTGTTGGTCTTTATAAAAATTTTTGCGGCATCGCAAGAAGCACTGATGCTTTGCAAAGCCGGTGGCAACGTATCAGTTATACTTGCAGTTCCTCCACCAAAACTTAACTGGTATCCCTTTTCTGATGCCCGAAACTTTGTAAAATGACTTACCAATAAAAGATAATTATGATGCAATTTTAAAACAGGCATCGAACTAAAAGTAGGATAACCGGTTCCCGCACAATTATTCAAAGTTCTCCCAGCAGAAGAAGCTCCTGTTAACCCGGTATTTCCCGACCAGTTGCATGATACGAAAAGTGAAGCGTCTGTATAAATATCATTCGGATTATGGCCTGTCACATCAAAAAGTTGCCAGTCGTAATCATCAGCCAAATCAACAGGCGTAATCAAAAACCCAAGTGTACCTGCAGAGAAACAGGTAAACTTGTACCAAAAAGGATTTGTGTCGGTTAAGTCAGCAGTTGCTGAGCAAGGGCCGGGTACAGACCTTCCACCGCAATAGGGAACTGTTGATTGAGAAAAAACACTGGTGCCACAAACCGGGAAAGCAGTTGAAGGATTTTGTCCTAATGCAGTGCAGGTCGTTTGAGCCCTTGCAAATGAGACAAAACACAAAAACAACAAAAAAAGAATTACGGATTTCAAACAGATAATTTTATTACCTCAAAAATATCCTTTCAGATTAAATGATAAGTAAATTATTTATAAAGATCAGTAAACTTTAAGTTTTTACTGACAGTAAAGAAACAAATAATCCAGATTCCTAATTAACCCAAGTTGCTATTTACTTAAGCAAGTTTTTCAAAAGTAAAAGCGACAATAAATATTATTAATTTCAGCAGAAAGCCTTTAAAGGTTACTGCATGTATTTTTCTAAGAAACAATCCTTTAATCATTG
>JAGWRO010000029.1 GCA_028876495.1 Bacteroidota bacterium
ATTATAACCGGCTTTAATAAGTTCCACTGTAGTATGCGATCCTATAAAGCCAAGGCCGCCCGTAACCAAAATCTTCTTTTTATCCATTTATATTTTTTTGTTCTGAATAATGAACATCACTTAACGATTTTAATTTCTCTGCAGCATTTTCTGCAGTAATATCGCGTTGAGGATTGGCCAGCATTTCATAACCTACCATAAACTTCTTTACTGTCGCAGACCTTAACAGCGGCGGATAAAAATGCATGTGCCAATGCCATTCCGGACGCTCACCGTCATTTACCGGACGTTGATGCATCCCTGCTGAATAAGGAAATGATATTTCGAAAAGGTTATCATATTTGGAAGTGAGTTGCTTAAGGATTATTGCAAATGATTTTCTTTCGGCTTGAGTGAATTGTGTTATATCCTGGATGTGTCTTTTACTTACAATCATTGTCTCATAGGGCCACACTGCCCAAAAGGGAACCAATGCAACAAAATGTTCATTCTCTAAAACGATTCTCTCCTGCTTCTTTATTTCAAGTCCGATATAGGCGGAAAGCAAGCTTATACCATTCATTTCAAAATAGTTTTTCTGTTGAAAAGTTTCTTTTGAAACTTCTAACGGAACAGACGATGACGCCCATATTTGTCCATGAGGATGCGGATTGCTGCAACCCATGAGTTCTCCTTTATTTTCAAAAATCTGGATGTATTTAATGGAGGAGTTTTTTGATATTCCGGCAAATTCGGTTTGCCATACTTCTATAACTTTTTCAATTGCGTCAATGCCCATTTGAGGTAACGTCAGATCGTGTCGCGGTGAAAAGCAAATCACTTTACAAATACCACTTTCACTTGATGCAACTAATAAATTTTCTTCATCAACTTCACCGGTTGGTGTATCTGGTAATAAAGCAGAAAAATCATTCGTAAAAACATAAGAATCTTTATAATCGGAATTCACACTGCCGTCAGATCTTTTATTCCCGGGACATAAATAACATTTGGAGTCATAAGAAGGCCTGTTATCCTTAGGCAAGTCCTCTACTTTCCCTTGCCATGGGCGCTTCATACGATGTGGCGATACCAATATCCAGTCGCCGGTTAAAATATTTAATCGTGTATGGGAATGTTCTTTTAAATTAAACATGGGCTAAATAATTTCTGTTCCATTTTCTGGTGAATCTATATAATAGGTCAATGGCAGACCCGTCTCTTTTTCATAAGCCGGTCGTATCGCCGCAATTAATTCATCAACAGCTTCTTCCTTCACAAGATTTATAGTACAACCACCAAAACCTCCCCCCATCATTCTTGCTCCAATTACTGCATCATACTTCTTTACAAAATCAACCAGGTAATCCAATTCCTTACAGCTTACTTCATACATTTTACTCAACCCTGCATGCGTGGTAAACATTTTATTTCCCAGGGCTTGTAAATCGCCTCTTTGCAAATCTTCGCAACTTTTAAGCAAACGGTTAATTTCCTGCACCACAAAACGGCTGCGTTTATCAACTAATGTATCTTTTGGTAAAACATATTTATCCAAGATTTCTTCAGTTACATCCCTCAATGAATTAACCTGCTGCTCATGTTCCTTTACCCACGCTACTGCCTGCTCACATTCTTTACGTCTTGTATTATATTCAGATGAAGCCAGTGAATGTTTCACATTGGTGTTCAGTAACAATATTTTTAGGCCTTTAAGTTTAAAGGGAACATACTCATATTCGAGTGTGCGGCAGTCCAGTTTGATTACATGGTCTTTCTTTCCCATCATCGACGCGAACTGATCCATGATGCCACACATTACTCCTGCATATTCATGTTCGGCTTTCTGCGCCATTTTTACCATCGTTATCCTGTCTAAATTAGTTTGGAGTAATTCATTTAAGGCAAAAGTCGTGGCGCATTCTATCGCAGCCGAAGAGGATAATCCAGCACCCATCGGCACATCACTCATTAGCACTGCATTGAATCCTTTTAATGGTATGCCTCTTTTTGGGAACTGCGCAGCCGCCCCCAATATAAAATTGGGCCAACTGGTATCCCCGACTGGTTTTAAATCATTTACCGAAATTGAAAATGTTTCATTTAGGTCTGCTGCTGCTAAATGTATCTCGTCATCATCACGCAATGAAATGGCTATGTAAGCAGCTTTATCAATAGCTGCAGGAAGTACAAAACCATCATTATAATCAGTATGTTCCCCTATGATATTGATGCGGCCAGGTGAGCGCACGATCATTGGATTACCTTCGAATAATTCTGAATACTTTTTGGCTACTTTTTCCTTCATTCTTACTATAAGTTTTTAAA
>JAGWRO010000030.1 GCA_028876495.1 Bacteroidota bacterium
CGAAATATCATAGTCGAAATCAGCTTTCTTTTCTACAAGATTTATTTTCCTGCCTTCAAGCACTTTCCGGATATTTTCTTCCGATACTTCTTCGGCATAGGTAACCGCCACTACCCTGCCCTCTTTTATCCATACCTCGTGCGGTACGGAGTTGTGAGGAAAATACTTTGACAGTTCTTTATCCTCTACAAAGCAGGGCAGCCCCACATTCTTTTTCTGTAGAAATTTTCGGATCGTCTCCTTTTCCTGTGGCGTGGCCAGTACGAATTGAACTTTGCCCTTAAACTGTTGTTGCAGCTCCTCAAACCCCGGCATGGCTTTAATGCAGGGCACACACCAGGTACTCCAAAAATCGAGTATGACCAGTTCATTTTTAAAATCAGCAAGGGTTGCCGAAGAGGCACTATAATTAATGATAGTACCGGCAGGCATGGCCGGCAACGCATCACCAATTTTAAGCGCCTTTACCGTTTGCGCGCGGTTCACCAAAGGCCAAAGAAGTATCATTAAGCAATAAATAACTTTCATTGCAGTTGTTTTTAAGATGAATAATTGAGTGTATTATAATTTGGTAAAAGCCTCGCTACGTAGGGCCTTTGGGTTTACACTCAAAAAGGGCTTTGAGCCATTTTACATATCTGATTTTATTTCGCATAGGAATAATCATTTTGACGGGTTATTATCTTCTTCCTCTTCCGGTAGCACACATCCGCCGACGGGAATTTTAATGGGTGGTCGATCAAAAATCTGGAACTGTTTAAAGTATAAGCAGCGATTGAGTACATCCGTCTTCAGTACCAGGCGCAGCAACTTTGAAGGCGCAAGGCCATTTAACTGGTATTGGTCCTTCAGGACATTACGCGCTATTTTTTCCGCCTCGTCACGATCGCCGGTAACTATGGTTGCATACCGCAACAACAACGGGTAATAATAGGCAATGGTGGTTGTGGCAGCAGGGTTAATATGGTTCATTCACAAATATTTTAGGTAAGTAAGTCATTGATCAAAGAGTATGTTTTACACCATCTAAGAAATTTCAACAAACCGGCAGCAGGCCGCCGTAAGACTACCGGCGGCCATTACTCTATTATAATCTATCTTAAACACATGAGAGAGCTGCTGCCGGACTATAACACACAAGGATACACGCGAATTTATTCAGGGTTTTTAGGTTTCTGGGCATACAGTTTTTGAATAAGGCCTTGCCTCTCACTGGCAATACACCACAGGGGCAGCGAAGCCGACACCACATTGACAAAACGATATAGAAAAACAGGATGCATTGAATATATTTTTAAAACCACGATCTAATTTAAAAAAAAGAACACCTGCAGCCGGAGGCCAGGTTACCGGCAACTGTTGCTTACTAAACCAAACATAAGAATTAAAACATTTAGCAGCACTGCCGGATAGTATAACAGTAATGGTTATACGCATTTATCCGGATTGCTATTCAGGAGACCTTTTTATTTTGGCGTAATGGATTTGAATAAGACTTATTAATTCATTTAAAAGATGCGAGTGTAATAAAAGTGCGAAGGAAAGCACCCGCTGGTAATTATTAAAAATTACCAACTGATAATTGTCAGTATGGTGGAAACCCGCATTCATTATTTTAAAACGAGTCTCTGAATTGATAAAGCCGGGGCATCTATCAACCGAACTGCAAGGTTCCGACACCTACTCAAATCGGAATTACGATAGAGCCCACGGCTTCATCAAATGCAATATAGCATTAATTGACCATGGGCTTAACCTACCGTCTCGTTTGAGTTCAAATTGTCGGAATTTGCAGTCGAGACTCTTTAGTTAAACATTATTTATGAAGTCCAAATATACAAAATATTTCTAAATAGGAAATTAATATTTCTAATTTGGAAACAAAAATCAAGATTTTCAATATTAGAATTTCCACTCTTTAAGTTTACTCAAACAGTAAAATTTTAAGTGGCAGCAAAGCAATATTTAGGAGCAGTTTTTTCGAGGCTAAAATCTAGAAAGAATGAGATTTATTTCAAAACTGGAATACCTCGTAGCAGACTTAGCAAATTAAGTGTTGCCAGCTATCTTAATGTTAAAGGCAGCGAATTTTATTTAATAGCCTTAGCTTTATCTTTGGATATAAATCAGATGGCGGATGAAGTCTTTAAAGATTTTAAAGCCCAATATCAATCCGAAAAAGCAAAAGACCAAAATCTTACAAAATTTGGCAAGTTTATTTCAAGCGGATTAATTTTTCAAAAAACGATCGCGATAAATACAGGAATTGCAGAATCTCGCTTAAGTAAGCTTACTCTTAATCATAAAACAATACCTTTAGCAAAAGAAATATATCTTTCTGCGCTGGCAATAAATAAGAAGCCTTCAGATGCGTTCAAATTTATCTACAACGATTTAAAGCTAAATTCACTAAAGGAACAAGATCGACTACGAAAAGAGTACGAAACAAAGAAAAAATAAAGCTTTGCTTGTCTACAGTGATCGGGTATGTTCATTGAATATAAAGATTTGGATTTACAGTGAACGGATAAATAGAGACGATTTTTTTTCTAATTTTCTTAATTAATTGCGTTTGTGTTTTACCATTATTTCCTATTTAAATTTTGAGTGAAAGTATAAAGGGATTTTTTACTTTACAACTGTTCCTGTATTCTTATTTCTTCAGTTAATCTCAATTTCCGAAGGATCATGGTTTTCTAATTCGTTACCTAGTATCATAAGAAGTTGATGTACACATTCAAGCTATGAAAGAATAAATTCGGCAGTTGTTTTTACAAAGAAGGTTAAGTAATTCCCTTGCGAAAGATTCACTTTTTAGGGAAGTTTAAGAACTGAAATCATTTACAATTGGTATAATTACTTTTGCAAATATTGTCATTAATAAATGGATTACAATATTCTAACAACGGACGGGAACATTGCCTTTTACAAAAGTTGTGAGGTAACCGAGTTATTCTTATATAGAAAGGCTGACAATGCCATCTTTAATTTTTTCACTATTGCAGTTTTTGAAGAGAAACCCTTTACTGCAACAAACGAAACATTTTTATCAAACAAACCAATTAAAGTCAATGATGAATACAGTATCGGCATTAAGAGGTTTTGGCTATCAATGCAAGACGCAGACAATAACTTTCAAATATTAAAGACACAAAATAAATGGAAAACCGACGGCTCAAATGCCTCTCAATTTCCACAACTAAAATTTCTTCCTAAGCAATTTATCCCTTCAATTGAAGGCAATCGCATTAATAATATTCTGAAAAATAATTTCAACAATGGCTCATACATTTTAGAGTTTTTTGATGAATCAAAAGATAATTTGGATTTCTTGCTAAAGGTGGAAACGATAAACAAACTGAATGAGTTAATTGGAAAGATTAAACAAACCGTTCCAATTGATTTATCAGTAGTCAGAGATAGAATAGGCAATTTTATTTTCCAGTTTCCTGTCACAATTCTAGAAACAAATTCAACTGCACTTAAAACATGGGATGGAGTTGACCTAAATTTTTCATGGCACACATCAATTCAAACTCCACCTGATTGTTTGTTGCAAGTCGAATCCACTATTGACAAAAACTACATGGGAAGTATTATTGTTGATTACAACAAAACTCAAAATCAAAAAGTCAATATTGGAAACTTAGATCAAATCAATGACATAAAATTTTGGAGGAAAGAGCCAAGTTTAATCCTATCAACCTTCCACGGAACATATATTCGTGAGTTTGATTTTAGAATGGGAATCATTAATCCTGAACCACGATTATTTGAGGTTGCTGGCAACATGGTTGAAGTTCAAATTATAAGTGGAGATAGAGACAAAAAGAAACCTGAAAAAACAAACTATACAAACTACATTTCAAACAATCTTTATGATGCAGAGAAAAAGCAGTTAGAAAAATCTCTTTCATTCAAACAATACAAAAAGGGATTGAATGGTGGTTTGAATGATTTGCAAAAATTGATTAAGCAGAAAGATGAAAATGGAGTATTTCTTTGGGACCCGTTTTTAAGCTCAACCGATATTTTACAAACACTTTATTACTCTGCAAAAGGTGGTGTTCCTTTAAAAGCAATCGGTTCAGTTAACGATGCAGTGAAAAATGTTTACCATTTTAAAGGAAAATCAATAGCGGATGTTATTGCTGATTATAAAGCAATCCTTGAAAATCCAAATAATAACAATCACCATTTAAACCTTGAATTCAGAATACAACATGGAAGTTTCGGTTGGGCTTTTCATGACAGATTTCTGATTTTTCCAAGTAGTGAATTAAGAAGGTCTCAAGTTTATTCCTTGGGAACGTCCTTAAACTCATACGGTAAAAGCCATCACATTTTGCATGAAGTTTCTCATCCGCAACCTGTTGTTGACGCATTTAATGAATTATGGGATGAGTTAAACAAACCTGAATCTATAGTATGGAAATTCCCGAAATAACATTAACGGAATCATTGCGCCTAAGTCAAACCTCATCATTACATGTAGGGCTGAATAATTTGCTTCAAAAATTGGAGGCAAATAAAATTGAAGATTTCCTCAAGGGAGAAAAGTTAGAAGAAATTAGCAAGATAGATCAAGAATTATATCAGATTCTTTTAAATACCATTCACTATAGTCAAAATAAAGTTGAAGAGATTTCACAAATAATTTTTACGGAAAAACACTATTTGATAACTGGAATTTCAAATGGTGATGTAAAATCGATTCTTGTTTTTTTAAGTGTAAATTGCTATTTACAAATTGAAATTGAAAAACTACTAACAGAAAATGATTTAGCAGAATCCAATACCAAACCATTATCAGAAAACATTCTTAAACTTTTGTTGAATGTGAAGATAGAAACTCATGCTCTGCCAAATGCACCATATCACGAAAAGAAAATCATGCAAGAATCAAAAGACGGTTTTGCAGATAATGACATTAAGCGTACTTACGAACTAATTGAATCAATTGAAAGAGGTGGGCGAGGATTTCATTTTAATTTCCTTTTAGAGAATTTGATTTCATTTTTTAGCAGTATAAGTTTCCCTTATTTCGTTAAAGCATTGTCTGTAATTAGAAGACCTCAAACATTCGTTTTCTATTTACAGAGTTTCAAAACAGAAAAATTAAATCAATTATCATACGAACCTTCTCTAACAAATAAATGGTTAAACTTTGAACTTATCAGGCAAATTGTGGCGAAAAATAAAGATGAGAATTTTATAAAGAAGGAGTGTTTCGCTATAAAAAATTGTCTGCTAAAAATAGAAGCAGAAGATTTTGAATTCTTCAAACAAGTAATTCAATTTTTTAATTCAAGCATAATATTTAATGCTTCGTTAGGGGAGCTTGTGGCTTCACTTTCGGATGAAAAAATTTACAAGACCGTTGACTGCTTTGAGATTGACAAGTATTCATCTCATCAAATTGCAAGAAATAATTTTCTCAAAAGTTTTACTGCTAATTGTTCTGAACAGAAACAAGAAGCTTTACTTAAAAGGGTGTATGAAAATTGGAGTTCGTTTCTCAACAGCTTGTTTTCAATGGATGACTTTTACCAAAATGATTTGCTGATAACAGACTTTGCAGATTTCGTTTTGCAGTACTATACAATTCTGGTAGCAGGCGAAGAAATACTTCGACAATTGGAAATTGTCATGAGTAAAATAATATACATTGATTCAGAATGGTCAATTTCTGAATCACAACACCTAACCAAATTTCATCTATATCATTCACAGTTATATCTGCTAAGTTATGCCTACAGAAACAAGAAACTCAATTATGCTCAAACACTACAAACATTTTCAGAGTTAAAGCAAAATACAATTCAGATTCAGAGGTATTTTAAGCATGCAAAAACAAATCAGTTTGAAATGATGGAAGAAAACTTTAACTGGTTATCTCCAAAATCACAGTTGTAATTTTTTCCAATAAATTCAATAGTGTTCCTTGCTCCTGGGCATCGTTTCCCCTCGCCATTGGCGCCAGCGTCTCACTGGTGACTTTTTTCCTTGGCTGTATCGTTGAAAAACGACACCGACTTTTATAAAAGAGGTTAATTACCGAACGAAATAAAAATATTCCCTAAAACTTCGTTAACTGCTTTATTAAATCGCAAAAGCTTCCAGGGAAAATAAAAATCTTCCACTTTTGTTTTTCCTTTTAAGGTCTAATAGATTTACCACTACTTTGATAAATGCATTTATAACTAAGCCGCCGAAACTTTTATAACTTTATATAATTCAGAATTGCAAATTATTTTCGAATGTTTGAAAATTATTCAAATGAAAAGCGGAAAAATCTATCTTTCCATTTGCTTTCCGCCATTAGGGAAGCGATGAATATCGCTAAGAAAACCGATCCCCCAGTTACTTATGAACAAGCATTCGATGTTTTATTTGATATCGACCCTTCATTATATTCCGAAGTGATAAAGGAATTGCCGCAAAGGAATTTAAATGAAACGGCAAGATTGTATATGACGAAGGCAAAGCTTATGAGTGCTGTTGATTTTGAAACTACCGCTGTTGATGAAATACAAAAAGAAATTGACGCAAATGAAATTCTTTTACAAAGAACCGTAAATCTTGAAGAAGACAAAAAGCCTATACAAAATAGACAGCTTACACTCATTGCAGCAAAAAAATCATTAGAAGACCGTAAAGTTCATGAGCATAGAATTTTACAAAGAGATTTTTCAAAAATTAATAGAAAAGATTTTGGGGCGGAATTTATTGAAGAAGATGATTTTAAGGTCGATTATTTATTGGGGAAAGATTCATTTTTGCGACTCAGACTTTTACATCCTGATAATATGGAAGCAGTTACAGGAGCAGACCTTGTCTATGAACAGCAAGATTTGGCATCTAGAAAAATTCGGGTAATGTTTTTACAATATAAAATTTGGGATGAAAACGGTGTTATGTATTTTAGCCAAGGGAATCTGGAAGGGCAGTTAAGAAAATTGAAAGCTAATCTTTGTGAAAAAGGATTTTGTGCACAACCTGTTTCGCTCAATAGCGAATTAGATTATCGGTTTCCTTATTGCATTTGTTTTTTGCGACCTACCGATCCGATACAAGACGGTAATTCTAAATTAATTTCTTCCGGAATTCACATACCTGTTTGTGCTGCTTTAAAAATAAAGGACGAAGGAGAGACAAAACTTGATAAAAGATATTTGCGTACTCAGACACTTACGCATAAAATGTTTGAACCGCTATTTAATAAATCATTTGTTGGTTCGAGATGGCTGAATGAAAACGAATTAAAGGCGTTTTATCTTGACAATAATATCATTCAAGCCAATGAATCTATATTGATCTATGGTCGGGAAATGATAGAAGAAGAGGATGATCCTCCTTTCTAGTTTCTGGAAATGGGTTAAGGATATAGGTAGGAGGCTTATAAATTGATCTTTTATTCGTTTCCTTTTTTTCAGTTCTGTTTTCTATAAGGGACTTCTTTAACCTTTTATTAGAGCCAAAACTGTAGGTGTCTTGAAGAAATGTCTAGTTTAAAATGGCCATTTTAGAATTTAAGAAAAGAAGTTAGAAAACTTTATGCTACTATAGATTAGAAATTAACAGAATTTTTTACGTAACGATATGGAAAAAATAAAAGGAAAATTCTTTTTCCCTCTAAATCGGAATAAGAAGAAAAAGCAGGTGCCGGGGATTATAGAAATTAGTGATAATGGATTTGTAAAATTAGAATTATTAGGAGTTTTAATTGAAGATGAGAACCATCCTTTTCCATTTTCGGAGTTAAAACGGAAAGTAAATATTTGGGGCATTGCAGAAAACGGTAGTAAAATAAGTTTATTGCAATGTGATGCAATAAACATTACTCAGCATTTCGATAAAATGGGAATGACATTTGAAACCTATCATGCCCGGTTTATTTTAAAGAATGACTGGGTTGAAAATGCATCAAAAAAGTATTTTCGTAAATTGTCGGTAAGTATTGAGGGATTAGGTGATTGGCTTAATATATCAGGGGGAATACAAAATACAATTTTTGAAAATGGAGGTGAAAAATATTCTTACAATTACAAGGAACCTAGCGATATTTTTTTTGAAATTGAAAAACACCTTAAGGGCTGCTTTTATTTCAGGATCAAAAAACCAGAATTGCGTTTTGGTTATCACATAGAACAAAAATCCTGTTTGGAATTTTCTAGCGATAAATCTGAAAGTCTTTTATTCTTTCTTGAAAGACTTTACCATTTCCAGAGATTTTTAAATCTTGTTTCTGATTCCGTTTTAGATATTGATTTTATTACGATGACATCTTATCATAATAGTTATCAAGTCGGGCAACAAAAATATTTCACTGAGCTCAATCTTGTTTATTTAAAAGAGAACTTGCAGAATCAGGGGAATATTTCAAACAGACTTTCTTTTTTAATTCATTATAAAGACTTAGAAAACAATTTTGAAGGAATAATTCAACAATGGTTCAAATTCAGAACTGGTGGCATGAGTAGAGTAATTGAAATAATCTATGAAGGAATTAAAAACAAACAGAAAGTTCGAAATTATTTATTTATTGCTGTTTCTCAGGCTGCAGAAGGCTTCTATAGAATCGAAAAGCAACAGAGGCATTCCAAATTTGAAAAAGCAATTAATGCACTTTTGCAAGATAATTTATTGAATATCCATTTTTCCAGTTTTGAAAAACCAAAGGATATAGAAAAACTAGTTCAAACAATAAAGGAATATAGAAATGATTTAACTCATATTGGGAAGTTTAAAAATCTCGAACCACAACAATCAGAAATTTATTTCCTCACCAACTTATTGAAAAATATCACTACACTTGCATTACTTAAAAAAACTGGGATAAGCAATGATAGCATTAGAATAACATTCTAATCAGTTTGCAATATCATTTATCTTTCCCATTTACCATCCATTTTTTCCTTGTCTGTGTCTGATGAAAACGACACGGTCATTCTTTCAATGAAATTATAAACGAAATAAAAATCTTTCTCAAAAGTTCGTTTACTGCTTTTCTGATTGGAAAATCTTCACGAAAAATAAAATATTTTCAGAATCGGTATTGCAACAAGGATCAAAAAAATATTGTTTTTGATGAAGCACTCCCGTATTTTAGCGTAAACATAAATGTTTGAGCCAAGTAAATTGACACCAAACTAATTAGACAATGCCTTTAAACTTATCTGAGATTTTAGTAGTTGGCGTTTCGAGCCGTGCCTTATTTGACTTAGAAGCTGAATGTAAATTCCGATGATGTTGACCCACCATTCCGCTCATGTTGACCCACCTGGGAAGCAGGCAATAAATGAAAGAGCTAAATGATGATTAAAAATACAATTCGTTATTTATAATCAGTTACTTTTTTTCTTCTCAGCGATTCTCCTTTCAGTTC